>QFQD01000039.1 GCA_003241485.1 Ancylobacter novellus
AGGACACCTTGAAAGTGTCATCCAGCGAATGATGAAGCCAGATCAACGGCTTCTGCTCAAAATGACAGTTGACGGCTGACCTAAAACGAGTTCACCGGCAACATCCGCACCCTCGGCCTCAAGGCCCGGACCCGCATCGTCCGCATCCCGAACCCCTCGGACCGGGGCCCCCAGTTCCGCATCTTCGACGCCGACAATGTCGAGCTCGGCGCAGCCTGGCAGAAGACCGCCGAGGAGACCGGTCGCGACTACCTCTCGGTCAAGCTCGACGATCCGAGCTTCCGCGAACCGCTCTACGCGACCCTGGTCGAGGTGGAAGGCGAGGAAGGCCTGCAGCTGATCTGGTCCCGGCCGCGGCGGGATTGATCGCAGCGACGCGAGGGCTCCGCCGCAAAGCGGGGCCTTCGTCCTTTCCGGCACGCGAGGAGACCCTGATGACGCGATCCCACTCAACACAACGGCGACAGCCGCATCCCGACGACATCGTTCTCTGGCCCGACGGCACCTGGGCCACGCTTGAGGACGTGCGGAACGGCGATTTCGACTGGATGTCGGATGACTATGAGATCATCGACCACATGGACGACGCCCGGCTGAAGGCGGCCGGCGTCATCGACGAGACCATGTGACGCTTCCTGGCCGGCAGCGCTTCGCTTGCCGGCGATTCTTATGGGGCCGGTTCAGTCCACGTCGCGATAGCCGCGCCGCCGCTTGCTGCGCTCGAGGCGGCGCAGCGCATCGTCGGCCTCGTCCGGTCGGTCGAAGGTCTGCATCATGGCCTGGCCGTTCGACCCGATCCGGCCCCAGTTGCGGATGACCGAAGCGCCGCCGAACAGTGTCGGCTGGATCGCCAGCGCGTAGAAGCGCCGCATGTTCTGCGTCGGGTCGATGCGGCGAAGATGGACGGGTCGGCTGCCCTTCTGGGTCATGCCGGGAGTCTCGCCGCCGCCGGCGGCGGCGTCCAACGCGTTTTTCGAATCGGTCCGGCTCGACCGATTCATTGAGCTGATGCCTCAGTCGCACCAGCTACGCCGGCCGCCGCCCCAGCGCCGGACAAGCCCTTCGGCTACCATGCGCTCGCCGATCGAGCGGCCCGCACGCAGCACCGTGCGCAGCTTGCGGCCGAACGGGTCTTCGTCCCGCGAGCCCGCGACCAGCGAAAACGGCCCGGCGTTCAGCAGCGCCCGCAGCCTGTGCTTCGCAGCCACGCCCAGCTCCCCCTCATGTGCGCAGCGTGGCGGCGTGAGTTCCGGGGCGTCGATGTCGGCGATCCGGATCTTTTGTCGTCCGAGCCAGAATGTGTCGCCGTCGACCACGCAGTCGAACCGCCGGGCGCTGCCACAGATGGAGAACGAGGCCGTCACGGTATCGGAAATCGCCCCCCGCGTCGGCTCAGCATTTCCGCGACATGGCCAATGAAGCGCGGCGAGGGCGAGCGCGGCGACGAGAGCGCCTCTAGTAGGGAGAACAATCATTCTGCGGGAGCACTGCTCAGACCGCCCGGCTGAACCGAGCTGCGATGCTGTCGTTCCGAACGGGAGGATATGGCCAATGCGGTGTGTCTTTCTCCGATCGAAACCGGGGCAGGCCGGACGACCCGGGTGGCGTTTGGTATCAGAATAGCCAGCCCGGCAAGACATGCGGTCACCGACAAGGAGATTTGGGCGAGCCGCCTGCGGCGGACTGGCTCTACTCGCGCCGCTGCGCACCGCTCCCGGAGCCCGCTGCGCGGTCTCCGCCCATGCGGGTGACGATCCATCTCGCGGGACGAGGTCGCCCGGATCGACCGGGCGCCTCGTCGCGAGGGACACCCTCGCGCACCTTGCCGGCTGGTCGCCGGATGCGGGCACGGCGCCCGGCGGTCGCCGTGGCTTTCCTCTCTCTCTGACGGCCTATTGTGCACCCGCCGCTCCGGCGTCAAGGACATCGCGGTTCCCCCAATTTTCCGCCGACGCCCGGGAGGCGCCGCCGGAAAATCGGCACCCCCGCTCGCCGCCGCAGGCGGTCGCTTCGCGATCCCTGACTCCTCGCGCCTACGGTGCAGCCGCCTTTCGTCAGAACGAAAGGAGACACCCCATGTCCGACATCGACTACCTCTCGCTGTTCACGCGCCTCAACGGCTTCAGGTTCATAGCCAGGATCAGTCGCGTCGGTTGCGACAATGATCTCGCGCGCAGCGCACACGACCGGCTCGTCGCCAAGCTCGGCGATCTGATCGAGCTGATGATACGCGCGGTGGAGGCGCAGCGGTGCGCGCGAGACGGCGCTGACCCGGCGCGCGCCGAGCAGGCCGCCGAAGACCTCTATTGGATCGAGGCGGAATTCGAACACCGCTGGATCGCGCAGCCGCAGCCGCTCCTCGATCATCTCGACATCGACCTCGCGACGCAGGAGATATTCGATCCCCGCACGAGGCGCTGGTACGCGCTCGCCGAATGCGGCCCGTCGCTGCGCGAGGTGAGTGACCGCAGCCTCTGCGGTCTGCGCCAGATCATCGACCAGATCGCCTGCGAGACCGGCGTGAGCTTCCATGCCCGCCGCATCGTCTACAGGCCCGTGGAGCTGGCGCCGAGCGGCCGCTGAGCCGCAGGCGAGAGGCGGTCCGGCCGCCTCTCGCTCTCGCATGGAAGCCCCCTCCGACCACGTCATGCCGGAAGCTCCGGCATGGCTCCATCGCCGATGTTCCAGGTCCACGACGCGATGCCGCTCTCGGCGATCAGCTCGTCGAGCTTTTCCCGATAGTCGGCCTCGGCGCCGTCGGGCACGATATACATGCCGAGCGGTGCGGCGCCGTCCTGCCGCAGGACGGCGCAGGCCATCGGCTGCGCAGCCGGCATGTCGTAGCGCAGGCTCTTGACGAAGCTCGCGCCGCGCTTCGCCAGCGCGTCGATCAATGCCACCTCATAGCGATTCTCGAACGGCAGCCAGCGATCGGTCACCACCATGAGCGCGATCGACTCGATCGAGGCGATGCCGGCGGCATCGATGCCGAAGGTGGCGATCGCGATCAGATGCGAATCCGCCGTCGCATTCCAGAGCGCCAGCTCGGAGGCGAACACCGTGTTGATCCGCCGGTGGGCGTCCTCGTTCAGCATGAACGGGAAGCGCGGAAGATGCTTGATCACGACGCGGTGGCCGAAGCGCGCCGGTGCGATCTCCTTGACCTCGCCGATCAGCATGGCGAGCGAGCGGCGCTTGCCCTCGGCCTTCAACGCGCGGCTGAGGAACGTCTCGCGCCGCTGCGCGATCGCGGCGTCGCGATCGGCGTCGAACATCTCGGGAATGAACAGGACGTCCGCGAGCGCCTTGCCCTTCGCGGTCTTGCCCTCGGCCGCCTCGAGCAGGAACTTGCGCAGCACCGCCCAGTTGCGCCGTCCCGTCATCGCCGGACGCCAGCGATTGAACTCGGCCTGCTCCCACAGATAGTGCAGCAGGGCGCGCAGGGAGAGGCGCGAACCGTCCGTATTCACCGCACCGGCATCGATCGCGTCGCGCGGCGTCGGCGCCGTCCGCCCGGCCTGCTTCGACAGGCTGAAATCCAGCTTGAGCAGGGTGACGCCGTCCTCGGCGTTCTCGACGATCGCCTCGCCGTCGACGGCGCCGAGGCCGGAGAGCGCGTGCGGCGGCTCATAGGAATCGCAGTCGGGATCGTGCCGCGGTCCGCTCCCGGGCATCCGCTTCAGCACATGGCGCCCGCCCGCGCGCGCGACATACATCGGCACGCCCTCCGGCTGGCACAGGCACAGCGGATGCTCGCGCCGCGCAAAGGCGTCCGCCAGCCGCTCGGCGATGTCGCCGGCGGTGTCCTCCACTTCGCTGTCGCCGATGCGCAGCCGTCTCAAAGCGCTCCTCCCTGCACTGCCTCTTTCCGGTGGAACCTGTTTTCGCCGACGCAGCTTCTCATGTCCTCGCGGCGGAACCAGATCGCCCGCCCGCAGCGCAGCGGCGGATTGCCCGCCGTGAACACGATCTGCTCGTCGGCGCGCATCCGCAGGACCTCGTGCGGCAGGATGAGCGGGCGGCGCGCCAGCTGCTTCGAGCGCGTGCGCGACGATCCCGACATCTGCGAGGAGCGGCTGAGCTGGTCGACCTCGACCGTGGTGTCGCCGCAGCGCTTTGAGATGTAGTCGGCGGTCTCTGGATCGTTGATCGCCGCGAAGCTGATCCAGGACGCCGACTCGAACCATTTCGAGGAGGCGTCGCGGCCGCCATAGGCCTCGCGCATCTGGCCGATGGACTGGAAGAGCAGCGTCATGGAGATGCCGTACTTTCGGCCGGCGTCCCGCGCCGTTTCGAGGATCCGCAGAAAGCCCAGCCGCGCGACCTCGTCGAGCAGGAACAGCGTGCGGTCCTTCACCTCGCCATTGCGATTGTAGATCGCGTTCATCAGCGCGCCGATGATGACGCGGGCAAGACCCGGATGCGCCTCCAGCACCTTCAGGTCGAGCGCGATGAAGATGTCGGTTCCGCCGTCGGCGAGCTCGTCGGTGGTGAAGCTGTCGCCGGAGACCAGCGCGGCATAGTTCGGATAGGACAGCCAATGCGTCTCCTTCACCGCATTGGCGTAGACGCCGGAGAAGGTCTCCGGCGTCATGTTGACGAACACCGCGACGTTCTCCTTCACGAAGTCCGATCCCGACTGTTCGTAGATCCTCGTCAGTCGCTCGCGCAGCTTCGGCTCCGGCTCCGAGAGATTGGCGCGGACCTGCCGGAGCGTCTGGTCCTTCTTTTCCGTATGACCCGACAGGCAGACGTCCGCGATCAGCGCCGTCAGAAGCTGCATCGCGGAGGCGCGAAAGAAGTCGTCGCGCGCCGAGGCCTGCCGTGCGCTATCGGTCATCACCCAGGTCGCGACCGCGACGATGTCCTCTTCCTTCGTCCCCCCGAAACGGCCGATCCAGTCGAGCGCGTTGAAGCCGGCGGCGACGTCGGCCGGATCGAGCACCACCACCTTGCGGCCCGCCTTGCGCCGATGGCCGATCACCATCGGCGCGACCTCGGATGAGGGGTCGAGCACCACGAGGCCGCCGCCCCATTTCAGCGCCGAGGGAATCGTCACCGACGTCGTCTTGAAGCCGCCGGAGCCGGCGAAGACGATGCCGTGCGACGAGCCGAACGACCCGTCGAAGCAGAGCAGCGGCGAGCGGCCACCGCTGCCCCAGCTGTCGCGGCTGTCGGCGCGGAACGCGATGCCGGCGACGGAGTCGCGGTCGACCCGATAGCGCTCGCCAATGACGATGCCGCCGGCGTCGCCGAACAGCTTGCCGGCGGCCTCCATCTTCATCCAGTCGGTCTCGCCATGGATCGCGCGCCGGCCCGTGATCCGGCGCGGCGTCGCTGCCGCGAAGGCGGCATTTCCCTTGATGGCGACGCGCAGCGCGAACATCGCGCAAACAAATGCGATCGCCGCCCCGACGCTCGTTCCCGGATCGGCATAGGCAAGCACGGATTGCCCCGCCGGCACGCGGCCCGCGAGGGCCGCGAGGCGCACGCCCTCGCGGATGACGGCGATGCCGATGACGGCGGCGCTCCCGGTCACGACGCCCCATCCGACCGCCCGGATCGCGATCGCGCCGGCCGCGGCGAAGAGCAGGATCAATCCGGCCCCGCCGGCCAGCGCATAGGGCAGCGCGAGCCCGGCACGGCCGAGCATCAGGCGCGCGGCCTCAGTCTTGCCGAAGCCCGCCAGCCAGTGCTCGGCGCCGGTCGTCGTGACCGCCACCACGATCATGATCGCCGCCTGCAGCCCGGCGAGCAGCACCCTATTCATGATCGCGCCCGAAGGCTTCCGCGCCGATGGCGCTGAGCCGCGTTCGCTCGGCCTCGTCCTCGCTGGCGCGGCGCTGCCCGTCGATCAGCAAGCCGAGAAGCAGTGCGCGCTTCTCGTAGCGCAGCCCCGCCTTCACAATCAGGCCGCCGAGCTCGATCTTCTCGCGCGTGTCCCTCTTGCGGGCGTCCGATGAGCTCGACCGGCGCATGCGCTCAAGCCTCGCGATCGCCGCCCTGAGCCGCGCCAGCCGCGAGCGTCGCGGACGCCCCGCCGTTTGGCTGCCGGCCAGCGCCGCCCTTTCTCCCGCTCGACGCGCCGGCGTCGTCGCGAAACCGTTTCGCCACCTCCTCGAAGGCCGAGAGCAGCGCCGTCTCCTCGATCTCGATCTCGCCGAGACCGGCCTTCAGCGCGATCCGGCCGATGCGTTCGGCCTCGCGTGTCTCGGCCTGCCGCAGCTGGTCCTGCAGCCTGGCGATTTCCTCCCTGATCTGTCGCGACGGCTTCTTCATTCCGGTTGACCTTCCGCTGTCCGGTTTCTGCTGGATCGAGGCCCAGCTTTCCCCGGATGAGCGCCAGCGGCGACTAGTAAAAAAGCTAGTCGGCGAAGCCGACGCCGCTTGAGATCATCCCGGCCGTTCCGAAGGAGCGGCATCCAAGGGCGCAGTAATACGTCGCTGCCGCGACGTGCTGCGCCGGCCCTGGCGGGGCCGGCCTCTCCCGACGAACACGCCGTTCGAGGTTTCACCGGGAGACGCCGTCACCGTGGCGATCACGCATTTCACGCCCCAGCTCATCGGCCGCGGCAATGGCCGCAGCGCCGTGCTGTCGGCGGCGTATCGCCATTGTGCGCGGATGGAATACGAGGCCGAGGGCCGCACGGTCGACTATTCCAACAAGCGCAATCTCGCCCATGAGGAATTCCTGCTGCCGGCCGACGCGCCGGAATGGGCGAGGGCGCTGATCGCCGATCGCTCGGTCGCCGGCGCCGTGGAGGCGTTCTGGAACAGGGTCGAAGCGTTCGAGAAGCGCGAGGATGCGCAGTTCGCCCGGGAATTCATCATCGCGCTGCCGGTGGAGCTGTCCAAGGAGCAGAACATCGCGCTGATGCGGCAGTTCGTGCTCGAGCAAGTGCTGGCGCGCGGGCAGGTGGCCGACTGGGTCTATCACGACGAGCCGGGCAATCCGCACGTCCACCTGATGACGACGCTGCGCCCGCTGACCGAGGACGGCTTCGGACCGAAACGCATCCCCGTCATCGGCGAGGATGGCGAGGTCCTGCGCAACCAGGCCGGCAAGATCGTCTATCGGCTCTGGTCGGGCGAGAAGACCGAGTTCCTGGAGCAACGCAACGGCTGGCTCGACCTGCAGAACCAGCATCTGGCGCTCGCCGGCCTGGAGATCCGCGTCGACGGACGTTCCTACGCCGAGCGCGGCATCGACCTGGTGCCGACCACGCATATCGGCGTCGGCGCCAAGGCGATCCAGCGCAAATCGGCGCACGAGGGCGAGCCAGTCGATCTCGAACGGCTGAAGCTGTTCGAAGAGCAGCGCACCGAAAACCGCCGGCGAATCCTGAACCGGCCGGAGATCGTGCTCGACCTGCTGACGTCGGAGAAGAGCGTCTTCGACAGCCGAGACATCGCCAAGGTGCTGCACCGCTATGTCGACGATGCCGGCACCTTCCAGCAGCTGATGGCGCGCATCCTCCAGAGCCCGGACCTCCTGCGCATCGAGCGCGAGAGCGTCGACTTCGCGACCGGCGAGAGGATGCCGGCGCGCTTCACGACACGCGAGCTCATCCGCCTCGAGGCGGGAATGGCGCGGCAGGCGATCTGGCTGTCGGAGCGCGGGTCGCATGGCGTGCGCGAGCGCCTGCTGGCGCAGGTGTTCGCCCGCCATGATCGGCTGTCGGAAGAGCAGCGCACGGCGATCGAGCATGTGACGAAGCCGGGCGGGATCGCGGCCGTGGTCGGACGCGCCGGCGCCGGCAAGACCACCATGATGAAGGCGGCGCGGGAGGCCTGGGAGCTCGCCGGCTGCCGCGTGGTCGGCGCGGCGCTCGCCGGCAAGGCCGCGGAGGGTCTGGAGAAGGAATCGGGCATCGCGAGCCGCACGCTGGCGTCCTGGGAGCTGCGCTGGAAGGAGGGCAGGGACGCGCTCGATTCCAAGACCGTCCTCGTGCTCGACGAGGCCGGGATGGTCGCCTCCAAGCAGATGGCGCGCTTCGTCGAAGCGGCGGTGAGGGCCGGCGCCAAGCTGGTGCTCGTCGGCGATCCCGACCAGCTTCAGCCGATCGAGGCGGGGGCGGCGTTCCGCGCCATCGTCGAGCGCATCGGCTATGCCGAACTCGAGACGATCTATCGGCAGCGCGAGCAATGGATGCGCGCCGCCTCGATGGATCTGGCTCGCGGCCGGATCGCCGAGGCACTCTTAGCCTATCAGCAGCAGGGCAGGGTGCTCGGCTCGGTTCTGAAGGCCGAAGCCGTCGCCAGCCTGATCGCGGACTGGAACCGGGACTACGATTCCGCCAGGAGCTCGCTGATCCTCGCGCATCTGCGCCGCGACGTGCGCATGCTCAACAAGATGGCGCGCGAGAAGCTGGTCGAACGCGGTCTTGTCGGGGAGGGGCACGCGTTCCGCACCGAGGACGGCGCCCGCAAGTTCGATGTGGGCGACCAGATCGTGTTCCTGAAGAACGACAGCGCGCTCGGCGTGAAGAACGGCATGATCGGCAAGGTGGTCGAGGCCGCGCCGAGCCGCATCGTCGCGGCGATCGGCGAGGGTGATCAGCGGCGTCAGGTCACGGTTGACCAGCATCTCTATCGCAATGTCGACCACGGCTACGCCACCACCATTCACAAGGCCCAGGGTGCCACCGTCGACCGCGTGAAGGTGCTCGCCTCGCTCTCGCTCGACCGGCATTTGACCTATGTCGCGCTGACCCGGCACCGCGAGGACATGGCGCTCTATTACGGGCGACGCTCCTTCGGCTTCCATGGCGGGCTCGCCAAGGTCCTGTCCCGGCGCAACGCCAAGGAGACCACGCTCGATTACGAGCATGGGACGCTCTACCGGCAGGCGCTCCGCTTCGCCGAGAACCGTGGCCTGCACATCGTCAAGGTCGCCCGCACGCTGCTGCGCGACCGCGTCGACTGGACGGTCCGACAGAAACAGAAGCTCACCGATCTCACGCAGCGCCTGCGCGGCATCGGCGCGCGCCTCGGCCTGTTCGATCCCCGTCAGACACATAGCCCGAAGGAGGCCGCAGCGATGGTCGCCGGCGTTACCCTGTTCACCAAATCGGTCCAGGACACGGTCGAGGAGAAGCTACGTGCGGATCCTGCCGTTACCAAGCAATGGGACGAGGTTTCGACCCGCTTCCGCTATGTCTTCGCCGATCCGGAAACGGCGTTCCGTGCCATGAATTTCGACGCGGTTCTGTCCGATCGCGCCGCGGCGAAGACGACGCTGGACCGGCTGGTCTCGGAGCCGCAGGCGCTCGGCCCCCTGAAGGGCAGGACCGGGCTTCTCGCCGGCAAGGCCGATCGCGAGGAGCGGCGCGTCGCCGAACTCAATGTCCCCGCGCTGAAGCGGGACATCGAACGCTATCTCAACCTGCGCGAGGCCGCCGTGCAGAAGCTCCAGGGCGAGGAGCAGGCGATGCGCCATCGCGTCTCGATCGACATCCCGGCCTTGTCGCCGGCGGCGTATCGGGTCCTCGAGCGGGTGCGCGACGCCATCGACCGCAACGACCTGCCGGCAGCCCTCGGCTATGCGATTTCCAACCGCGAGGTGAAGGGCGAGATCGACGGATTCAACAAGGCGATCGCGGAGCGGTTCGGCGAGCGCACGCTGCTCACCAACGCCGCCCGCGAACCCGCCGGCAAGATCTTCGACAAGGCGGCCGACGGGCTCGCTCCGGGCGAGCGGCAGAAGCTCGCCGAGGCCTGGCCGACCATGCGGACGGCGCAGCAGCTCGCCGCCCAAGAGCGCACCGCCGCGACGCTGAAGCAGGCCGAAACCCTGCGCCAGAGCCAGCGGCAGACGCCGGTGATGAAGCAGTGAGGCGGCGCGCCATCCTCATTGTGCCGGCCGCGGTCGCGTCTCTGATCATGCTGGCCGGCACCGCGTGGTTCGCCGGCTTGCGCCTCAATCTCACGCGCAGCTATCCGCTCGGGCTCTGGCGGATCGAGCCCCTCGACGGACCGCCCGCCATGGGTGATCTCGTCTTCATCTGCCCGCCCGACAGCGCTGCGTTCCGCCTGGCGCGCGAGCGCGGCTATCTCGGTCGCGGCCTCTGCCCAGGCTGGTTCAGCCCGCTGATCAAGACGGTCGCGGCGACGGAAGGGCAGGCGATCGCGATCGGCGCCGGCGTTTCCATCGATGGCCATCCGCTTCCCCATTCCGATCTTCGGCCGACCGACGCCGCGGGCAGGGCGCTCACGGCCTTTTCGGGTGGGCCGGTTTCGCCCGGTTCCCTGTTCCTCCACTCCGATTTCGCGGGCTCCTATGACTCACGGTATTTCGGGCCGATCCCGGCCAGCGGTGTGCTCGGCCGCGCGCACCCGCTCCTCACTTTCGAGCCGTGACATGGCGCGGGATCTGGTGCTGATCCTGATCGCCGCGCTGGTCGGCGTCATTGGCTGGAGCGGCGATCCGTTGGCGCTGCCGCTCGCGATGCTGTTCCCGGCGCTGTGGGCCTCGGCGGACAATCGCGTGGTCGCGGCGTTGGTCGCGGCCGCCTATTTTCTCGCGGCGTCGCGGGGCCTGCCGCAAGGCGTCGCCAATTTCTATGGCTCGGACATCTGGCCGGGCCTCTTCCTCTGGCTCGTCGCGTCGCTCGCTTTCGTCGCCGTCCACGGGTTGCTCTGGACGAGCCGGCCGGGAGGAGGCAGGGCGGCGAAGTTCGGGCTGGCGGCTGCTTTGATGGCGGTGCCGCCCTTCGGTATCGTGGGTTGGGCGCATCCGCTGACGGCCGCCGGCGTGTTGTTTCCCGGATGGGGCTGGCTGGGACTGGCGGCTGCCGCGGTCGGGCTCATCGTGATGACGACCCGAGCCTGGCCGATCACCGCCTTCGCGCTCGGCGGGATCTGGCTGTGGTCGGCCGCGACATGGACGGCGCCGCCCCTCCCTGAAGGATTCCGGGGTGTCGATCTCGATATGGGCCAGAGTCTCGGACGCGACGGCACGCTCGAGCGACAGCGCGACCTGATCGCTTCCGTCATGCGGGCCGAAGGGCAGGGCGGCAGGATCATCGTGCTTCCTGAGAGCGCGCTCGGGTTCTGGACCCCGAGCGTCGAGCGTCTCTGGCGCGAGGCGCTTGCAAGCAGCGACGTCGTCGTGATCGCCGGCGCAGCCGTCATCGATCCACAGGGCTACGACAACGTCCTGGTCGCGATCTCGGCGCAGGAGGCCG
Source organism: Ancylobacter novellus (assembly GCA_003241485.1). GTDB lineage: Bacteria > Pseudomonadota > Alphaproteobacteria > Rhizobiales > Xanthobacteraceae > Ancylobacter > Ancylobacter novellum_A. Next base: position 11,187 of record QFQD01000039.1, read on the forward strand.
ACGTCCTCTACCGCGAGCGCATGCCGGTCCCGGTCTCCATGTGGCAGCCCTGGCGGCGCCTGGTCGGACAGGCCGGCGGCGCGCGGGCGCATCTCTTCGCCAACCCGACCGTGGAGCTCGGCGGCCGGCGGATCGCGCCGCTGATCTGCTACGAGCAGCTCGTCGTCTGGCCCATCCTGCAGTCGACGCTGCGCCGGCCGGACGCGATCATCGCCACCGGCAATGGCTGGTGGACCGTCGGCACCTCGATCATCGACATCCAGAACGCCAGCACGATCGCCTGGGCACGCCTGTTCGGCGTGCCGCTCGTCACCGCCTTCAACCGATGAACAGGGAGTTCTCATGGTCGACGCCGCACTCATCCAGCAATGCGCCGATCCCGGCCTGAAGCCGGCGATCGTCGAGAAGTTCATCGCGACGGCGGGCTCGCCCGATCCGCTGGCGGTCACGGTCCGATCCGGCCAGCGCGTCGTGCTCGTGCCGCGGCCGGGCACGGCGGAGGAGGCTATGGCTCTCGTCCGCCAGCATGTCGGCAAGGCCGTCGTGCGGGTCGGCGTCACCCAATATCCGGCGGGGCTCGGCGTGAGCGACGTCTCGGAGCTGAAGCCCGATCTGGTCGACGCCTGCGCCAACATCCGCATAGGCACGAAGCTCTTCGCCAAGGTCTACCGGATCGTCACCAAATGGTACGGCAACGCGGTCGACGAGGCGTTCGGCGACGCGATCGATGCCTGGAAGACAGGAAGTTTCGAGGGAAGTGCGATCTTCAGTGAGCCCGATCCCGGCGACGTGAAACTCGCGGTGCCGGCGCCGGCGGACGCGGATCGGAGCGAAGCGGCCCCAACCGAAGCCGCGGGACCGGTTCGCCCCGAACCCGTCGATCCGAACAAGGCGGGGATCCGCATCGATTTGTCCGGTATCGGCGGCAGCCGGCCAAAGTCCGATTGATGAATTGTCCCCACGAGACTGGCGGGCCAGCCTCTCCCCAGCGGCGTACAGCACTCAGATGTCGATCGACGAGCATCCGGCCGCCGGTCGCAAATCGCTCCGAGGGTGGCGTCGTATTTGTGCTCAGCTCAGTTCCCGCGCCAGTCCGATAAGAAGCCCCTTCAGGCCCGCACATGTAACAGAGCCGATCGCGTCCCGATATTGAATGATCTCGCCCGCGCGCTGCGCGTGCGGATCCTTTCCAGCGTCTCGTCGATGTCATCTACGGCGAACATGACGCGCAGATGGCCGAGAGCGTAGACCGGGCCCTGGCGGTGATCCGCGAACGTAGCCGGCTTAGGGACGCGGGAGAGCTTGAGGCGGCCGTGGCTGTCCGGCGTGCTCATCAGGCAATCCCAGTCGCGCGGAGGTCGCTGGAAATAGCTTTGAGATCGTTCGGTTCTACGGGATTCACCGCTTCGCTCTAGCGATTGGGGCGTCTCATCTTTATAAGGGCCGGCAGGGCAGTACGCGCTGCCTCGGGGTGTGGAAACCCCTACTCAGCGGTCGGTGCCAACCGGGAAGGCACCAAGGATCCTCTGGCCTTACGGCCGGGGGCCTGTGACGCATGTCCAGGCGCCTCGGTGCTAAAGGTCGCAGGACCGTCTGAGTACGGTTTCCAACCCCCGGCTTGGGATCAGGGATTGACGTTTGCGGGGGCGCACCGCGGACGACCTTTGAAGAAGAAGGCGGATGGGAAACGACCAGAACTGCGCTGTGCAGCCGGAGCACAAAGTCACGCTGAGGCCGGTCGTCGGCCTGACCGAGCATCTCCCCAAGCGAGATCTCGAACAAATCACGATTCAGGCAATCAGGACACATCGGCGCCTCCGCGACGCGGCCGAGGCGAAATATGAGGAATGGCGCAGGTCGCCGCCTGTTGCCAACTGTGAAAGCGTGGGTTCCGCCCGCATCGCTTATGTTAGCGCGATGATCGACATGCATGCCCAACAGACCCTCCTTTCGACGCTCCTCGACGTCCTCGGCCATGTTCCGCCGGTGCCGGTGGAGTGATAGGAGCCAACCGCTCAGATCAGCTTCGCCTTCTTCGTGGCGAGGGTCGTCGCCTGCGCCAGAGACTCAGGATGCAATGGGCGGCAATCCAGAGGATGACGGTGACGGCATCGAGAGCCGCCATTTGAAGCTATCGTGATATTGTCAGGTCCTGATCTCAGTATCACACCGCCAATCGATGGCCGGTTCCGGTATTATCCGCGATAGACCCCCGGGAATATGATGTCCTGGTCGACGAGGACATTGAATTTGTATCCTGGTCGAATCTCGAGCGTTGGCTGAACGTCGAGATTGCGATTGATCGTGCGCTCGGCAACCCGACCGAAGGTCTCCGCGAAATTCCGCCGCGCGGCGTCCTCGGCGCTGTTTCCATTGTCGAAGGGATTGTTGTTTTGCGGAATCGCCATGTCCATGCCAGCGCCGATGACGGCGAGCAGGATCGCGGACCCAAATGTCTTCAGATAGTGGTTGTTCACCTTGTCATTGAAGCCGCCATAGCCCTCGGCATCGGTCCCGGCCATGCCGCCGATCTGCAGCGTCGATCCGTTCGGGAAGATGATGTCAGTCCAAACGACGAGCACGCGGGACTGGCCGAACGAGACCTTGCTGTCATAGCGACCGAACAGCTTCGTTCCCTGCGGGATGAGCAGGCGATGCCCGGTGGCGCTGTCGTAGACGTTCTGGCTGACCTGTGCGGTGATGCGGCCGGGAAGGTCGGAGTTGATGCCGGTGATGAGCGTCGCGGGGATCACCGAGCCGCGCTTGAGCTCATAGAGCGAGCGCTGCGGCACGACCTGGTTGGGGAGATAGCCGAGCTCCTTGATGTCGGCATTGAAGAAGTCCTCCTTCGTCCGTTGGGCGTTCGGGTCGAGGTTTTGGCCGGTAAGGCCAGCTCGTAGCGCGGCGCCGTAGAGATCGGCGGCCGCGCCGGCGCCCGTGGCACTGGCGCCCGCGGGCTGCGAGGCCGCGGGATCGCTCCGCGCGTTGCTGCGCAACTTGTCGACGTTGACGGCGATCGGTGAGTCATAGGCCGTGTCGGTGGCCTGCATCCGCGCCATGCGTTGGCGTTGCAACTCGCGATAATATTGCTCATCGGCCTCTCGCTTGAGCCGAGCGCGCCAAACAGCGTCCGGCTCGCCTTCCGCCGTCGCGCGCTCAGGCTGGACGACGGCGGGCTTTGGCGCGGCCGCCGGCTCGGTTCGTTCCGGAGGCGTCGGCTGAAACACCGGCGCCTCCGCGGGATCGCCGATGATCCCGTCCGAGACGCCACGCTTCAATTGGTCGGCATAGGTGGACGCCGGGGCACCACCGGCCTGCTCGATCGACGGGTTGCGCGAAAAATACAGTCCGCGCGAGCTTAGCCCGTAAATGATCACGGCGAGGAAGGCGACGATGAGAACGATTGCGATCACGATCGGCAGGCGATTGATCCGCCGGATCTTCGGTTCGGCCGCTTCGCCGCCGAGCTTGAGGGATTGAACCATGTTCCCCTCCCCTCACCCGCGCTGCATGACTGACAACGGACTTGTCGGCGTCGCGCCGGCCGCGGTCGCGGTGTAGGCGCGGCCAAGATCGAGCGAGCCGGTCGAGAGGCGCGCGAGCACCTGGCCATCATAGCTGCCGATCACATAGGCGAGCGGAATAAGCTTCTCGCCTTCGGCCTTCTGATCGCTGACCACGGCATAGCCCCAGGTCTTCAGTGAGGCCTCGAGCGCCCCGCCGAAGGGCGACCCATCGGGCTTCAGCACGATGGTGCCGGTACCCGGTCCGACATGTTCGGCCAGGCGGCTGACCATGTCGCCGGCGATGGCGCTTGCGGCGGGGCCGGAGATCTCCTGCGGCGCGGAGCTGGCCACGAGGCCGTCAGTTCCGAAGGTCTGGCAGCCGGCGAGCAGCGCGGCGGCCAGGGCGACGACAAGGAGGCGGGGGACGAGGTGTCGCGGGGTCATCACCTACCCTCCCCTGCTGATGGTGATCTTGTCCTGGTGCCAGCCGACGCCGGAGACGAGCACGGCGCGATCGACGTTGTAGTCGACCACCATCATGTTGCCCTTCATGCGGTAGTTGACGATGCGGTTCTGGCCACCGGAGACGACGAAGAGCACCGGGGCGTCCTGTCCGGACATCGAGCGCGGAAACTGGATGTAGGTCTTCTGGCCGTCCGAATAGACGCGGGTCGGCCGCCAGCCAGCATTGCCGCTGACGCTGTATTGGAAGTTCAGCTGCTCGGCCGGCACGCCGGCGCCCGGGATGGTGCTGGCCTCGAGCCTCGCGTTGATGTCGGACAGGCGGGTCGACACGTCCTCGGGATATTCGAAGCCGATGCGCGCCATGTACTGGCTCTGATGCGATTTGAGCTGGATGTGGTACGTGCGCCGCGACGTCGTCACCACCATCGAGGTGACCAACCCGGGCTCGGCCGGCTTGACGATCAGATGGATCGCCTGCCCGCCCACGGCTCCGGACGTCGCCGGCTCGACCTTCCAGCGCACCGTGTCGCCGACGAGCACATCACGCACCACCTCGCCGGCCTGCAGCTCGATATCGCAGACCTGCAGGGGCGAGCACACGACCGAGGGCTGGATCTCGCCATAGAGGAAGATCACCTTTCCGTCCGCCCCTCTGGTGACGAGCCCGCGCGAACCGCGCCACTGTCCGGAGATGTTTGTGCCGCGGGCCTCGTTCGCGCTCATCCCCTGGGCGGCGGCCGGCGCTGCGACGAAACTCATCGCCACGACAGCCGACAGCGCGAGCAGCGTGGCGGCAATGATTGTTCCTTCTCTTGTCATTGGCGTGCGCGGGCCTTTCACAGCTGGGCGGTCCATTCGAAGTCCCGCAGATAAAGTCCGATCGGATTGAGGCGGATGACGCCCTCGTCCTGCGGCGGGGTCAGTGTCACGGTGGCGATGCCTCGGAACCGGCGCACCGCGGTCTCCTTGCCCTTCCGGTCGCGCTCATATTCGGTCCAGTCGATCTGGTAGCTCTGGTTGGAGAGCGGCACGACGTTGTTGACCTCGATCGCGACGGTCGCGTTCTTCGCCTTCTCGAAGGGGGAGTTGCCGCGAAACCAGGCGTTGATCTTCTCGGTCGCCGGATCGGAGGTGCGCAGCAGCGCGTAGGTGCGGTCGATGTATTGCTTCTGCACCACGGCGTCGGGCGTCACGCTGCGGAAGTTCGAGACGAAGGTGCCGAGCGTCGCGCGCACGACGCGAGGATCGGCATATTCGATCTGCTGGGGGAAGCCGGCTGTTACCGCGGTGCCGAGGCGATCGACCTCGACGATGTAGGGAACGAGCTTGACCTGCGTGCTCTGATAGAGCGCGTAGCTGAAGCCGACCACGGCCATCAGCATGCCGGTGATGCCGACGAGCCGCCACGCGGCAGCCGCCTTCACATAGGAGCCGTAGCGCTCGTTCCATTCCTGGCGGGCGGCGATATAGGGATTGTCGGGCGGACTGGCGGCCATGCTGAAGCGCGTCTCCCCTCACTTGTCCTGAATCGGCGGTGGCGGTGGCGGCGGCGGCGATTTCTGCCGCGACTGATCGAGCTTGGCGTTCGCCAGTCCGAGCAGCGATCCGGCATAGGCGCCCGGCGAAGCAATTGCCTTCTCCTTCGCCGCCGAGCCGGCTGCCCATCCGGCATTGCCGATGCCGGCCGCCATGCCGCGCAACGCTGCTCCCGCCATCGAGGAGCCACCAGCTCGGGCGCTCCTCGCCGCCGACGCGCCGGACATTGCCGCGCTCGCCCCGAGGAACGCACCGCCGGCAGCGAAGGTCGCCGCCTGGCCGCCATGGCGGATCGCTTCCATGCCGCCGGAGATCGATGCGCCCTGCACGACACCCTGGACGATTGGCGGCACATACATGGCGATGATGAACACGACGACGGAGATGCCGGCGATGGCGAGCGTCGTGATGAACTGATCGGATGTGGCCGTCGGCGCTTCGGCGAGCCCGAGAAGCACTTCCGACCCGATACGCGCGATCATCACCAGCGCCATCAGCTTCATGCCGACCGAGAAGGCATAGACGAGGTATCGGACGGCGAAGTCCTTGGTGAAGGACGAACCTCCGAGGCCGAGCATGATCATGCCGGCGAGCAAGCCGACATACATCTCGACCATCACCGCAATGAAGATCGCCGCGACAAGGCTGAAGGCGATGACGACGATGACCATGGCGAAGACAGCGGCAATGGCGAGTGCATTGTCTTCAAAGAGGCCGAACTTCGCCTGCTCCGACATCTTCGAGGCCACACGGATGCCGGCGTCGAAGATGTTCGCCGGCGAGGCCGAGCCGCCATTGGCGCCGATCTGAAACAGGCTGTCGACGACCGCCTTGGCGAAGCTCGGTCCCCTGTCGAGGATGAAGGCGAACAGGCCGATGAACATGATCCTGCGCACGAGCTCGGCGAACCACGCATCGAGTGAGGCTGCCTGCAGGGCGAGCCACACCGCGGCGATGCCGACCTCGATGCCCGCGAGAATCCAGAACAGGGAGCGGGCGGCGTTCATCACCGTCGTCTCCCAGCCCTTGGCGGCCGTCGAGACCTGGTTCTCGAGCGTGGTCAGCACGCTGCCCTGCTGGGCGAGCGCCGGCGCGCTGGCGAGCAGGACGAGGGCAATGATGATGAAGCTGATCTCGAGCGCACGGGACGGACGGGTGACTACCATCTCGGTTTCATCTCCTGGCCGCCGCGCACCGGACGATTGGGATCGCCACCGAGGAAATCCTCGGCGCGCTGGCGCTGCTCCTGTGCCGAGGGCGGCGCGGTGTCAGGCTGGGGCGCGACGGCGAACCAGATCACCGTGAGGCCGACGAGCGCGAGGACCGCCGCCAGCGCTGCCATGACGGCCGGCCGGCTCACCAGCGCGGCTCCATCGTCTGCCCGCCACGGACGCCTGGCGTCGTCGCGTTGAAGAACTGCTCACGCCGGACCTGCGCGAGATCCTTGTCGGCCTGCTCGGACTGGAGCCAGGTCCCCATCATCGTCGTCTGCTGGGATACGAGGCCGCGCAGCTTCTGGAATTGCGCGACTTGCTGGGCGGCGATCTGGTGGCCGACCTGGAGCGCCTTCATCTGCCCGTCGGCCGATTGCGACATCGTGCGCAGCGAGCTCATGGTCGATTCTTCCGAGGAGAACTGCTCGGCGGTGAGGCCTGCCGCCTTCAGCGTGCCGGCGATCGTGTCGCGGTTGGTCGTCGACCAGTTCTGATAGGTCGAGGTGAAGGTCGCTCCGTTGGGGAGGTTGGTCTTGAAGTCGGCATAGCTCTGGAAGCGCTGCTTCAACACGTCATCGGCATTGCTCATCGAGAAGGCGATACCCTGCCCTTGAGCGGCAAGGCTGCGCAGCCGGTTGAGATCGTTCTCCACCTGCCCCCAGATCTGGTTCGGCAGCTGGGCGGTGTTCTGCAACATGTTCTCGTATATGCGGAGCTGGTTCTGGATCTGCTCCGCGAGTTGGGTGATCTGGGTGACTTGATTGTTGATCTGCTCGGTTGACTTACTCACCATCGTCACGAGCTCGCCGTTGTTCAGGAGCTGCGTCCATTCGGTGGCTCCGCCGGTCGCCGATCCCGAGAGGGCTGGCGAGACATGAGCCATCGTCGCCACGAGGGCCATCGACGCGGCAAGACTAGCTTTGGTGAAGAAGGGCTTCCGCATCGCCTATTCCTCTCTGTTGGAGCCAGTGCGCCGGCCAGCCGTCGCCATGCGCGGCCTTCAGCGCGGCAATCTGCTTGAGGTCTTCCTTGCCGGAGGCGCCGGCGAAGGAGAGCGCGACCGGACCGAGCGCCATGTCGAACAGGCGCCGGCCTTCGGGCGAAGCGACGTAGTATTCCCGTTTCGGGAGCGCGGTCGCGACGATCTCGATCTGGCGCTCGTTGAAGCCGATGCGCTCGTAGAATTCGCGCGTGCCGGGCTCGCGCGCCGCGCCGTTCGGCAGGCATATCTTGGTCGGGCAGGATTCCTTCAGCACGTCGATGATACCGGAGCGCTCGGCATCCGAGATTGATTGCGTCGCCAGGATGACCGCGCAGTTGGCCTTGCGCAGCACTTTCAGCCATTCGCGGATCTTGTCCCTGAAGGTCTGGTGACCGAGCATCAGCCACGCCTCGTCGAGCACGATGAGGCTCGGCGCGCCAGTCAGCCGCTTCTCGATCCGGCGGAACAGATAAAGCAGGACGGGCACGAGGCTGCGCTCGCCCATGTTCATCAGCTGCTCGATCTCGAAGGTCTGAAAGGAGCGCAGCGCCAGCCCGTCGCTTTCGGCATCGAGCAGCTGACCCATCGGGCCGTCGACCGTGTAGTGATGCAGCGCTTCCTTGATCTCCCTCATCTGCACCCCTGACACGAAATCGGAGAGCGAGCGGCCATTCGCCGACGCCATCAGGGCGATCTGGCGCGAGATGGCATTGCGATGATCGGGCGTGATCGTCACGCCCTGCAGCGCAACCAGCGTCTCTAGCCATTCGGACGCCCAGGCGCGGTCGCCGTCCGTGCCGAGCTCGGAGAGCGGGCAGAAGGCGAGCGTCGGGGAGCCCTCGCCGTCGTTCTCGCCGATCTCGTAGTGATCGCCGCCGGCGGCCAATGTGACCGGCAGCATGGAGCGGCCCTTGTCGAAGGCGAAGATCTGCGCCTGGGCATAGCGACGGAATTGCGCGGCGATCAGTGCCAGCAGCGTCGACTTGCCCGAGCCCGTCGGGCCGAAGATCAAGGTATGTCCGACATCGTCGACGTGGAGGTTCAAGCGAAATGGCGTCGAGCCGCTCGCCACCAGCATGAGCGGCGGGGAGCCAGGTGGATAGTAGGGGCATGGCGCCGTCGGCGCGCCCGACCACACGGAATTGAGCGGGATCAGGTCGGCGAGGTTGCGGGTGTTGATCAGCGGCTCGCGAATGTTCGCGTACCAGTTGCCCGGCAGGCTGCCGAGAAATGCCTCCGTCGCGTTGATGGTTTCGATCCGGGCGCCGAAGCCCTCGGCCTGGACGAGCCGGCGGACGGCTTCCGCCTTCTCGCGCAGCCGGGCCTCGCTGTCGTCGAACAGCACGATCACCGGCGTGTAGTAGCCATAGGCGACGAGCTGCGACGAAGCCTGTGCGATCGCATCTTCGGTTTCCGCGACCATCGCCAAGGCGTCCTGGTCGACGGAGCGCGACTGCGTCTGGAAGAGCTGGTCGAAGAACGGCCTGACCTTCTGTTGCCACTTCCTGCGGGTCCGCTCGAGCCGCGCGCGGGCCTCCTGGTCATCGAGGAAGATGAAGCGCGACGACCAGCGATAGGTGAGCGGCATCAGGTCGAGCGAATTGAGAATGCCGGGCCAGCTCTCCGCGGGCAGTCCGTCAATGCCGACAATCGCGAGGTAGTGGCTGTCGACCATCGGCGTGAGGCCGTGGCTGAACTCGGCCGTCGCCAGCCAGTCGAGATACATCGGGATCTCGGGAAGCCGGATGGGGTGGTTCTCGCCGGTGATGCAGAAGCGGATGAACTGGAACAGCTCGTCATAGCGCGCGGACTGGAAGCCGCCTCGCTCCTCGACCGAGCGCGTCACCATGCGGCGGATCGACAGCACATTTCCGAGATATTGCTCGACCTCGCGGATCGAGGTCAGGAAGCTGTCGAGGACGGTGTCGGCATAGCGCGCGGCACGGCTTTCGCTGTCGGAATATACATAGCGGGCAAGTCCGGAACGCCGGCGCTCGGGCGGTCGCCAGGTCAGGATGAGCGCGTGGCGGCTCTCGAAATGACCCCTGCCCTCCTGAAAACGCGCGCGCCGCTCGTCGTCGATCGCGCGGGTGACCGCATCGGGAAAATGGCACTCCTCGCGCGCCGGATAGTCCGACGTGGCAACCCGCACCGCCTCGACCTGGATCATCCAGCCGGTGCCGAGCCGCGACAGGATCGCGTTGATCTGCCGGGACACCTCGTTGCGCTCTGCATCCGTCGAGCTCTCGGAGTCAGGCCCGGCAAAATACCAGCCTGCCATGAGCGACCCATCCTTGAGCAGGATGACGCCGTTCGCCACGAGCGCGGCATACGGCACCAGATCGGAGAAGGACGGGCCCGAATGGCGGAAGGAGCGCAATGCCACCATGACCGGGCCTCAGAATCGCCGCCAGGGCGTCGACGTGGGGCGGTAGTAGGGCCGATAGCCGACATGGCGGGCATAGACGCGCCGCATCATCGGGTCGGCCTTGGCCATCATCCGGAGCGCCGCCACCACCACGACCCAGACCGCGACCCCGAACAGTGCAGAATAAGGAGTCAGCACGACGAAGATCAGGATCGCCGCGGCGAGGCCTGTCAGCAGCACGAGCTCGCGGTCGGCGCCGAGGAGAAGGTTCGGGCGCGACAGCGCCCGATGGATGCGCGAACGGTCGAGGGTCGATCCCGGTTCAGCCACGACCGCCCTCCCCTGCCCGCTCGATCAAGCGTGAGGACGCGACGTCGCCGATCGAGGCACCGCTCGCGCCGAACAGCGCAACGATCTGGGTGGCTCCGAGAAGGATGCCTGCGACCAGCACGACATACATGAGGCGCCGCGCGAAATCGTTGAGCTCGCCGCCGAAGATCAGCATGCCACCGGCTACGGCGACCGCGGCCAAGGCGATGAAGCCGGCGACCGGCCCGGTGATCGACTGCTGGATCTGCTGCAGCGGGCCTTCCCATGGCAGGCTGCCGCCGCCCGAGGCGAAGGCAGGCTCGGCAAGTACCAGCGCGAGCGCCAGTGCCGCGAGCGCAAGCTTGCACAGACGTTCACGCGACATGGCGTTCCTCCTTCGGCGAATAAGACTCGGTGCGATAGTGGCCATTGACGAAGCTGTCGACGTGCAGGACATCGCGGACGACGCGGCCTTTCGGCGTGCGCTCGATCGAGACGATGAGGTCGACGGCCTCGCCGATGACTTCGTGCATCGGCTGCTGGCTGGCCTCGGCTGTGAGCTGCTCAAGGCGCCGCAGCGCGGATTCCGCCGTATTGGAGTGGATTGTCGTCACGCCGCCGGGATGGCCGGTGTTCCATGCCTTGAGCAATGTGAGCGCGGCGCCGTCGCGGACCTCGCCGACGACGATGCGATCGGGGCGAAGCCGCATCGTGCTCTTCAGCAGCCGGCCCATGTCGATCGAGTCGCTGGTGTGCAGCGCGACCACATTCTCCGCTGCGCACTGGATTTCCGCCGTGTCTTCCAGGATCAGGATCCGATCGTCCGGCGCCGACTCGACGACCTCGGCGATGACCGCGTTGGCGAGCGTGGTCTTGCCCGACCCGGTGCCGCCTGAGATGACGATGTTCATCCGCGAGGTGATTGCGTTGCGGATCACGCAGGCCTGATGCTCCGTCATGATCTTCGCCGCCACATAGTCGTCGAGCGGAATGAGCCGCGAGGCGCGACGCCGAATGGTGAAGGCCGGCGCCGTGACCACCGGCGGCAGGAGACCCTCGAAGCGGTGGCCGCCGATCGGCAGCTCGCCCGACACGATCGGGCGATCCTCGTCGGCCTCGGAATGCAGCGCATGGGCCACGCTGCCGATCACGATCTCGGCCGTGGCGGCGTTCATCTGCCCGGCAGGCGCGACGCCATGGCCGAGGCGCTCGATGAAGAGGCGCCCGTCGGGGTTGAGCATGATTTCGACGACGGTGGCGTCATCGAGGGCGATGCAGAGCTGATCGCCAAGCGCCTCCTGCAGTTTGCGGACCAGGCGCGGATGTGAACGAAGCTGGGCCATGACCGTCCTCCTGGCTCAGGCCGCGCGCAGCTGCGGGCAGAAGGTCGAGTAATAGGAAGCGGGCCGGACGCGCTCGAAGCTGGGTCGGTCCGCCGGCAGGACGCCGGCGACGGCCGTCGTCTCGCCGATCCTTCGCGGCTCGCCTAGCCGCTTCATCGGCCAGCCGGCGCGGTTGAGGATGCGTTCGACGCGCAGGTCGGTGCCGGTGACGATTTCGCGATAACCGCTCACCATCGCCCATTCGATGATCGCGGCGAACATGGTGAGCGTCGCGTCGTGCAGCGACCCCCCTGCCCTGCCCTCGTCGAGCGCCGTGTCAACGCAAAAGCGGGAACTCTCGACCATGAAGGGGCTCGGCTTGTACAGGCCGGAGGCCGCCAGGTCCGGGAAGAGCACGTCCATCATGGTCGGCCCGTCCGCCGGCAGCAGCCGCGCGCAGCCGATGACCTGCGAGCTCGAGGAAAGCGCGACGATGTAGGTTGGCGAGAATCCGTCGAACTGGTCTCTCTCGCGACCATCCTTCACATCGACCGCCCAGCCCAATCGCTCCTTGAACACGCGGGCGCGAAGTCGATGCATGGAATCGACGAGATCAGCAAAGTCATTATGCGTATCGGCAGGAATAGCCAGTGCCCGCATCAGTATTGCTCCGATTCGAGTGCGTTCGGAGACAGGAGGCACGTTTGCCAAGATGGCCGCGACTAGCGAAATTATGAGTGCGACTCGACGGAAGCTGCGCTGAGTCGCCCCGGGAACGAGGAAATCGAGGCCGAGAAACGTCCGAATTCGAACTCTCAAGGCTAATAGATTTACTAGTCGGCACTCTCCGCGCACGAGCCGAGTGTCCGGCTAAATAGCTGATTCAACGCGATAAACCGATGAAGGCGCGGCGTGTTACGAGGCCTCGCGTTAACGAGCTGTTAACTCTATTCTCCTTGCCACGGGGGGAGAATCGGACATACTGGCGCTAAATTGGCCAGATCACCTCATTCTGGCGCTATTTTCCTCGTGAGGCCGGTTGGAATGAGTGCGCTTCCACCTTTCGAATTTGATGAGAAGATCCTTGGCCAAGGTGCCGAGATCTCGCGCAGGCTCGACCAGCTTCGTCTGGAGAACTTTCCGCCGGACGCGAAGAAGACGTTGCGACGCTTCCCGATGTCCGAGGTTGCGCACTATCTCGGGATCAGCCCTAACAATCTCAAGCGGCTTCATCTCGAGGGAAAGGGGCCGGAGCCGCTCATTGCTGCGGCGGGCCGCCGATTCTACACGGCCGAGCAGATGATGGAGCTGCGGCACTATCTCGATAAGAACGGCCGCTCGGACGCCAAGAAGTATGTCCCCTTCCGAAAGCCAGGAGAGAAGCTGCAGGTCGTCGCTGTGGTCAATTTCAAGGGCGGTTCCGGCAAAACGACGACGGCTGCGCATTTGGCGCAGCATCTCGCGCTGACGGGGCATCGGGTTCTGGTGGTTGACCTCGACCCGCAGGCGTCGCTCTCCGCATTGCATGGCTTCCAGCCGGAGCTGGACGGCAACCCGTCGCTCTATGATGCGATCCGATATGACGATAAGCGCCGTCCGATCGCGGATGTGATTCTGCCGACGAATTTTCCGCTGCTGGAGATCATTCCAGCCAATCTCGAGCTGCAGGAATTTGAGTTCGACACTCCCCTCTCGATGCAGACGTCGAACGAAGGCAAGAGGTTCTACAGTCGGCTTGGACGGTCACTCGCAGAGGTCGATGAACGCTTCGATGTCGTCGTGATCGACTGCCCTCCTCAATTGGGTTTCCTCACTCTGACTGCGCTGACGGCGTCGACCTCCGTGCTGGTCACGGTCCATCCGCAGATGCTCGACCTGATGTCGATGAGTCAATTCCTTCTCATGCTGGGGAACTTCGTCAAATCCATCCGGGAGAAGGGCGCTCCGGTGAAGATCGATTGGCTCCGCTATTTGATCACCCGGTTCGAGCCAACCGACGTGCCTCAGACCCGAATGCTGGGCTTCATGCAGACCGTGCTGGCCGAGGAGCTGCTCAAGAATCCCATGTTGAAATCGACGGCGATCTCCGACGCCGGCCTGACCAAGCAGACGCTCTACGAGGTCGAGCGCAAGAGCTTCAGTCGCGACACCTACGACCGCGCGATCGAGGCCTTGGACGCTGTGAACTTCGAGGTCCAGGGGCTGATTCACCGGGCATGGGGGCGGATGTGATGTTGACCGCCGTCAAAACAGCCAAAAAGCGCGGTGTTTTCAGACGCATAGACGAGATGATGAGGTCGAGCGATGGCTCGTAAGAACCCCTTTGCCAATATCCTGACTGACAAGGAGCAGCCCGCCGAACGTTCCGTTGTGGAATATGCGGCAAGGGGCGCGTCGCGCTCAATTCTCGGCACACTGGACGAAATGGCGGCGCGCGCCGACAAGCTCGCCACGGGCGAGACAATCGTCGAGCTCGACCCCGACACGATCGATGCCTCATTCGTGCGCGACAGACGAGCGCACAACGAGCAGGAGTTCAATGAGCTCCTCGAGGCGATCCGCGAAAACGGCCAGAACTCCCCTATCCTCGTCCGCCCCCATCCCAAGGCCAGCGGACGCTATATGGCCGTGTTCGGTCATCGACGCCTCCTGGTCGCGAAGACGCTGGGTCGAAAGGTTCGGGCCGTCGTCAAGGAGATGGTGGATCACGAACACGTCGTGACACTCGGCCAGGAGAATTCGGCCCGGTCGAACGCACCGTTCATCGAGCGGGCGCTGTTTGCTGCCGACCTCGCCCGTCTCCGCTACGACGAGGACAATGCCATTATCCTCAAGGCACTCTCGATCGACCGCACCACCTTGTCGAAAATGCTGTCGGTGGCGGCGTTGCCAGCGAGCGTTCTTGAAGCGATCGGCGAGGCCAAGGGCGTCGGCCGCGATCGTTGGTACGAACTGAAGCTGTTGATGGACAAGCCATCCAATCAGGATGTTGCGTTCGAGGTGATCAAAGAGGAGGGCTTCGCTGCTCTCCCGAGCGATACGCGCTTTGATCGCCTTGTCCAGCGGCTCAAGGCAATTCGGACGCGAAAGCGGGTGCAGGCCGGTCCTGAGAAGCGCAGTTGGTCGCCGACCGGAGGCTCCGTGTCGGCTGATATCACCGCGGATGCGAAACGCTTCACTCTGGCGATCAAGGCCAAGAGTTCGGAAGCGCGAGCGTTCGGAGATTATTTGTCGGAGAACCTCGATCGCCTCTACGAGGCGTTCCGGCGGGATTCGACCCAACCGAGAGAGGAACCGTAACCGCAAAAGAAAAAGGCCCCCGAAACGAGTTCCGGAAGCCCTTCTCCTAGATTGAGCACCTAGAGAATCGCACTTCCGCGAATCGCAGTCAAGAGTCCTACGACAGGTCAAGACGTCGTTTTCGGCGAGCTGGCTTCTTTTGCCTAGCGATAGGTGAAGGAAAATGGAGACGTATGTCGCGACGACGCCCTTTGGGCGGCGAACAATGACACTTGGCCAAATTGCAAGCCAGGTGAAGGCACGCACGGCGCCGAAGGACGCCGTCGTCCACAAGTGGCAGACCTTCCAACACATCCGGGAGGCGCGTGATCTCGTCGGAGCAACGGATCGCGCGCTTGCGATCTTGAATGCCCTGTTGTCGTTCCATCAGGAGACGGCACTCACCGGCGATAGCGATATCGTCGTATGGCCGTCGAACGAGCAGCTGATGGCGCGCGCCAACGGCATGCCACCGACGACCCTTCGCCGGCATCTCGGCGTTCTCGTCGAGTGCGGGCTGATCATTCGAAGGGATAGCCCGAACGGGAAGCGCTACGCCCGGAAGGGGCGGGGAGGTCAGATCGAGCAGGCGTTCGGCTTCGACCTTTCGCCGATCGTCGCGCGCGCAGCCGAGTTCAAGGACCTGGCGGAAGCCGTGCAGGCAGAGAAGCGGGCCTTCCGCGTGGCCAAGGAGAGGCTGACGCTCCTGCGCCGGGATATCGTCAAGATGATCGACACCGGCATCGAGGAAAGCGTGCCGGGCAATTGGGGCAGGGTGCAGCAGAGCTATCAGGCGGTAATGAACCGTTTACCACGTTCGGCTCCACGGCAGATCGTGGAGAGCACCTGCGAGGAGCTCGAGGCGCTCTGGCGGGATATCCGTGACGTGCTGGAATCATTCGCAGATTCCCAGAATATGGACGCCAATGAGTCCCATTCTGGTCGCCACATACAGAATTCAAATCCAGACTCCATTTCTGAATCTGAAGATGGCTTTCGAGATAAGAAAGAAGCGGGCGGCAACGCTGAGGAAAACGACAAGCTGCGGAGCCTGCCGAGGCGTGACCTGCCATTGGGGATCGTGCTGGACGCCTGCTCGAACCTGCGTGAGCTCGCCCAGGGCGGTGAAATCCGCCACTGGCGCGATTTTCTGGCCGCCGCGGAGCTTGCCCGGCCGATGCTGGGGATCAGTCCGAGCGCCTGGAGGGAGGCGCGCGAGGTCCTTGGCGAGCAACAGGCCGGGATCACGCTGGCGGCGATGTATCAGCGCGCCGACCAAATCAACAGCGCCGGCGGCTACCTGCGCAGCCTGACGGAGCGGGCCCGGGCCGGCAAATTCTCGACCTGGCCGATGGTCATGGCTTTGCTGCGCGCGAAGCTCGATGCCTCGAAACCACCTGCAGCACGGCCGGAAGCCGCCGACGAGCCGAGCGGACCGCGGCAACAGGGTGGTTCTGGCGGCGTCCTGGCGAGCCCCGAGCTCCGGAAGCTTCTGGAAAAGCGGCCGAAAGATCCAAGCCGTGGGTGGGAATGACTCTGTCAGCGGATACGACTCAGCTAGGCTTTTCGGGGGAATGCGAAAGGGGAGGGCGATTTGATCGGAAGTTCAACATCGGTTGGCGCCGCGATCGCGGCAGCCCTTGATCGCGCCGAGCAATTGCGCAGCCACGGCGATCGCCCGGCTCGCGTTCGGATCATGACGATCTTTGGAGATGATCGGTCGGGTCTGACCATTCACGCCAGCATCCGGTCGAACACACCGGCGGAGCTCCGCGCGCAGCAGGGGCTCGGAGTGAGGTGCATTCCCTGGGACGAGCTGGATGCGCGCGCCGGCGAGATCGTTGGCCTGGTCGATGCGGTCGTCGGAGAAGTGACGCTTGCGGTGAAGAACGCGCCGCAGACCCACCGGCCAAGCCGGTCGAAAAGCGACGTCGAGATGGACAAATTCGGCAGCCTGATCGATCACCTCGGCCGTACTCTTACGCACTCGGCTATGGCCGTTCTGAGGGACAGTCAGATCCCGAAAGTGCCAAGCGACGTGGGAAGCGAAGCCACCATGGTTGCCGCGCTCAAGCTCGCAGCACTGGCGGCCTTCACCGCGAATATTGGCGCGAACGACGCCCAGGACGAGCTGCGTCTTGCGATCGGCGACGTGATGAGCAAGGCGAGTGCTTCGCCGGAGCTCTCCGGGCGACCGCCGCTGAATTCCTGAGCGGGAGGATCGCGGCTCAGAGCCCGGCGGCCTTGGTGAGGTTCACCCGGAAGCGGTCACGCCGGCGCTGGTAGCGTCGCGTCATCTCCGCGCTCGCGTGACGGAGCTGCTTCTGGACGTAGCGCTCGTCGACTTCGGCCGAGGAGGCCAGGCCGGCGCGCAAGGAATGGCCGGCGAATTTCTGCTCTCGTTCGCCTTCCGTGAGGTCGGCCCTGACCCCGGCGGCGAGTGCGGTCCGCTTGACCAGGCGAGCCACCTGTTTGTCGGTCAGGCGGTCGGATCCGACGTCCTTGCCTTGCCCGGTGACCCGCCGAAAGAGCGGGCCGTGGCCGATCTTCGCGAGCCTCAGCCAGGTTTGGAGCGCTACGACCGGGCAGGTCGCGTCCGACGAGCCCCGGCCGATCTCGATTTCGCCCCAACCGTTCTTGCCGCGCAGCGTGACGACCACGCCCTTGTCGAGGATCTCGATCCAGCCGCGACCGTCTTCGGTGTCGTCGCGATGAAGGTCGAGGCCGACGATTTCAGATCGGCGCAGGCCGCCGGCGAAGCCCAACAGCAGCATGGCGCGGTCACGCAGGCCCCGCAGCGTGGCGCGATCGAGCGTCTCGAGCATGGCGATGACGTTCTCGGGCAGGACCGCCTCCTTCTGGCGGGGCGGGGCGGCATGGGTGTTGCGGATCCCGGCGAGGACGGTCGCGATATGCCGATCGCTGCGGTCCAGCGGCGTGCCGTGCTGCGTGTAGTTCCAGGTCAGGGCCGACAAGCGCCGTTCGATCGTCGAGACCGCATTCGGCTTGCGGTCGGTGGTCGCGGCGCCGGAGGCGCAGGCGGTGATGTAGAGCCCAACCACCTGAGGGGAGGGCGGGAAGACCTCGAGCCCTTGGCGCCGGCACCACCCCGAGAAGTGCCGCCAATCGGAGCCATAGGCCTTGCGGGTGTTGGCCGAGCTCGCCGCGTCGACATACTCGCGGGCGCGGTCGGCGAGCTTCCCGAGATGAGCCGGCAGCGAGGACGCCGGCGATTGGTCCGAAACAGCCGGGAGAGGGGAGGGGGCGTCCCCGGCAGCCCGGCTGTCTTCGCCGCTTGGCTCTTCAGTCATCAATTTACCTCCGTGCCGCGCAACTGTTAGTGGTGGTGACCCATGACGATGCCAGCCGATTGCGGGAGTGACGCAGCATGAATCCGCGCCGCTATGAACTCGAGTTCGACGCCGAGTTCGGTCTCATCTACCTCGTGGGGAAAGCCCCCGACGCGGGCACGTCGCCGCCCGAGCTCACCCATGCCGAAAGCCGGCGCATGCTTGGGTCTCGCGACGGCGCCATCGCGATTTTCACGGCGCGGGAGCGGGACGTCCCCGTCGCCGTCGAGATCTGCGAGAGCGCACCGGTCGAGGATTTCGACGGCTGGGAGCACGTTGTCGAAGCGGCCATCTGTGTCGGAGGAGATGGCTTGCGTCTCGGAAGCGACGCGATCCCCGGGTTCGAGGAGGCGAAGCGCTTCGACCTCGAGCCCGGCACCTATCGGGTGCGCGTCTCCTATGGCGGCTTGAGGGTGATGGAGGCAGGGGACAGCGAGCTGGACGATGATCGCTATCGGATCCAGCTCTGGCCCGGCCCGCACGGCGAACCCGTGGTCCTGAAGCAGATGGACCCGGCGATCGCCGCGTCGATGCCGTACCCGCAGATGTATGGGCACTTTGTCGAACGCGGCGGTCTCCCGAAGGAGTAGCATCGCTGGCGCAGCGTGGCGATGCCCGGCGGTCTCCTGCATCAGCTCGCGGTCTCCCAGGGGTTGACGACCGACGCGCCGGTATCCTCGAAATCCGCGATGTTGCGGGTGACGAGGATCAGGTCGTGGACGATCGCCGTGGCGGCGATCAGCCCGTCGATGTCGCCGCGCGGGCGGATCGCGGCGATGCGGCCCCATTCGACCGAGATCTGATCGGTCACCGGCAGGATGCGCTCGGCATGATCGTGGCGGATCCTGCGCAGCCACTCGGCGAGGTGCCCGGCGGCCTTCGGATCGGATTTCTGCTTCAGCGCGATGCCGCGCATGATCTCGCCGAGCGTCAGGGTGCTGAGATGCACGCTGTCGGGATCGACCGCGCGGAGCCAGGCGAGCGCCTGCGGCGCGCCGCGGCGGGCCTCGGAGATGACATTGGTGTCGACGAGGTACATCAGAGCGCGACGTCGCGGCTCGGCGTGGTCGCCCGAGTGCTGACGGCCTCGGCGAGCTCGTCGTCCCAGGCGGGGCCGGAGAGCAGATCGTCGACCAGGCTCGGCCGGCCGGCGCGCAGCGCGTCGTAATCGGCGGCCGAGAGCACCACGGCGGCGCGCTCGCCGCGCAGCGTGACGATCTGCGGTCCCTCGTTGCGCGCCTTCTGAACGACCCGGGAGAACTGGTTCTTGGCGTCCTGCAGCGGCCATTCCATGTTTGCGTGCTCCTGGCTAGACTGTCTAGCTATATAGGCGCGATTTCTGACGGGTCAACGACGCAAATTCCAGCGATCCAGGGGCAATTCGCCCGGATTCGCCGG
>QFQD01000040.1 GCA_003241485.1 Ancylobacter novellus
CTGCTGCCGGGGGCGCCGCGCGGGAGGCGGGAGATATTGGTGACGTCGGTCGGCGCGGCGCGGCCCGAACATGTCGCGATATTGCCGTTCAACACGGGTCTGCCGCTGTTGGTCGCGCTCGCCATCTGCGCCTTCGTGCTGCTGCTGCTCGCGGGCCTCTACGCGCTGGCGCCGCTGGCGCTTATTCCGGTCGTGGGCCTCGTCTGGATGTGGGCGCGGCGGTCGACCGTCGTGAACACGCGCGAGCGCGTCGAAGTCGCGCCGGGGCTGCGCTTGCCCGTTCGCCCCGAGCGCGAGCCGACGCTGACGCTGAGCGGGATGCACTGCCTGTTGTTCGCCGATGGCGTGTTCTTCGCCTCGCTGCTATTCGGCCTCGCCTTCCTGTCGCTGGTGTCGCCCGGTCCCGCTTTGCCGGCGTGGCAACCGGCATTTGCGGTGACGGCCGTGGGCGTGGCGGGCATGCTGGCGCTTCTCGCGCTCGGCAACCTGCTAACAGGGCGAGCGCTGTCGCGCACGGAAGCGGGCCGGCCGGCGAGGGCGTGCCTCGCCGGATCGGCGGGTGCCCATCTCGTGGCGCTGGTCATCGTGGTGGTGCTGGCGCTCGGACAGTTGCCGGACCCCACCCGCCACGCCGGTGACGCGGTGCGTGCGGCCATCGTCGCCTATGCCGGTCTGCATGTCGCAGTGGCGCTCCTGTTCAGCCTCTTCGTTCTGGACGAAGCGCGCCGGGCCGCGTTGGCGCCCACAGATGCGCTGCGCAATGGAGCGGCGTGGCAGCGCTACACGCTGGCGGTGGCGGGCCTGTCGGTGCTGGCGATCTGGGCGCAGGGCGCGGGCGCATGAGCGCGCGGGGCGGCATGCACTGGCTGGCATGGCTGATCGCCGGCCCGACGGTCTGGGCGGCGGCATTCGCCGCGGCTTACGGCCTGCACGGGCTTGGATGCGAGCTGGGCTGGACGGCGCTGCAGCTTGGTCCGGTGAGTGCGCAGCGCGCGGCCATCCTGCTCGTCGGGCTTCTCGCGGCGCTCGTCTGCGTCGCGCTGCTCGCGCAGGTCGACCGGCGCCTTGGCATGGAAGCGCAGCTGCCACGGATCGGGTTATGGATCGGGCTGGGCGCCACCTTGTTCACGCTCGCCCCCGCGCTGGTGGCCTCGACCTGCTAACCCCCATCGCTTCGCCACAATGGCGGGGCATGACGATGGGGCATTGCCGCCGGGACCTCGCTACACCCTCATGCGTCGCTTTCTCGCCGCCGCCTCCTTCCTGCTCGCCTTTGCCGGCGCGGCGCACTGGGTGCTGCCCGTGGGCCGGCACGCGCTCGACCTGGTGATGGCGCGGGACGATGCGGCGCGGCTTGCCGATATCCAGCTCGACCGCACGCTGAACGCGGAGCGGGTGGCGCAGGAAATCGACGCGGCGCTCGCGGCCGAAGATGGCGAGATGGCCGCCAGCTTCGTTGAGCTGGCGGATGCGCGCGGCCTTGCGGTGGCGCCTGGCCAGAGGGCGCAGGTGATGGTGCTGAACGCGCCCGGCGCGCGGATGGCCCGCGGGGCAGGGCGCTTCGGCAAAGGCTTTCTCACCGGCGAGGGCGAGGACCTCGCGGGTCTCGCCGGCGCCACGGCGAGCGATCTCACCGTATGGGGCGATGTGCGCGACCTCGGGCGCGAGGCGGTGCACTGGGCGCGCGGCGAGCCGGTGGACAAGCTGATGGTCGATCTCGCAGCCATCGGTATCGGCGCGACGGCGGTCACCTATGCCGCTTTTGGCGCGCCGCTGACGCTACGGGCGGGGGTGAGCCTGCTCAAAGGCGCGCGGCGGGCCGGCGTGCTCGGCGGGCGCTTCGCCGGCAATCTGACGGCCGCGCTACGGGGCGGGCGGCAGGCGCAGGCGGCAAGCGTGCTGGCCGATCTCGGCACCGCCGGGGCGAAGGCGGGCACGCGGGCGACCTTCGCCGGCCTGCGCCATGTCGACGACGCGGCGGGGGCGGCCCGGCTCGCCCGGCTCTCTCAGGCCAAGGGTGGGCAGACGTTGGCGGTGGTCAAGACGCTGGGGCGTGGCGCGCTGTTCGTCACCGAAGCGATGGCCAAGCTCGGCTTCTGGCTCATCGCCGCGGCGCTCAACCTGTTCGGCCTGGTGTCGTCGTTCAACGCGATGGTGGTGGCGTCGCTGCGCCCGCTCTGGAGGACGCCGCGCGGCCTGCCAGCATAGGGCGTTGTCCCGATTGGATAATGCTGGCAAGCCTGTAGGTTCATCGCACAGGTGACGACGGGAGAACGGGTATGCGCGCGGCAATGATAGCTCTGGCGGTGCTGGCGGGCAGCGTGCTGTCTCTGCCGGCCGGTGCGGCGGAGAATCGCTGCGGCTGGTTTGTGAACCCGACGCCGGGCAATTTCTACCTCACCGACCGCGACGGCGACTGGTGGATGCGCTCGCAAGGTGGGCTCGAAGCCGAAGGCTTCGACAACGCGCCCGAGTTCGACCCCAAGCAATATGTGAAGCTGCAGCCGAACGGCTATGGCTATGGCTGCGCCTGCCTCAGCGTCGAGACCGACAAGGCGGAGAAGAACATCACCCGGATCTATTCCGGCAAGATTCTGCCGCTGGCGCGCTGCCGCAATGACAAGGCGCTGTCGAAGCCCGACTGAGCCGCAAGGCAGCGGTGCGCCGCTGGCAGCTTGGCAGCGGCGGGGCGGCTCATTAGGTTGCGCCCTCCCGGTTTCGGAGCCCGCGCGCATGCCAGTTTTCTCCCATGACGGCCTCGACTTCGCCTATCTCGACGAGGGAAAGGGTGAGCCGATACTGCTCATCCATGGGTTCGCCTCGACCAAGGAAATCAACTGGGTCGGTCCGGGCTGGGTGTCGACGGTGGTGGCGGCGGGGCGGCGGGTCATCGCGCTCGACAATCGCGGGCACGGTGCCTCCGCCAAGCTGTACGAGCGTGAAGCCTATGATCCCGGCATCATGGCCGACGATGCGCTGGCGCTGCTCGACCATCTCGGCCTGCAGCGCGCCGACCTGATGGGCTATTCCATGGGCGGACGCATCGCCGCCTGCCTCGCGCTGAAGGCGCCGGAGCGGGTGCGCTCGCTCATTCTCGGCGGCATCGGCATCCATCTGGTGGAAGGGGCAGGCCTGCCGGTGACGGTGGCGGAGGCGTTGCTGGCGCCGAGCCTCGACGAGGTGACCGACCCGATGGGGCGCACCTTCCGCGCCTTCGCCGAGCAGACCGGCAGCGACCGGCGCGCGCTCGCCGCCTGCATCTACGGCTCGCGCCGCACCCTGAGCCGGGAGGAAGTGGGCCGCCTCCGCGTGCCGACGCTGATCGCCGTGGGCACGCGCGACGATGTCGCCGGCTCGCCCCACCCGCTGGTCTCGCTCATTCCGGGCGCGCGGGTGCTCGACATTCCCGGCCGCGACCATATGCGGGCCGTGGGCGACAAGGTCTACAAGGAGGCGGTTCTCGCCTTTCTCGCCGAACCGCACTGAAGCGAGCCGTCGGGCGGGCTTGCCTGCAATGGGTGGGCCCGGATGTCGCGGGCTTGCTTGCATTTCGCAGCGCCAAAACCGGGAGGTCCGGTCGACGAAATCGCCTCTCGTGCCTTGCAGGAAAACGGCTTGGTCGGGACCTGGCTCGCTCATGCCCGCTCAGCCGCGCGGGGCGAGGGGTGCGAATTTGTGCATTCCTGCAATGGCGACGGCGTAGGCCGGTCGGGATGCCTATGCTAGCCTTTCCCCAACTCGGGAAATCTGGCCGGCGCCTTCGGGCGAACGGCAAGGGTAGTAAAATGGCTACGAACACTCTTCATCGCGTCGAGATCGCGCGCGCCCTCGACAAGGTCGATCCCGTCTGGTCGCGCATCCGCAACGAGGCCGAGGCCATCGTGGCGCGCGAGCCGGCCCTCGCCAGCTTCATCTTCTCGACCGTACTCTACCATCCCTCGCTGGAAGAGGCGGTCGGCCACCGCATCGCTCAGCGGCTGGACCATGTCGACATGCCCAGCCACCTGATCCGTCAGGCGTTTCGCGAGGCCGCGCAGGAGGAGCCCGAACTCGGGCTCGCCATCCGCGCCGACATCCTCGCCGTGTGCGACCGCGACCCCGCGACCGAGCGGGCGATCGATCCGCTGCTCTATTTCAAGGGCTTCCATGCCATCCAGACCCACCGTCTGGCGCACTGGCTGTGGAAGAGCGGGCGCCGCGACTTCGCGCTCTACCTGCAGAGCCGAGCTTCGGTGGTCTATCAGGTCGACATCAACCCGGCGGCGCCGTTCGGGCGCGGCATCTTCTTCGACCATGCCACCGGTATCGTCGTCGGCGAGACGGCGGTGATCGAGGACAATGTTTCGATCCTGCAGGGAGTTACGCTCGGGGGTACCGGCAAGGAGCATGGCGACCGCCATCCCAAGATCCGCAGCGGCGTGCTGATCGGCGCGGGCGCCAAGGTGCTCGGCAATATCGAGGTGGGCCGCTGCGCCCGTGTCGCTGCCGGTTCGGTGGTGCTGAAGCCCGTGCCTGCCGGCACCACCGTGGCCGGCGTTCCCGCGAAGGTGATCGGGGAAGCGGGCTGTTCGGAGCCCTCGCGCAGCATGGACCAGATGTTCGACACGCCGCTCACCTTCCTCGGCGAGGCGATCTGACGCCCGACGTCCGCCGGCCCGGAACCGGATGCTGCCTCTGAGAAGCTTGGCGCTCATGCGCCGGCGACAGGGGGACGGCGCGCCTTGGCGGGTTGCGCGGGCGCGCCCGCCGTGGCAAGCCTGCCGGCCAACATCATGCACTTCGGGAGCACGGACTTTGGAAAAGAAGGATTTCGAGCGCGTCCAGACCTATATGCGCCGTTTGTTCAATAACGCGCAGATCCGGGTCGTCGGGCGTCCGAAGAAGAAGGACTCGGCCGAGGTCTATATCGGCGACGAGTTCATCGGCGTCCTGTTCGAGGACAAGGAGGACGGCGACCTGTCCTTCAACTTCCAGATGGCGATTCTCGACACCGATCTCGAGGATTGATCGAATGCCGGTCTACGCGCTCGACGGCGTCGCCCCCGATCTGCCGGCTCCCGGCCGGTTCTGGATCGCCCCGAGTGCCGAGCTTATTGGCAATGTCGGGCTCGGCGACGAAGCGAGCGTGTGGTTCGGTGCGGTGATCCGCGGCGATAATGAGCGCATCGCGCTCGGGCCGCGGGTCAATATTCAGGAACTGTGCGTGCTGCACACCGATCCTGGGTTTCCGATGACCATCGGCGAAGACTGTACGATCGGCCATCGCGCGATCCTGCATGGCTGCACCATCGGCCCGAACAGCCTGATCGGTATGGGCGCGACGATCCTCAACGGCGCGAAGATCGGTCGCAACTGCCTCGTCGGCGCGGGCGCGCTGGTGACCGAGGGCAAGGAATTCCCCGATAACAGCCTGATCGTGGGGGCGCCGGCCAAGGTGATCCGCACGCTCGACGACGCGATGGCAAAGCGGATTCACGGCACCGCCGCGCATTATGTGCGCAACTGGCGTCGCTTTTCGGCCGGGCTGACGCGCGTCGACTGAGCACAACGGGGGGCGCTTGCCGTCCGCCCTGTCAGTTCTGGCCGACGGTGAGCGGGGCCAGCACGTCGCCGAGCGAGACCCACTGGTCGGGATTGCCCTGCATCTGGCGCTTGACGAAGCGGTAGCCGGTCTCATCCCAGGAAACGATGACGTTTTCCTGATTGTCGAGCACCAGATCGCCGCGATCAGTGATGACAGTGAGCACCGAATGGCCGTCGCCCTGACGGTCGCGCACCACGGTGATGAGCAGCGTCTCGGCCGGCCAGCCCAGCTCGATCAACGTGCGGCGCTTGAGCAGCACATAGTCCTCGCAGTCGCCATAGCCGTCGTCGGGATAGGCCCAGCGCTCGATCTCGCCGTAGTGTTCAAGATCGGTCAGCGGCTTGATGCGCTTGTTGATGTCGTCATTCACGGTCCGCAACTGGGCAAGATTTGCCTCGGTCAGCGCGACCTTGCCGCCGCGGCCGTTGCCGCCGCCGCAGTCATGGGGATGTTCCGCGCAGAACTGCGCATAGCCGATCGGCGTCGAGGTCTTGTTGCCCGCCACCATGTTGGGGGCGAAATTGGACCGCATCGCCAGCCTGTCATTCGCGTCGGCCGCCGGCGCACCGACAAGCGCGCCGAACAACGCGCCTGCCGCCACCGCCAACACCGCGAGACGGGCTCGTTCGAGCCTCATTTTCATCGCGTACCTCATTCCTGTCTATGGAAGAGATCATCGCATGGAGTTTTTTATTCTGGTCTAAGCGATGCCGAGAATTCGTAAGTACGTCAGATAGACACCGTTAACACCTTTTTCTCTTGCCGTTAACCAATGGATTCAGTGTTAACCATCCTCATGTGCATTGCGTTCATAACGTCGGCGGCGCGCGTTTAGCGATTTGCCGTTGCCTGTGGGGCACGGCCGAACTCCCTCCCGAACCATCGCCGCCCTTGCCCTCGGGCGTGGCGGAGCCTATGTGATCGGGCGTGCTCGATCCCTCCCAAGTTTCCGCCCAGCGTCGCCAGCCGATCCTGAACGTGCCGCCGGTGATCACCGGACTGGCCGTGGTGATGCTCGCCATCCAGCTGGTGCGCGACTGGGTCGATCCGGATACCGCGGTGGAGATCCTCGCGCTCTTCGCTTTCATCCCCGCGCGCTACGATCCCTCTGTGCTGGCGCCAGGCATGCTTCCGGGCGGAACGGCGGCCGACATCTGGACCTTCGTCTCCTACGCCTTCCTGCATGGCAGCTGGACCCATGTCGGGCTGAACCTTCTGTGGATGCTGGCCTTTGGCACCCCGGTGGCGCGCCGGTTTGGCGTGCTGCGCTTCCTGCTGTTCTTCGCCGCGACGGCGGCGGCAGGGGCGGGCCTGCACCTTTTGACCCATGAAGGCGAGATCGTGCCGATGATCGGCGCCTCTGCGGCGGTCTCGGGCTGCATGGCGGCGGCGCTGCGCTTCATGTTCGCCTCCGAAGCCTATGTCGCCTTCCGGCCGGACATGTTCGGCGCGGCGGTGGATTATCCCGCCCCACCGCTTTCCGTGGTGATGCGCGACCGGCGGGTGATCGGCTTCGTGGTTGTGTGGTTCGTTATCAATCTGGCGTTCGGCGTCTCGACGCCGCTCGGCCTCACCGATGGCAGCGTGGCCTGGGAGGCGCATGTCGGCGGCTTCATCGTCGGGCTGCTGCTTTTCCCGCTGTTCGATCCGGTGCGCCGCACCCCCGACGACACGACCTTCCTGCGCCGGCGCAACGGCTGAACCCTGCCGCTACGGCAGAGGTGGCGGGATTCCTGTTGCCTCCTGCGGCATTAAGACCGATCATTTCCAGATAATCGACCGCGCCGCACCGACGGCGACGGCGGAAAAGAGCGCCCTGCGCATCTCGCGGATGGCGCCATATGCTGGGAAGGAGCTGTGCCATGACCGTGCGTTCGATCCTGAACGAGAAGGGCCACGACGTTCAGACCATTTCGCCTGACGCCACGCTGCGCCAGGCGGTGGAAGTGCTCGCGGAAAAGCGTATCGGCGCCATCGTGGTGACCGATGCCGAGCGTCGCGTGGTGGGAATCATCTCCGAGCGTGACTGCGTGCGGGTGATAGGCCTCGATGGGCCGGCCCGGCTCGACGATACGGTGAGCCAGGTGATGACCTCCAAGGTCGTCACCGCGGACGGCAATGAGTCCGTGCATCAGATCATGGAGCACATGACGGCCGGCCGCTTCCGCCATCTTCCCGTGGTGCAGGGCGGAAAGCTGATCGGCATCGTTTCCATTGGCGACGTGGTGAAGCATCGCCTTGCCGAGATGGAGCGCGAGAGCACCGCCATGCGCGAATACATCATGTCGACCTGAGCAGACGCCGTCATCCCGGACGGCCGAAGGCTGATCCGGCGGCGCGTGCCGTTATGCAACGATCCCGGCTCGCGCCTGTGGCGCGTCCGGGATGGCATTCTCGGCTAGAAGCGCGGCGTATCCGTCTTCTTCGGCGTGCCGTAGACCTCGGACGGGTCGAACAGCTTACCCGCCTCGTTGCGGGTGAGCGTCAGTTCCGGTGTCGGCGCGTTGCCGATCGGGACGGAGCGGAAGAAGCATGAACGGTGGCCGGTGTGGCAGGCCGCGCCCGGCCCCTGCATGCGCACGCGCAGCACGACGGCATCCTGGTCGCAGTCGACGCGCAGTTCGACCAGCTTCTGGACATGGCCGCTCTCCTCGCCCTTCTTCCAGAGCTTCTTGCGCGAGCGGCTGAAATAATGCGCCTCGCCGGTCTCTATGGTGAGCGCCAGCGCCTGCGCGTCCATATGGGCGAGCATCAGCACCGCGCCGTCATCCGCATCGACGGCGACGGCGGTGATGAGGCCGTCGGCGTCGAATTTGGGGGCGAGGCGGTCGCCTTCCTCGATCTCGGCGGTCGAGCCGCGAGGAGCAAAAAGCGGAGTCGTCACGACGTCACGGACGCATACCGCGCAGCAGGCTCATGAAGCGAACCTGCTCTTGCGGATCGTCGCGGAAAAGGCCGGTGAACTGCGAAGTGACCGTCGAGGCGCCCTGCTTGCGCACGCCGCGCATGGCCATGCACATGTGCTCGGCCTCGATCAGCACCGCGACGCCGCGGGGTTTCAGGATCTCGTCCATCGCCGTGGTGATCTGCGAGGTAAGGTGCTCCTGCGTCTGCAGGCGGCGGGCGAAGATATCCACGATGCGGGCGATCTTCGACAGCCCCACAACGCGCTCGACCGGGAAATAGGCGACATGCGCCTTGCCGACGAACGGCACCATGTGGTGCTCGCAATGCGAATAGAACTCGATGTCGCGCACCAGCACCATGTCGTCGAAGTTGCCGATCTCGCCGAAGGTGCGGTCGAGAATGGTTTCGGCATCGGCGCGATAGCCGCTGTACAGCTCCTCATAGGCGCGCACGACGCGCTTGGGCGTGTCGAGCAGCCCCTCGCGCTCCGGGTCGTCTCCGGTCCATGCGATGAGGGTGCGCACGGCGGCTTCCGCCTCTTCGCGGGAAGGGCGTTTGACAGCCGCGGCCGCGGCATCGCTCTCGTTCTGGGCACTACGCATCAGCGACTTAAGCACGGCATCCATGACGAGCTCCGTTCGACGGCTCCGCTCACCCGAAGCCGAAGTATCATCCGTATTACTCGCCATACGTGCCTTCACTCGCCACGGATCAGCGTCGCGCCTTTATCATAGCCGCCGCGCAAAAAGCCCGGAAGCGACATCCGGTTGCTTTCGCCGGCCAACCACCGCTCCTATATAGGCGGTACAGGGTGGGCCGCAATGCAGGCGCGAGCGCCTGCGGTTCGACGAACGGACAAGGCATGCTGAACGAGGTCTATAATCGCCGCATTCTCGAGTTGGCCGCTGATATACCACGTCTCGGCCGGCTTGCCTCTCCGGATGCGACGGCAACCGCGCATTCCCGACTTTGCGGCTCGACGGTGACGGTCGATCTCGCCATGCGCGATGGCGTGGTGACGGATTTCGCCCATGAAGTGCGCGCCTGCGCGCTCGGCCAGGCGTCATCCTCGGTGATGGGCGAACTCGTGGTCGGTTCAACCGCAGAGGAATTGCGCGAGGTGCGCGAGGCCATGAGGAAGATGCTGAAGGAGAACGGCCCTGCACCGACCGGCCGCTGGGCGGAACTCGCGGTGATGGAGCCGGTGCGCGACTACAAGGCGCGGCACGCCTCGACGCTGCTGACCTTCGACGCGGTGGTCGATGCTGTCGGGCAGATCGAGGCGCGCGCCGCGCAGGCGGCGGAGTGAGGCGGCTTACCGCTCGGTAAAGAAGGTGAACAGCACTTCGCCCTTCTCGCCGGTGAGGCAGAGGAAGCGGTTCGCCGAATCGGATTTGTCGCGTTGGATATAGGCTTCGCCCATGATGACGCCCTTGACCGCGGTATCGCCGAGCTTGGCGTCGGCCGTGGCGACCGTGAGGCCGTCCACATCGATATAGATGTCGTCCACCGAGGGCGAGCGCTGCTTCAGCCGGGCAAGAGCCTGCGCCTTGCAGGCGGCGATGCGCTGCATGTCGGGATCGACGTCCGGCGCTGCGGCGGCCTCGGGCGCCGGCTGGGTGCCGCTGGCCGGGCCGGGCGGGGCGACGGGGGCGGGCGGTGCAGCCGTGGCCGGCGCCTGCTGCGCGAAAGCGGGGAGGGGCAGCGCGGCAAGGCCGAGCGCCGCGAGAAGAAGGGCCGGCAGCGCGTAGTTCTTCGTCATTGGGGTGTCCTCGGCTTTGCGTCCTGCGCCTGCGCCAACGCGCAGGAGTGGCGACGGTTCCCGGTTAGGGTCCACGGATGAAACAGCGAGGGCTGATCCGCTCCATCGCATTGGTGCCGCGCTATGCGCTGCGCGTGCCGATCCTGATTTATCGCTACAGCCTGTCCGCCTTCATGGGGCGACAGTGCCGTTATCTCCCGACCTGTTCGGAATTCGCCGATCAGGCGATCACCCGCCATGGCGCTTGGGCGGGCGGGTGGATGGCGGCGGGGCGGATCTGCCGCTGCCATCCCTGGGGCGGCTCGGGCTATGAGGCGGTGCCGGTCGAATTGCCGCCCAAAGCGGCGTGGTATATGCCGTGGCGCTACGCGCGGGCTCCCAAACGCGAAGGGTCCGGCGACAACTGACGAACAAGCCTACCTGCGTGGTTCGCAGGAGTGGGCAGGAGAAAAGCCTATGTCCAACGTCAATCTCACCTTCCCCGATGGCGCCGTCCGAGCCTATGCCTCCGGCACCACGGGCACCGAAGTCGCCGCCTCCATCGCCAAGTCGCTCGCCAAGAAGTCGCTGGCGATGAAGCTCGACGGCGTGCTGAGCGATCTTTCCGACCCCATCACCCAGGATGCGAAGTTTGAACTCGTCACCCGTGAGAGCCCTGAAGCGCTTGAGCTGATCCGCCACGACGCCGCCCATGTGCTGGCCGAGGCGGTACAGTCTCTTTGGCCTGGCACGCAGGTCACCATCGGCCCGGTGATCGAGAACGGCTTCTATTACGACTTCTTCCGCAACGAGCCGTTCAACCAGGACGATTTCGTCGCGATCGAGAAGAAGATGCGCGAGATCATCGCCCGCGATGCGCCCTTCACCAAGGAGGTGTGGGAGCGCGACGAGGCTCGGCGCGTGTTTGCCGAGAAGGGCGAGGCATTCAAGGTCGAGCTGGTCGACGCCATCCCCGAGGATCAGTCGCTCAAGATCTACAAGCAGGGCGAGTGGTTCGACCTCTGCCGTGGCCCGCACATGCCGAGCGTCGGCAAGGTCGGCGACGCCTTCAAGCTGATGAAGGTGGCCGGCGCTTATTGGCGCGGCGACGCCAAGAACCCGATGCTGACCCGCATCTATGGCACGGCGTGGCGCACCCGCGAGGAACTCGATGCCTATATCCTCCAGCTGGAGGAAGCCGAGAAGCGCGACCACCGCCGGCTCGGCCGCGAGATGGACCTGTTCCACTTCCAGGAGGAGGGGCCGGGCGTCGTGTTCTGGCACCCGAAGGGCTGGAACCTGTTCCAGAACCTCGTCTCCTATATGCGCCGGCGCCTCGCGGCGGACTACGCGGAAGTCAACGCCCCGCAGGTGCTCGACAAGTCGCTGTGGGAGACCTCCGGCCACTGGGGCTGGTACAAGGACAACATGTTCAAGGTGCAGCCCGCCGGCGACACCGAGGACAATGACCGGGTCTATGCGCTCAAGCCGATGAACTGCCCGGGCCATGTGCAGATCTTCAAGCACGGGCTTAAGAGTTACCGCGATCTGCCTATGCGGCTTGCGGAATTCGGCGCGGTGCACCGCTATGAGCCCTCGGGCGCGCTGCACGGGCTGATGCGCGTGCGCGGCTTCACCCAGGACGACGCCCACATCTTCTGCACCGAGGAGCAGATGGCGGCGGAGTGCCTGAAGATCAACGATCTGATCCTCTCGACCTATGCCGATTTCGGCTTCGAGGAGATCGTGGTGAAGCTCTCCACGCGGCCGGAAAAGCGCGTCGGTTCCGATGCGGTGTGGGACCATGCCGAAGACGTCATGACCCGTGTTCTGGAGACCATCGAGAAGCAGTCGGGCGGGCGCATCAAGACCGGCATCCTGCCGGGCGAAGGCGCCTTCTACGGTCCGAAGTTCGAGTACACGCTGCGCGACGCGATCGGCCGTGAATGGCAGTGCGGCACCACGCAGGTCGACTTCAACCTGCCGGAGCGTTTCGGCGCCTTCTATGTCGACGCCGACGGCACCAAGAAGACGCCGGTGATGATCCACCGCGCCATTTGCGGCTCGATGGAGCGCTTTACCGGCATCCTGATCGAGCACCATGCCGGGCACTTCCCGCTCTGGCTGGCGCCGGTTCAGGCGGTGGTGGCGACCATCACCTCGGAAGGCGACGACTACGCGCAGGAGATCGTCGCGGCGGCGAAGAAGCGCGGCTTGCGGGTCGAACTCGACCTGCGCAACGAGAAGATCAACTACAAGGTGCGCGAGCACTCGCTGGCGAAAGTGCCGGCGCTCATTGTGGTCGGACGCAAGGAGGCGGCGGAGCGGACGGTGTCCATCCGCCGGCTCGGCTCGCCGAACCAGACCACGCTGACGCTGGACGAAGCGCTGGCGAGCCTTGTCGCGGAAGCCAGCCCGCCGGACCTGCAGCGGGATTGAGCGACGACAGCCGCTCCGCATAGAGGCATCGAAGCCCGGGGTCGCGATCCCGGGCTTTTTTCTTAGGCGTTAGATCGCGCCGCGCCGACCTCCCGCCGTGGCGCGGGCCGCGGTTGTTAAGCGTGCGGCGCCGCGTTAGCCTCGATGACGATGTCGCTCATGCGCTGATTCCGGGGGGAAGCGCGAGGCGTGTCCTTTCCGCGCGACGAATCCCCATCTTTGGAACGTGCTGCCGCTTCATCTTCCGATTCGGCCCGGAGACGGTCGCCAATTTCGGTAGCGGCACCTGGGTCGCGGGGGGACCACAATGAACATCGTCAAATGGACTGCCATCGCGGCCGGACTGGCCCTGGCTGCCGGAAGTTCGGGCGCGCAGGCACAGACCATGACGAAGGCGCCCGCGCCGCCTGTCGCGGCGGCTTCGCTCGTTCCTGACAGCGCTTTCTTCCTCGGCGCCGGCGGCAGCTTCAACTCCACCCGCTTCAACGACCAGAACCTCTACGCGCAGGGCATTTCCACCATCTACCAGAACGGCGTCGAGGTCGGGGCAGGCTCGGCGGGCGGGGCGGTAGATCCCAATTTCGGCACTTCGAACGACTTTGCCGGCGCAGCACAGCTCGGCTATTTCCGCCACTTTGTGGGCTCGGATTGGCTGTGGGGCGCCAAGCTCACCTATAATTATGTCGGTGGCGATGCGCAGACCCAGCCGGTGGCCGTGCCGCAGGCCGGATCGTTTACCGGCGCCACGCCGGCGACGTTCACGGGCAATGTCGTCGCCCGTTCCTACAGCAGCAGCGTCGACAACCAGTTCGCGCTGGTGCCGTTCTTCGGCCGCTCTTTCGAGAAGGGCTTCCTGTATCTGGGCGCGGGGCCGACGCTGACGCGCGTGCAGTACCAGTTCAACGATGTCGTCGGCTTCGCCGATATCAACGGGCTGCACTATGACATCACCGGCCAGCCGGCCAGCTATTCGAGCTCGGATTGGGTATGGGGCGGCGAGATCATCGTCGGCGCCACCTATTTCCTCACGCCGGACTGGTTCGTGGATTTCAGCTACAGCTACGCCGTGACCGGCAACACCACGACGAACTATGCCGGCCCGTTCTCGACCTCCGCCCGCGGCGGCTTCGACGACATCGGCATATTGAGCGGCTCTTTCGCCGGCGGCTCGACCACGCAGGCCTTCACCGTGTCGATAAACCGCGCCTTCTGAGCGGGCGGGTTTTCCCCGCGCTCACTGGCCGATCAAGCGTGGCTTGGGCGGTGTCTCGGCCGGCACGGGCGTTTCGGCCGGTCGGGGCACGGCCTGCGGGGCGGGCGGCTTCTGCGAGGTGTAGGGCTGGGTCTGTCGGCGCAGGCTGGGATTGGACGTGGCGCCGGGCACATTTAGCTGGCGCTGCTGCTGGGTCCAGTAATTGGGCCCCTGCATCAGGTTCTGGCTGTTCGGCTGCACCGAATTCGGCCGCTGCGGCGTGTAGGGATTCGACAATTGGGAACTCTGCGCGCTCGCGCCGCCCGTCATCGCCAGCAGGGCGGCCATGGTCGGGCCGTACAATCTTTGCATCGATCATCCTCGTGCGTGACCTCTTATCTAGGGTAAGGCGCGGCGCAATGCCATGGCGTGGCGCGCAGGCGTTGCTAAGCCGGTGCTTTGCGTGGATATTCCGCGGCGACATGGCGGGCGGGCGACTCCCCTGCCGAGCATTTCCAGACGGTAACGGAAGCAGGCGATGGCAGGGCAGAACGCGTCGATCCTGGTGGTGGACGACGTTCCCGAGAACCGCGACCTGCTGATCCGCCGCCTCAGCCGGCTCGGCTACAGCCATTTCGACCAGGCGGCCGACGGCAATGAGGCGCTCGCCGCCATTGCCCGCACCCGCTACGATCTGGTCCTGCTCGACATCATGATGCCGGACCTCGACGGTTTCGGCGTGCTGGAGGCGCTGAAGGCGGATGGGCGGATCAATGATCTGCCGGTGATCGTCATCTCGGCGCTGAACGAGATCGATCCGGTGGTGCGCTGCATCGAGCTGGGCGCCGACGACTTCCTGTTCAAGCCGTTCAACCCGATCTTGCTCCGCGCCCGCGTGACCGCGACGCTGGAAAAGAAGGCGCTTCGCGACCAGACGCGTGACGAACTGCACCGCAAGCAGATCGAGCTGAACGAGGCGCGCACGTTGCAGCTGGCGCTGGTGCCCCCCTCGTTCCGTGGTGAGGTGGCTGGCCGCTCGCTCGCCGTGGACGTGCTGCTGCTGCCGGCCAAGGAGGTCGGGGGCGATCTGGTCGATTATTTCCCGGTCGGCGACGAACTCATGGTGCTCGCCATCGGTGACGTCTCGGACAAGGGCGCGGCGGCGGCGCTCATGATGGCGCGCACGCATTCGATCTTCCGCTCGCTGTCGGCGCGGCCGGACGCGGTCGCGCTGTTCGTCGATCCGGCGCGCGCGGTGGCGCTGGCGAATGATGCTCTGGCGAAGGGCAATGACGGCTGCATGTTCGTGACCTTCCTGCTGGCCGTGCTGCATGTGCCGTCCGGCACGCTGTCCTATGTGCGGGCCGGGCATGTGCCGCCCTTCCTGCACAGTGGCGGGGAACTGACACGGCTCAGCGGCAGGGGTGGGCCGGCGCTGGGAATCGTCGAGGAGTTTCCCTATCGCGCCGCGACGCATCAGGTGATGCCGGGCGACAGGCTGCTGGTGGTGACGGACGGTTTCACCGAAGCGCAGGATCGCGTTGGCGCGCTCTACGGAGAAGAGCGGCTTGGCGCGCTGTTCGCCGGGACGGACGCGGTTCCGCCAGGGGCGGTTCTGGCGCAGATGGCAGGGGATGTGCGGACCTTCGAGGCCGGCCTGCCCCCCTTCGACGACATGGCGGGGATTCTGCTCACCCTGCCGCCGGACCATGGCGAACACTGAGAACAAGGGGGAAGGCATGGCGACGGACAGCGCTCACGGGCAAGGCTCGCACGGACATGCTGGCGACGACAGCCGCGAGGCGACGCTGCTGCGCGCCACGCTGGAAAACATGTCGCAGGGCGTCGCCATGTATGACGCCAAGCACCGGCTTGTGACCTGGAACCAGCTGTTCCGCGATTATCTCGACATGCCGGAGGAATTCCTCGGCACGGAGCACACCTTCTCCGACTATATCCGCTATCTCGGCGCGCGCGGCGAGTTCGGCGACATCGATATCGAGGTCGTCCTGGCCAAGCGGCTCGCGCAGCTGGAAAAGCCGCATCGCTTCGAGCGGACGCGGCCGGATGGAACCATCCTCGAAGTGCGGCGCGACCCGGTGCCCGGCGGTGGCTTTATCGCCATCTACACCGACATTACAGAGCGCAAGCTCGCCGAGATGAAGCTGCGCGAGGATGAAGAGCAGTTGCGCGCCATCGATGCGGCCGCGCCCGTCGGCCTCGTCATCATGGACGTGCAGGACCAGTCCATCCGGCACGTCAACGGGTGCTTCGGCCGGCTGCTGGGGCGGAACCCGGCGGAACTGATCGAGCAGCCCTTCTCTGCCATGTTCCAGGCACCGGAGAAGGCGCAGGAATTGATCGACATCCTGCTCGCCCCTGCACAGGAGCGGGAGTTCCAGCTGCCGCGCGCGGATGGCACATTCATCTCCACCCAGGTGTCGCATGACGGGTTGGATTTCCGCGGCTCGCCCGCGGTGATCGCGACCTTCGTCGACATCACCGACCGCGTGCGCATGGAGCAGCAGCTTCGCGAGGCGAAGGAGGCGGCGGAATCGGCGAGCCGGGTGAAGTCCGCCTTCCTCGCCAATATGAGCCATGAGCTGCGCACGCCGCTGAACGCCATCATCGGCTATAGCGAGATCCTCTCTGAGGATGCGGCGGACGAGGGCAACACCGCCATGGTCGCCGACCTCGACAAGATCCAGTCGGCCGGCAAGCACCTGCTGGGGCTGATCAACGACATTCTCGATCTGTCGAAGATCGAGGCCGGGAGGATGGACGTCTATCTGGAGCAGGTCTTCCTCTCGCGCATGGTCGACGAGGTGAAGACCATTGTCAGCCCGATGATGGCGAAGAACGAGAATGTGTTCGTCATCGACTGCCCGATCGATATCGGCTCGCTGCGCACCGATATGACCAAGCTCAAGCAGAGCCTGCTCAATCTCCTGAGCAACGCCGCCAAGTTCACCAAGAACGGGCAGGTGACGCTGCGCCTCTCCCGCGAGACGCTGGCCGATGGCAGCGGCTCGGTGCGCTTTGACGTGTCGGACAACGGCATCGGCATGAGCGAGGAACAGATGAGCCGGCTGTTCCAGGCCTTTACGCAGGCGGATTCCTCGACGACCCGCAATTTCGGTGGCACCGGGCTCGGTCTCACCATCACCAAGCACTTCGCCGCCATGCTCGGCGGCACCATCTCGGTGAAGAGCACGCCGGGTGAGGGCTCCACCTTCACCATCGAGCTGCCTGTCGAGGCGAAGGCGGCCCCGGCCGCGCTGCCGGTCGCGGAGGTCACGGACCCTGGCGCACCCGCCGCGCCTGGCGCCATCACCGTACTGGTGGTCGATGATGATCCCGCCGTACATGAGGTGCTGGCGGCGACGCTGGGCAAGGAGGGCTACGTGCTGCGCCATGCCCGCGACGGCATCGAGGCGCTCAACATCATGCGCAAGGACCCGCCCGACATCGTGACGCTCGACGTGATGATGCCAAAGATCGACGGCTGGTCGGTGCTCGGCATCATGAAGTCCGAGCCGGCACTGGAGCATATTCCGGTCATCATGCTCACCATCGTCGATGACCGAAATCTCGGCTACTCGCTCGGCGCGTCGGAATACATGACCAAGCCGATCGACCGGCGGCGGCTGATCGCTCTCGTGCACAAATTCGCCCCCGGCGCGGAGGAGGGCGTCGTGCTGGTGGTGGATGACGATCCGGAGGTGCGCGCGCTGGTCGGCGCGGCAATCGAGGATGTCGGCCTGCATGCCGCCGAGGCGAGCAACGGACGCGAGGCGCTGGAATGGCTCGGCGCACATCCGCGCCCGGCGCTGGTGCTGCTCGACCTGATGATGCCGGTCATGGACGGGCTGGAATTCCTCGAACGCGTGCGGGCCAACGCCGACTTCGCCGAACTGCCGATCGTCGTGCTGACAGCGAAGGAGCTGACGGAGAGCGAGCGCAACTTCCTCGCTCGCAACACACTGCTGATCCTCAGCAAGAGCGCGCAGCCCATCGGCTCGCTCGGTGCGGCCCTGGCAGCCATTGCCAACAGGGGCGCCGATGGCGCGACCGGCATTACGGCGTGAGGCTATAGAGATGGCGAAGATCCTGCTGGTCGAAGACAATGAAATGAACCGCGACATGCTCTCGCGGCGGTTGTCGCGTAACGGCTTCGAGGTCGTTGTCGCGGTGAACGGGCAGGAGGGGGTCGACCTCGCGAGCGCCGAGCGCCCCGACCTCATCCTGATGGATATGAGCCTGCCGGTGCTCGACGGCTGGGAGGCGACCCGCCGCGTGAAAGCCGATCCGGCAACGGCGACGATCCCCGTCATCGCGCTCACCGCGCATGCGATGGCGCAGGACCGCGAGGAAGCCATGGCGGCCGGCTGCGACGACTTCGACACCAAGCCTGTGGAACTGCCCCGGCTGCTGGAGAAGATCAATGCGCTGCTCGGCAAGGGTGGATGACACGCGCTGCGGCGGAGCTTTTCGTTGAACTGTCATACGAACAACTGACAACGGCACGGCGTTTGCCAGTCAGACGGCGCCCGCCGCGCGGGTCATCGTCACGTCGCGTACGGATTGAAGAGGGGGGCTACTGCACCGTGGCTATTTCGACCTGATGGCGACAATTGCGCTGCTGTTCAGCGGGCTTGGCCTCTTCTTCATCGGCGTGCGCGGCCTGTCGGCCAATCTGGTGCCGCTGGTAGGGCGGCGCGCGCGTGCCGCCTTCGCCCGTGCCCTGCATGGACGGGTGAGCTGCGCGATCAGCGGTGCGCTGGCGGGCATCGTGACGCAAAGCTCCACGGCCGTTTCCTGGATCATCGTCTCCTTCGTGCGTGGCGGCGTGCTGAATGACGGGCCGGCGCTGATGGCGCCGACCTGGGCCAATATCGGCACCGCCCTGCTGCCGCTGATCGTCGCGATCGACACGGCGACGCCGGCCGGGGTGGTGATCGGCGTGGTCGGATTCGCCACCTATTTCCGGCTCGCGCGCGGCGAGCGGCTGCGCAACGCGCTGGAAGCGGCACTCGGTGGCGCGTTGCTGCTGTTCGGCATGTATCTGGTGTCCGTCGCGGTAGGCCCGGTGCGCGAGCATCTCATGCATCACGCGCTGTGGCAGACCGCGCTGGAACACGCCTGGCTGTTGGCCCTGATCGGCGGCGGCTTCGCGCTGGCCGCGCAGTCCTCGTCCGTAGCCGCGGCAATCGCGGTGGCGGCGGTGAGCGGCGACCTGTTGGACCTCGGCGCGGCGCTGCCGCTGGTGGCCGGCGCCAATCTGGCGGGCAGCTTCAACAATGCGCTGCTGATCCCCGGTGAGACCACAAGCGGGCGCGTGGTCTTCGCGCTGCAGGTGGTGCAGAAGCTCGCGGGCTCGCTGCTGTTGGCCCTGCTCGCCTGCGCGGCGCACGTCTTTCCGGCGGAGGTCGATGCGCTGCTGGCACATGCCGGCCCGGAAGCCGGCGGCCAGATCGCTGTGGTGTTCCTGCTGGCACAGGTCGGCGGTGCCTTCGCCACCGCTCTGCTGGAGCAGCCGACGCGGGCGCTGCTGGCGCGGCTGATGCCGGCGAGCCCGGCCGAGACGCTGGCGCAGCCCGCTTACCTGCTGCGCGAGGCGATGAATGACGCGGATGCCACGCTCGACCTCGCCGCGCGCGAACTCGCTCGCCTGACCGCCCGGCTGCCGCTGCTGCTGGACGGTGTGCGCGAGGATGGCGACCCGGCAAGTCCGCCCGTCGCGGCCCTGAAGACCGCTGGTGACAGCCTCGCCGGCACGGTGAAGGACTATCTCGCCGCGCTGCTGGACGGGAAACTGAATCGCCAGCAGGTATCGGTGGCGCTGCTGCTCGACGAGGCGGCAACCAACGCCGCTGCGCTGCATGACGCGCTGGCCGAATTCGCCGCCGAGGCCCGCCATGCGCGCAGCGTGCCGACCGCGCGCCGGCTGGTGGAGGCGCTGCACGCCATTCTCGGCGCGGTGGCCGATCATGCCGACAGCCTCGGCGCGGAGGACCCGACGCTGGTGCTCGGCTTGCTCGGTCATCGCGACCAGCTGATGGAGGCCCTGCGGCTGCGGCTGTCCTCGCAGGACGACATCGCCCCGGCGGCGCAGAACGCGCTGTTCCGCATGACGGTGCTGTTCGAGCGCATCGTCTGGCAGGCGCGCGGGCTGGTGAACGACTTCACCCAGGTGCACCGCGCGCTGGAGGCCGATTAGCTGGCGGGATTCTCCGCCAGAGCGAAGGTCAAGGTCACCACATTGCGCCCGTTCTCGAAGCGGTAGACGCAGGAGCGGGCGAAGTTGCGCACGAGATGGATGCCAAGGCCGCCGATGCGCCGTTCCTCGATCGAGCCGTTGAGGTCCGGCGGGGGCGCGGTGAAAGGGTCGAACGGGTCGCCATCGTCGGATAGCACCAGCTCCACATGGTCGCCGGCATGGGCGAGATGCACGCCGATCTCGCCGCGGCGCCCATCGGGATAGCCGTGCTCCACCGCATTGGCGAGGAACTCGTCGACGGCGAGCAGGAGCTGGCCGGCGGCGCGGGCGGAAATGTCATTGGCCTCGACGAAACCGTCGAGCGCGGCCATCAGCGGCTCGATCTGCGAGAGCTCGTTTGGCAGGCGCAGATCGATCTCGCGGACGCTCATGGGCCGTTCCGGCGCGCGGCGGAGGGACGGTCAGGGCAGCGAGGCGAGGGCGCTTTCCCGGCTCGCATGGATCGGAATCAGCGTCGTGAAGCCGCTGACGTCGAAAATCTCGTGCACCTGCGGAACCAGTCCGCAAATCACCAGCGGCACGCCCGCGCCGCGCGCCAGCTTGGTGGCCTTCAGGACCACGCGAAGCCCGGCGGAGCTGATATAGGTGAGCTCGGCGAAGTCCAGCACCAGCCCGCTGCTGCCTTCGGGAAGGGTGGCGAGAAACTCGTCAAGCTTGTGCGAGCTGCTGCTGTCGAGACGCCCCTTCACCGCCGTGATGACGATGTCTCTCTCGACGAAACGGTCAATCTGCATTGCAACAACAATCCCGCTGAAGTCACGCTGGATAAAGCCGATACCGGTGCGCCGCGACGCGGCGGACAAAGTCGTCGCCCGCGCCGCGACCACCCTTCAGAACTAGCCACAAAGCCCGATTGGCGCAAGCGGGCGCGCCTTGCCACACCGCTCAGTGCTCGAAGCGCAGCGACAGCGTCTGCCGGTCGCCGCGCCGGCCGAGCATCAGCTTATCGGCCCGCTTGCTGAGCATGTAGCCTACGAAGCGCGCCACGGTCTGGCTGTCGCCCAGCAGATCCTCCGGGGAAGGCCGCAGCGTCGGAATTTCCAGTGCCGCGCCCTTGTAGATCAGCACGACGTCGAAGTTATTCTCGTCGAAGCGTGCGACCATTTCGACACCGTCTTCCGCAACGCCCGTGTCGACCAGCATCTCCGCTGCCTCGGCGACGACGGGGATGGCGGCGGCGACCACATCGCGGCGTGCGCCCCAGATGTCGCCCTGCGTCTCCAGGAATCCGGTGGTCAGGGTGAAGGGATTGCTCTCCGAGGTGACGGCGATGCTCGCTTCCTGCCGGATGCCGATGCGGAAAAACAGGTTAAGTGCCACCGCGACGGCGGTGGAGA
Source organism: Ancylobacter novellus (assembly GCA_003241485.1). GTDB lineage: Bacteria > Pseudomonadota > Alphaproteobacteria > Rhizobiales > Xanthobacteraceae > Ancylobacter > Ancylobacter novellum_A. The sequence continues at coordinate 21,481 of QFQD01000040.1, forward strand.
CCGAGAGCGGCGATTCCAGAATCGGCTGCATCCAGGCCGGCGTCGCGCGCACGAGTTCCGGCAGCAGCGCCACGGCGAGGCCGGCCAGCACCGACAGACCGACAGTGAAGATGCGCCGGTCGCTGAGGCGGCGCGACAGGATCAGGTCCATGCCGGCGACGATGAGGAAGGCCGAAGCATAGACGAGAATGGCGCCGATCACCGGCGGCGGGATGATGATGAGCGCACCGACGAGGCGCGGCGAGAAGGCGGCGAGCAGGATCACCGCGCCGGCGGCGATGCCGATGCGCCACGCGGTGGCTCCGGTGGCGAAGGCAACGCCGATCGCAGCGGAGGATGAGGCGCTGGCGAAGCCGCCGGTCAGCGCCGCCCCCATGTCGGCGACCGTGTTGGCGCGGATGGCGCGGCCGGCCTGCTGCATGTCGGCGCGCCGCCAGTCGGCATCGTCCATGCGCTGCATGGAGACGACCGTGCTGATCATATCGACGGCGGAGATGATGCCGGTGAGGATGGCTGCCGGCAGCAGTGCCCAGGACCACGCCAGTCCGGGAAAGCCGATGCGCGGCAGGTCGATATAGGCGAGCTGGCTGAAGGTCTCGGCCGGCGCCGGCGCGATGCCGACCACAGCCGCCAGTACCCAGCCGGCCGCGGCGCCGATCGCGACCGCGAAGAGCCGCAGCAGGCCGCGCGAGAAGATGGCGAGCGTGATGATGACGAAGAGGGTGACGAAGCTCACAAGCGGGTAGCTGGGGTCGAGCGCGGTGCCCCCCTCATGCGCGAGGCCAAACACGCGCCGAAGCGCGGCGGGTGCCAATGCCACGCCGAGCATGGTGACGGCGACGCCGCAGATCTCTGGCGGAAACACCGCCCGCAGCGCGTTCATGAACCGGGTCAGCGAGAGCTGGGTGACCGCGGCGACGAGGCTCATCGCGGCATAGAGCGCGGGGCCTCCCGCTGTGAGCGACTGCACGGCGAGCGGCAGATGCGGGGTGTTGGGAATCTGGACCAGCAGCATGCCCGCGCCGGGGCGCGGCCGGCATTCGACTATGGTGGCGATACCCATGAAGATGATGCAGCTGGTGAGCAGCACCTGCGTATCGTCGAAGCTCAGGCCCGCCTCTTCCGCCGCCACCAGCGGATAAACCAGGAACAGCAGCGCCAGCGTCGCGTGCTGCAGCCCGAGGGCGACGATAGTCCCGAGCGGGGGCTTCTCATCGGCGGAATAGACGATGTTGGAGGGCTTGCGCGGCATCGTGGGAGAAGGCCTCAAAGGTCGATTGGGCGCACGGCGGGAAGAGGTGGCATGCCGTCCGGACAATAGGAGATTCTGATGGGGTCACTATGAAATTTCGCCGGACGGGGCTCAATAGGCATGCGGAGGGCGGTTGCGCTTCGCCATGGTCCGCGGGCGGGAATGACGGCCCGGGCAATAAGCGATGGCAAGCCTTTTGGCGTGGATGGCGGGGCGCGGCGCGTGCTGTTTTTGGCATCGCCGGATCGGCCTATGTCGAAAGATAATTGGACCATCCGCCGCTTTCGACCGATAGAACGGGAAAAACGTCGGTGAGGAGCGTCGCACATGGAAGGTCCGCTGACCGGGGTCCGCGTTGTCGAACTCGGCAATCTGATCGCCGCCCCATTCGCGGCGCGGCTGATGGCGGAATTCGGCGCCGAGGTCATCAAGGTCGAGGCGCCCGGCGAGGGTGATCCGCTGCGCAAATGGCGCAAGCTGCACAAGGGCACCTCGCTGTGGTGGTACCTGCAGTCGCGCAACAAGAAGTCGGTCGCGGTCAACATGCGCCTGCCCGAGGGGCAGGAAGTGGTGCGCCGCCTGGTGCGCGATGCGGATGTGCTGATCGAGAATTTCCGTCCCGGTACGCTCGAGCGCTGGGGCCTCGGCTGGGACGCGCTGAAGGCGATCAACCCGAACCTCGTCATGGTGCGCATTTCCGGCTTCGGCCAGGACGGCCCCTATCGCGAGCGCCCCGGCTTTGGCGCGGTGGGCGAGGCGATGGGGGGCATGCGGTTCACCACCGGCGATCCTGACCGGCCGCCGGCGCGCACGGGCATCTCCATCGGGGATTCGTTGGCGGCGCTGCACGCGGTGATGGGCGCGCTGATGGCGCTGCTCGCCATCAAATCGGGCCGGAGCGGGGGGCAGGTGGTGGACGTTTCGCTCTATGAGAGCGTGTTCAACATGATGGAGAGCCTCGTCCCTGAATATGACGTGTTCGACTTCGTGCGTGCCCGCTCGGGTGGCTCCCTGCCGGGTATCGCGCCGTCGAATTCCTACCCGACCGCTGAGGGCACCTTTGTGATTGTCGCCGGCAATGGCGATGGCATCTTCAAGCGGCTAATGGGGGCGATCGGGCGCGAGGATCTCGCCAATGATCCGCGCCTCGCCTCCAATGACGGGCGGGTGGCGCATGTCGAGGAGATCGACGGCGTCATCACCGAATGGACGCGCCGCCATTCGCTGGACGAAGTGACCGCCGCGCTGGACCGTGCCGAGGTGCCGAACGGGCGCATCTATTCCGTCGCCGACATCGTCGCCGATCCGCAATATCTCGCCCGCGACATGATCCTGCCCTCTACCCTCCCGGATGGCACGGCGGTGAAGCTGCCGGGCATCGTGCCGAAGCTCTCCGACACGCCCGGTGCGGTGAACTGGCTGGGGCCGAAGCTCGGCGAGCATACGGCGAGCGTGCTGGCGGAACTGGGCTATGGCGCAGGAGAGATCGACGCGCTGGTGGCCAGCGGAGCGATTGCCCGGGGCGACGGGGCCGAGGGAGACGCGGCATGAGTGCCAAGGGGTTTCCCGACCGCGTGTTCATCCAGGAAGTGGTGACGCGCGACGGTTTGCAGATTGAGCCGCGCTTCTTGCCGACCGCCGACAAGGTCGCGCTGATCGACGCGCTGTCGGATACCGGCGTCGCCAAGATCGAGGTGACCTCCTTCGTCTCGCCGAAAGCCGTGCCGAACCTCGCCGATGCGGTCCAGGTGGCGCGAGCGATCACGCGGCGTCCGGGCGTGACTTATGTCGCGCTGGTGCCGAATTTGCGCGGCGCCGAGGCGGCGCTGGACGCCAAGATGGACGAGCTGAACCTCGTCATGTCGGTGAGCGAGACGCACAACCTCGCCAATATGCGCATGACCCCGGCGCAGTCTCTGGAAGGGTTCCGCGCCATTGCAGCCATGGCGAAGGGTTCGGGCGCGCGCCTCAACGGTTCCATCGCTACCGCCTTCGGCTGTCCCTTCGAGGGCACGCAACCGGCAGACAAGGTGCTCGATCTCGCGGACGCCTATCTGGCGGCGGGACTTCACTCGATCACTCTGGCCGATACCACCGGCATGGCGAACCCCCGGCAGGTGGCGGAACTCGTCGCCGCGTTCCGGGCGCGTTTTGCCGGCGTGGAACTGACGCTGCATTTCCACAATACGCGCGGCATGGGCCTCGCCAATGTGCTGGCAGCGTTGGGGGAGGGGGCGGAGCGCTTCGACGCCTCCCTCGGCGGCATTGGCGGTTGTCCTTTCGCGCCCGGCGCCACCGGCAACATCTCCACCGAGGACCTCGTCCACATGCTCGAAGAGATGGGCGTACCGACCGGCGTGGACCTCCATGCCCTGCTGGTGCTTGCGCGGTCCCTGCCGGCGCTGCTGGGGCATGACATTCCCGGGCAGGTGGCCAAGGCCGGCCGGAGCGGAGACCTGCATCCCGCGCCGTCGCGCCTCATGGCCGCGTCCTGAAACGACAAATGGGAGAAGACGACATGGAAAGCGCCCTGCGGCGGTCGAGCGAGGCGGCGTCCGTTCCCGGCACCGGGCCGCTGGCGGTCGCGCTCGACAATGTGAGCATCAGCTTCGCCATCAAGGGGCGGCCCGTCTACAAGGCGGTGGCGCCGACCTCGCTGCATGTGAAGGAGGGTGAGTTCGTCGCCATTGTCGGCCCCACGGGCTGCGGGAAGTCGACCCTGCTCAACGCCACTGCCGGGCTGCTCCAGCCGGCGGGTGGCACGGTGTCGATTTTCGGCGAGCCGCTGGCGGGCCTGAACGCCAAGGCGGGCTACCTGTTCCAGCAGGACGCGCTGATGCCGTGGAAGAGCGCGCTCGACAATGTCGCCATCGCACTGGAGACCGGTGGCACCCGCCGTGCCGATGCTCTGGCGCAGGCGCAGGATTGGCTGAAGAAGGTCGGTCTCGCCCGCTTTGGTGACCGCTATCCGCACCAGCTTTCTGGTGGTCAGCGCAAGCGCGTGGGCCTGGCGCAGGTGCTGGTGCGCCAGCCGAAGATATTGCTGATGGACGAACCGTTCGGCCCGCTCGACGCGCAGACACGGCAGATCATGGGCACGCTGCTGCTGAACCTGTGGGCGCAGGACCGCAAGGCGGTGCTGTTCGTCACCCACGATCTGGAAGAGGCCATCGCGCTGTCCGACCGCGTCGTCATCATGGCGGCCGGGCCGGAATCGCGCATCATCGGCGACTTTCCGATCAACCTCGATCGCCCGCGCGACACAGCCGATATCCGGCTCGATCCCCGCTTCCACACGCTGCACCGCGACATCTGGAACCAGCTGAAAAGCGAAGTCGCCAAGACCTATGACGAAACGCCCGATGCGAAGGAGATGACGTCGTGAAGCTTCACCCCGCCAAGCTCCTGCTGCTGCAGATCCTCGTCGCGGTCGCCGTGCTGGCCGTCTGGCAGATCGGTGCGACGGTGCCGATCGGCGGCACATACCTGCTGCCCGAGTTTTTCTTCTCCAAGCCATGGGACGTGCTCTCGCGCGTCGTGTCGCTTTTCGTCACCGGCACGATCTGGAAGCACCTCTGGATCACCCTGACCGAGACGGTGCTGGCGTTCCTCATTGGCTCGATTGGCGGCGTCGTCATCGGCTTCTGGTTCGCTCGCAAGCCGGTCGTGGCGGCGGTGTTCGACCCCTATGTGAAGATGGCCAACGCCCTGCCGCGCGTGGTTCTGGCGCCGATCTTCATGCTGTGGCTCGGCCTTGGCATCTGGTCCAAGGTGGCGCTGGGGGTGACGCTGGTGTTCTTCATTGTGTTCTTCAACGTCTATCAGGGCGTGAAGGAAGTGAGCCCCGTGGTGCTCGCCAATGCGCGGATGATGGGGATGAACGAGCGCCAGCTGTTCCGCCACGTCTATTGGCCGTCGGCCATGTCGTGGATGTTCTCCTCGCTGCACACTGCCGTCGGCTTCGCGCTGGTGGGCGCGGTGGTCGGCGAATATCTCGGCTCCTCGGCAGGGCTGGGTTATCTCATCCATCAGGCCGAGGGCGTGTTCGACGTCACCGGCGTGTTCGCCGGCATGTTCATCCTCGCCGCCTTCGTCCTCGTCATCGACTGGTTTGTCTCGCGGATCGAGACGCGCCTTCTGGTATGGCGCCCGCAGGCCGCGAGCGAACAGAACTGAGACCTCATCCGACAAGAAAAGGGAGGAATTTCATGAAGATGCGTACCTTGCTCCTGGCCGCCGGCCTGCTGTTTCCCGCGCTCGGCGCCGTTCAGGCGGCCGATGTCGAAAAGCCGAGCCTCACGCTCGGCGTCGGCGGCAAGCCGCTGCTCTATTATCTCCCGCTGACGCTGGCGGACCGTCTCGGCTACTTCAAGGATGAGGGGCTGACCGTCGAGATCAACGATTTCGGCGGCGGCGCCAAGTCGCTGCAGGCGTTGATCGGCGGTTCGGTGGATGGCGTGACCGGTGCCTATGAGCACACCATCCGCATGCAGCAGAAGAAGCAGGATATCCGCGCCGTGATCGATCTCGGCCGCTATCCCGGCATCGTGCTGGCGGTGCGCAAGGCCGAGGCCGACAAGATCAAGACCGTTGCCGATCTCAAGGGCAAGAATATCGGCGTGACGGCGCCGGGCTCCTCGACCCACATCCTGGTGCAGTATGCCTTCGCCAAGGCCGGGCTGAAGCAGGACGACGCCGCCTTCATCGGCGTGGGCGGCGGCGCCTCGGCGGTGGCGGCGATGCAGAAGGGCGAAATCGACGCCATCTCGCATCTCGATCCGGTCATCTCCAAGCTTGAGGACCTCGGCCTTATCAACGTGCTGATCGATACCCGCACGACGGAGGGCACCGAGAAGCTGTTCGGCGGCATGAATCCGGCCGCCGTGCTCTATTTCAAGGAGAGCTTCATCAAGGAGAACCCCAAGACGGTGCAGGCGCTCACCAATGCCTTCTACCGCACGCTGAAATGGCTGGAGACGGCGACGCCCGAACAGGTGGCGGCGGCGGTGCCGGAAGAATACTGGCTTGGCGACAAGTCGCTCTACATCAAGGCGTTCGAGGCCTCCCGCCAGTCCTATTCGACCGACGGCAATATTGACGAGGCGAGCCGCAAGAGCGCGCTCAACCTGCTGACCACGACGGACCCCACCTTCGACGGCGCGGCCATCGACCTGTCAAAGACCTTTGACGGCTCGTTCCTCGCCAAGGCGAAGGCGAAGTGAGCCGGTCTGTCTGAGGCGCCGAAAAACGACGAAGGGCGGCACTCATGGCGCCGCCCTTTTGCGTTGAGGCGATGAACCGGCGTGGAGCGCGTGGTCGTTCAGCGATTGCGGGCCAGCGGGTCGCGGCAGCGATAGCCCACGAAGCATTGTTTCTGGTCGGACGTCTGTATCCAGGCCGGGACGGTGGTCTGGTCCAGGCTGCAATAGCGTTGGCTAGCGACGTAGCGGTCGAAAATGTTGGGGCCGGTTGCGATCACCACGCCGCCCTGCTGGCGAACCAGATTGGTGGCGGTGGCGCAGCTCATGTTGAGCGAGTTGGGCATCGACTGCGCAAGGGCCGGCGTGGCCAGCAGAACGACGGCAAACGGCAACAGGATCGTACGCATAGGACATCCTCGCGCGGAGTTCACAACAATATGCTAGGCGCATTACCGCCTGCGCACAGTCAACAGCACGTGTTCGTCCCGCGCGGGCGCAACGGAAACGGAATGTGCCCAGCCGTTTCTACCCGCAATGGACGCCGTTTTCATGCGGCCTTCTACGGAAGGCAAAGACGGCATGCCGATATCCCGGGAAACGCGGCCGGGCCGGCTGAAGGGGTCATGGGGTGTTGGGGTTGGGAACATCGCCGCGCTCCGCCTTCAGCCGGGCGATCTCGGCGCGGATGGGCGCGAAGGGGCCGTAGCGGTGCTGTTCCGGCGGGAAGCCGTCGGCAAAGGGGCCGTAAGAGGCATCCACCGGCTTCAGCAGCAGGTCGGGAAAGTCGCGGTCTAGGTTGGCCAGCTGCGGACGCGGCTGCGACACCACATACGCGGCGACATCCCACGCATCTTCCGGGGCCAGCGTCGGGGCAACCCAGGAGGTGCCGTTGGGCATGTTGTCGTGAACGAAGTTCGCCAGCGTGATCAATCGCGCGGTGCCGGCGCCGTCATTGAAGCTGTCCGGACCCCAAAGCGGTGGAACGGCATAACCCATCTGCGGCAGCGCCTCATTGCGCCGCACGCCCAGCCCGTCGCGGCGATGGCACTCGGCGCAGAAACGCGAATAGACCTGCGCGCCGCGGACAGGATCGGCCGCCCGGGCCAGTTCGGGCATCGTCCCGGCGCCGCCGCCCTCGATCGTTTCATAAGCGGGGACGTTGGTGGAGAGCACCTTGAGGTAGGCGAGGATCGCCTCCATCGGGCGGGCATCTTCCGGCATGGGGCGGCCGTTCAGGCTCCGCCTCATGCACTGGTTCACCCGATCAAAGAGCGAGCTGATGCCGCCGCTACGCGTACTGTAGGCGGGGTAGTCGGCCGAGGCGGCCACCAGCGGGAGGCCGAATTTCTTGAGGCCGGCCTGCAGGTGGCAATTGGTGCAGGCGAGATTATTGCCGGCGAAGCGGGCAGCTGGATCGGCGGCGGCCGGCCCGATATGGGCATAGGTCGCCTCGACGATGGACCGCCCATAGCGGGCGAGGCGTCCGAATTCATCGTCCGGCAAGGCGTCCAAGGACGGAACGTCCCAGACGATCACCTTTTGCGGGGGAGACGCAGCCGGCTGGGCAAGGACAAAGGCGGGCGCCAGGGATGCCGCCAAGACCACGGCGAGCCGAACATTCTTGAAGCCGAACCGCATCGTGAGCCTCTCACCCGTCACATCACCCCTCCCGCCGGCGACCTGCCAGCCAAGAAGATCAGTGCTTCATCGCGGTCGGCAGATCGAGCCGGAAGCTGGAAATGCCGGCGCTCTCCACGACGGCGCGGAACTCGGCATAGGCTTCGCCATCGGTCGCGAACATGTCTTCCCACACTGTCGCGCCACCGTCGCTGTCGACGACCTCCAGCGCCCATCCCGCCGTGCTGCCGGCGGTACGGAAGATGTGGACCTCCACCGTCTCGCCATCCTGCGTGACGGAGCCGCTGAGCGGCGAATATTCGAGGGCGGGATCGGCGTCCTTGGTCATGCGCACTCTCTCCGTCGGGGCCCATGACCGGAAATCCGGTCCACCGCCGATCTGCGATTCCTAGCACGTTGCGCCCAATTCTTCGCGGGCGGCTTAGAGACCGGCGGCCTTACGCAATGCGGCGTTTATGCGCTCCTGCCAGCCCGGCCCGTCCTCCTGGAAATGCTCCAGCACATCGCGGTCGAGGCGAAGGGAGACAAGTTCCTTTGCGTTTGGCACAGAGGCGGTCTTGGTCAGGACCGGCGTCTCCACCGGCTTGGTCGTCGCGCTCTTGAAGGCGGCTTCGGCCGCATCGCGGGCGGAGCCGAGGGGCCGACGGGTCGTCGGGCTGCGCATGGCGGGCTTTCCTGCTTTGTCGGGACCGGTGCTTCGGGCCCTTCTGGCTCACTTGAGCTAGCGGGCTCGGAGGGCAGGGGTCAAGAGGCCGGGCGGGGCGTTGAAGGCGAACCCCGCCGCCATAAACAAAAAGGCCGGGCGAGCCCGGCCTTTCCCTATCGCTTCAACGGCTCTGCCGGTACATCCGCGGTCAGTGCCGGTAGCGATGATGATGAGATAGCAACAGCGTATGACGGAGGTGTGACCCCATCACGCGCGTACATTGCGGTGCGCGGGCAATACGCACATGGCGAACTCCACCAGCCGGGCGACATCGCGTTCGCCATGGGTGGCCGCTTCAATCAACGCGGAAGCAAGGCGGTTTCTGAGGTCCTCGCCTATTTCGGCGCCGAGCACCGCGGCCTTCTGGACAGCCTCATGCAGGCACTGGTCGAGAATTGTCACCGTGTCCGGATCAAACCGAACGGAACGCTTAGGCACTTTCTTCTCCCCTGAACCGCACCCTGCGCAGAATGTAGGAGCGGTTCTCGTTTCGACAAGGCGGGCAGGTCCCCAAACGGCAAAATAAAATGGAGTGCCACATCGTGCCCGTCGAGGCACCCAGCGGTGCCGGACTTATCTCGCTGTGGCGCAGGTACGGTCGGCCTTGAACGCCGATCCGTCATTGGCGACGACGATGGTGCCGCTTTTCAGCTGCTTGTGTGCGGCCTCTAGCCGCTTCCAGGCCGCTTCGCTGGCCCGGATCAGCTTCAGGCGATCCTCCGGCGCCAGAGACGGATTGCGGGCCCTGGCGATGGCCGCGCCATAATCCTCAAGCTCCACG
>QFQD01000107.1 GCA_003241485.1 Ancylobacter novellus
GTTTCACGCGCCAAATCCGTTCGTGGCGTCGATCCTGTGGGCGAAGATGCGAATGCAGGGCTATCGCACGCCGCTTATGATCTTCCACCAGATGGAGATTTCAGGGCGGCGCACCTTGCGGCAGCTGCTGGCGCCTATGTATCGCGACCTCGCCCGCCGCGCCGTCTGGGTTTCCGTCGCCTCGCCCAAGAATTACGCGATCTCCAAAGACCTTCCACGGGACGTCCGGCTAGTCACGCTGCCACTCTTCGTGGACCCGGACAGCTATCCCACCGATGAGGCCTTCCGTACGGCGGCGGCGCTGTGGCGGCGGGAAACCTATGGCGAGGCGCCGCTCATCGGCTTCGTGGGACGGCATGTCTATTACAAGGGCCTCGACGTGCTCGTGCACGCGCTGGCCAAACTCCCGAATGTGCGGGCGATCATTGCCGGCGACGGCCCGTTGCGCGCCTCCACCATGGCGCTGGCGCGTGAGCTGGGTGTCGCCGACCGGATCGATTTTCCCGGCGAGGTCAGCCATGGCGACAAGTGCCGTATCATGGCCGCCATCGATGTATTTGCCTTTCCTTCGATGGATCGAGCCGAAGCGTTCGGCCTTTCCCAGCTGGAGGCGATGCTGCTCGGCGCCGTGGTGGTCGCCGGCGACCTCCCGACAGGGGTGACCGACATCTCCGTCAATGAGGAAACCGCGCTTCTCGTGGAGCCCGGCAATGCCGACCATCTGGCGGCGCAGATGCAGCGTGCCCTCACCGACACGGCGTTGCGCGCGCGGCTGCGTACCAATGCGCGACGCCATGTCGAGGAGCGTTTCTCGCGCGAGCGCGTGCTGGCGGACCTCGTACGGCTGACCCGTGCAGCCATCGACGCGCCCGGAGCGACGTGATGGCGCCGGCGATCCTGTCCTCCGCCTGGTCGCAGCTTCGCCAACGCCTGCGTTCGCGATCGGGCAAGGGACTGATCGCCGCCGCCATCTGGCAGCTGGCAAACTACGCCATTCCGCTGCTGACCTTCCCCTATCTCGCGCGCGTCCTCGGCATCGAAGGGTTCGGCCTGATCGGGCTGGCGGGGGCGATAATGGGCTACGCCAACCTCATCGTCGATTGGGGCTTCGGGCTTTCAGGGACACGGGATGTCGCCCGCCACAAGGACGACCCGGCGGAGTTGCGCCGTATCGTCTGGAGCATCGTCCTCGCCAAGACCACGCTGGCGGCGATCTGCCTGACGGTCATCGTCATCGGGTCGAATTTCGTCTCGTCCTCACTGCGCCCGGTGCTGCTGGCCGCGACCCTCTATGTCGTCGTGCTGCCCTTCAATCTCGAATGGGTGCTGCGCGGCGTCGAACGGCTGGGCAAGTTCGCCAAGGGCTCGATCATCGGGCGTCTGGCGGCCGTGCCGCTGGTCTACCTGCTGGTGCGCGAGCCGGACGATGTCGCGGTCGCGGTCATCGCCGGCGGCATGGGCGGTGTGTTCGTGGCGATCATCTACGGGATGGAACTCCACAAGCTCGGATTGCTCGGACGCCCCACTATCGATTTCAGGCAAGCCTGGCTCTCCTTCAAAGAAGGCTTTCACCTGTTCCTCTCCACCCTCGCCATCTCGCTCTACACCAACACGATCATGGTGGTGCTCGGCATCATGTCGAACCCGGCGCAGGTCGGCCTCTACGCTGCCGCGACCCGCATCCAGACGCCGGTTCGTGGCCTGCTTTCCCCCATCTCCATGGTGTTCTTCCCGCGGATGAGTGCGCTCGGACTATCCGATCCCGTACAGGCTTCGCATCTGGCCCGACGCCTCCTGCTCGGCCAGGGCGCGTTCGCGCTTCTGCTCACCCTGGCGCTGACACTAACCGCACCGCTGCTGGTCACCGTGCTGCTGGGACCGGGATTTGAAGACGCCGTGCCCGTGCTGCGCGTGCTGGCGTGGCTGATCCTGCTGATCGGGGTGAGCAATGTGACGGGCGTCATGCTGATGATCCCGTTCGACATGAAGCGCCAGTTCACCTGGTGCCTCGTTCTGGGGGCAATCGTCGGCACCGTGATCGTCTTTCCGCTGACCCACTTTTACGGCGCGCTCGGAGCGGCCTTCGCGGCGCTGGCGAGCGAATGCGTCGTGACCGCGAGCATGCTGCTCATCGTGCGCCGCCGCTTCAGCTGGATGCGTTTCCGCCAGAAGCCGGACGTCCCGAGCGGCACGGCTTAGGCGCCCGCCCCTCAGCGAGCCAGCGCCGCGCCAATCGCCCGCTCGATGTTACGGACATAGTCGTGGACGCCGAACGTCTCGCGGGCCTCGGCCTCTCCGCGTTCGGCCAGACGCGCGGCACGCGCGGGATCGGCCAGAAGCTGCCGCAGCGCATCGGCCAATGCTGCCGCATCGCCCGGCGGCACCAGCAGCCCGGTCTCGCCGTCACGGATCAACTCCATGGCGCCGCCGGCCCGTGTCGCGACCACAGGCTTGCCCGCCACCATGCCTTCAACGATCACGCGGCCGAAGGGCTCGGCGGCGGTCGAGGTGTGCGCCACAAAGTCGACGCCCTTCATCAGCGCCGGGACGTCGCGGCGAAAACCGAGCAGGCGGACCCGGTCCTCAAGTCCGGCGGCCACGATGTCCGCGCGCAGCTGCGCCTCATAAGCATCCTCGCCGAACAGCGCGCCGCCGACGATGACCGCCTGCAGGTCCGGAACACTCCTCAGCGCCTCGACCAGCACGTGCTGCCCCTTCCAGCGGGCCAGACGGCTGAAAACGCCGATGACCGGCCGATCGTCCCGCAGCCCCGCATCAGCCACGACGCGCGCGCGCGGCGGCCACATCGACCGCGTCGAAGGGCGTAGCGTCGATGCCGTTATAGACGACCTCCACGGGCGACTTGCCGCCGATCTGGCGGTAGACGTCGGCCGTCGCCTGCGAATTGGCGATGACGCGGCGGATCGCGAAAGCGGGCAGCAGAGCGCAGCAACGGCGCAGACTGGCGCTGAAATGCTCGGCGGTCAGCAGGTCTCGAAGATGCCAGATCACCGGCCGCCGATGCAGCGGATAGGACAGCGCGGCCAGCATGATGGCTTTCATCGTGTTGGCGTAGACAACGTCGTGCAGCCGGGCATTGGCAACGAAGCTGCGCATCGTGCGCACCAGAGCGGGCGCGGCCGCCAGAGCCGCCGCCATGCCGTCTTCGCGCCGCACATTCAGAATGCCGGAGGCGTCCACCAGCACGGTCGGCACAGCAAGCTCGCGCAGCCTTTCGCCGAACGGACCGTCCTGCATCAGGCAGACGGCCTGCGGACCCTGCCGCCACCGGACGATATCGATCAGCGACAGCTCGGCGCCGCCGATCTCGGCAGCCTGATCCACAAAGAGAACCGATGGTGACGGGGACATTTCATCTCGTCATCTGGAGGAAACGGACCACCGACAGACGGCGGCCTCGTCACGAAGACGCGGCTTCCCGGTAGGCTGCTGTGACACGGGCGGCGATGATCGGCCAGTCAAATGTGGCGGCATAGGTCCGGCACGCCGCCGCATCGGGAATGCCGCGCCCGCTCAGGGCGTTCACGAGCCCGGCCGCAATCGCCTCGGGCCCCTTCCCCTCGAACACGAGAGCCGGCGCCAGCGGGCCAGACACCTCCGGCAGACCGCCGACCGGCGTGACGATCGCCGGCGTACCCGCCGCAAGCGATTCCACCGCAATCAGGCCGAAGCCTTCGAGAGCCTGCGTCGAGACGACGCTCAGATCCGCCGCCCGATAGGCCCGCGGCAGATCCTCGTCCGAGACGAATCCGAGCAGGCGAACGTTACGCTCCAGTCCACGCTCCTCGATGAGGGCGGTGAGTTCGTCCCGCAGCGGGCCACGTCCGGCGATCATCAGCAGCGCGTCGGGATAATGGCGTACGACCTCGGTCATCGCCTCGATGAGAAATTCCAACCCCATGCGCCGCACTAGACGGCGCACGGCGAGCAGGATCGGCCGGTCGGTCGGCCAACCGAGACGCTCGCGGGCCTCGACCCTCGTTTCGGCGATGTCGAACCGCTTGACGTCCACGCCACCCGGAATGACGCGAATGCGCTCGCGCGGGACGCCATACGCCGCGTGCAGCACCTCGGCGAAGGCCTGCGACAGCACGATGAACAGCCCGCCACGCCGATAGACGGCGCGTTCCACCTGGCGCTTCAGGCGAACGCGCAGGCCGGCATCGCCTTCCACCGCGCTCTCATCCGCCCAGGGTCCCTGAAAGTGGACAGCCAGCGGCCCCTTTATCAGGTCAAGAACAGGCAGGGCGGAGAGCGCGAAATGCGAGACCGTCAGCTCCGGCGCTTCCTCGCTCAGCAGCGCGCCATAGGTGCGCCGGGCGCCGCGGAACTTCCGCAGATAGCTGTCGGAACTTGCGGCATAGCTGCGAATGCGCCCGCCCGTTTCGCTGCTCACATTGTCCGAACCCAGCACCATGCCGCGCGCGCCGGCAAGATGGGGGGCCGTGTTCACCAGATCGAAGTAGTAGCGCGGCAATCCACCCGCGCGCTCGGGGAACCACTCCAGTCCGATCTGGATGGTCTTCATATCCGTCGGCCCCCGTCGATCCGCGTGCCCGCCCCGCCCGTCATTGCGCCGCCCCAAGCTTTGACACGACTAGCGCGCAAAGGCGCGCTGGAGCGGCATCACGCCTTGCGGCCGCGAGGCGACCACGCTCCGGCTGACCACGATGGCCATGAACGGGAAAATGCACATGCCGCCGAAGCCGTTCAGCGCGTTGGAGAAGACAATCTGCGAGATGGTGCCAACGGCTATGGCAGCCGATACGCGCGCATAATCATCCGCTGCGCCGTTCTTCAGCGCCGTATAGACCATCATCACCAGAGCGAGGATGACGAAAAAACCTACCAGACCAAAATTATAGAAGATATCCAACACGCCATTGTCGAACACCTTCAGGGCATTTGCGCCAGCATCGCCCAGCTTCGTGCCCAGACCGGAGACACCGAGACCGTTTCCAAGCACCAGAGAATCGATCTGGCTCAAGATGGCGTCGACGAAGTTCACGCGGGCATTGTAACTTCTATCTTCCGAGAGATTGCTGACGCTCTGCAGCCGCCCCAGAACCGCCTCCGAGATGGGCTCGTAGCTCAGTAGAGGAAGGGCGAGAATGGCCGCCACAAGCCCGATCAACGCATATTTCACGCGCTTGAGACCCTGGCCGAGGAAAAGCAGCATCAAAAGCCCGATCGCAAGACCGCCCCAGGCGGAACGCCCAAGCGTGAGCGCGAGCGACACCAGCGCCAGAGGCGGCGTGATCCAGCGCAGGCGAGACGTAGACGAGAACATCGCGAGAATGCCGACGAACAGCATGATCGCGAAAGGTCCCGGCGAGTTCAGAGTTCCGAACAGCCGGAACATCTGCGGGAAGGGCAAGCCAACCGAACTGATCTCCGCCACCGCAAGCCAGTACGCGTCCCAGGGACGGAGGTTGAAGTACTGGTCGATCGCGTAGACCGAGATAAAGAACGTTGCGTAGATGAACGTCCGCAACATGGTCTCGGCGATCTCCTGCGATCGCCCCGGATAGGAAAGCACGTAGCAGCCGAAGAACACTGGCGCCATGAACGTCGCCAGCGTGTAGGTCGCCGAGACGATTTGCCCCTGGAACATGCCGAGCAGCGCGCCGTAGCAGTACACGACGATAATCATCGAGAACGGCGGATACGACCAGAACGACTTGCGGATGGCCCGCGTGACGGTCAGCAGCGACACGGCAAGAGGCGCGATGATGATGAGACTGAAATCGTTGAAGCCGGCGCTCCAGTCCGCCAGACGGCGCACCAGCGGCGCCAGCATCCAGATCCAGAGGCAGAACCCGACATAGTCGCGCGTCGGCGAGCGCTGATACAGGATCGCTGCAACACCGACCGCCAGGGGTAGAAAGGCGACATTGAGGATGCTGCCCGCCCCCGCCGCCGCCAATGCGAGCGTCACGACGGCCAGCGCCAGCTGCAGCCAGATCTCCCAGCGAAGCGCGGAAGCGGCCCTCATCGCCATTCCCGTGCCGCAGGCAGGGCGCGCTGCGCGTGAGCACAACAAGATCGCCCCGCCGAGGCCACGTCGCACGCGCCCGCGATCGGCCCATGGCCAAGCCGGGCGGCGGTCACGGCCGATAGGTCGACGTCCCTCACGCGATCATACTCCCGACGACATCCATCATAGCCAAGACCTGTGCGCCGGCGAATCGCTTCGCTCCAGCGGCGGATAGAACCATAGCCCGCGGCGCCCCGCGCGGTCCGCGTAGCGCATGTGAACAGCAGCGCGCCTGCTCATTTCTTGCCTGCGCTCGTCCGCCACCAGGTCTTCACACCCGCGCACCGACCGGACAGGCTGGCACGCACGCGCGCCGCGACGTTTGGGGCGCCCTGCGCGGCCAGTCGCGGTGCCTGCAGCAGGCCCGGCGATGCCCGCGTGCCCAGAGCGAAAGCCCATGCCAGAAAGAGCGGCCGGCGCCAGGCTGGAAGTGCGTCAAGCACGGCCAGCGTCTCGTTATGCGTGGCATTGTGCTGCGCGACCGGCGAGAAGGTGTTTCGCGCATCCTCGTCGTGCCGCACGGCGGGGAAATGATCGACGACGACTGCCGGATCATACACCACGCGCCACCCATTGCGGCGAACAGCGGCGCAGATTCCCACCTCGTTGCAGACTTGCGCGCCGGCCCCCAGAAGCCTGCTATCAAAGCGCGCGCCCGCGAGCGCCGCCACCCGGAAGCTGAGATTGGCGCCCTTCAGCACATGCACCTCCCGCGCCGCGCCAAGGCCGATGTGATGATTACCGATGATGCGCCCGTGCAGCTCGATAATGCCCACCTTCGCCTCGGACGCGGGAACGACCCGCTCGCCGTGATGAACGACGTCCCGCCCGCCCAATCCGCCAAGCCGGGCATCGTTGGCGTAGTGCCGCTCTATCCGCTCCAGCCAGTCCGGCGAGGGAATGGTGTCGTCGTCAATGATGGCGACGATCTCCCCCCTGGCGGCATCGAGGCCGGTGTTCATCGCGGCAACCTGACCGCCCGTGCCGACCAAAGCGAGGTCGATCGCCTTGCCACTCGCCGCGACCGCCGCGTGGCTGTCCGTGTCGGTGTCCCGGCAGACGACGACAATCTGGTCGGCAGGTCGCCCCTGACCGCCGAGCGCGGCGAGGCAGCGCGCAAGCTCCGGCACCCGCCGGAAGGTTGGAACAATGACTGAAATCACTGGCATCAATGACAACCGGGACAAAAGAACGACAGCATCACTCACATACAAATGCCATCGGGACGCAAAATGCAGTCCGCACCCCGTCGCCCGCCGCAACCGTTCCGCTGCATCGAACCGACCGGCCGCGCCGGATGGCCGCCCCTTCATAGTCGAGGGCGGCACGATAACCGAGCGGCGTTTGGCGGTTCCGCGTAGATTCACGCTCCCTGAGGCAATTGGACACCTCTAGATCGGACGATCCCTCCGCGCGGGGACACCCGCTCCGCGGGTCAGGCGTCCGCCGACACCGACTGCAATGCCTTCAGCAGCACATAGATGCGCCGCTTCGCCGCGAAATCATGGACCGGCGTCGTTATCATCAGCTCATCCGCCCGCGTGGCATCCAGGAAGCGCTCCAGCCCGGCCGCGACCTTTT
>QFQD01000137.1 GCA_003241485.1 Ancylobacter novellus
ATGGAGCAGTCCTCGCTGATCCGCGGGGCGCTGAACGACCGGTTGCGCGCGGCGCAGGGCGGCGTGGGGGCATCAGTCGGCTCCGTCGTCAGCGTGGTCGAGACCGCGTCGGGCGCGCTCGCCTATGCCGCGCCCTCCAAGGTGCAGGTCGCCGCCGATATGAGCATGCCGCTCAAGGCCGCCCCCATGGCCGCGCCGGCCCCGGCCGAGCGCTTCGCGCTGTGGACCACGGGCTTCGGCAATTGGGGCACCTTCAACGGCAACACCAATGCGGCGGGCGTCAGCGATTCCACCGGCGGCTTCCTCATCGGCGCCGACACGCTGGTGGGTGATGGCTGGCGGGTGGGCGTCGCCGGCGGCTACAGCTACACCGACTTCTCCATCACCGGGCGCAACTCCTCCGGCAACAGCGACAACTGGCACGCCGCGCTCTACGCCGGCAAGAGCTGGGACGCGCTCGCGCTGCGCACCGGCCTTGCCTATACGTGGCAGGACGTCTCGACCAGCCGCTCGGTCGCCTTCACCGGCTTTGCCGACAGCCTGTCGGCCGATTACAGCGCCGGCACCTTCCAGGCCTTCGGCGAACTGGGCTGGCGGATCGACACGGCCTTCGCCGCCTTCGAGCCCTTCGCCAACCTCGCTTATGTCAGCCTCGACACGGACGGCTATGGCGAGAGCGGCGGGGCGGCGGCGCTGTATTCGGACGGCGCCGATATGGACACGACCTTCACGACGATCGGCCTGCGCGCCTCGAAGGACATCGTGCTCGGCACCTATGAGGCGACGCTGCGCGGCACGCTGGGCTGGCGGCATGCCTTTGGCGACATCACGCCCTCGGTCAGCCAGGCGTTCCTGACCTCGGACGCCTTCACCGTGACCGGCGTGCCGATCGCGCAAGACGCGGCGGTGCTGGAGGCGGGGCTCGACGTGCGCGTGGGCGCGATGACCACGCTGGGCATCGCCTATACCGGCCAGTTCGGCGACGGCGTCCAGCAGAACGGCTTCAACGC
>QFQD01000108.1 GCA_003241485.1 Ancylobacter novellus
GCCCGGCGAGGTGCTGGACGACCGGCTCACCGTGGCGTGCGGAGAGGGCGCGGTGCGGCTCATCGAGGTGCAGAAGGCCGGCAGCCGCGCCCTGGCGGCGGAGGAGTTCCTGCGCGGTGTCGAGCTGGTGAAGGGCGTGGTGCTCGCATGAGCACCATCCGCGCGCTGACCGCCGACGATCACGCGCTCTGGCTGCCACTCTGGCAGGGCTATCAGCGCTTCTACGAGGTTTCCATCCCCGAGCAGACCAGCCTTACCACCTGGCAGCGGCTCAACGATGCGGCGGAGCCGATGTGGGGCGCGCTCGCCGTCGAGGAGGGGCAGGCGCTGGGCTTCGTGCATTACGTGCGCCACCGCACCACCTGGACGGAAGGCGATTATTGCTACCTGAACGACCTGTTCGTGAGCGAGGCCGCGCGCGGGCGCGGCGTGGGGCGCAAGCTGATCCGCCATGTGTATGCGGAGGCGCGTGCCATGGGCTGCTCGCGCGTCTACTGGCTGACGCATGAGACCAATACGGCCGCCCAGCGACTTTATTCCGGCGTCGCCGAGCGGTCGGGCTTTATCCAGTACCGCAAGCGGCTCGACCTCTAGGGCCGGGCCGCCCGTTTGGCGGTTCGCCTAACCGCCGAGGTTCACTTGCCCGCCGAGGTTCACTTGCCCGGCTGAGTGACCATGCGCAGATAGGGTTTCAGCGTCTTCCAGCCCTGCGGAAACTTCTCCTTCGCCGCCTCATCGCTCACCGAAGGAACGATGATGACGTCATCGCCGTCCTTCCAGTTCGCCGGGGTGGCGACGGAATGCTGGGCGGTGAGCTGGAGCGAATCGATCACCCGCAGGATCTCGTCGAAGTTGCGGCCCGCGCTGGCGGGGTAGGTGAGGGAGAGCTTCAGCTTCTTGTCCGGCCCGACGACGAACACCGAGCGTACCGTCATCGTGTCGGACGCGTTCGGGTGGATCATGTCGTAGAGGTCGGCGACCTTGCGGTCGTGATCGGCGATGAGCGGAAAGTTCGGGGCGTAGCCCTGCGTCTCCGCAATGTCCTGCGCCCACACCTCATGCGCGCTGAGCGGATCGACCGACAGGCCGATGACCTTGACGTTGCGACGGTCGAATTCCGGCTTCAGCCGCGCCACCTGGCCGAGTTCGGTGGTGCAGACGGGGGTGAAGTTCTTCGGGTGCGAGAACAGCACACCCCAGGAATTGCCGAGCCATTCGTGAAAGGAGATGGGGCCTTCGGTGGTCTCGGCTTCAAAGTCGGGAACGACGTCCCCCAGGCGGATCGACATGGCAGTCTCCAGGCAAGCTAAGGCGGACGGGAAAAGCTAAAATACATAAAGTCTATGTTGCATTATGATAATCCCTTCCTCGCACCGGAGGAAGAGGCGTTCGCGCAAGAGCGGAACCGGGAGCCCTGCCGCGCGTTACCACATGAGTTCGAGCGGCCGGCCCTGGGGGCGGCCTTCATCGGCCCGTCGAGGCCAATGTGGAGTGGAAGAAAATGCTCAAGGTCCTGGTCATCTCAGCCGTTGCCCTCAGCGCTGCCGCCTGCACCACCACGGAGCGTCGCACAGCCGGCGGCGCGCTGATCGGCGGTGGCACCGGCGCGATCATTGGCGGTATTGCCGGCGGCGGCACGGGCGCGGCGATCGGCGCCGGCGTGGGCGCGGCGACGGGTGCCGTGGTCGGCGCGGCGACCTCGCCCCGTGAATGCTGGACGCGCGACCGCTACGGCAATGCCATCGCCGTGCGCTGCTGAAGGCGCGGCTCGTTCAGCGAGCCGGTCATAAGCCAAGTCTAGGGATAAGGACGGCCCCCCCAGCGGGGCCGTTCCTGCATCCAGCTACTGGCTCGCCCAGAGCACGCGCGCGACCCAGGCGATGTCCTTTTCCTGCAGCACCCGGTCGGCATGCTCGGGGTTGAGCGAGCGCAGTTCGAGCGTGCGGGCGGTGCGGCGCTTCAGCTCCTTGGCCAGCACCTCGCCCTCGCGCGTCTTCACGATGACGCGGTCGCCGCGCCGCACCGGCGCAGCCGGGGAGACGACGACGAGATCGCCGTCGCGATAGAGCGGAAGCATGGAATCGCCGGAGATTTCCAGCGCATAGGCGTGCTCGTCTCCCACATTGGGAAAGGCGATCTCGTCCCAGGAGCCGCCGACGGGGAAGCCGGCATCGTCGAAATAGCCGCCGCCGCCCGCCTGCGCGAAGCCGATGAGCGGGATGGCGCGCCGGGCGGCCACGGCGTCATCCAGCAAGCCCATGAAATCGTCGAGGCTCGTGCTCGTCGCGGCGAGGATCTTGGCGATGCTCTCGGTGGAGGGCCAGCGCGACCGCCCGTCCGGCTGTTCGCGCTTGGAGCGGTTGAAGCTGGTGGGGTCGAGGCCCGCGCGCCGGGCGAGAGCCGAGGCGCTGAGCCCGTGGCGTTCCGCCAGGCGGTCAATGGCCCGCCAGATCTGGGCATGGGTCAGCATGGCGACTCCCGTGGCGGAATTTTGTCTGGTGAATAGGAATTAGAACCTATTTCGGCCAAAGTCCAGAGGCGCGGCGTTGCCAGCGGGCGATGCGACCGCTACAGCCTGCGCGGCGCTTTCCAGCGCCATGACCGACGGGGCGGCCCATGACCGGCATCATCACCGACTACATCTACAAGATCGCGCCGCGCGCGCTCTGGCAGGCCGCCGAGGCGGCCGGGCGCTTCGACGGCGCGCCGGTGGACCATGCCGACGGCTTCATCCATTTTTCGACCGCGGCCCAGGTCGCGGAAACCGCGAGCCGGCACTTTGCCGGGCAGGCCGACCTCGTGCTCGTCGCCATCCGCGTTGGCGCGCTCGACCCCGCTGCGCTGCGCTGGGAGCGCTCCCGCGGCGGGGCGCTGTTTCCCCATCTCTACGGCCCGCTCGGCCTCGATGCGGTGGAATGGGTGCGCCCGCTGCCGCTTGGCGCGGAGGGCCGGCACATCTTCCCGGAACTGGAAGGCTGAAAAGCATGAGCGCGCTTCTCGACCTCGCACTGCCCTTCGCGCGGCTGATCGACCCGGAGACGGCGCATGGCCTCGCCCTGCGCGCGCTCTCCTGCCTGCCGGCCCGCCCGGCGCCGGCGGACGATGCGCGGCTCAGGGTTTCGGTGTTCGGGTTGAGCTTTCCCAACCCGGTGGGCCTCGCCGCGGGTTTCGACAAGGAAGCCGAGGTGCCGGACGCGATGCTCGGCGCGGGCTTCGGTTTCGTCGAGGTGGGGACCATCACGCCGCGCCCGCAGCCGGGCAATCCGCGCCCGCGCAATTTCCGCCTCGTCGAGGACCGCGCGGTGATCAACCGCTACGGTTTCAACAGCGGCGGCCATGGGCCGGCGAAGGGTCGGCTCACGGCCCGCAAGGGCAGGCCGGGCATTGTCGGCGTGAATGTCGGGGCGAACAAGGAAACGGCCGACCGCGCGGCGGACTATGTCGCCGGCATCGAAGCCTTCGCCGGCCTCGCCACCTATTTCACCGCCAATGTCTCCTCGCCCAATACGCCGGGCCTGCGCGACCTGCAGGAGGAGAAGGCGCTGGACGATCTGCTCGCCCGCGTCATCGAGGCGCGCGAGCGTTTCGCGCCCGGCATCCCGCTGCTGCTGAAGATCGCGCCCGATCTCGCGCTCGCCCATCTCGACGGGGTGGTGCAGGTGGCGCGCCGGCGCGGCATTGACGGGCTGATCGTGTCCAACACCACCATTTCGCGCCCGGCGACGCTGCGCTCGACCCACAAGGCAGAGACCGGCGGGTTGTCCGGCCGGCCGCTCTTCCCGCTGGCGACCCGCATGCTGGCGGAAACCTATGTCCGGGTGGAGGGCGCCTTCCCGCTGATCGGGGCGGGCGGCATCGACAGCCCCGAGACCGCCATCGCCAAGATCGAGGCGGGGGCGAGCCTGATCCAAGTCTATTCCGCGCTGGTCTATGAGGGCCTCGGCCTCGTGCCGCGCATCAAGCAGGGGCTGCTTGCGCGTCTGGCGCAGGAAGGGACAAGCCTTGCCGCGCTCAC
Source organism: Ancylobacter novellus (assembly GCA_003241485.1). Classification (GTDB taxonomy): domain Bacteria; phylum Pseudomonadota; class Alphaproteobacteria; order Rhizobiales; family Xanthobacteraceae; genus Ancylobacter; species Ancylobacter novellum_A. The sequence continues at coordinate 4,016 of QFQD01000108.1, forward strand.
CGGCCGGCGCGCGCGCGACATGGTGGCCGCGCCCTTCCCCGCCTAACCCATGCAGGCATCTTCCGTCGCGCTGTAGCCGGCGGGTTTCGGCGCATTGTTCTGCGGCTGGCCACGGCCGAGCGCGCCGTCCGAGCGCGCCCGCAGATAGACGAAGATGGCGTCGATGAAACACATCACGTTCGGGTTCGTCCCGAAGGCCGGCATAACGAGGTCCTGGCTCGCGCTGACGTTCTTCTTGCCGTTGGTGACGGTGTCGATGAACTGGCTGTAGTTCAGCGTCTGCAGGGCATCGACCAGCGAGGGCGCGAAGCTGGAGCCGAGCCCGTCCGGGCCGTGGCACTGCATGCAGTTGGCGGTGTAGCGGATGTAGCCGACGGACGTGTACCAGTCGACGGTGCCGTCCTTGTCGATCTTGAAGGTCGGGTTTCCCTGCGCGTCGCTGTACTCGCCCGCCGAGGAACTCGCGGCGGCCGGATCGCCCGATCCGTCAGCTTCCACCCGAACTGTCAGGAGAAGCAGGATGCCGGCGATGACGGCGCCTGTTCGCACATGCATGTTTGTCTCCCTGCGCCCGGCTTCTTGTTTTCTGGCGTGAAAGGCCGGGGTTGGCGATCTTCCTGCCCGCCGTTCTGACGGTCAAGCGGGAAGGGAGCCGGCGAAGGTTCGCCGCTCCAGCGCCGGCATGCGCAGCGCCTGGAACAGGCCGCGCCCGGCCATGAAGGCGAGATAGGCGCTCCACAGCCCGGTATTGCCCAGCGGCAGCGTCAGCCACCAGACCAGGAAATACAGCGCCACGGCGGGCAGCATCATGTTGCGCATGTCGCGCGCCCAGGTGGAGCCGGAATAGATGCCGTCATAGGCGAAGGCGGCGACGCCGGCGATCGGCGTCAGCGCGGCCAGCGGCAGGAATTCCCGGCCCACCATCCGCACCTCCGGATTGGCGGCGAGCAGGTCGATGAAGGTGCCGCCGCCGAAGAGCAGCGCCAGCGTGGCCGGCGCGGCGAAGCCGAACCCCCAGGCGAGCGTCATGCGCACAGCGCGGCGGAAGCCGGCATGGTCCTTCGCCCCGACGCTCTGGCCGCACACCTGCTCGGCGGCGGTGGCGAAGCCGTCGAGGAAGAAGGTGGTGACCATCACCATGTTGTAGAGCACCGCATTGGCCGCCAGCGTCACGTCGTCGGCCCGCGCGCCCTGCGCGGTGAAGAACACCAGCACGGCCATCAACAGCCCCGTGCGGATCATGATGTCGCTGTTGACCGCCGCGGTCTCGATCATGCGCTTGCGATCAAGCACGACGCGCCATGGCACGCGCCAGGTCGTGCCCATCAGCCGGGCGGCGGCTGCCAGCCCGAACAGCGCGCCGGTGATCTCCGCCGCCACATTGGCGATAGCCGCGCCGGCGATGCCAAGATCCCAGTACAGCACCAGCAGCACCGTCATGCCGGCATTCACCGCCGCGATGAGGATCTGCAGCCCGAGGCCGATATCGGTGCGGGCGATGCCCACAAGCCAGCCGAGCACGACGAAATTGCCGATGGCAAAGGGCGCGGAGAGGATGCGGATCGAGAAATACAGCGCGGCGGCCTGGTGCACGCCCTCGCTCGCCCCCATCAGCGTGAAGGCGGCGTGGCCGAGCGGCACGCTGAACACGATCAGCGCGAGGCCAATGGCGAGCGCGATGAGCAGCGCGCGGTAGAGCACCGCGCGCAGTTCGACCGTCTCGCCCCGGCCGAGCGCCTGCGCGGTGAGGCCCGCCGTGCCCATGCGCAGCGAGCCGAAGATCCAGAAGGCGAAGTCGAACAGCAGCGCGCCGACCGCGACGGCACCGAGCAGCACGGCGTCGCCGAGCCGGCCGATGGCGCCGGTGGCGACCAGCCCGAGCAGCGGCGTCGTCATCTGCGCCAGCGTCGCCGGCAGGGCGATGGCGAGGAAGCGGCGGGAGGTGACCTCGACCCGGCCGGCGGGCGCGAAGTTCACGGCCCTAGCGTCCGCGGCTGGCGATACGGGTGATGAGCCAGAGCGGGACGACGATCACCGCGCCGAGCACGATGTAGCGCCACAGCCGTTCCACCGTGTCGAAGCCGAAGCTGAAGAGGTGACGGACCAGGCTTTCCAGGCTCGCCAGTATGTTGAGCGGGTCAAGGCCGAGCGCGGAGAGGATGACGCCGACCACCAGCGAGAGCAGCAGGAGGCGCACGAGCACCCACAGGGGCGACCCACCTATCCAGCGGGCGAACTGGTTATCGGCCATGGACTCAACCTCTCTCGGCAGACGATGGCCGCTTCCCTAGCACGGGCGACGGGCGGCGGGGAGCGTGCGATTCATCGCCGATCATCCGCTCGAGCGCCGCCAGCCGGTCGGCCTCGCCCGGCGGCTTGTCCCAGCGCAGCCGCGCGATGCGGGGAAAGCGCATGGCGAGGCCGGAACGGTGGCGCGGGGAGCGGGCCAGCCCCTCGAAGGCGACTTCCAGCACCAGCCCCTCGGTCGCGGTGTGGACCACTTCGCGCACCGGGCCGAAGCGGTTGACGGTGTTGCGGCGCACGAAGCGGTCGATCTCGATGAGTTCGGCGTCGGTGAAGCCGAAATAGGCCTTGCCGACCGGCACCAGCTCGCCCTCCTCCGTCCACACCCCGAAGGTGTAGTCGGAATAGAAGGAGGAGCGTTTGCCGTGGCCGCGCTGGGCATACATCAGCACGGCGTCGATGCTGTGCGGGTCGCGCTTCCATTTCCACCACGGCCCCTTCGGCCGGCCGGGCGAATAGACGCTCTCCGCGCGCTTGAGCATGACGCCCTCGACCGCCTCGGCGTCCGCGCCAGCGCCGTGCGCGGCCGGGTCGGCGCGGGCCTGTGCGAGATCATCCCATGAGGCGAAAGCCACCAGCGGGGAGAGGTCGAGGCGCCCGTCCACGGGATGGGCGGCGATCAGCGCCTCCAGCCGCGCCCGCCGCGCCTCGAAGGGCAGGTCGCGCAGATCCTCTCCCGCCTCGACCAGCAGGTCATAGGCGCGGATATGGGCGGGGAATTCGGCGATGAGCTTGGGCGACACCGCCTTCCGGTTCAGCCGCTGCTGCAGCACGTTGAAGGACTGCACGCGACCTTC
>QFQD01000041.1 GCA_003241485.1 Ancylobacter novellus
ATGCCGATGGGCAGTCCGCTCGCGCCGGTGAGGCCGGTGACGTTGATGCAGGGCGACCCAGTGAGCGTCCAGAGCCGGTTGAAGATCGGCGAGCCGGTGTTCGAGAAGCCTGCCGGCGCCTCGCCGGGCGCCGAGAAGGTGAGGATCGCGTCGAAGCCCGCCATGGCGTCGGCGAGCGCGTGCCGACCACGCCGGCTGGTGCGCCGCGCCTCGTCATAGGTTTCCGGCGTCACCATCAGGGCATTGGCGAGATAGCTGCGGAGCGTCTCCGACAACTCCCCACGGTGGCGGTCCCATTCGTCGGCGAAGGCGAGGGCAGCCTCGAAGGCCTGTACATCGGCGCTGGCGCCATCCGCCGCCTCTACCTGCGCCGGCAGGTCGAGGGTGGTGACGCTGGCGCCGGCCTTTTCCGCGGCGCGGATCGCTTCGTCGAGGGCACGGTGCGCGTCCGGGCTCGCGTGGTCGGCGCGGGCCGTCCGCGCCACGGCAAAGCGTGGCACCTGTCCATCCTCATCGGGCACCAGCTTGCGGCCGCTCATCGCGGCGGCGGCGAAGGCGACGTCGGCGACATGCGCGCCGAACAGGCCGATCGTGTCGAGCGACCAGGCGAACACCTTGAGCCCCAGCACCGGGAGCAGCTTGAACGAGGGCTTGTAGCCGGTGACGCCGCAGAAGGAGGCCGGCCGGATCACCGAGCCGCCGGTCTGCGTGCCGATGGCGATCGGCAGCATGCCCGCCGCCACCGCCGCCGCCGAGCCGGCGGAGGAGCCGCCCGGCGTATGGGTCAGCCGGCGAGGGTTCCTGGTGCGGGAGGGAGTCATGAAGGCGAATTCGGTCGTGACGGTCTTGCCGGCGATCACCCCGCCGGCCCGTGCCGTCATCCGCACGATCGCGGCGTCCGTCGCCGGCCGGTAGCCGGCATAGAGCGGCGAACCACGTTCGGTCGGGAAGTCGGTCGTGTCGAGTATGTCCTTGATGCCGACGGGCAGGCCGGCAAGCGGCGTCTGCGCCAGACCTGGCGCGCGGGCACCGACCAGCAGCGCATCCGCGTCGAAGGCGGCAAAGGCCTGCACGTCAGCCTCCTGCGCGCGCACCGCCTCGATGCAGCGTTCGGCGACGTCGAGCGGCGTCAGGTGTCCGGCGCGAATGGCCTGGGCGAGGGCGGCAGCGGAGAGCATCTCGTTCATGCCTTCGGCTGTCGCATGAGGGTCGGGCCGAGGCAAGATGTGACATGCGCGAACGAGCCGATAGCGCGTCGGTGCGACCCGTCCTATGGTGATGCGGGCTGACGCGGGCGCGGCAGGGAGACAATGCAGGGCGCCACTTTTCTTCTGGTCATAAATTTCGCCATCGGCCTGTCTTTTGCCATCGCCTTCCTGGGTCTTTCCTGGCGCGCGCGCATCGGGCTCGGCTTCTGGTGTGCGGCCGGATTCGTGTCGGCCTCGGCGACCGTGGCCGTGGAGGCGCTGGCTCCGTTTGCCGCGTCCCCGCGCGTGATCTCGGGTCTGTCCTTCACCTGCCTGTTGCTGGCCGTCACGCTGATCGTTGCGGGCATTGCGCGCCACTATCGTCCGCGACTTTCCCTCCTCCCGCTCTTCGCGCTGTTTGCGGTGATGGCCGCGCTCAATTTCGCCGTGACCTATGATCTGCAGCGCGGCACGCTGGGCCACGGCTTGGCCTATCAGGCCCCCCTTGCGTTGATGATGGCGCTTGGCGCCGGCCTTGTCCTCGGCGTGCGCCGCGGGCATCCCGCCGACGTCGTTCTGGCGGGTGTGCTCGCCCTTTCCGCGCTCCAGTTCCTGCTGAAGGCCGCCGCGCCATTGCTGGCGCACGACACGGCGCCGGACGTGCGCAGCTATCTCTCCAGCCTTTACGCCTATTACTCGCAGACGCTGGGGGCTGTGCTTTCGGTGATGCTCGGTTTGTCCCTGCTCGGCGTTATCATCGCCGAGGTGGTCGCGAAGGCCATGGGCCGTCTACAGCGCGATTCACTCTCGGGCCTGCTCAACCGTGCGGCGTTCCTCGGCCACGCGGCGGCGGTGGCGGGCGCTCTCGGGCCGGGGCAGCGGGTCTGGCTGGTGATGATCGACCTCGACCACTTCAAGTCGATCAATGACCGTTTCGGCCATGCCGGCGGCGACGAGGTCATCCGGAGCTTCGGCGACGTGCTGAACGAAGTGGCCACCTCCGGGCATATTGCGGGACGGCTCGGCGGCGAGGAGTTCGGCCTGCTGCTTCCCTCCATGAGTGAAGCCGCCCTGCGAGGTCAACTCGATGCCATCCGCGCGGCCCTTCGCGGTGCGCACTACACTCTGGTGCCGGACGACGTGCGCGTCACGGCAAGTTTCGGGGCCGCGCCGCTCAGTGCCGGGATGCGGGTCGACCAGACTCTTCGCCGCGCGGACCTTGCGCTCTATCAGGCCAAGGCCGCCGGTCGTGATCGTGTCGTGCTCGCCGATCCCCATGCGGCACAGGACATTCTCCCGATCGAGCGGCGCAAGGTGCCCTCGGTCGGCAGGTGACCGGCGGGGCGGGCTTTCCATCGCCATTTCTGATGGAACGTCGCTCGGAAATTCGTTTGAGCGCTGCCACGCGGGGCGCTAGAGCGTGATCGGGTCAGCTTGTTTCGGCCTGAACGGGAAATCGCTCTCTAATCTGTTGATAGAGAAAGCGTTATCCGATCAGATTGGAGGCAATCTGATCGGTGTGCCGGCGGCACGCATCGTTCAGGCAGGGCTCGGGCGCGGTAAATGAATATTCTCTCCATCCAGTCGTGGGTCGCCTACGGTCATGTGGGCAACGCCTCGGCCATCTTTCCCATCCAGCGGCTCGGCCACGAAGTGTGGGGCATCCACACCGTGCAGTTCTCCAACCACACCGGCTATGGCGCCTGGCGTGGCGAGGTGTTTGGCGCCGATCTGATCCGCGAACTGGTGGGAGGCCTGGAGGACCGCAACGTGCTGCCGCGCTGCGATGGCGTGCTCTCGGGCTATATGGGCACAGCCGAGATCGGCGACGCCATTCTCGACGCCGTCGGCCGGGTAAAGGCGGCCAATTCCGCCGCCCATTATTGCTGCGATCCGGTGATCGGCGATGTGGACACCGGTGTCTTCGTGCGCCCCGGCATCCCTGAGTTCATGCGCGCCCGCGCGGTGCCGGCTGCCGATCTCATCACGCCGAACCAGTTCGAGCTGAATTATCTCTCCGGCCGCACCACGACGACGCTGGCCGATGCCTTCGCCGCCTGCGACGTGGTGCACGCGACCGGCCCGCGCGTGATCCTCGTCACCAGCGTGCACACCGAGGACACGCCGGCCGACTCCATTGACCTGATCGCCTCCGGGCCGGATGGGCGCTACCTCGTGCGCACGCCGCGGCTGAATATCTCGGCCAGCGGCGCCGGCGATGCGATCGCGGCGCTGTTCTTCGTGCATTGGAAGAGCACGCACTCGACTGCCGAGGCGCTTTCCAAGGCGGCATCCTCGGCCTATGGCTTGCTTGCCCGTACGGCAGCGGCGGGATCGGGTGAAATCCTTCTCGTCGCCGCGCAGGATGAGTTCGTTACCCCGTCACGTCTCTTCACACCGGAGAAGCTATGACCGCCATGGCACGTCGTTTCGTCACGCTCGACGTTTTCACCGACCGTGCCCTCGCGGGCAACCCTCTGGCCGTCGTGCTCGATTCCGAAGGGCTCGACGGCAACCAGATGCAGGCCATCGCCCGGGAGTTCAATCTCTCGGAAACGGTGTTCCTGCTGAAGCCGCAGGACGATGCGAACCGCGCGCGGCTGCGCATCTTCACCGTCAATCACGAACTGCCCTTCGCCGGTCACCCGACGGTGGGCACGGCGGTGCTGCTCGCCATCCGCGACGGGGTGGAGACCTCCACCGACTTCGTGCTGGAGGAGAGCGTCGGGCCGATCTCCTGCCATGTGAACGTGAAGGGCGACCGGCTGGGCAACGCCATCTTCACCGTGCCGCGCATCCCCGAGATCATCGACGACGAACCGATGAGCATCGAGGCCTGCGCGCAGGCGCTGGGACTTGACGCCTCGGATATCGGCTTCGACGATTATCGCCCCGTCGTCGCCTCGGCGGGCGTGGCCTTCGTCGTCGTGCCGCTCGCCTCGCGCTCGGCGCTGGCGCGCATCAGCCCGAGCGCCGCCCGGCTTATCGGCACATTCGGCAGCGAGGCCGGGTCCGTCTATGTCTTCTGCCGCGACGAGGACGGGGAGGGCGATTTCCGCGCCCGCATGTTCGGCGCCAATATGGGCATTGACGAGGATCCGGCGACGGGCTCGGCCGCGGCCGCCTTTGCCGCCGTTCTGCTGAAGGGCGAGAAGCCGGCCGATGGCTTCCACGCCTACGACATACTGCAGGGCGTCGAGATGGGGCGGCCGAGCCTTGTGCGGCTGGGGCTGGACGTTGCGGAAAGCGCGCTGAAGGCGGTGACCATCGGGGGCGGTGCCACCCTCGTAACCGAGGGCGTGATTCACATCTGACCGCGCGGTGGCGGTGGGAGGCGAGCGCTGGAGATTTTCGAGGTCGATCGGCTGGACATGCGGCTGGACCCGGCGCCTTGGGCCGCTGCGGCGTCGCATCGGGCCGCGATCGACGCGCATTTCGCCGCGCGGCTCCGCCGTCAGCCCGGCATCTGGAACGGGCGGGTGCTGGTCCTGGTCGATCACGCGCTCGATCAGGGCACGCTGGCCGGACGCTATGCCGAGACCGACTATGCCTCGCTGCTCTGGCTTCTGGCTGTCGAGCCGCCGCTGGCGGGTGCGCGCAATGCCTTTGCGATGGGCGCGCTTCGGGGGGCTGACGGGGGCTTCGTGCTTGCCCGCATGGCGCCATGGACCGCCAATGCCGGGCGCGTTTATTTCGCCGCGGGAACGCCCGATCCGGAGGATGTGCTGGCGGATGGCCGCGTCGATCTCGACGGCAGCCTGATGCGGGAACTGACGGAGGAGACCGGCGTCAGCGCTCAGGACGTGACGCCCGCCCCGCGCTGGACGATCCTGCGCGACGAGCGCCGTCTGGCGCTGCTGCGCCCTCTGGTGGCGCACCAGAGCGCCGATGTGCTGGCCGAACGCATTCGTGCCCATATCGCACGGGAAGATCGCCCGGAGATCGATGCCGTCCTGGTCGCGCGCGGCCCGGAGGACATCGTCGAGGGGATGCCGCCCTTCATCCGCGCCTATCTCGACCGGGTATGGGGACGGCTCTAAAATGGCGCGTGACTTTTCGGACCAATCAGTTCGAAAATGGCACGCCGCTCGCATGTGATGGCGCGCCACGGGGTCCGCGTTGGGGCGAGCCGCCGTCCTTTTCTCGGGGAGACAGAGACATGGTCGTCAAGACGTCCGCAAGCCTGCCGCTTTTTTCGTCAGGCATGCTCGATCGGCGGCAGCTGCTTGCGCTTGGCGCAGGGGCGATCGCGCTGACCGCGTTCGGCAGCGGTGCTTTCGCCGCCGGCAAGCCCAAGCCGATCAAGGTTGCCGCCATCTACACGGTGCCGGTGGAGCAGCAATGGGTGTCGCGCATCCACAAGGCGCTCAAGGCGGCCGAGGCGCGTGGCGACATCACCTACAAATTCTCCGAGAACGTCGCCAACACCGACTATGAGCGCGTGATGCGCCAGTATTCGCAGGAGGGTGCGGACCTTGTCGTCGGCGAGGTGTTCGCGGTGGAGCGTCCCGCCCGCAAGGTCGCGGCGGATTATCCCAACACCGCCTATCTCATGGGCTCGTCCTTCGGCCCGACCAAGCCGAACTTCTCGGTATTCGACAACTTCATCCATGAGCCGTCGTTCCTGACCGGCATGGTGGCGGGCAAGACCACCAAGTCGAACATCATCGGCCTGGTCGGCGGCTATGCCATTCCGGAAGTGAACCGTCTGATGCAGGCCTTCATGGAAGGCGCGAAGTCGGTGAATCCGAACGTGAAGTTCATCGTCACCTTCATCAACAGCTGGTACGACCCGCCCAAGGCCAAGGAAGCCGCCTTCGCCCAGATCGACAAGGGCGCGGACATTCTCTACGCCGAGCGCTTCGGCGTGTCGGATGCCGCCAAGGAGCGCGGCGTGAAGGCCATCGGCAACGTCATCGACACCTCCGCCCAGTATCCCGGCACGGTGATCGCCTCGGCGCTGTGGCAGATGGAGCCGACCATCGACAGGGCCATCAAGGCGGTGATGGACGGCACCTTCGTTGCCGCCGATTACGGCCCCTACAGCTACATGGCCGAGGGCGGTGCGAGCCTTGCCCCGCTCGACCCGAAGGTGGTTCCGCCGGAGGTCATCGAGCTGGTTCTCCTGAAGGAGAAGGAGATCAAGGACGGCCTGTTCCGGGTGAACGTCAACGACGCGGAGCCGAAGTCGACGCTGTGAGGCGCTCCATCGTCATCCCGGACGGCCACAGGCCGATCCGGGATCGCGTGCCGAAGCAGCCCCCGACCATCCCGGTTCGCCGCGTCGCGGCGTCCGGGATGACGGCTTGATGGACAGGTTAGAATGCACCCCGATCCGCGTCCGCTCGTCCTCTCGCTCGCCGGCATCACCAAGCGGTTCGGCCCGCTGACGGCGAACGACCATGTCGACCTCGACGTGCGGGCGGGCGAGATCGTCGCACTGCTGGGCGAGAACGGTGCCGGCAAGACCACGCTCATGAGCATCCTGTTCGGCCACTATGTCGCCGACGAGGGGGATGTGTATGTCGCGGGCGCCGACGGCCAGCTGGTGCCGCTGCCCGGCGGCTCGGCCGAGGCGGCGCTGGAGGCGGGCATCGGCATGGTGCACCAGCATTTCGCGTTGGCCGAGAACCTTACCGGCTTCGAGAACATCGTGCTCGGCACGCAGTCGCTGTGGAGCCTGCGTCTGAAGCGCCGTGCCGCCCGCGCCAAGGTGGAGCGGCTGATGGCGGAATCCGGCCTTACCGCCGATCTCGACGTGCCGGTGGCGCGGCTTTCGGTCGGCGAGCAGCAGCGCATCGAGATATTGAAGGCGCTCTATCGTGATGTGCGCGTGCTGATCCTCGACGAGCCGACCGCCGTGCTGACCCCGCAGGAGGCGGACGGGCTGTTCGCCACCGTGCGCACGCTGGCGGCGAAGGGGCTGGCGGTGATCTTCATCAGCCACAAGCTGCACGAGGTGCTGGCGCTGTGCGAGCGGGTGGTCGTGCTGCGTGGCGGCGCCAAGGTCGCCGACCGGCCGACGCAGGGGGCCGACCGCCCCATGCTGGCTGAACTGATGGTCGGACGCGCGATTGCGCCGCGCGAACGGCCACCTTCGACGCCCGGCGCCCCGATTCTCAGCCTGCGTGCCGTCAGCGTCGGCGGGGCCAGCGCGCGCGACCGGCTGGTGGAGGCCGATCTCGATGTGCGCGCCGGCGAGATCGTCGGCATTGCGGGCGTGTCGGGCAACGGGCAGGGCGCGCTTGCCGCGCTGGTTGCCGGTCTTGCCGCACCGCGCGCGGGCGAGGCCGTGATCGCCGGGGTTAAGGTCGGGCGCATTGACCCGGCCGGGCGCGTCGCCTCCGGGGTCGGGCGCATTCCTGAGGACCGCCACCGCGACGGCACGGTGGGGGCGCTTTCGGTGGCCGAGAACTTCGTGCTTGAGACCATTTCCGAGCCTGAGAACGGGACGTTCGGCTTCATCCGCCGCCGCGACATCCGCACCCGCGCGGCTGAGGCGATCAAGGCCTATGACGTGCGTTGCCCCGGCCCCGACGCGGCAATCCGTGCGCTGTCGGGCGGCAACATGCAGAAGGTGGTGCTGGCCCGCGTGCTGGAGCGCGAGCCGCGTCTCGTGCTGGCGCACCAGCCGACGCGGGGCCTCGACATCGGCGCCACCACCGATGTGCATCGACGCCTCCTCGCCGCGCGCACACGCGGCGCGGCGGTGCTGCTGATCTCCGAGGATCTCGATGAACTCTTCGCCCTGTCTGACCGCATTGCCGTGGTGCATGCCGGGCACCTGTCGGCTGCGATGGAGACGCAGGGGCTGGATGTGCGCACGGTCGGCCTGATGATGGCCGGCCATGCGGCCGGGGAGGCGGCATGATCCGCTTCGTTCCGCGCGAGCGCACGCCGGTCTGGCTCACAGTCGCGGTTTCCGTCGGCGCGGGGCTGGCCGCGCTGCTGCTCACCGCCATTCCGCTGGCGCTCTCGGGCGCACCGGTGTTTCAGGCGTTCATGCTGATGGCGAAGGGCGCGGCCGGCGACGGCTTCGCGCTGGCGGAGACGCTGACGCGGGCGACGCCGTTGATATTCACCGGTCTTGCCGCTGCCGTCGCCTTCCGCGCCAAGCTGTGGAACATCGGTGCCGAGGGCCAGCTCTACGCCGGCGCGCTTGCCACCGTCGCGCTGGGGGCCGGGCTGATCGAGGCCCCAAGCTATCTCCTGCTGCCGCTTGTGCTGGTGGGTGCCGCGCTCGCCGGCGCGGCTCTGCTGCTGGTGGCGGTGCTGTTCAAGACCCGTTTCGGCGCCGACGAAGTGGTGGTGACGCTGTTGATGAACTTCATCGTGCTGCTGTTCGTGCAGATGATGATCGAAGGCCCGATGAAGGACGAGATGGCGATGGGCTGGCCGCAATCGGCGCCGGTGCTCGACGAGGCGACGCTGCCGAAGCTGGTGACCGGGCTGCGCCTGCACTGGGGCCTCGTCATCGCGGTGGTCGCGGCGGTGCTGCTGCATGTCCTCATCACCCGCACGGTGTGGGGCTTCCGGCTGCGCGCGGTCGGCGAGAACGCCCGTGCGGCGCGCTATGCCGGCCTGCCGGTGGGCAAGGCGATGGTGCTGGTGGGCCTGCTCTCCGGCGGCCTTGCCGGGCTTGCTGGCGCCAGCGAGGTGGCGGGGCTGAAGGGCTATCTCACCTCCGACCTGTCGCCCGGCTTCGGCTATGCCGGCATCGTGGTGGCGACGCTGGCCAACCTCTCGCCGCTCGGCGTCATTCCCTCCGCGATCTTCATTGCCGGCGTCTTCGTCGGCGCGGATTCGATGAGCCGGGCCATCGGCGTCTCGAATTATCTCGCCGACCTCGTCGTCGCCTTCGCGCTGCTGAGCGTGCTGGTCGGCGGCCTCGTCACCCGCTTCCGCATCGTGCTCGTTCGCCGGGGAGCCGCCTGATGCTGTGGGCCGCGCTCGACATTCTCACCCAGGCGAATTTCTGGGCCGCGACCGTGCGCATCGCCACGCCGCTGATCTTCGGCGTCTTGGGTGCGCTGCTGTGCGAGCGGGCCGGGGTGCTCAATCTCGGCATCGAGGGCATCTTCGTCGTCGGCGCCATGTCCGGCTGGCTGGCGGTCTATCTCGGCCTGCCGCTATGGGGCGGTGTGGCGGTGGCGGCGCTGACCGGGGCGGTGTTCGGCCTGATCCATGGCGTGCTGACCGTGCCGCTCGGCCTCTCCCAGCACGTCACCGGCATCGGGGTGACGCTGCTTGCCACCTCGATCGCCTATTTCGGCTATCGCGTCGCCTTCCCGAATGTCGCGACGCCGCCGCGCATCGAACCCTTCGCGCCGCTGCAGGTGCCGGTGCTGGGCGATTTGCCCTTTATCGGCCCGATCCTCGGCCAGCAGACGGCCTTCACGGTGCTTGCTTTCGCCTGCGTCGGCATTCTTGCCTTCGTGCTGGGGCGCACGCCACTCGGACTGGCGCTCCGGGCGGTGGGCGACAACCCGGAGGCGGTGGAGGCGCAGGGGCTCTCCGTGGTGGCCTTGCGCCTCGGTGCGGTGATGGCGGGCTCGGCGCTGATGGCGCTGGGCGGCGCCTTCCTCACGCTGTCGGCGTTCAACGCCTTCTATTTCGGCATGATCAACGGGCGCGGCTGGGTGTGCATCGCGCTCACCGTGTTCGCCTCCTGGCGGCCCGGCAAGGCGCTGCTGGGCGCACTGCTTTTCGGGGCGCTGGACGCCTACCAGCTGCGGCTGCAGACCATCACCGGCGGGGCGGTGCCGAGCCAGATCTTCCTCATGCTGCCCTATATCTTCTCGATCGCCGCGCTCGTGCTGGTGGCGCGCCGTGCGGACTATCCGCGCGCGCTGATGAAGCCTTATTTCAAGGGACAACGATGAGCTTCGATCTTCTGGTCCGCAATGCCCGGCTGCCGGACGGCCGGGCGGGTGTCGACATCGCCTGCGAGGGCGGCCGCATCGTCGCCATCGAGCCGGGGATCGAGGCGGAGGCGGGCCGGGTCATCGAGGCCGATGGCCGGCTGGTGGCGCCGCCCTTCGTCGACGTGCATTTCCACATGGACGCGACGCTGTCGCTCGGCCTGCCCCGGCTGAACACCTCCGGCACGCTGCTGGAGGGGATCGCGCTGTGGGGCGAACTCAAGCCGCTGCTGACGCATGAGGCGGTGATCGAGCGCGCGCTGCGCTATTGCGACCTCGCGGTCAGCCAGGGGCTGCTCGCCATCCGCTCGCATGTCGATGTCTGCGACGACCGGCTGCTGGCGGTGGAGGCGCTGCTCGAAGTGAAGCGGCAGGTGAAGGACTATATCGACCTTCAGCTCGTCGCCTTTCCGCAGGATGGCTATTACCGCTCGCCGACCGCGGCCAAGAACCTCGAACGCGCGCTCGATATGGGCGTCGACGTGGTCGGCGGCATCCCGCATTTCGAGCGCACCATGGCGGATGGCGCGGCTTCGCTGCGGGCGCTGTGCGAAATCGCCGCCGCGCGCGGCCTTCGCGTCGACATCCATTGCGACGAGACCGACGATCCGCTGTCGCGCCACATCGAGGCGCTGGCCTATGAGACGCAGCGGCTGGGACTGCAGGGGCGCGTCGCCGGCTCGCACCTCACCTCCATGCACTCCATGGACAATTACTACGTCTCAAAGCTCATCCCGCTGATCGCGGAAGCGGGCGTGCATGCCATCGCCAACCCGCTCATCAACATCACCCTGCAGGGCCGCCACGACACCTATCCCAAGCGGCGCGGCATGACGCGGGTGCCGGAGCTGCGGGCGGCGGGCGTGAATGTCGCCTTCGGGCATGACTGCGTGATGGACCCCTGGTACTCGCTCGGCTCCGGCGACATGCTGGAGGTGGCGCATATGGCGCTGCATGTCGGCCAGATGACTTCGCGCGAGGCGATGGGCTGGTGCTTCGAGGCGGTGACGACCAACCCCGCCCGCATCATGGGGCTGGAAGGCTATGGCCTTGCGCCCGGCTGCCATGCCGATTTCGTGCTGCTGCAGGCGGCCGATCCCATTGAGGCGATCCGCCTCAAGGCGGCGCGGCTGTTCGTCGTCCGTCGCGGAAGGGTGATCGCCGAGGGCGCACCACGCGTGTGCGCGCTCGACCTTCCCGGCCGGCCGGCCCTTGTCGATCCGGCGGCCTACGCACCGCGCGAAGCCTGAAGCGAGACGACTGCCCCGCTCTGTCACGCGCGTGTATGCTCGCTCCGCGATCCTGATCTGACGCAGTGGATTCGCCGGCAGGGTCGCCGTCGTTGAGGGCGGTCGTCTATGTCCATGTCGTCTGAAGCCGGAGTGCCATCGGAATCTTCCCTGCCGGAGTGCAGGACGGAAGGATTCGACCTGCTGCGCCGGCCAGTCTGGATTCTGGACACCGACACGATGCGCAAGCGCTACGCCAATAGCGCGGCGCGCGAGCTGTGGCGGGTCGGACCCGGCGAAGAGGAAGAGTTCTTCGCGCGGGATTTCACGCCGCACTCCGCCGCGATACAGGCGCGGCTGCGCCTGACCCTCGACAGGGTCCGCGCCGGAGAAGTGTTCACCGAGCGGTGGACCTTCTATCCCGACGGCCATCCCTTCACGGTCGACTGCCTGATGAGCGGCGTCCGGCTTGCCGATGGGCATATCGGCATGCTGGTCGAGGCCACCATGCCGGAGGTTGCCCCGACCGAGCGCCGCAGTGTCGAGGCGCTGCGGCACACGCTGGTGATGGTGACGCTGTATGACGAGGAGGGGGCGGTGCTGTTTCGCAACCCTTCCGCCGAGCGCTGCTTTCCCGGCGAGGCACACCGTTTCGCGGCGGGCTTCGCCGCACCGGGCGACGGGCTCGCCATGTGGCGCGAGGCCCTCGCCCAGAAGGCGGTGCAGGACGATGCCTTCCTCGGCACGACGGTGTCAGGTGATTACCGCATGATTACCAGCCGTGGCGTGCGCTGGCACGGCATCGACATCCGCACGACGACCGATCCGGTGAGCGGGCGGCTGGCCATTCTGGTGAACGAACGCGACATCACCGACCGGGTTCAGGCCTCTGCGCGTTCGGAATATCTCGCTTCGCACGACGCGATGACGGGTCTCGTCAACCGCAGCCGTTTCAGCGAACTGCTCGACCAGGCCGTCAGCGTGCCCGGCTCGGCGGGAGCGCTGGTGACGGTCGACCTCGACAATTTCAAGGAGGTCAACGACACGCACGGCCATGCCGCCGGCGATGCGGTGCTGCGCGAGATCGGCGCGCGCCTGCGGTCGAGCCTGCGGCCGGGCGATGTCTGCGCGCGGGTCGGGGGCGACGAGTTCGCGCTCCTCCTGCCCGGTTTCGTTGATGGCGATGGGCTGCTGCGGCGCGCGACCGAGCTCGACCTGCGGCTCAGCCAACTCATCATCGACCCGGTGTCCGGCGGGGCGTTCAGCATGGCGGCGAGCTTCGGCATCGCCTGCTGGCCGCAGGATGGGGCGAACCCCGCCACCCTGCAGCGCAACGCCGACCTCGCGCTTTATGTCGCCAAGGCGGAGACCGGGCGGCGCGTCCGGCGTTTCGACATGATGATGCGCATCGACGCGGATGAGCGTCACCAATGCGTGGAGGACCTCGTCGCGGCCATCGAGCGTGACGCGTTCGAAGTGTTCTTCCAGCCGCTGGTCGATCTCGCCTCGGGTGGGCTGGTCGGCTTCGAGGCGCTGCTGCGCTGGCGCCATCCGACGCGCGGCCTGCTGCTGCCCGATCGCTTCATCGCCGCGGCGGAGAGCGTGGGCTTGATGACGCCCATCGGCCGGCTGATGTTCGCCCGCACCTGCGCGCAGATCCGCACCTGGCTCGATGCCGGCATGGAGCCGGGACGGGTGGCAGTGAATCTCTCCGCCAACCAGTTCCGCGACCGCCAGTTGGCGGAGCAACTGACGGCGCAGGTGCGCGAAGCCGGGCTCCCGCCGTCACGGATCGAGTTCGAGGTTCCCGAAACCGTCACGCTCGGGCGGAGCGGCGAGACCGTGCTCGACACGCTGTGGAAGCTGCGGCAGGCCGGCTTCAGCATCGCACTGGACGATTTCGGCACCGGCCATGCCTCGCTCACCCATCTGCGCCGGCTGCCGGTCGACACCATCAAGATCGACCGCACCTTCGTCGCCGAGATGGAGCATTCCGACGCCGACCGCGCCATCGTCCATGCGGTCGCTGTGCTGGGGCGCGAACTGTCGATGCATGTGCTGGCGGAGGGCATCGAGAATCAGGGCCAGCGGGCGGGGCTGGAGGCGCTCGGCTGCGACTATGGACAGGGATTCCTGTTCGGTCACCCCATGGACGCAGCGGCCGCGACCGAGTGGATGACGGCGCGGACCGCCGGGCGGGGCGAACGGCCCAACGTCATCGCGCTCCCGGCAGCACGACGACCGTCGGCTTGAGCGGCAGCGTCTCGCGCGACAGCACGATCTGCGGGCTGTCCTGCCTCTCGATGACGTACTGGCTGCTGGCGAAACGGTCGAGGAAGCGGTTGAGCGTGCCCAGATTGAAATAGTGCATGGGGATGACGAGCGGCGCCTCAAGCGATTTCAGCACCTCGACCATGCCGTCGATATCCAGCGTGTAGCTGCCATCCACCGGCGCCAGCACCACGTCGATGCGGCCCAGCGCGCCGAGATCCTCCGGCGTGAGCGTGTGGTGAAGGTGGCCGAGATGGGCGATGCACAGATCCGCCGCCCGGAAGATGAAGATGGAATTGCCGTTGCGGATCGTGCCGCCTTCCCAGTCGCGGATGTTTGTCGGCAGGTTGCCCACCCAGAGGTCGCCCACCTCCTGGTCGTAGCGCACCGGCTCGCGGTCCTCGCGCCAGCCCTTCATCACGAACTCGATGCCGGGATCGGGGTTGAGCGAATAATGGGTGGAATGCGCCCGGTTCATCGTGGCGACACGCGGCACCACGGCCGGGCGGACATAATCGTTGTAGTCCGTCGCGACGGTCACGCCCCCGGCCGTCTCGATCAGGAAGGTCGAGTGGCCGATATAGGTGAGGCTCACCTGCTTCGGCTCCAGATACGCCGCGGGAAGGGTGTGAGCAGCCGGCGGCATCAGGAAGGGGCTCGTCGCCACCAGCTTGGGGCAGCGGTCGGCCTGCGCCTGCGCTGGTGGGGTCCCAAAGGGCGTTATCAGGCAGGTGAGGGCGAGCAGGCACAGGGTCGCGACGCGTGTCATGGCGAGACTCCGGGCGAGTGTTCCGGGATCATCGACCGTGCGGTGACGCAGCGCGAGTAACTATTTCGTGGCGATTTTGCTGGGCAACCGAGTGGATAGGGGGGCCGTCATCCCGGCCGCAGCGAAGCGAAGAGCCGGGAAGGCTCTCAATCCTGCTTGGATGACGGCGGGGAGGGTGACGACCTCAGCGCAGGAACGGGTTGGTCCGCTTCTCCAGCGCGATATTGGTGGCCGCCCCGTGGCCGGGCAGCACGGTGAAGGCGTCGCCGAGCGGGAGAATCTTGGTCTTGATGCCCTCGATCAGCAGCGCGCCGTCGCCATAGGGAAAATCGGTCCGGCCGACCGAGCGCTGGAACAGCGTGTCGCCGACGATGGCGAGCTTATTGTCGCGATTGACCAGCACGATATGGCCGGGTGTGTGGCCGGGCACGTGCAGGATCTCGAACATCACACCGCCGATATCGACCGTGTCGCCCTCATGCAGCCAGCGGTCCGGCGTGACCACGCGGCCGGGGATGCCGGTGCGCTCGCCGGCGGTCGGCAGGTCGTCGAGCAGGAACTTGTCGGCCTCATGCGGCCCCTCGACCGGGATCTTCAACGTCTCGGCAAGTTCCGCCGCGCCGGCGGCGTGATCGATATGGCCATGGGTCAGCACGATCTTTTCGGGCGTGACTTCCAGCTCTTCAAGCGCCGCGAGGATACGCGGCAGGTCGCCGCCCGGATCGATCACCGCGCCGCGCTTGGTCGTCTCGTCCCAGACGATCGAGCAGTTCTGCTGGAACGGGGTCACGGGTACGACGGCGATCTTCATCTGGGGCATGACGGCTCCTGAGGGGTCGGGCCGGTGGAATGTGGTCGATCATATGCCGGCATGCAAGGCGGGCACCGCCTTGTGGCACCTTGCGGCCAATGCTATCCCGCGCCCCATGAGCACCGAACCCATCGACAACATCCGCAACTTCTCGATCGTCGCCCATATCGACCATGGGAAGTCGACCCTTGCCGACCGCCTGATTCAGATCACGGGCGGGCTGTCGGAGCGCGAGATGTCCGAGCAGGTGCTCGACAGCATGGATATCGAGCGCGAGCGCGGCATCACCATCAAGGCGCAGACGGTGCGCCTTTCCTACAAGGCGCATGACGGCAAGGACTATGTCCTGAACCTCATCGACACGCCCGGCCATGTCGACTTCGCCTATGAGGTGAACCGTTCGCTCGCCGCCGTCGAGGGCTCGCTGCTGGTGGTCGACGCCTCGCAGGGCGTCGAAGCGCAGACGCTGGCGAATGTCTATCAGGCGATCGACAATAATCACGAGATCGTCCCGGTCCTCAACAAGGTGGACCTGCCGGCCGCCGAGCCGGACAAGGTGAAGGCGCAGATCGAGGACGTGATCGGCCTCGACGCGTCCAATGCCGTGCTTATCTCGGCGAAGACCGGCCTTGGCATTCCCGACGTGCTGGAAGCCATCGTCACCCGCCTTCCGCCGCCCAAGGGCGACCGCGACGCGCCGCTCAAGGCGCTGCTGGTCGACAGCTGGTACGACGTCTATCTCGGCGTTGTCGTGCTGGTGCGCATCGTCGACGGCGTGATGAAGAAGGGCCAGCGCATCAAGATGATGCGCACCGAAGCCGTCTACGATATCGACCGCGTCGGCGTGTTCACGCCCAAGCTCACGGTGATGTCGCAGCTCGGCCCCGGCGAGATCGGCTTCCTCACCGGCTCGATCAAGGAAGTCGCGGATACCCGCGTCGGCGACACCATCACCGAGGAGAAGCGCCCGACCGCCGAGGCGCTGCCGGGCTTCAAGCCGGCGCAGCCGGTGGTGTTCTGCGGCCTGTTCCCGGTCGATGCCGCCGATTTCGAGGATCTGCGCGCCGCGATGGGCAAGCTGCGCCTCAACGATGCCAGCTTCTCCTTCGAGATGGAAACCTCGGCCGCGCTCGGCTTCGGCTTCCGCTGCGGCTTCCTCGGGCTGCTGCATCTGGAGATCATCCAGGAGCGGCTGGAGCGCGAGTTCAATCTCGACCTCATCGCTACCGCCCCCTCGGTCATCTACGAGATCGAGATGAACGACGGCACGGTGATCGACCTGCACAACCCTGCCGACATGCCGGACGTGGTGAAGATCAAGGAAATCCGCGAGCCGTGGATCCGCGCCGTCATCCTCACGCCCGACGATTATCTCGGCGCGGTGCTCAAGCTGTGCCAGGACCGCCGAGGCACCCAGATCGAACTGACCTATGTCGGCTCGCGCGCCATGGTCACCTATGACCTGCCGCTGAACGAGGTGGTGTTCGATTTCTATGACCGGCTGAAGTCGATCTCGAAGGGCTACGCCTCGTTCGACTATCAGATCACCGATTATCGCGTCGGCGACCTCGTGAAGATGTCGATCCTGGTCAATGCCGAGCCGGTGGACGCGCTGTCCATGCTGGTGCATCGCACCCGCGCCGAATATCGCGGCCGCGCCATGTGCGAGAAGCTGAAGGATCTGATCCCGCAGCACCTGTTCCAGATTCCGATCCAGGCCGCGATCGGCGCCAAGATCATTGCCCGCGAAACCATCAAGGCCCTGCGCAAGGACGTGACCGCCAAATGCTATGGCGGCGACATCTCCCGCAAGCGCAAGCTGCTGGACAAGCAGAAGGAGGGCAAGAAGAAGATGCGCCAGTTCGGCCGCGTGGAAATCCCGCAGGAAGCCTTCATCGCCGCGCTGAAGGTGGACGACTGAGGCCGGCTATCCAACCCTGCCGTTTCATGCTCACATCGGCTTCCCCTAGGCATCAAAGGGAGGCTTGAGCATGTACACGTTCGAAATCTACAAGGACAAGGCAGGGGAATTCCGCTTTCGCTTCAAGGCGTCGAACGGCGAGACCATGTTCGTCTCGGAGGGCTACAAGGCCAAGGCGTCGGCAGTGAGCGCGATCGAATCGATCAAGAAGAACGCGCCCGACGCCAAGACGGACGACACCACCAAGGCTTAGCGTCCCTGACGCAGAAAAGGCCGGGCGCGAGCCCGGCCTTTTCCGTTCATGCAGCCTTGCGTCAGATGACGTAGGGCGGCACGTGGTAGTAATCATTGACCTTGCGGTCCCAGTCGCGGTCGCCCCACGTGCCTTCGTCGAGGCTCTTGTGGTGCGGCGCGCCGTTGAGCTGCTCTTCGCTGATGTCCACGACGTAACCGTCGAGGTTCTCGTCGTATTTCAGCAGCGACCAGGGCAGCGGGTAGTAGTCCTCGCCGAAGCCGAGGAACCCGCCGAAGCTCATCACCGCATAGGCGGTCTGGCCACTGAGCTTGTCGATCATGACACGGGCGATAGAGCCGATCCTGTCCCCATCGGGACGGTAGACGGCGGTGCCCTCAACCTTGTCGCTGCCGATCAGCGTCATGGTTTCGCGGGCTTCGAGGTTCTGCTGAGTGCTGTGCATCGTAAGCCTCCCTTGTGATTGATCAGCTGGTGATGCGAGGAAAACGATGTCGCCGGCGTCCTGTTCCATGAATAGGCGGGAATTATGCTTGAAATATTTATCCAATGTCTTGGAACAGGTGCCGCCTCAGCAATAACTTGATCTTGATACCGTCGCCTGATCGGTGGAGCTTACCATTTCTGGCGTCGACTACCTCCCGCGGATATATTGCGCGCGCCTGCGGCGGAGAATCATGACATGGCGAGCGACAAGAGCACTCCTCGACTGACCCGCCGCGCGGCGCTGGCCTGGGCGGGCACGGCCGCCGCCACTCTCGCGCTGCCGGCCGGGCCGGCTGGCGCTCAGCCGGCGGTGCCCACGGATGTGGATGCGCTGAAGCCCGGCCAGTATGTCTGGTATCCCGACCGCGCGCCCGAGGGCTTCGTCGCCATCATCGTCTCGCTGCCCGACCAGCGCTGCTACGTCTATCGCAACGGCGTGCGTATCGGTGTGTCGACCTGCTCGACCGGGCGGGAAGGGCACCAGACGCCGGTGGGGGTCTTCACCATTCTCCAGAAGGATGCCGACCACCATTCCTCGATCTATGACGATGCCTCGATGCCCTTTACCGAGCGGCTGACCTGGTCCGGCGTCGCATTGCATGCGGGCGGCCTGCCAGGCTACCCGTCCTCGCATGGCTGCGTGCACCTGCCGCTGGAATTCTCCAAGCTGCTGTTCGGCATCACTCATTACGGCACGCCGGTAATCATCGCCGACGCGCATTCCCAGCCCGTGGACGTGCTGCATCCCGGCCTTGTGCTGCCTTCCGACGCGACGACCGCAATAAAGGACGACGCGCCGAAGACTGCGGACGGCGCGCCCGACCCGGCGGCGGCTCCCGATCCGGCAGCCGATGCGGTGTCGATGATCGTCAGCGGTGCCGACAAGCAGCTCGTCGTCATCAAGGACGGCGTGGAGGTGCTCACCGCCCCGGTCACCATCCGCGATCCCGACACGCCGCTCGGCAATGTGGTCTATGTGCTGAAGAAGGTCGGCGGCGAGGTCTCCTGGACCTCGGTCGCGTTCGAGGGCAACGGGGCAGGGCAGGGCAAGGCCACCAGCGCGATCGACCGCATCACCGTGGCGCCGGAAGCGAACCAGCAGCTCGCCAAACTGCTCGTGCCGGGCTCAACCCTGTTCATCACCGAACTGCCTGCGTCGCCCGATACGCGCTCGTCCAAGGATTTCGTCATTCTCTCGCAGGCGATGAGCTGAGATGCCCGTAAAGAGGTGGCTTGCGTTGGCGCTGTCGGGGCTTGGCGCGGCGACACTCGCCGCGACCCTCGCATGGGCCCAGTCGGCGCCTTCACCCGCAGCGGCGGCCGCCACGCCCGCCAAACAGCTGTTCGGGGCGGTGAAGAAGCCGGCGGATCTGGAGACGCGTTCCATTGGCTTTTATTCCAAGGGCTGTCTGGCGGGCGCGCAGGCGCTGCCGGTCAACGGCAAGACGTGGCAGGCGATGCGCCTGTCGCGCAACCGCAACTGGGGTCATCCCGAGCTGATCGCCTTTCTGGAGCGCTTCGCCACCAAGGTGCCCGAGGTCTCGTCATGGCCGGGCATTCTGGTGGGGGACATGTCGCAGCCGCGCGGCGGTCCGATGCTCACCGGCCATGCCTCGCACCAGATCGGCCTCGACGCCGACATCTGGCTGACGCCGATGCCCAAGCGCAGCTTCACCAATGAGGAGCGCGAGAAGATCGCGGCCACCATGATCGTGCGGCCGGACCGGCTCGATGTCGACGCCAAGGTGTGGACGCCGGCCCATGTCGCGGTGATCAAGGCGGCCGCTCAGGACCCCGAGGTCGAGCGCGTGCTGGTCAATGCCGCGATCAAGAAGGCGCTGTGCCGCGACGCGAGCGGAGACCGCTCCTGGCTGCAGAAAGTGCGGCCCTATTGGGGCCACGACTACCACATGCATGTGCGCATCTCCTGCCCCAAGGACAGCCCCGACTGCCGCCCGCAGGACCCCGTCGTGCCCGGCGAGGGCTGCGGCAGCGAGCTGGACTGGTGGTTCTCGGAGGGCAACCTCCACCCCAAGCCGCCCAAGGAGCCGGTCAAGCCGCCGCCGCCCATGATGCTGAAGGACCTGCCGCCCGCCTGCCGCGAGGTCGTGCTGGCGCCGTGAGGCCGCTCAGCCGTGCGCGTCCGCGAGGATCATGCCAGCGGCCTTCTCGGCGATCATGATGGTCGGCGAGTTGGTATTGCCCGACACGATGGTCGGCATGATGGAAGCGTCGGCGACGCGCAGACCGGCGATGCCGAAGACCCGCAGCCGCTCGTCGACCACCGCCAGCGGGTCGCTGGCGAGGCCCATCTTCGCCGTGCCGACCGGATGGAAGATGGTGGTGCCGATGTCGCCCGCCGCCCGTGCCAGCGCTTCTTCCGTGTCCGCGACAGTGGGGCCGGGCAGCACCTCGTCCGGCCGGTAGGGCGCCAGCGCCGGCTGGGCGACGATGCGCCGGGCGACGCGGATGCTGTCGGCCGCCACGCGCCGGTCCTCTTCGGTGGCGAGGTAGTTGGGCTGGATGCGCGGTGCCGCCGTGCTGTCGGCGCTCGCGAGCGTCAGGTTCCCGCGGCTGGTGGGGCGCAGGTTGCACACGCTCATGGTGAAGGCGGGAAAGGCGTGCAGCGGCTCGCCGAACTTGCCGAGCGAGAGCGGCTGGACGTGGAATTCGAGGTCGGCGCGTTCCACCTCAGCGCGCGAGCGGGTGAAGATGCCGAGCTGCGAGGGCGCCATGGTCAGTGGCCCGCGCTGAAGAAAGGCGAACTGCAGCCCCATCTTCGCCCGGCCGAACAGCGAGTGGTACTGCTCGTTCAGCGTGGGAATGCCGGCAACCTTGTAGATCATCCGCAGCTGCAGATGGTCCTGCAGATTGGTGCCGACGCCCGGCGTGTCCTTGACGACAGGGATGCCGTGCTGCGCCAGCTCCTGCGCCGGGCCGATGCCCGACAGCTTCAGCAGATGCGGGGAGCCGATGGCCCCGGCGGAAAGGATCACCTCGCCGCGTGCCTTCGCCGTGTGCGTCACCCCGTTCTGGCGGTAGACGACGCCGACGGCGCGGCCGTTCTCGATCAGCACGCGCTCGGTGTGGCAGCCGGTTTCCAGCCGCAGATTGGGCCGCGCGAGCGCGGGCTTGAGGAAGCCGCGCGCCGCGCTCCAGCGGAAGCCGCGCTTCTGGTTCACCTGGAAATAAGAGGAGCCCTCATTGTCGCCGGCGTTGAAATCCGGGATCGGCGGGATGCCGGCCTGCCGCGCGGCCTCGCGCACCTCGTCGAGCAGCTTCCAGGTGAGGCGGGGAAACTCCACGCGCCACTCACCGCCCGCGCCATGAAACGCTCCGGCGCCGAGATAATGATCCTCATGGCGCTTGAAGACGGGCAGCACGTCGTCCCAGCCCCAGCCGGAAAGCCCGAGCTGGCGCCAGTGGTCGTAGTCGGCGGCCTGGCCGCGCATGTAGATCATGGCGTTGATGGCGGAGGAGCCGCCAATGGTCTTGCCGCGCGGATAGTTCAGCGCGCGTCCGTTCAGTCCCGCCTCGGCCTCGGTCTTGAAGCACCAGTCCGCGCGGGGATTGCCGATGGCGAAGAGATAGCCAACGGGGATGTGGAACCAGATCCAGTTGTCACGCCCGCCGGCTTCCAGCACCAGCACCCGGTTCTTCGGGTCGGCCGAGAGCCGGTTCGCCAGCACGCACCCCGCAGAGCCGGCGCCGACCACGATGTAGTCATAGGTCTCGGCGTCGATCGGCATGGCGGGCTCCCCTCGCGGTTCTGGTTGCCGGCAAACTGCCCGCGGGGGCGGAGGGCGGCAACGGGAAATCCCGCGCAAGGGTTTTTCGCACGCGCGCGCAAACGAGGCGCGCTCGATCCCGGATCGGCCCGCGGCCGTCCGGGATGACGCTATCTGGAGCCTACTGCGTCAGCTGGCGGGCGAAGATGCCGAGCGCCTGCGCATAGACCTCGGCCTTGTTCCAGCCGAGCAGGGCCTGATAGTTGGCCTCGCCCTGACCCCAGCCGGCACCGGCGCGCCAGCCATAGCCGCGCAGATAATTGGCGGTGGAGGCGAGCACGTCCGGCGCGCTGCGCACGAGGTCAGCGCGTCCGTCGCCATCGAAATCGACCGCGAACTTTACATAGGAGCTGGCGAGGAACTGGGTCTGGCCGATCTCGCCGGCCCAGGCGCCGCGCATCTCATCGAGCGTCAGGTCGCCGCGCTGGTAGATGCGCAGCGCGTCGAGCAGCTGCGGCGTGAAGAAATTGGTACGCCGGCAGTCATAGGACAGGGTGGCGAGCGAGCGCAGGATCGGCATCTTGCCGATGTTCACGCCATAGTCGGTCTCCATTCCCCAGATGGCGACCAGGATCGGCCCCGGCACGCCGTACTGGCGCTCGATGCGCGCCAGCGTGGAGGCGTATTGCTGCAGCATCTGCCGGCCCTTGGCGATGCGGCCCTTAGAGATGCGGTTCTTGACGAACTCGTCGAGGCTGACCTTGAAGTGCTTCTGGTTGCGGTCGAGGCTGATCACCTTGGTGTCGTAGGTGACCCCGTCGAGCACGCGCAGCGTGGCCGGCGCGATGCCTTGCGAAACGGCCTCCTGCTTGAAGGCGCCGAGCCAGGCGTCGAAACCCGAGGCATCGTTGCCGCAGGTCGCGGCGAGCGCGGGGGCGGCGGCGAGGGGCGCGAGCAGCACTGCGAGGCAGCTGGCCCGCAGGCTCGCGCGTTTCAGTCGGCTGAAGGCACGTTCAATCATGGACCAGTCCCCGCGACGCTTCATGGCGTTTCTAACAATGCACCGGGAAAATGAACGGCCGGTATCCGCCGGAAGTCCTGTTGCCGTGAGCATCAGATGCCGATGCGGCCGAAACCGGGCAGCTTGATGCCCGGCCGGCGCAGATCCAGCCCGACCACGGCGCCGAGCAGGTTCAGCTCAAAGCCCTCCACCCAGGCAAGGGTGAGCCCGGCATAGCCGTCGAGCGTCAACCGCAGCCCGGTGCGCGAGGGGGCGAGGCCGAACCATCCTCCGTCGACCGGGAAATCCTTGCCGATGGCGGTGGAAGGCAGGGCGACGGCCATTTCCGGCACCTGTTCGATGATGTGGGCGACGAAGGTGTTTGAGTTCGGCCCCGGCCAAGCGTGGTAGTCGCCACTCCCGTCAAAGGGGTAGGAGGCGATGGCGGCGCGCAGGCGCGGGATCAGCCGCTCGGCCGCGTCGCCGCTGACGGTGAAGACCACCTCCGGCTCGTTGCCATACCAGCGCGCATCCGGCGCGCGGATGTTGTGGCGCACGGGCGTGCCGCTCCAGCCCACCACGTCGTAGCGTTCATAGGCGAGGGCGCCGGCCTCCTTGAACACCAGCCAGCTATGCACCGCGAAGATCGAGCGCCAGCGTCCGACACGGGCCGCATAGATGCGCACCAGCGCCGGCTCGTGCGCGGCGGCAACGGGCAGGGTTCTGGTGCTCGACCAGTCGGCGGTATTCCAGCTCTTTGTCCAGTCGACGCCGTGCCACTGCACAAGCGCGTGCGCCCCGAGCGGCAAAGCAAAAAGCAGGAGAAAGGCGAGGGCGTTAAAGCGGACGAAGCGCAGCATGGGCGGCAGCTTGCCCGGAAATCGCCCCGGCACAAGGCTTTGCGCGCCCGCGCGCGCAATTGTGTCCTACCGGAAGGTGCTTCCGATGAGGAGACAGCGCTTGTTGCGATTGGTTCGCAATTGCATTGACAGCCACAGGGTGGCGGTCCATGTTTAATGCAATTCATTTGCAATAGCGGGTCGGTTAAAATGTTGGATCGTTTGCAGTCCGGAGGCTCGGGTTGGCGACGCGAGCGGGGCGATCCGGCATTGGCCGAGGTGCATGGCAGCATCGCCGTGCCGAAGAAGTCGGGCATCTGGCGGTTCTTCGCCTTTATGGGCCCCGGCTATCTCGTCGCCACCGGCTATATGGACCCCGGCAACTGGGCGACCTCGCTCGCGGGCGGCTCCACCTTCGGCTACAGCCTGCTGACGGTGGCGCTGCTCTCCAACATGATCGCCATCCTGCTGCAGGCGCTGTGCTCGCGGCTCGGCGTGGCGGGCGGGCGCGATCTGGCGCAGGCCTGCCGCGATGCCTTCCCGCGTCCGGTCGCCTTCGTGCTGTGGATCCTCGCCGAGGCCGCCATCTGCGCCACCGACCTTGCCGAGGTGATCGGCACCGCCATCGGCCTGAACCTGCTGTTCGGCCTTCCGCTCGAGATCGGCGTGGTCGTCACCGCGCTCGACGTGTTCCTGATCCTGTGGCTGCAGAATCTCGGCTTCCGCTTCGTCGAGGCGCTGATCGTGGCGCTGCTCGCGGTTATCGCCGCCTGCTTCGGCATCCAGATCGCGATGGCCGATCCGAACTGGGGCGACGTGATCCGCGGCTTCGCGCCGACCACGCAGATCGTCACCAACCCCGACATGCTCTATCTCGCGCTCGGCATCCTCGGCGCGACGGTGATGCCGCACAATCTCTACCTGCACTCCGCCATCGTGCAGACGCGGCGCCATGACGGCACGATCGAGGGCAAGCGCGAGGCGATCAAGCTCGCGACCTGGGATTCGTCGCTGGCGCTGATGTTCGCGCTGACCATCAACGCCTCGATTCTCATCCTCGCCGCCTCCGCTTTCCATCATGGCGGCGTGGGCGAGGTGGCGGACCTCGGCAAGGCGCACGAGCTGCTCAACCCGCTGCTCGGCAGCGCCTGGGCGCCCACCTTGTTCGCCATTGCGCTGCTGTGCTGCGGGCTGAGTTCCACCGTCACCGCCACCATCGCCGGACAGGCGGTGATGGAGGGCTTCCTCAACATCCAGCTGGCGCCGTGGCTGCGGCGGCTCATCACCCGCACCATCGCCATCGTGCCGGCGGCGGGGGTGACCATCGCCTATGGCGAGAGCGGCGCGGGCTCGCTGCTGATCCTCAGCCAGGTGATCCTCAGCCTGCAACTGCCCTTCGCGGTGGTGCCGCTTATCATGTTCACCGCGAACCGCGCCAAGATGGGCACGCTGGCCGCGCCGCGCTGGCAGATCGTGCTGGCGTCGCTTGCAGCGGCGATGATTATCGCGCTGAACATGAAGCTGGTGTTCGACTTCGTCACCGGAGCGTGAAGGGCAGGGCGGGCCGCCCCCGAAGGTCCGTCTTGCTTTGCTGATAGTCTCGCGCTCTCATCCCGGCCGGCGACACGGTCGAGGGGGGAGCGCGCGATGGATGGCGGCACCAGCTTTTTCAGCGATCTGCTTGGCTCAATCGCCGAGCGCGGCCGTGCCATGCTCGATATCGGCCGGGAGAGGCGAGCGGCAGGCGCGGCGAAGGCCGCCGGGCTTGTAGAGCTCTGCGAACGACTACTGTCAGGCCGCGGCGAGGCCTCCGGCGTGGCGCTGGCGCGCGAAATCCTCGTCACCTATCAGGGGCTGAAGACGGGCGAGCGCATTGCCTTCTTCGAGGAACTGGCGCGCACTTTCGGGCCGGATGGGCCGCGACTGGAGCGGGCCATCGCGGCCTATGGCGCGGGCGCCTCGCCCCGCGCGCTGGCCGAGCTGCACGCCGCCAGCGAGCCGCGCCGGCAGGAGCTCATCCGCCGCTTCAATCTCGCGCCCGGTGCGACCGCGCTGCTGGTCAAGATGCGGGCCGATCTTCTCGACGCCCTTGCGCGCCGCCCTGATCTCGCCGAGGTCGATCGCGATTTTGTCCATCTCTTTGCGTCCTGGTTCAATCGGGGGTTTCTCGTGCTGCGTCGTATCGACTGGTCGACCCCGGCGAACGTGCTGGAGAAAATCATCCGCTACGAGGCGGTGCATGAGATCCGCGACTGGAACGATCTGCGCGCCCGCGTGGATAGCCCGGACCGGCGCTGCTACGCCTTCTTCCATCCCGCGCTGGTCGACGAACCGCTGATCTTCGTCGAAGTCGCTTTGACGAAAGACGCGCCGGATGCCATCGCCCCGATCCTGGCGGAGAAGCGCACGCCGCTCGACCCGGCGCTGGCCAAGACCGCGGTGTTCTATTCCATCTCCAACACCCAGCGCGGGCTTGGCGGGGTGACGTTCGGCAATTTCCTCATCAAGCAGGTGGTGGAGGAAATATCGCGCGAGTTTCCCAAGCTCACCGATTTCGTCACGCTCTCGCCCGTTCCCGGCTTTCGCGGCTGGCTGGAGGGTGAACGGCGCAACCCGGCCTCCGCTGTGCTGGCGGATGAGGACCGGACGGCGCTGGAAGCGCTCGATACGCCCGGTGTGCCGGACGAGGCCGCTCGCAAGGCGCTGGCGCCGGTGATCGCCGCGCTCGGCGCGCATTATTTCCTGATCGCACGCACATCGAAGGGCCGGCCGATCGATCCGGTGGCGCGCTTCCACCTCGGCAATGGCGCGCGGCTGGAGCGCATCAACCCGTTCGGTGATCTGTCGGACCGCGGGATGACGCAGGCTTTCGGGCTGATGGTGAATTACCGCTACGTGCTGGCCGACATCGAGAAGAACCATGAGGCCTTCTTCGACAAGGCGGAGATCGTCGCCAGCCCGGCCGTGCGCAAGCTCCTGCGGGCGGAGACCCCGCAAAGGGCCCTCGCGGTGCGGGAAGCGTCGCTCTAGCCGCGGCTTCAGCCGCGCGGGCGCCCGCTGCCGTCCGGCGTGCGGCCTTGACAGGGGAGGCGGGCTTATGCCCGATGCCCGTTCCCCTGGCTGTGCGGAGTTCGGTGCGTCTGATGCGTTTTCTCCCCCATCTCCTCAAGCGCTTCGTCCACAAGGGGCGGCTCGTCGTCATTGAGCCGAACGGCCAGCGCACCTCCTTCGGCACCGGGCAGGACGGTCCCTCGGTCGTGCTGCAACTGCACGACGAGAAGCTGGACCGCGAGCTGTTCTTCAATCCGGAGCTGGTCTCGGCCGAAGCCTATATGGACGGTCGTCTGAGCTTCGAGGATGGCTCGACCGTCTACGACTTCCTCTATCTGTTCTCGATCAACCGGCGGGGTCTTGCCGCGCACCCGGTGCAGCAGGCGCTGCGGCGCAGCTGGCGCACGTTCAAGCGCTGGCACCAGTCGAACCCGCTGGGCAAATCGGCCAAGAACGCGCAGAGCCATTACGACCACCCGCCCGAGTTCTACCGGCTGTGGCTCGACAGCCAGATGATCTATTCCTGCGCTTATTTCCCCACTCCCGAAACCTCGCTGGAGGACGCCCAGCAGGCCAAGCTGCGCCATATCGCGGCAAAGCTGAAGCTGGAGCCCGGCATGCGGGTGGCCGAGATCGGCTCGGGCTGGGGCGCGCTCGCCATCTATCTCGCCAAGCTGGGCGTGCACGTTACCGCCATCAACGTCGCCACCGAGCAGCTGGCGGAATCGAAGAAGCGCGCGGAGGCGGCCGGCGTGCTCGACCGCATCACCTTTTTCGAGCGCGATTATCGCGAGCTGACCGGCACCTATGACCGCATCGTCTCCGTCGGCATGATGGAGCATGTCGGGGTGAACCATTTCGACGAGTATTTCGCGACCATCAAGCGGCTGCTGGCGCCCGGCGGATTTGCCATGATCCACGCCATCGGGCGCATGTCGCCGCCCGGCACGACGGCGCCCTTCATCCGCAAGTACATCTTCCCCGGCGGCTATGTGCCGGCCATGTCGGAAGTGTTCACCTCGCTGGAGCGCGTCGGGCTGTGGACCGCCGACTGCGAGTTCCTGCGGCTGCACTATTACTGGACCATCAAGCACTGGCGACAGAACTTCGAGGCGGTGCGCCCACAGGTCGTGACCATGATGGGCGAGCGCTTCGCCCGCATGTGGGAGTTCTATCTCGTTGCGGTCGAACTCGGCTTCCTGCACGGCTCGAACATGGTGTTCCAGCTGCTGCTGTCGAACGAGCGCGACGATGTGCCGGTGATCCGCGACTTCATCGTCGATGGCGAGCGTGCGCTGGCGGCCCGCCCGGACGCCTGAGCCGCGTCAGTTCACCGGGCGTGTGCGGTAGGCCGAGAGGAACACGCGCACCGCACGGTCGACGGTTTCGGCGATCTGCGCGGGCGTGGGCGGAACAGGGTTGCCGAACAGCAGCTCCTTGGCCAGCATGCCCTGGCACATGTTGAGAAACAGATGCGCGGCCGCGAGGTCGTCGTCCAGCGTCAGGCGGCCGAGATCGGCCTGCTGGCGCAGCAGCCCGGCGAGGCGCCGCCCGCCATGGCAGGGGCCCGCCTCGAAGAAGGATCGGCCGACGCGCGGGAACTTCTCGGCGACGCCGATCACCATGCGCACCAGCTTTATGTGGTCGGGCTGCACCATCATGGTCATGAAGGAGATGCCGATGCGGCGCAGAACGCTGTCGACATCGCCCGTCGAGGTGTCGACCTCGAAAAGGAGCTCGGCCGAGCGGGCGCGATCGTTCAGCACCAGCGCCTCGAACAGTTCGTCCTTGCTGCTGAAATAGACGTAGATCGTCGCCTTGGAGACTCCGGCGGCCTTGGCCACCTCATCCATACTGGCGCCATCGAAGCCCTTGTCGAAGAACACGCGGCGGGCGCCATCTATGATATCGCGGCGCTTGGTGGATTCAGGCTCGCCGCGCGTTGCCGTACGGTCGGGACCGGTGTCGGATTCCGTCATGCTCATAGCCACCTCTTGTCCTGTGCATAGGACCTTGCAGCCCCTTCTGTCAAAGGTATTGACTAAACGGTTCAGTTTGATATGTACAGCAATAATAAAACTGAACAGTTTAGTTTACCATAGGTGAGGCGGCCATGGCGCAACCCGGCCTTAAAACGATGGAAGTGCTCGAACCCGAGCGGCCGCAGGGGGCAGAGCCCGTGCCTTTCACGGCGCGTCGCAGCGCCGAGGCGGCCCCCGCGCAGGCGCCCGCCGCCCCGGCCGAGGTGTCCGCTCCGCCCAAGCGCTCGCGCAAGAAACTGGTGTTCGGCGCGCTGCTTCTCGCCGCGCTGGCGGGCGGCGGCTATTACGGGCTTGAGTGGTGGCGGGTTGGGCGTTTTCTCGTCGAGACCGATGATGCCTATGTGGGGGCCGACACTTCGGTCCTCGCCGCCAAGGTGGGCGGGCACATCGTGGCCGTCGACGTCGAGACCAACCAGCCGGTGAAGGCCGGCGACGTCATCGCCCGCATTGACGATGGCGACTACACGCTGGCGCTGAAGGCTGCCGAGAACAAGATTGCCACGCAGCAGGCGGCGATTGACCGCTTCGGCGAGCAGATCGAGGCGGCGCGCGCCAATGTGGACCAGGCCAAGGCCCAGCTCGTCGCCGACCAGGCGGAGCTGAACCGCACCGAGCTTGAGCTGGGTCGGCAGTCGGAGCTGGTGAAGTCGCAATTCTCCAGCCGCGCGACGCTCGACAACGCCCGCGCCGACCGGGACAAGGCGCAGGCTTCGGTCGATGCCGCCAAGGCCGCCGTCACCTCCGCCGAGGCCAACATCTCCGTGCTGGAAGCCCAGCGCAACGAGGCCTCGCGCGTGCTGGACGAGCTGCGCACCGCGCGCGATCAGGCGCAGCGCGACCTCGACTTCACCGTCATCCGCGCGCCATTCGACGGTATTGTCGGCAACCGCGCGGTGCAGCTCGGCCAGCTGGTGCAGGCCGGCACGCGGCTCGTGGCGCTGGTGCCGCTCACCAAGGTCTATGTCGACGCCAATTTCAAGGAGACGCAGCTCGGCCGGCTGCATGCCGGCCAGAGCGTGAATGTCGAGGTCGACGCTTTCCCGGACGAGGAGTTCCATGGCCGCGTGGTCAGCGTGGCGCCGGCCTCGGGCTCCGTGTTCAGCCTGCTGCCGCCGGAGAACGCCACCGGCAATTTCACCAAGATCGTGCAGCGCGTTCCCGTGCGCATCGAGCTCGACGAGGCCGCCCGCGACAAGGCGGAGCTGCGCCCCGGCATGTCGGTGCTCGCGATCGTCGACACCCGGACCGCGACAGGCGGGCACTGACTTCCTCTCCCCGGCGAGGGAGGGGGTGATGAACGAGCTGGGCGTCACAGCTCAAACCCAGGACGATGGCCATGTCGGACATCACGACCACTGCAGGAGCCGCGCTGCCGGCAGCCTCCTCCGAGGGGAGGCGCATGTTCGCCTTCCTCTGCATGGTGTTCGGCATGTTCATGGCGATCCTGGACATCCAGATCGTCTCGGCCTCGCTGGCGGAGATCCAGGC
>QFQD01000109.1 GCA_003241485.1 Ancylobacter novellus
TGGAGATAGAGCAGGATGTCGTTCAGCACGCCGGTGTTGGGATCGTAGATCCAGCGCCACATCAGCGCGATCACCACGCTGGGCAGCGCCCAGGGGATGATGACGAGGGCGCGGGCGAGGCCACGCCAGGGAAATTCACGGTTGAGCAGCAGCGCGGCGATGAGGCCGAGCCCCATCTGCAGCGGCACCGTCAGGCCGATCCAGACCACCGTGTGCCACAGCGACACCCAGAACACCGGGTCGCTCCACAGCTTCACATAATTGCCGAAGCCGACGAACCGGCTGGCATTGGGCCGGAACAGCACGAGGTCGTAGAAGCTGGTGATGACCGCCTGCACCATCGGCAGGAAAACGATGACGGCGGTGACGATGACGGCCGGCGCCAGCAGCCAATAGGGCGTGAGGCGCGGGTGGCGCCACAGCGGCACGCGCTTTCGGTTCAATGGCGTGGAGGCGACAGACGACATAGGGGGCAATCCGTGGTTCGCGCCGGTGCGCGGTAGGGAACGGGCTCCGCCGGGGCGGAGCCCGCCGCCATCACTGCGCGAACAGGGTGTTGAGCTGGTCCATCATCTGCTGCGAGGTCACCTGACCGGTCAGCGCCCGCTGCATCTGGGTCTGCCAGGCGCTGTTGACGAATTCCGAGGTGGCCGCGTTCTGCGGCAGCACATGGGCGAAGGGCAGGGATTCCACCGTCGCGTCGACGAAGCGGCGCTCGTGCAGCTTCCAGTCCTTGGCGCCGCTCTTGGTGACGGTCATCTGGCCCGTGGCTGTGTTGAAGGCGACGTTGTTCGCGCCCTCGGCGAGGAAGGAGATCCACTTCCACGCCGCGTCCTTGGCATGGGAGGAGGAGAACACCGCCAGCGATTCATCGCCATAGGAGGTCCAGCGCCCGCCATTGCAGCTCGGCACCGGCACCGCCGACACCTTGTCGCCGAGCGCGGCAACGAGGTCCTTGGAGGAGCCGATATGGTGGATAGTCATCGCGGTCTTGCCGGATTTGAAGGCGGCGATGATCTCCTGGAAGCCGTCATTGGGGGCCGAGGGCGGGATCACCTTGTCCTTCTGGAACAGATCGATCACCCACTGGTTCGCGGCCACCGCCTTGGGCGTGGTCAGGCCGCCGGGCGTCAGGCTGGCGCCCTGCGAGAACACAAAGGCGCCCCACTGGTCCCATCCGCCCTTGCCGCCGCGCAGGCCGAAGCCGTAGCGCTCGGGCGCCTTGGTCAGCGCCTTCGCCGCGGCGCGGAAATCCTCGCAGGTCGCTGGCGGCTTGAGGCCGGCTTCCGCGAACAGGTCGGCGCGGTAATAGAGATAGAGCACCACATACTGGACCGGCAGGTAATACTGCTTGCCGTCCGGCGCCTTGGTGAGGGTGAGCAGGTTGTCGAGAAGGTCGGCCTTGCCCGGCCAGGCATCGATCCGCGCGCCGATCGGCTCCAGCGCGCCCATCTCCATGAGGCGGGGCTGGGCGAACAGCTTCACCATCGCCGCGTCAGGCGCGTTGCCGCCGACCAGCGAGGTGTAGAGATTGTCGTAATAGCTGTTCCAGGGGACGTTCTCGGCCTCGATCTTGATCCCCGGATTGGCCTTCTCGAATTTCGCCACCAGCTCCGACATCGGATTGGCGGGGTTGTCGAAATGGTACCAGAAGCGGACGGTTTCGGCCTTTGCCGCGCCCAGCGCCA
Source organism: Ancylobacter novellus (assembly GCA_003241485.1). GTDB lineage: Bacteria > Pseudomonadota > Alphaproteobacteria > Rhizobiales > Xanthobacteraceae > Ancylobacter > Ancylobacter novellum_A. The sequence continues at coordinate 1,689 of QFQD01000109.1, forward strand.
GCGCGCCGAAGGTGGCGGCGAGGGCGGCGGTGCCGGCGAGGTTTCGTGCAAGGCGCTTCAGGCGCCCGAAGCGGGGACTGCTCGTCATGTGGTCTTTCCTCCCATAGGACTGGCCGTTTTCGGCCTTGGTGTTCGTTCGAGTGGACAGGCGGTTCAGGCGGTCAGCGTGCGCGCGGCGCCTCCAGCGGCGGCCAGCGCCTCGCGGGCGGCGGCGAGTTCGAGCGTGTTCTGCAGGAAGCCGTGGGTGACACCGGGCACGATGTCGAAACGGTCGGTGCGGCCCAGCGCGATGAGCCGCGCGGCGAGCCGGACGGTGTCGCCGAACAGCGGGTCGACGCCGGCTGCCATCAGATAGAGCGGCGGCAGGCCCTTGAGCGCGTCGTCGTTCGCGTCGAGCGGGCAGGCCAGCGGATCGCCGTTCAGCGCGCGCCCGCCCGCATACCAGCTCCAGTAGCGGGACATGCGCGCGGTGGTGAGGCCCGGTCCCTCGGCGAAGCGCGTATAGGCTTCGCCGGTGAGATCGGCGGTGTAGTTGCCGTAGAACAGCAGCGCGCCTTCCGCTGGTGCCGGGCCTTCGCCCTGCTCGTGCAGCAGCGCGGCGAGCGCGAGATTGGCGCCGGCGGAATCCCCGCCGATCAGCAGTGGAGACGGCGCCAGCCCTTCCACCTCGCCCGCCCGCACCGCGCGCAGCGTCGCCACGACATCGCGCAGGCCGGCAGGATAGGGATGCTCGGGCGCGAGGCGGTAGTCGGGCAGCGCCACGCTCATCCCGGCCTCAAGGGCGAGCACGCGGGCGCAGCGCTCATGCGTCTCCGGGCTGCAAAAGGCGAAGCCGCCGCCATGGACGAACAGAATCGTACCCGGCCGCGCCTGCGGCGGGGTAAGGACGACCAGCCGGCAGGCCGCCGAGCCAAGCGCGGCATTGGCCGGCACCTCAAGCGTGCGGGTGGCCGCCATCTCCGGCAGCTCGCGGTTCCAGCGCTCATTGGTGCGCGCGGCCAGCGCGCGGCCCTCGGCGGCGGGCAGCGTCGTGGCGTCCGGCAGCGGGCCGTTCTCGGCGGCGACCTTGTCCATCAGCGCCCGCATCTCGGGCGCGAGCTCGCCGGGATCGCGCGCGGTCACTGGCTGGTCCCCGGAAACAGCTCGGGTCCGACATCGACGATGGTGGCGATGTGGTGCCGCATGGCGGTGCTCGCCGCGGCGATGTCACCGCTGGCGACGGCATCGATGAGCAGACGGTGACGCATGGCCGTGGCGGTGAGATCGCGTGCGCCGAGGCTGCGGGAAATCTTGAAGCGGTGATTGTGCACGAGGCAGCGGTGCAGGATCGGGTCCAGCGCCGGCAGCCGCGCATCCTGCAGGATGCGGCGGTGGAAATCGCGGTCGACGGCGGCGAGCTGCAGTTCGTCCTCGGCCTCGGCGGCGCGCAGCATGTCGCCGAGCAGAGCTTCGAGATCGGCGATCAGCGTGCGGCTCGGCGAGGCCATGACGCGGGTCAGGCCGGCGCTCTCGATGTGGTCGCGCAGGCGGAACATCTCGACCGCCTCGTCCTCGGTGCAGTCGGACACCTGCGTGCCGCGATGGCCGCGGCGGTGGACCAGCCCTTCCTCCTGCAACTGCAGCAGCGCCTCGCGCACCGTGCCCTGGCTGCAGCCGAAATGCGCCGCCAGCTCCAGCTCGGTCAGCCCGGTGCCGGCCGGCAGCGTGCCGAGCATGATGTCGCGCTTCAGCGCGCTGAAAGCGGCGCTGGCCTTCGGCGGACGGCTGGCGGCTTTGGCGGTGAAATGAATCATGGAGCGGCCGGTTCGCGGGTGGAGCGGAGGGGGTTGTCTCGAAGCCCGAATATCATTATCGATAATGATAACGATAAATCAGTCAAGCCAAAATGACGATGTGGGAGAAAACGGCATGTCGGCGATCGCTCTCCGGGGAGTGCGCAAGGCCTATGGCGATGTGGAGGTCATCCGCCGCATCGACGTCGAGATCGAAAGGCCCCTCGGGCTGCGGCAAGTCCACGCTGCTGCGCATGATCGCCGGGCTGGAGGAGATCACCGGCGGCGACCTCGACATTGCCGGCATACGGGTGAACGACCTGCCGCCCGCCGAGCGCAACATCGCCATGGTCTTCCAGGATTACGCGCTCTATCCGCATATGAGCGCGCAGGACAACATGTCCTTCGGCCTGAAGATGCGCGGCGATGCGCAGGAGGAGATCGGCCGGCGCGTCGCCCATGCCGCCGACATCCTCAAGATCACCAATCTGCTGGAGCGGCGCCCCTCGCAGCTCTCCGGCGGCCAGCGCCAGCGCGTCGCCATGGGCCGCGCCATCGTGCGCGAGCCGGCCGCCTTCCTGTTCGACGAGCCGCTGTCGAACCTCGACGCAGCGCTGCGGGTGGAGATGCGGCTGGAAATTGCCAAGCTGCACAACCGCATGAAGGCGACCACCGTCTACGTCACACACGACCAGGTGGAGGCGATGACGCTGGCCAGCCGCATCGTGGTGATGAATGCCGGCCATGTCGAACAGATCGGCGCGCCGCTCGAACTCTATCACCGGCCGGCGACGCTGTTCGTCGCGCGCTTCATCGGCAGCCCCACCATGAACACGCTTTCCGCGACAGTGACGGGGCAGGGCAGCTCGCTTTCCGTGCTCGCAGGGACTCTCGCGCTGCCCGAGGCGGCGCAGGCGTCGGTCCGCGACGGACAGGAGATCGTCGCCGGCATCCGGCCGGAGGATCTGTCGCTGGGCGGCCCGGACGGCGCGTGGTTCAGCGGCGAGATTGCCGTGGCGGAGCGGCTGGGCAGCCAGACCTACGCCTATGTCGAGGTCGGCCATTCGCGCATGCTCACCGTGGAATGCCCGCGCGAGGCGGATATCCACGCGGGGGACCGCGTGCATGTGCACGGCAACCCCTCGAAGCTGCACCTGTTCGACGCCGAAAGCGGCGCGCGGCTGGGGTGAACATTGGGGCGAGGGCGCACCGCCATGTTGCGGTGCACCTTCCCTAACGTACTGTTTCTGAACAATATTTAACTCACGTCTTGCCACCGGACGCTCCACACTGCCTGCGTGCCCTCATGGGTGGCGGGAGTGGAAGATGACGCAGGCGGCGGAGCGGACCTCGAGATGGCGAGGCCGTGCCCTTTTCATGGTGCTGCTGCTGGCGTGCGGCGGAGGGCTCTATGCCTGGTCGAGCCGGGCGAGCACGCCGCGCACCGCCGAAGAGGCGCCCGCCCGTGCGGCGGTGCCGGTGAATGTGGCGACGGTGGCGCGCCGCGACCTCTCCGTGGTGCTGAACGGCATCGGCATGGTGCAGGCCTCGCAGACCGTCAACATCCACGCGCGCGTCGACGGCACGCTGCAATCGGTGAACTTCCACGAGGGGCAGAACGTGAAGGCCGGCGACGTGCTGGCCCAGCTCGACCCCAAGCTGGCGCAGGCCAATCTCGACCAGGTGCGCGCCGCCAAGGTGAAGGACGAGGCGCAGCTGCGTGGGGCGGAGGCGGACCTCGCGCGCTACATGACGCTGGTGCAGAAGGACTATGCCAGCCGGCAGGCCGTCGACCAGCAGCAGGCGACGGTCGACCAGCTCAAGGCCTCTATCACCGCCGACACCGCCGCGGTGGAGACCGCGCAGACCAATCTCGACTACACCACCGTTACCGCCCCGGTGGATGGGCGCATGGGCATGCGGCAGGTCGACGCCGGCAATCTGGTGCACACCAGCGATGCGACGCCGATCGCGGTGCTCACCACGCTGAAGCCGGTCAGCGTGGTGTTCTCCCTGCCGGAGAAGGACATCGACGCGGTACAGGCGGCGCAGGCGCGCGGCCCGGTGGCGGCGGTCGCCACCCGCGAGGACGGCACGGTGCTCGGCACCGGCACGCTGACCGTGGTCGACAACCAGATCGACGCCGCGACGGCCACGCTGAAACTCAAGGCGAGCTTTCCCAATGAGGATGAGCGGCTGTGGCCGGGCGCCTTCGTCCATGTCGCGCTGGCGGTCGATACGGTGAAGGACGCGGTCGCGGTGCCGGTCGCCGCCATCGAGCGCGGGCCGGACGGGGTGTTCGCCTGGGTAGTGACGGCGCAGAACACGGCGGTGGCCCGGCCGATCGTCACCGGTCATGTTGCCGGCGGCTTCGCGGCGGTGACCGATGGGCTGGCCCCCGGCGACCGGGTGGTGGTCAACGGGCAGTATCGCCTGCGCCCGGACGCGAAGGTCGCCATCGTCGAGGGCACGCGCGCGAATCTGGCGCAGGACGCGCCCGCCCCGGCGGACAAGTGAGGCGCGCGCGGTGAACCTCTCGGCTCCTTTCATCGAGCGCCCGATCGCCACGACGCTGCTGATGGCGGCGCTCGCCGTTCTCGGCGTCGCCGCCTATCCGCTGCTGCCGGTGGCGCCGCTGCCGCAGGTGGATTTTCCCACCATCCAGGTCTCCGCCAGCCTGCCGGGCGCGAGCCCCGACACGATGGCTTCGGCGGTTGCCGCGCCGCTGGAGCGCCGCTTCGGCCAGATCGCCGGGCTCGACCAGATGACGTCGACCTCGACGCTCGGCTCGACCTCCATCACCCTGCAGTTCGACCTCGGCCGCGATATCGACGGCGCGGCGCAGGATGTGCAGGCGGCGATCACCGCCGCGCAGCGCCAGCTGCCCGACGATCTCACCACGCCGCCGAGCTACCGTAAGGTCAATCCGGCCGACAGCCCGATCATGATCCTTGCCGCGCGCTCGGACACGATGCCGATCACGCAGGTGGACGATTTCGCCGACAATGTGCTGGCGCAGCGTCTTTCGCAGGTGAAGGGCGTCGCGCAGGTGGTGATCGGCGGCGAGCAGAAGCCGGCGATCCGGGTGCAGATCGATCCGGCGCGGCTGGCGGCGAGCGGCCTCACCTTCGAGGATGTGCGCACGACGCTGTCCGCCTCGACGGCGGAGGCGGCCAAGGGGGCGATCAACGGCGCGGTGCGCAGCTTCACCATCGCCGCCAACGACCAGATCGTGACGCCGGCCGACTATGACAATGTCATCCTCGCCTATCGCAACGGCGCGCCGCTCAGGGTGCGCGATGTCGGCCATGCGGTGGACGGGCCGGAAAATACCCATGTGGCGGCGTGGAGCACCGACCGGCGGGCGGTGGTGCTGCTGGTGTTCAAGCAGCCCGGTGCCAATGTCATCGAGACGGTGGATGCCATCAAGGCGACCCTGCCTCGGCTCGACGGCATCATTCCCGCCGGCATCAGCATCGACACCATCGTCGACCGCACCACCACCATCCGCGCCTCGGTGGCGGATGTGCAGTTCACGCTGCTGCTCACCATCGCGCTGGTGGTGATGGTGATCCTGCTGTTCCTGCGCAATCTGCGCGCGACGCTGATCCCCGCCGTGGCGGTGCCGCTCTCGCTCGCCGGCTCGGCGGCGGTGATGTACGCGCTGGGGTTCAGCCTCGACAACCTGTCGCTGATGGCGCTGACCATTGCGGTCGGTTTCGTGGTGGATGATGCCATCGTCGTGGTCGAGAACATCGTGCGCCACATGGAAGAGGGCGAGCCCGCCTATCCCGCGGCGATGAAGGGCGCGCGCGAGATCGGCTTCACCGTGCTGTCGATCAGCATCTCGCTTGTGGCGGTGTTCATCCCGCTGCTGCTGATGGGCGGCATTGTCGGGCGGCTGTTCCGCGAATTCGCGCTGACCGTCACCGCTTCCATCGCGGTGTCGGCGCTGGTGTCGCTGACGCTGACGCCGATGCTGTGCTCGCGCTTTCTCAAGCCGCCGGCGCATGAACATGGCTGGCTCTACCGGGTGATCGAGGCCGGCTTCGAGGGGCTGCTCGCCCTCTATATGCGCACGCTGGCGGTGGCGATGCGCTACCGCTTCCTGACGCTGATGGTGTTCTTCGGCACGCTCGCGCTCACCGGCTGGCTGTTCGTGGCGGTGCCGAAGGGGTTCTTCCCGACGCAGGACATCGGCATCCTTACCGGCCTGTCGGAAGCCGCACAGGATGTCTCGCCCGACGAGATGAAACGCCTGCAGATGCAGATCGGCGCGGTGCTCGCCAAGGACCCGGCCGTTGCCGCCTTCGGCTCGGTGCTCGGCTCAGGCGGGGCGAACACCACCAATACAGGGCGGTTCTTCATCGCGCTGAAGCCGCGCGAGGAGCGCGACGCCAGCGCCTCGCAGATCATCAACCGCCTGCGGCCCAAGCTGGCGCAGGTCACCGGCGCGGCGGTGTTCCTGCAGCCGGCGCAGGACATTTCCGTCGGCGGTCGCGTCTCCCGAGCGCTCTACCAGTACACCCTCACCGATGTGGACCTGCATGAGCTGGAGACGTGGGCGCCCAAGCTGCTGGCCAGAATCCGCCAGCTGCCGCCGTTCACCGATGTCTCCAGCGACCAGCAGGGCAACGCGCCACAGCTCAAGGTGACGATCGACCGCGACCGGGCCGCGCGTTTCGGCATCCAGCCCTCGCTGATCGACGCGACGCTCAACGATGCCTTCGGGCAGCGGCAGGCGGCGCAGTATTTCACCCAGCTCGATTCCTACGCGGTGATACTGGAGGCGACGCCGGAGCTGCAGCAACACATCGGCACGCTCGACCAGATCTATGTGAAGGCGCCGACCACCGGGCAGGCCATCCCCCTCTCGACGCTGGTGACGATCGACGCGCAGGCGGTGGGGCCGCTCTCGGTGTCGCATCAGGCGCAGTTCCCGGCGGTGACGATCTCCTTCAACCTCAAGCCGGGCGTCTCGCTCGGCGACGCCGTGGCGGCGATCAATGCAGCTTCGGCGGATCTGGGGGCACCCTCGACCCTGAGCGGCAGCTTCCAGGGCAGCGCGCAGGTGTTCCAAAGCGCGCTCGCCAGCGAGCCGGCGCTCATCGCTGCGGCGCTGTTCGCGGTCTATGTCATCCTCGGCGTGCTGTATGAGAGCTTTATCCACCCGCTGACCATCCTGTCGACCCTGCCGTCGGCCGGCGTCGGGGCGCTGCTGGCGCTGTGGGCCGGCGGCTTCGACCTGTCGGTCATCGGCATCATCGGCATCATCCTGCTCATCGGTATCGTGAAGAAGAACGGCATCATGCTGGTGGACTTCGCCATTGCCGGCGAGCGCGAGCGCGGCATGGGCGCGGAGGAGGCGATCACCGAGGCCTGTCGCCTGCGCTTCCGCCCCATTCTGATGACCACAATGGCGGCGCTGCTGGCCGGCGTGCCGCTGATGTTCGGCAATGGCACGGGCACGGAACTTCGCCAGCCGCTCGGCTATGCCATGGTCGGCGGGCTGGCGCTGAGCCAAGTGCTGACGCTCTACACGACGCCGGTGGTCTATCTCTATCTGGCACGTCTTCAGCGCTGGCTGGCCGGCGTCCCGCCAGAGGCTGAATCCGGTGTGGCGGTGACCGCGGCGCCGTGATGGAGGGAAGGCCCGTTCAGGCGAGGCCGCGCGTGAGCACAGCCAGCCAGTCCGCCTCCGTGACCACACCGAGCGGGCGCTCGCTCTCATCGACGATGAAGACCGCATGGACGCGTTCGCGGGCGAAGCGGTCGAGCAGGGCAATGGCGGGCGTCTGGGGCGCGGCGGTCGCGGCAGGGGTCATCAATTCGGCCAGCGTGGTTCCCGGCGCGGTCAGTTCCCGCAGGCCGATGACACCGGTCACGCGGCCGGCTGCGTCGAGCACCGGCAGGCGGCGGACATCGTGTTGGACCAGCAGCGCGCGCGCTTCCTCGGGCGAGGCAGAGAGCGGGACCGAGATGACCCCCTCCCGCATCAGATCGGCGCCGCTGAGGTCGTGATAGGAGCGCGCCAGCGTGCGCTGCTCGATCTCGCGCAGCAGCCGCTCCAGATCGTTCACGTCGATGTCGAAGGTCTCGCCGGTCTGGTCGAGCGCGGCGGCGAGGTCGGCCTTGCTGAAGGTCCAGGGCCGCTCCTTGGCCGGCGGCTTCGGCGGCACGGCGACATGGGGATAGCGGTGGCCGGAGACGCGATGATAGGCCCAGGCGCAGAACACCAGCACAGCCGCGTTCAACCCCACCGGCAGGAGCGGGAAGGCATAGCTCGACGAAGCGCCGGCGAAGAGGCCGACCAGCGCGGCGGCGCCGCCGGGCGGGTGCAGGCAGCGCAGCAGGGACATGACACCGATGGCGCCCCCCACCGCTAGCCCGGCGGAGAGCGGGGAGAGCGGCATGTGATGGGCGATGAGAACGCCGATGAGGGCCGAGACGGTGTTGCCGCCGATGGTCGGCCAGGGCTGCGCCATCGGGCTGGCCGGCACGGCAAACAGCAGCACGGCGGAGGCGCCCATGGGCGGCACGATCCACAGCAGATGCTGGGCGTCGCTCGCGACTATCCCGCCGATCAGCCCCGTCAGCCCGATTCCAATCAGGGCGCCGATGCAGGCGAACATGCGGTCGCGCAGATTGCCGCCGGCAAGGATGGGTCGGAACAGTTTCAGGCGGGAGATGGCAGACAAGGCGAACTCCGGAAGATGAGGCAAGGCGCGCCGCGGGGAATGGAGCGGTGAGCGGCTGGGCGGCAACCCGGCGGGGGCGCGGCCGCTAGGATAAGGGGGCGCCGGCCGAGGCTACGGGCGGGCCGAGCGAGAGGATGAGATGTCGGAAACCGCTGTGGCGGTCCACGAGTTCGGCCAGCGTATATCTGTCGAGCACGCCGAAAAAGGCAGCCATCGCCTCATCCAGCACCGAAACGACGCCGCAGCCGGGGGCGAGCGCGCAATCCTCGCAGGGGACGAGATCGACATTGCCCTCGGTGTGGCGGAGCAGGTCGCCGATGCGGATGTCGGAAGCCGGGCGCGCCAGCCGGTAGCCGCCGCTGCGCCCGCGTGCGCTGGCGACATAGCCGGCCCGGCCGAGATCGTGCAGCACCTTCATCAGATGGTTCTGCGAGATGCCATAGGCGGCGGCGATCTCCGAGATCGAGCACAGCCGCGGGTCAGTCGCATGGCGTAGCGTGCCTGGAGGCTTTCCAGCCTGGGAATATATGTATACCATATACATGATTTAGGTGCCGGGGGTAAACATGAGCGACGGCGTTCAGGCGGCTGAGGTCGGGCAAGCGGAACGGGGTGCCGCGGCACCGCGACCCTTCGCGATCGAGAGCCGCCAAAGGGAGAGCGACGTCATCACCTCTTTCGTGCTGCGCCCGCTCGACGGGCGTCCGCCCGCGCCGCATGTGGCGGGCCAGCACCTGACCTTGTTCGCAGAGGTTCCCGGTGCCGGGCGGCAGAAGCGCAACTACACC
>QFQD01000042.1 GCA_003241485.1 Ancylobacter novellus
GTTGCAGCGCGCCGTCGCGCTGGTGCTTTGCCACGGTGCCGATGCCGGCGGCGCGAAACTTCTGGCGGAGCTTGCCAAGAATTTTGAGGTCGTGCTCGTTCGTATCGACGGCGTGGGCGCCGGCAGCCCAATGCCGGAGGCGGCGCGCACGGTTTCATTCTCCGCCGCGGGTTCACGGGTGCCGCGCAGCGTGCTGCTGAGCGCTCTGGCGCTGCGCCTGCGCGACCTGAAGCCGCGTGTCGCGTTGGCTCTCGGTGCTGCGACGGCCGATGCCGCCCTGGCCTGCGAGCTGCGCGAGATACCCGTGGTCTTCCTCGCGGATTCCGTCGCGCCGGAAACCATGCTGCGCGACGCCACCGAGGTGGTCTTTCCCTCCGCCGCCGCTCGCATCGCGGCGAAGACGGCCTTTCCCGCTTTTGCCGGGCGCGACTACCTGCATGTCGTCGACGAGCCCCTCAGTGCGGGCGCCGCATCAGCCGTGGCGATAGCGGAACTCGCCGCCCGCCGGGTTGAGGATGAGGTCGCGCTCGCCCTCAAGGCGGGGGCGGGCCGGCTGGAAATTCTCACCGCCGACCAGCCCGGGCGCGATCCTGCCGTGGCGCTGCGCGAGCAGGTGATCGCCTGGCGCCGCAGCCATGCCGGGGGCACGCGCCGGATGCGCCGGATTCTGCACAGGCCCTGTTCCGGATTCAATCCGCTGATCTATGCGGAGGCGCATCCGCAGGCCTGTCTCGTCAATCGGCGCTACCCGCTTGCCCACTGGATCGAGCAGGGTGAGCCGGCCGGGCCGTGGGTTTATGAGGTGGTTCGCCCCGGCGAAGCGGTGGCGGCGCAGGTGAAGGTCGCGCTGCACGGCCACTTCTTCTATGCCGACCTGCTGCCGGAGATGCTGGAGCGGCTGCAGCGCGGGGCCACCCGGCCCGACCTGTTCCTGACCACGGACAATGAAGCCAAGGTGGCGCAGATGCGCGCCGCGACGCGCGATTATCCCGCAAAGGTGGAGATCACCATCGTGCCCAATCTCGGGCGCGACATCGGGCCGTTCTTCACCGCGCTGCGCGAGTCGCTGCTGCGGGGCGGCTATGACGTGTTCTTCCATTTGCACGGCAAGAAGACCAAGGGCCGCCGCCGCAACATCGGCGATCCCTGGCGCAACTTCCTGTGGGAGAACATGATCGGCGGCGCTTTCCCGATGCTGGACGCCATCGTCGCGCGCTTTGCCACGGACCCTTCCACCGGCCTCGTTTTCCCCGAGGACAGCCATGTGCTCGACTGGGGACGCAACGAGGAAGTGGCGCATGCCTTGCGGCACTCGCTCGGGCTGGATGAGCCGATGACGACCTATGTCGAATTTCCCGTCGGCAACATGTTCGCCGCGCGGCCCGCCGCGCTCAAACCGTTGCTCGACCTCGACCTGCAATGGGACGATTATCCCGCCGAGCCGGTTCCCGATGACGGCACGGTCCTCCACGGCCTTGAGCGGATACTGCCGCTGGTCGTGCGCAAGGCCGGCTACGTCGCGCGCGCCGTCCGTGTTCCCGGTACCTACTGGGAAGACTAGAGCGGCGATTGCCGAGCGCGCGGCGGAAGGTTAAATGACGCTCATGTCCGCAGAACCCGCCGACCAGCTTCTCATCGCTTTCGCGCAGCTCAACCCGATCGTCGGCGACATCGCCGGCAATGCGGACAAGGCGCGCGCCGCGCGAAAACTGGCGGCCGAGCAGGGCGCGGATCTCATCCTGTTCACCGAGCTGTTCATCGCCGGCTATCCGCCCGAAGATCTCGTCCTCAAGCCGGCCTTCCAGGCCGCGTGCCGCGCGGCAGTGGAGCAGCTTGCTGCCGAAACCGCCGATGGCGGGCCGGCCATGCTGATCGGCCTTCCCTGGGTGGACGGGGGCAGGCTCTACAACGCCGTGGCGCTGCTGGAGGAAGGGCGCCTCGCGACTTTGCGCTACAAGGTCGATCTGCCCAATTACGGCCCGTTCGACGAGAAGCGCGTCTTCGTGCCCGGCCCCATGCCGGGGCCCATTCCGTTCCGTGGCGTGCGCATCGGTGTCCCGATCTGCGAGGATATCTGGTCGCAGGACGTCATCGAGTGCCTCGCGGAAACCGGCTCCGAGCTTCTGCTTATCCCCAATGGCTCGCCTTATCGCCGCACGGTCTATGACGAGCGGATGAATGTCGCGGTGGCGCGGGTGGTCGAGAGCGGCCTGCCGCTCGCCTATGTCAACCAGGCCGGCGGACAGGACGAACTGGTATTCGACGGCGGCTCCTTCGTGCTGAATGCCGACCGTTCGCTCGCGGTCCAGCTGCCGAATTTCCAGGAGCGCATCCGCCTCACCCGCTGGGAGCGCTGGGCCGATGGCTGGCACTGCGAGGAAGGCGCCCGCGCGCCACTGATCACGGATGACGAGGCCGATTATGCCGCCTGCGTCACCGGTCTGCGCGACTATGTCGAGAAGAACCGCTTCCCCGGCGTGGTGCTGGGCCTGTCGGGCGGTGTCGATTCCGCGCTCGTTGCCGCCATGGCGGTGGACGCGCTGGGCGCGGACCGCGTGCACTGCGTGATGCTGCCCTATCGCTACACCTCGGGCGAGTCGCTGACGGATGCCGCCGCCGTGGCTGCGGCGCTGGGCGTGCGCTACGACATCGTGCCGATCGCAGAAGCGGTGGAGGCGCTGGAGCACGTGCTGGCGCCCGTCTTCGGCAATCGCGGGCGCGATGTCACGGAAGAGAACCTGCAGTCGCGCGTGCGCGGCACCCTGCTGATGTCGATCTCCAACAAGTTCGGCTCTATGGTGGTGACGACCGGCAACAAGTCGGAGATGTCGACCGGCTATGCCACGCTCTATGGCGACATGAATGGCGGCTATAACCCGCTGAAGGACCTCTACAAGACGGAGGTGTTCCGCCTCTGCCACCTGCGCAACCGCTGGAAGCCGGCGGACGCTCTGGGCCCCGACGGGGTGGTGATCCCCGAGAATGTCATCACCAAGCCGCCGACCGCCGAGTTGCGTGAGAACCAGAAGGACCAGGACAGCCTGCCGCCTTACGAGGTGCTCGACGCCATCCTCGAGCGGCTTGTGGAGCGCGAACGGCCCGTCGCCGACATCGTGGCGGAAGGCTATGAGCCGGCCCTCGTCGCGCGGGTGGAGCGCATGCTCAACATTGCCGAATACAAGCGCCGGCAGGCCGCGCCGGGGGTGAAGGTGACGACGCGCAATTTCGGCCGCGACCGGCGCTATCCCATCACCAACCGGTTCCGCGAGACGGTTTAGGCCACGCTTGTAAAGCCATCGGCTCCTTCTCCCCGCGGGGGAGAGGGATTGCCCGTTGTCCGCATCCCGGCGATAAGCGCGGCATGTCAGATACCGCACCCGTCCTCCGCTTCGCCCCGTCGCCGACTGGCCTGCTGCATGTCGGCAATGCCCGCACCGCGCTCTACAACGCGCTCTTTGCCCGGCGCGAGGGTGGCACCTTCATCCTGCGCTATGACGACACCGACACGGCGCGCTCGACGGAGGAGTTCGCGCAGGCCATCGCCCGCGACATTGGCTGGCTGGGCCTCGTGCCGGATCGGGTCGAGCGGCAGTCGGACCGGCTGCCGCGCTATGACGCGGCGGTGGAGCGGCTGAAGGCATCAGGTCGGCTCTACCCCGCCTATGAGACCGAAGATGAGCTGGAGACCCGCCGTCTCTCCCGCCGCCGGCGCGGCCTGCCCCCGCTCTATGACCGCGCGGCCCTCAAGCTCACCGATGTCGATCGTTCAAGGCTGGAGGCCGAGGGGCGCCGTCCGCATTGGCGCTTCCGGCTGGATGGTCGCAAGGTCGCGTGGGCCGACCTCGTGCGCGGCGAGCAGGCGGTCGATACCGCGACGCTCTCCGACCCCGTGCTGGTGCGCGAGGACGGCTCCTATCTCTACACGCTAACCTCTGTGGTCGACGACATCGAGATGGCCGTCACCCACGTGGTGCGCGGCGAGGACCACGTCACCAATACCGGCGTGCAGATCGAGATCATCGAAGCGCTGGGCGGCACGGTGCCGGTGTTCGGCCATCACAATCTTCTCACCCTGCCGAGCGGGGAGGGGTTGTCCAAGCGCCTTGGCCACCTGTCGCTGAACGCGCTGCGCGAGGAAGGGCAGGAGGCGCTCGCGGTCGCCGCGCTTGCGGTGCTGACCGGGACTTCGCTGGCGGTGGAGCCGGTCTCCGATCTCGACGCTCTGGCGGCACGGATCGACTTCACGAAGATCTCCCGCGCGCCGGCGCGCTTCGATCCGGCCGACCTCGACGCGCTCACCGCCGCCACGCTGCACCATCTACCGTATAAGGCGGTGGCCGAGCGGCTGGCGGCTCTGGGTGTCGGCGGGGGCGAGGCGTTCTGGCTGGCGGTGCGGGGAAATCTCGGCCGGCTGTCCGACGCGCGGCATTGGTGGGCCGTTGTGGATGAGCCGCTGGCGCCGGTCGTCGAGGCCGAAGATGCCGGCTTCCTGTCGCAGGCCGCCGATCTCCTGCCGCCCGAGCCGTGGAATGGCGAGGTCTACACCACATGGCTGAATGTGTTGAAGCCGGCCAGCGGCCGCAAGGGGCGGGGGCTGTTCCACCCGCTTCGCCTCGCGCTCACCGGCGCCGAGAGCGGCCCGGAACTCAAGGCGCTGCTGCCGCTGATCGGGAGGGAACGGGCCGCCGCCCGGCTTAACGGGCAGACGGCCTAGCCGTTATCAGGGCTTCTTGTTCGTCGGCACCGGCGTCGCCGGGCGCGGCTGCGCCATCTCGCGCGAAGCGTCCTCGGTGACGACGATGTCGCCCTTGCGTAGGGTGGGATCGTCCTGCTGGGTCAGCGCCTGTGCCCAGCTCTGGCCAGCCGGACGACAGGAGCACGCCGGCACGAACTGCTTCTTGTAAAGCAGGGCGTTCGGCAGCGACATGTAGGACTGGCCGTTGGTGCCGACCGCCTGCTCGATATCCTCGCCCGGGTTGCGATAGGCGAAGAGCCGGGCTTCCGTGCCGGGGCACTGGCGCTGGCACAGCGCCTCGTCCGAGCCGAACTTGGCCGGCGTCGCGGCGAAGGACACCGGGAAAAAGAAGCCGTCGCAGGTGCGCACGCACACGGTGCGATAGGTCGACACCTTCGGCATCTCCAGCGGCTGGACGTCCAGCGGGCCGGATTCCTCGTCAGGTGCGCGCGGCACGCCGAACAGTTGCTCGAACAGGTTGCGCGGGGCGCGCCTCTGGGCCGGCATGCCGGCGCCGGGTGGCTGGCCGAGCGCGGCCTGATATTGCGCGCCGCAATTGTTCTGCGCGAGCGCGTAGACCAGCTGGCGACGCTGTTCATCGGCGCCGTTGCTCTGCCCCTGCGCCTGCGTCATGGTGCGGTCGAGTGCCGAGCGGGCCTGCGTCAGGTTGCGGTTGAGCGCCTCGCACTGCGGCGGCAGCTGCGGCTGGAAAATAAGAAAGCCACGCTTGTCGCAGCCGAGTTGGCGCACCTGCGCGGTAAGGTCGGCAATTGCCTGACGCTGCCGCTGGATCTGTGCGCCGAGATCAGGCTGGCCGCCACCACCACCCCGGTCGAGCGATGCGAGTTGGCCTTCCAGACGGATGCAGATCGAGCGGTCGGCCTGCGGCGCGCCGCCGACGGCGCCGGGCGGTAGGTCCTGCGCCCGGACAACGCCCGGATTCATCGCTCCCGCGAGGCCCATCAGCAGGGCGGACGCAATGAAGGCACGGAGCGGGCGGCGGTTCTGAAGCATCATCTGTTCGGCTGTTTCACTCGGCTGCCCGGCTGTGTGCCGGAATTGCGCGGCAAGGGCAATGACAACAGGCAATGAGCACGGCGAGCTTGTCGAAATTTTGAACCGGCCGAAATCTCATCCCTCATGACGCGATGGTCTTCTCCCTTGGGCCGGGCGCACCCATATATTGCGTGGATTCCCGTGGAGTAGCCCTGCATGAACCGATTTGCGTCCGTTGCCGCCCTGCTCATGCTCGTGGGGCTGGGCCTGTCGCCCGCCGCGGCGCAGGAGCCCGACCTCATCTTCAGGAAATCGACGGTGTGGAAGTTCCTCACGCCGGACGACAAGCTGGCGACCTATGGCATAGACGATCCTCTCGTCGCGGGTGTGGCGTGCCACTACACCGTGCCCGAGAAGGGCGGGGTGTCGGGAATGCTGGGCGTCGCGGAGGAAGTGTCGGACATCTCCATTGCCTGCCGGCAGATCGGGCCGATCTCGTTCAAGGGCAAGTTCGAGCAGGGCGATGTGGCCTATCGCGAGAGCCGCTCGCTGATCTTCAAGAAGATGCAGATCGTCCGCGGCTGCGACACCAAGCGCAACGTGCTGGTCTATCTCGTCTATTCCGACAAGCTGATCGACGGCAGCCCGAAGAACTCGACCTCGACGGTGCCGATCATGCCCTGGGGCGCGACCAATGAGGCGCCTCGGTGCGCCGATTACCTGAAATGAAAAAGCGGCCGGATCGATCCGGCCGCCTGTCGCTCTCTCGTCGCTGCCGCTCGTGACGGCAGGGGCGCTCACTTGCTGCAGGTGATGGCGACCGTTTCGGCGCAGCCCGCGCCATAGCAGGCGGTGCGCACCGGCGCGGTGGAAACGGCGCTGATCGTGGCGTCGGACTTCACCTTGCCGAAGCCGACGGCGCGCTCATAGTCGTGCACCCGGCACCAGGCATCCGCCATGGCCTGGCCGCAACTGGCGCCCGAGGCGACGCAGGCGTCAATGCCGTAGCCGTCGGAGGAGTCGACGATGAAGATTTCGCGCGCGTCCTGCGCGGTCGCGATGACCGGCGAGAGAGCGAGAAGGCCAGTCACAAGGGCGGTGTGGAGACGCAGGCAGGAGCGCATGGGACGGACTGCAG
The DNA here is from genome assembly GCA_003241485.1 of Ancylobacter novellus. Lineage (GTDB taxonomy): Bacteria > Pseudomonadota > Alphaproteobacteria > Rhizobiales > Xanthobacteraceae > Ancylobacter > Ancylobacter novellum_A. The sequence goes on from QFQD01000042.1 coordinate 6,870, forward strand.
TTTGTGGCGACAAATGGTGAAAGACGCGGACACAGCTGCGTCCGGCTATCTAACGCGAATGTGGCCAAAAGGTTTGAAGCGACCCTTAACGAATCTTCTGGAGACGACCGTCCGGGGAAGCGGACGGGGGAATAGCCCCGCCCCCAAATGGCCGTCAACCGTTCCCGGGTATGGCTACCATGCGGCGCTGGCGGGGCGATTGCCGGCGGCGATGACGCCCTCACGCGGGTTTTCCCTTCGCCCGCTTGACGTGGCCGGCCAAACCGACGACAGACGCGGCGTCGCTCCCCAGGCGGGAGTGCGAGGAGAAAATTCATGTCGGGCATATCGGGGTCGGGGTTTCCCGAACTGAAGCTGTACAACACGCTCACGCGCACCAAGGAAGCGTTCGCTCCTTTGGATCCGGCGAAGGTGCGCATGTATGTGTGCGGCCCGACGGTCTATGATTTCGCCCATATCGGCAATGCGCGCCCGGTGATCGTGTTCGATCTGCTGTACCGGCTGCTGCGCCACCTCTATGGCCCCGATCACGTCAAATATGTCCGCAACATCACCGACGTGGACGACAAGATCAACGCGCGCGCCGCGCAGGAATATCCCGGCCTCGACCTTAACGAGGCGATCGGCAAGGTGACCTTCACCACCGAGGCGCAGTTCCACGACGACCTCGAAGCGCTCGGCGTGCTGCACCCGGATGTCGAGCCGCGCGCGACCGAGCACATCGTCGAGATGCGCCAGCTGATCGAGAAGCTGGTCGCCGCCGGCCACGCCTATGTGGCGGAGAATCATGTGCTGTTCTCCGTGCCGTCCATGCCCGACTACGGCAAGCTCTCGAACCGCCCGCTGGACGACATGCTGGCCGGAGCGCGGGTGGATGTGGCGCCCTACAAGCAGGACGCCATGGACTTCGTGCTGTGGAAGCCCTCCAAGTCGGGTGAACCGGGCTGGCCCTCGCCGGCCGGCATCGAGGTGCCCGGCCGTCCCGGCTGGCACATCGAGTGCTCGGCCATGAGCTGGAAGCATCTCGGCGAGACCTTCGACATTCATGGCGGCGGTATCGACCTCGTCTTCCCGCACCATGAGAACGAGGTGGCGCAGTCGCGTTGCGCGTTCCATTCCGGAATCATGGCCAAGGTCTGGATGCACAACGGCTTCCTGCAGGTGGAAGGCGAGAAGATGTCGAAGTCGCTCGGCAACTTCGTCACCATCCGCGAATTGCTGGCCGACTGGCCGGGCGAGGTGCTGCGCCTCAACATGCTCAAGACCCATTACCGCCAGCCGATCGACTGGACAGTGAAGGGGCTGGAGGAAAGCGCGAAGACGCTGGAGCAGTGGTTCGATGCCGCCTCGATCGACGCCTATCCGCGTCCCGCGCCCTCGGTGATGGAAGCGCTGGCCGACGACCTCAACACCCCGAAGGCGATCGCCGAGATGCATGGTCTGAAGGACCATGCGGGCAAGAAGGCGCTGGCGGGCACGCTTGCCTTTCTCGGCTTCACGCCCGGTCCGCTGCAGGAGTGGCTGGCCGCGCGCGCGCCGGAGCTTTCCGTTCCGGCCGAGGAGATCGAGGCGCGTCTGGCCGAGCGCATCGAAGCCCGTCGCAACCGCGACTGGGCGACCTCCGACCGCATTCGCGACGAACTTCTCGCGCTCGGCGTGGCGCTGAAGGACAACAAGGACGGCACGACCAGCTGGGAGCCGAAGCGGTGAGCGCGGCCCCCGCTGCCGCGTTGCGCCCGGCGCTGCCGGGCGACACGCCCGTTCTCGCCGCCCTCGCGGCGGCCGCGATCTTCGACCTGACCGGCGAGGATTACGACACCGATCAGCAGGAGGCCTGGGCCGCGGCTGTCAGCGACGAAGAGGCGCTGGCTGCGCGCCTCGCCGGCAGCCTCGCGCTGGTGGCGACGCGCGAGGGCGAGCCGGTCGGGTTCATCGCGCTTGCCGATAACAAGCTGATCGACTTCCTCTATGTTCATCCTGAGGCGGCGGGACAGGGCGTCGGTGCGCTGCTGTGCGACGCTGTCGAAAAGCTGGCCGCTGCGCGCGGCGCCAAGAGCCTGAGCGTGGATGCGAGCGACACCGCGCTCGGCTTCTTCCAGAAGCGCGGCTATGTGCCGATGCAGCGCAATACCGTGCCGCGCGGCGGGGTCTGGCTCGGCAACACCACGATGCGGAAAAGCCTCGTCGCCGAAGGCACGATCCACTGAGCGACTGGCCCGGATCTCCCTCCGGGCCGCCCACGTCGTTCACATACGGTCGAGCACGCTTTCCTCGGCCTCGCCATGCAGTTCGTGCTCGCCGATCTGCGAGACGATCGCGTTGAGCTTCGGCATCACCGCTCGCACGCTGTGGGCCACCTGGAGCCGGATCGGCCGGGCCGTATTGATGAAGCCCGTGGACTGCATGTGGTCGAACAGCGTCAGCAGGGGATCCCAGAAGCCGGCGATGTTGAGCACCAGTACCGGCTTGACGTGACGGTTCAGCTGCACCCAGGTCAGCTGCTCCACCAGTTCCTCCAGCGTGCCGATGCCGCCGGGCAGGGCGATGAAGGCGTCCGCCCGCTCGAACATCAGCCGCTTGCGCTCATGCATGTCCTTGGTGACGATCAGCTCGTGGGCGTGCTCGAAGGCCTGCTCCTTGCCGATCAGGAAATCGGGAATGATGCCGGTGACCTTGCCGCCGGCTTCCGCGCAGGCGCGCGCCGCCGCGCCCATCAGGCCCACGCCGCCGCCGCCATAGATGAGGCGGATGTCTTCACGCGCGAGGAGCCGGCCGAGTTCTATCGCCGATTCGAGATAGACCGGATCGTTCATACGCTTTTGATCTTTGTCATGCCGCCATGGTGCACCGCGTTCAGAAGCCGTCAAGCCTCGCTGACCGACCAGAGATTAGAGCGGCGCTGGCAGGCGGGAGTTCGCGGGCGCCATCGGCAGCCTATGAGCCATCCCACGCGCGATAGTCATCCACGGCCGACCGGACGCGGGGGCGGAGCACATTGATGAAGGTGTTGGTGCGTTCGGCCAGCCAGGCGAAGGCTTGCTGGCGAGTCTCGTGCCTGTTTAGGTCACCGAATATGCGGGAATCGCTTATGTGGGGGCGGTTGTAGGATCCTGCTTCTATTTTCGCCGTGCCCCCGAGGAGAGGCTTGATGTCACTCCATTCGCTTTCCAGGCGCTGCTCGGCATATTCACCAGCACTGTCACGCGTCGACGCCAGAAAAACTCCGACTTTATTATCTTTCATCTCCCTGTATACGGTCAGCCAGCTGCTGCCATTGGGCGCGGGGAATATGAAGCTGATGTATCCTTGGCGAGACGGCTTCGGTACTCGCTGCTCGGGGTCGTCCAGCGTCAGCACCGCAAGGAATTCCCTCCAGAAATGCTGGCGCTTGGCGGCGAGCTCCGACAGATCGGGGTCGGCTGTTTCCGCATTGCCGTCATCGGCGACAATGTCGGCGATGGCCATGCCCTCCGGGACCGCCACGACCTGCCGAACGATATTGACGGTGCGCGCAAGCACACGCGGCGTCACCAAGCGGGCGCCATCCGGCAGCACGAAGATCGGCAGTTCCACCAGCCCGAAGGAGAAGTGCAAGCCCGCATGGCGTTGAAGATATTCCGCGATAGCCTCGACACCTTCGCGAATTCCGTCGCCGACAATCAGCAACAGGAAGCGGCCGCGCCTTAGGTTCGAGCTCAGGGCGTCGTTGAAATCGATCTCGTCGACTTCAGGCGCAACTTCGCGCACCTTTTGCAGAAGGATATTGCCCGTGGTGCCAAGACGTATATTGGCTTCACGTTGCAGGTCAGATTGCGTCCAGCGACTGAGTTCCTTAGCGTAATCGAGAATCTGGCCAACCACCTCGCGTCGTCCTTCCGGGTTGCGCCAGAGCTTGCACTCTACCAGCACAGGAAGTCCGGCGGGCGTCACTAGCAGATTGTCGATGGGGCCAGCAGGAGTGCGCAGCTCGCGGCAAATGGAGACGGCGCCCTTGAAGTTCGGGTCGATCTCCTCCAGCGGCAACACGGAAGGATGCTCGTGCACCAGCTTCTGAATGTCAGTCTCGCGGATCGTGCCCTCGGCCGCCTGAATGGAAAGCGGCGTGAGCTTCACCGGCGACGTCGGCTCGCCGTGGCGGAGCAGGAGAGGTGTTGCATGTTGCCTCGACACGAATCGCCATCCTTGTGCTGAAAGGTGCCATGCTATGGTGAACTGGGCTGTCGAGGCCGCATCTTCTTGCTTTCATCGTTCATCGACGATAGGCGATATACATGAGCGATGCCTCCGCCCGACCCGACGACGACCTGTTGGCCTTGCGCCTGCGTGCTTTGGCGCATCCGGCGCGGTTGGCGATCGTGCGGGCGCTCGCCGCGGTTGATCGGTGCCAGTGCGGGGAGATCGTGCGGGTGCTGCCGCTTGCGCAGTCGACCGTCTCCCAGCATCTCAAGGTTCTCAAGGAAGCCGGCCTGATTGCCGGCACGATTGAGGGGCCGCGCTCCTGCTATTGCCTCGACAAGAAGAACTTCGCCGCGCTGGCGGCGCAGTTCGATGCGTTGCTCGCGGCGGCGCAGGCCGACCCGCGCAACCCTGCACCGCGCGCCGACACCTTGGTTTCAGATCTCTCGACGCCTATTTGAACCACAACAAACTAGACGAAAACACGCTTGGGAATTCGGGCCAGAAGGCCTGAGCAGAAAAGTCGAACTGGAAGTCTCATGTCCGCAACTGACGGCGGGACGGCGCCTGCGCGCCCGACCAAGGCCTCGGAAGTCAATCCGCGCGGTAGCCTGCTGGTCGCGTTGAAGGGGCTCTGGCCCTATCTGTGGCCTGTCGACCGCGCCGATCTGCGCGCGCGCGTCGCCTGGGGGCTGCTGCTGCTGGTGCTGGCCAAGGCCGCCACCATGACGACGCCCTTCTTCTTCAAATGGGCGACCGATGCGGTGGCCGAAGGCGAGGGCGCGCGCATCTCCACCGATGCGATCACCCTGCTCATCGCCACGCCGCTGGTGCTGACGCTGGCCTATGGGTTCTCGCGCATCGTCATGGCGGGGCTCACCCAGTGGCGCGACGGGCTGTTCGCCAAGGTGGCGCTACATGCCGTGCGCCGCCTCGCCCTGCTGACCTTCGAGCACATGCACGCTCTCTCGCTGCGCTTCCATCTCGAGCGCAAGACCGGCGGACTGACGCGCGTTCTGGAACGGGCGCGCGAGGGCATCGAGACCATCGTGCGCATGCTGGTGCTGCATCTGGCGCCGACCATCCTCGAATTCGCGATGGTTATCGGCGTGCTGCTCTGGCAGTTCGACTGGCGCTATGTGCTGGCCTCAGTGCTGATGATTATCGCCTACACGGTCTTCACCTTCATGATGACCGAGTTCCGCATGGGCATTCGCGCCGCGATGAACGAGAGCGACACGGACGCCAACGCCAAGGCCGTCGACAGCCTGCTCAACTACGAGACCGTGAAGTATTTCGGCGCCGAGAAATGGGAGGCGGACCGTTATGACCGCTCCATGGCCAGGTTCGAGCGCGCCTCCATCCGCACAGACACCTCGCTTGCCTGGCTCAATGCCGGGCAGGCGGCGATCTTCACGCTCGGCCTCACCGCGGTGATGGTGCTGTGCGTGTTCGACATACGCGCCGGGCGGCAGTCGGTTGGCTCGTTCGTCATGGTCAACGCCATGATGATCCAGCTCTACCAGCCGCTGAACTTCCTCGGCATGATCTATCGCGAGATCAAGCAGTCGCTGATCGATATCGAGGCGATGTTCGCCATTCTCGCCCGTCCTCCCGAGATCAAGGACGCGCCCGTCGCCCATCCGCTCGATCTCAAGGGCGGCACGGTGCGTTTCGAGGATGTGCGCTTCTCCTACGATCCCGACCGGGAAATCCTCAAGGGCGTGTCCTTCGAGGTTCCGGCTGGGCGAACCGTGGCTATCGTCGGCCCCTCGGGCGCCGGCAAGTCGACCATTTCGCGCCTGCTGTTCCGCTTCTACGAGGTCAATTCCGGCCGTGTGGTCATTGACGGGCAGGACATTCGCGAGGTGACGCAGGAGAGCCTGCGCGCGTCCATCGGCATGGTTCCGCAGGACACGGTGTTGTTCAACGACACGCTTGCCTACAACATCCGCTATGGCCGTCCCGCGGCCTCGGACGAGGATGTGCAGCGTGCCGCCGAACTTGCCCAGATCGACGGTTTCGTCCGGCGTACCCCGAAGGGCTACGCCACAGAGGTCGGCGAGCGCGGGCTCAAGCTCTCGGGCGGCGAGAAGCAGCGCGTCGCCATCGCCCGCACGATCCTGAAGAATCCGCCCATCCTCATCCTGGACGAGGCCACCTCGGCGCTGGACAGCCATACCGAGCGCGAGATCCAGGATGCGCTGGAGCGCGTCTCGCGCGGGCGCACCACGCTGGTCATCGCGCACCGGCTCTCCACGGTCGTGGGGGCCGACGAGATCATCGTGCTGGAACATGGCCGCATTGCCGAGCGTGGCACCCATGGCGAACTGATGTTGCGCCACGGGCTCTACCATTCGATGTGGGAGCGCCAGCGCGAGGCCGAGCGCGCCCGTGAGACGCTGAAGGCGGCCGATGAGCCGATCGATCCGGTGGATGAGCGCAAGGCGGCGAGCGACGCAGCGGCTTGAGTGCGCGAGGAGCGGAAGGTGAGCACGTAGCCACGCCTATGCCGCCTTTGCCGCGCATTTGACGGATGGTCAGTCTGGCCCTACCTCTCCGCCTGCCCGATGATGGGCGGCGCGCACCGGGAAACGTGCTTGATGTCCGTGTTCGATTCGATCCGTAGTGGCCTCGCGCCGATCCACCGGGAAGGCTACCCCTTTATCCTGATCGGGGCCGCCGTCTCGGCCGTGTTCCTGTGGCTGGTGCCGCCGCTCGGCTGGATCGCGGTGCTGGTCACGGTGTGGATCTGCTACTTCTTCCGCGATCCCGAACGGGTGACGCCGGTGCGCGAGGGGCTGGTGGTCTCGCCCGCGGATGGGCGCGTGTGCCTCGTCGGTCCCGCCATCCCCCCGGCCGAACTCGGCCTTGGCGATATGCCGCTGCCGCGCGTCTGCATCTTCATGAATGTCTTCGACGTGCATGTGAACCGGGCGCCGCTGGCGGGCCGGGTGACGCGCATCGCCTATCGTCCCGGCAAGTTCCTCTCCGCCGATCTCGACAAGGCGAGCGAGGACAATGAACGCTCCGGCATGGTGCTCGAAACCTCCATCGGTGCGCTCGGCGTGGTGCAGATCGCCGGTCTTGTGGCGCGCCGTATCGTCAGCTTCGTGCGGGAGGGCGACAGCCTCGCCACGGGAGAGCGCTTCGGCCTGATCCGCTTCGGCTCGCGCGTCGACGTCTATTTTCCCGCCGGCACGCGGCCGGCGGTCGCCGAAGGGCAGCGGGCGGTCGCCGGCGAGACCGTTCTCGCCGATCTCGCCGCCATCGGCACTGCGCCGACCTTCCGCGTCGACTGACCCGTAGCCCCGCGAGGAACGCGATGTCCGACCTGTTTCCCCCCTTCGAGCCGGACGCTCCCGAGCCGCGCCGCCGGCGCTTCCAGGCCGTGCCGCTGCGCCTGCTGCTGCCCAATCTGGTGACGCTGCTGGCGCTCTGCGCTGGCCTCACCGGCATTCGCATGGCGATTGAGGGACGGATGGAGCTGGCACTTGGGGCGATCGTCATCGCCGCCGTGCTCGACGGCATGGACGGCCGTCTGGCCCGTCTGCTTCAGGGCACCTCGCGTTTCGGCGCCGAGCTGGACAGCCTGTCCGATTTCGTCTGTTTCGGCGTCGCGCCCGGGCTGGTGCTCTATATGTGGGGGCTGGAGTCGCTCGGCTCCATCGGCTGGATCGCCGCGCTTGCCTTCGCCATCTGCGCGGCGCTGCGGCTGGCCCGCTTCAACGTGATGCTGGAAGACCCCAACAAGCCGCCCTTCGCCGGAGACTTCTTCACTGGCGTGCCCGCGCCTGCGGGCGCGATCTGCGTGCTGCTGCCGGTCTATCTCGAACTGATCGGCCTGCCGCGCCTCGTCGCCTCACCGGCGGTGGCGGCGGCCTATTGCTTCGGCATCGCCCTGCTCATGGTGTCCAAGCTCCCGGCCTGGTCCGGCAAGCGCTTCGGCTCGCGCATTCCGCGCGACAAGGTGATGCTGCTGTTCGTCTGCGTGGTGCTGTTCGTCGCTGTACTGGTGACCTGGCCCTGGGCGACCCTTGCGGTGCTTTGCGTGGCCTATCTCGCGGCGCTGCCCTTCTCGGCCCTGCGCTACGCGCGGCTCGCGCGTGACTATGCGGCGCGTCATCCGGCGGTGGCGGTTGGGCCCGACGGTCATGCCGGCCCGGCGCATAACGACGAGCGCCACAATCATCTGAACTGACTCCCCAGCCAACCCAATGAAAAACGGCGCCTGTGAGGGCGCCGTACGGCTTGGCAAAACTGGTTGAGTTCGAGAGAGGCGCAGCCTTATCGCATCCGGCGGGTCATGGCCTCGACCCGCGCGGCGAGCGGTGAGGCCGGAAAAGCCTCGCGCAGCAGGCGAAGGGCTTCAGCGTCGGAACCGGGTCGCGTGAGGTCGAGCAGCTGGGTCATCAACTGGGACACGGATGCCGCGTCGCGCCGCGTGAACAGTGGGCGCCCGGCATCGAGATCCAGCGAAACACTGTCGCGCCCCTGGACAGAGGGCGCCGAACGCGTGGTCATCAAGGCCGCTTGCAACATAACAAGACCCTCCGATTGCACGAGCGAATCAATCAGATTTCCTGATGGATACGATGACCTGCTCACGCCTCTAACGCACGAACTATTTTTCAGTTCCCGTTCATGTGATCGGCGGCTGTGACCAAGATCTCACAGTCAGCCGTCGATGAAATCCGATGGAATACTAAGTTGCGCACGAAATATTTCAAATTTGGACTGACTTCTATACGTGCGCACGCCCTTGTCCGAGGCGCCGTGCGCGCCACGGCTTCCCGAATGCAGCCTTCAACGAAAATGGCGAGGGGTGTCAGCCGATGATCGGGGCATGCCGTCATCAGCACAGTAGATCAGGACCGCGTCAGCGAGACCTTTGAACCGTCGGCCGTCGTGGTGCCGTCAAACTGACCGTCGCCGGCCGGCTGCAGGCGGGCCGTCACCTTGCCGAGGTGGTTCTGCAGCACGATGTCATTGCCCCAGACGTCCCAGCCCTTGGTCATGAAGATATCGTTGGGGCAGCCCACATCGGCATTGGCGGCGAAGCCGGACATGCCGCGATCGGTCGACAGGGTGACCTTGCAGGTCTTGTGCCCATCGTCCCAGCCGAAGCTCCAGACGCCGGCGAGCTGGGTGCGGGCGGCACCGGGCTCGGCAAAGGCCACGCCGCCGGGTGCCGCGGCCGGCGTGGAGGTGAGGGCGACCTGCGTCTCCGGCGCGCGGGGCGTGGCGGCTGCGGCGGCGGTCGCGGCATTGGCGCCAGTACCCGTGCCCTGAGCGGCGTCGGCAAGGGCGGGGACCGGAGAGCTTTCGACGGAACCGGAAGGAGCGGGCGTGATCTGGCTGGGTTCGACGGCGGCAGCCTGCCGTCCCCCGAAGCCGTCCAGCGTCGTGCTGCAACCGCCGAGAAGAAGGGCGGCGGCGCTGGTCATCACGACGATCTTGAGGTTCATCGACCTTCAACTCCTCGTCTGCAATGACCCGCAGACGTTACTTTCAGTTCGTAGCCGTCGCGGTAGTTACTTACGCTACCGCACATGCTCTTGTGTCGCCAAGGATCGTGGCGTGAGCATGACCCTGCGGCGGCGGCGGCCTGTCGCCGATGAATTGCCGGGGGATGGTCAACGCGCGGTTAATGCGCGTTCTTTCGGCGCGATGCCCGCGCGCGGCACATGGACGCTGGGCGTCGGACGGGCTATTTGCAGCGCAGCAATTCCCGCCGCAGGATAAAGGATGCCGTCATGTACCAGATGCTGGACCCCGCGACGCTGACGGTTCTCGTGACCGGTGCCAGCTCGGGCATCGGCGCGGCCAGTGCCCGCCGCTTCGCGCTGGCCGGCGCGCGTGTCATCGGCACCGGCCGTCGTGCCGATCGGCTTATCGCGCTGCGTGACGAACTGGGAGCCAACTTCCACCCCCTGGAGGTCGATGTCCGCGACAATGCCGCGCTGATCGCCGCTCTCGCCGGCGTGCCGGAGGCGTTCCGGGCCATCAATGTGGTGTTCGCCAATGCGGGCCTCGCGCTCGGCCTGGATCCTGCGCATACCGCCAGCCTCGACGACTGGGAGGATATGGTCGACACCAACATCAAGGGCTTGCTTTACACGGTGAAGGCCACGTTGCCGGCCATGGTGGCCCGCGGCGAGGGCCATGTCGTGTTCACCGGCTCGATCGCGGGCGACTATCCCTATCCCGGCGGCAACACCTATGGCGCGACCAAGGCCTTCGTGAAGCAGTTCTCGCTCAACCTGATCGCCGACCTCGCCGGCACGCAGGTCCGCGTGACCAATATCGAGCCGGGCATCGTCGAGACGGAGTTCTCGCTGGTTCGCTTCCATGGGGATGAGGAGAAGTCCGGCAGCGTCTATGCCAATCTCCAGCCTCTGACCGCCGAGGACATCGCCGAGCAGGTGTTCTTCGCCTGCACTCTGCCGCGGCATGTGAATCTCAATCGCATGCAGGTATTTCCGGCCTGCCAGACCTTTGCGCCGCTGAAGGTGACGCGCGGCTAGCCGTCAGAGCAGGAGTGCGCCGGCCGCCGCCGAGCCGATCACGACGGCCCAGGCCGGCACGCGCCACAGCGCCAGCGCGAGATAGGCAATGAGGGCGATCGCAAGCGCCCGCCCGGAGGTGATGCTCGACGTCACCACCGGGTTCCAGAACGCGGCGCCGAGCAACCCCACGACGGCGGCGTTGATCCCATTCATGGCCTTGCGGATGCGCGTGTTGGTCGCCAGCGCGGTCCAGAAGCGCAGCGCGCCATAGACCAGCAGCGCCGACGGCAGGAACATCGCCACCAGCGCGAGCAGGCCGCCGACGATGCCGTTCGGCGCCGTGGGCATCGCCGCGCCGACATAAGCGGCGAAGCTGAATAGCGGGCCCGGCACTGCCTGGGCTGCGCCATAGCCGGCGAGGAAGGTTTCGCGGGTCAGGCCGCCGGGATGGACAAGTTCGGCCTCGATCAGCGGCAGCACGACATGCCCGCCGCCGAACACCAGCGCCCCGGCCCTGTACAGCGTGTCGAACAACGCGACAGCGCCGTCCCCGCTCGCTTGCGCCAGCAGCGGCAGGCCCGCCAGCAGCAGGGCGAAGAGCGCAAGCGAGACCAGAGAGGCGGTCCGTCCCGGTAGATGACCGGGCGGGGGCTTCGCGGGGGCCCCGTCCGTGCTCAGGAACGTCAGCCCCGCCAACGCGCCGATGGCAATGATGCCGAGCTGCCCGAGTGCGCCGGGGAAAATGGCCGCCCCGGCCGCCGTGAGCAGCGCCAGCGTCCGGCGTGACCGGTCCGGGCACAGATTGCGCGCCATGCCGAGCACCGCATCGGCAACGACGGCTGCCGCCGCGATCTTCAGTCCCGCCAGCCATCCCCCGTCTATGCCGGCCGCACCGGCATGGGTGACGCCATAGGCGAAGGCCAGCATCAGCAGCGCGGAGGGGAGGGTGAAGCCGAGCCACGCGGCCATCATGCCGGCCGTGCCAGCGCGCAGCAGCCCGATCGCCATGCCGACCTGGCTGGAGGCCGGGCCGGGCAGGAACTGGCAAAGCGCCACCAGCGTGGCGTAGGCGTCCTCGCTCAGCCAGCGACGGCGGGCGACGATGTCCTCACGGAAATAGCCGAGATGGGCGACCGGGCCGCCAAAAGAGGTGAGGCCGAGCCGGAGAAAAACCAGGAACACCTCGCCAGGGGTGCCGGCGGGCAGAGCGGCGTCGGCGGCGGCTGTGCGACGGGTTTTCATGAGCGGCACAGCTAGCCCAGCGGCCAAACCGCTGCACGCGAATTTTCTGTGACAGTGCCTGAGGCTAGGCCGCCGCGACCGCTGCCGGCATGGACATCGCCGCGCGCAGCGTGTCGGCCAGCCGGCGCGCCGCCGGCGAGGCGGCCGGCGCGAGCAGCAGGCCGATTTCCATGTCGGGCAGGGGAGGAAGCCCGTCCGCCGGGCCAAGCCGGCGCCAATCCGCGGGCGCGGCGCATTCGGCCAGCGCGGTGATGCACAGACCCGTCTCGACCGCCGAATGGATGCCGCCCTGCGAGGAGGAGGTGCAGGCGACGCGCCAGTTCCGGCCGGACTTGTCGAGCGCGGCAGCAATGTGCGGGCGGGCACGGCACCCCGTGGGAAACAGCGCCAGCGGCAATTGCTCGTTGCGCTCGGGCCTGTGGCCGCGCGCGGCAAGCCACAGCAGCTTCTCCTTCTTCAGGAGTTCGCCGGTCGGGCGTGTCAGGTCACGGGTAATCAGCGCCACGTCGATTTGTCCGCGTTCGACCTCCGGCTCCAGATTCTTGGAGAGGTCGCAGCGAATGGAGATCTCCACGCGGGGATAAGCGGCGGCGAAGCGGGCGATGGTCGGGGTGAAATAGGCGTCGACATAATCGTCCGGCATGCCGAGGCGCACGCTTCCCTCGGGCGTGCCGCCCTTGAGATCGGCCAGCGCCTCGCTCTCGAACGACAGCAGCCGGCGGGCATGGGCGACCAGCCGCTCGCCGGTTTCGGTCAGGGCAATGCCGCGGCGCGAGCGCTCCAGCAGGCGCACGCCGAGATTGTCTTCCAGCTGGGCGATGCGCGCCGATACGGCCGACTGCGTGCGGCCCACGCGTTCAGCGGCGGCGGTGAACCCGCCAGTGTCGACGATGGCAATCAGCATGCCGAGGGATTCGGTGTCGAGATGGCGCATGAAGGAGCCCGCGGGAGTGATCGTCGGCCTTAGGGACCGGCTGATCTCCATATCCTCGCTTTGCATCGCTTTTGTCAATGTAACGACAACATAAATTCACTTTGATGATTTCAGGGCGGGGTGTAAATCGCTGTTCACGGCGCTTCGTTCCTTGCGCGCGCCGTGGCGGGCGGATGGGACCCGCAGCGTGTTCCCTGCACTTTCAGTTCTGGTCCTCGACCGCCATGTCGCCCCCTCCTGCCGCCGCAATCGCTCCGGACGCCGCTGGCGTGCATCTCTTCGCGCCCGTCACCAGCGAGGCGCATGAGGCGCTTCTGCGCCGCAACGCCTTCTTCGCGGTGGTGCTGGCAGCGTTCTGCATCGGCTTCTCCGCCATATTGGTGCGGCTGTCGGATGTGGGTCCGGCCGCCATCGGTTTCTGGCGGCTTTTCTTCGCGCTCGGTCCGACGATCATCTGGGCTTATGCGGAGACCCGTTCGGCCCGCATGCGCCGGGCGGTTAGGGGCGATACGCGCGGTCTGCCGCTGTTCACCCTTCGTCAGTTCGTGCTGGCTGCCGTTGCCGGCCTGTTCTTCGGCGCCGACCTCATTGCCTTCCACATCGGCCTTGCCCACACCACGACAGCCAACGCGCTGCTGCTGGGCAATCTCGCCGTTGTGTTTGTGCTGATCTTCGGCTGGCTCTGCCTTGGTGAGCGTCCGACGCGTGGCCTGCTCATCTCGCTTGGCCTGGCTCTGGCCGGCACGGCGCTGATTATCTCGCGCAGCGCCACCTCGACGCCGAGTGACGCGGCCAGCGTGTTCGGCGATGCGCTCTGTGTCGCGGCGGCGCTCTGCTATGCCGGTTACATGCTGGTGACGCGCCTGCTGCGCAGGGGCGGCGAGCATGCCGCGAGTGCCATGGGAGGCGGCGTGCTCTCGCTGATCGCCAGCAGTGTCGGGGCGCTCTTCTGCCTCGGCTGGGCGGTGGCGAACGGAGAGATCATCATTCCGCGCAGCATGCAGGGCATGCTTGCCGTGATCGGCCTCGGGCTGATCGCCCATGCTATGGGGCAGGGCCTGACGACCTTCGCGCTGGGCCGCTTGCCGGCAGGGCTGATCTCGACCGTGCTGCTGCTGCAGATCGTGGTCGGAACGACATTGGCCGCGTTCCTGTTCGGCGAGATTCCCTCGCTCGTCGTGGCCGTCGGCGGCACGATGGTCGTGGCCGGCGTCGTCGTCGCCCGGCCGCCGCGCGCGCCGGTGTCCTGATCGGAGCTGCGATCGCTCTTGCGGACAGGCGAGGGCGGGTCTACCTCCTTCACGATAGCAAGGAGCATGACGATGCAGGCCAATCCCTTCGGCGGCGTGATCGAGAATCTGTCGGTAGACGAGGTCAAGGCCGGGCTGGAAGCGGGCACGATCCTTCTGGTGGATGTCCGCGAGCCCAACGAACTGGCAGCCGAGCGCATTCCCGGCGCAGTCGAATTCCCGCTCTCGACCTTCGACGCCGCGGCTTTGCCCGATCCCGGCGACAAAATGCTCGTCTTCTCTTGTCGCTCCGGCCAGCGCTCGCAGAGGGCCGCCGCCGCGGCGCAGGCGGCCGGCGTCGAACTCTTCCGCCACATGGCCGGCGGCATTCTTGCCTGGAAGGAAGCCGGCTTCGAGACGGAGAAGGGCTGAGCGCCCTTCACGCCGTCAGGCGGCGCACCACATCGCGCGTCGCCGCGATCAGCCGCTCGACCTGCTCCTCGCCGGTGGCCGGCGAGCACAGCATCATGTCGTGAAACGGCGAGATCAGCACGCCGCGCACCAGCAGCGCGAGATGGATCGTCGCTTCAAGATCGGCGAAATGCGCCGCATGGGACTCGCTGCCATTGATGAGCGGGCGCGGCGCGCGCACCACCTCGACGCGCGCACCGCAGCGGGCGACATGCCAAGGCAGCCGCGCCTGTGCGAGCACATCGGCAAGGCCGGCCTCCAGCCGGTCGGCTAGCTGGTTCATGTGGGCATAGGCCGCTTCAGTCGCGACATTCTCCAGCGTCGCGCGCAACGCGGCGAGCTGCAAAGCGGTGCCCGAGAGCGTGGTGCCCATCCCTGAACGCCCATCCGGCTGGCTGGCGCGGGCGCGGGTGAGGCGGTCGGCGACCTCGGCGCTCATGCCCCAGACCGCGGTCGGGATGCCGCCGGCGATCGCCTTGCCGACCACGAACAGGTCCGGCTCAAGGCCGCACTTGCCGGTGTAGCCGCCCGGCCCGCTGGAGAGCGTGTGTGTCTCGTCGATCAGCAGCAGCGTGCCGGTGCGGCGCGTGATCTCGCGCAACGCATCATGAAAGCCGGGCTGCGGCAGCACCATCGCGCAATTGGTCAGAACCGGTTCGGTGATGACGCAGGCGACCGTCCGGTCCGCCAGCGCCTCCTCCAGCGCGCCGATGTCGTTGAAGGGAACGATACGCGTGAGAGCCGTCAGGTCGCGGGGCTCGCCGAGCAGGCCCTGCGCGTTGCGCGGGCGGCCATCCGGGCCGAGCTCGACAAAGGTCTCATCCACCGCGCCATGATAGGCGCCGTCGAAGACGAGGATGCGCGGACGTCCGGTGGCGGCGCGTGCGGCGCGCAGCGCGAAGCGGTTGGCATCGGTCGCGGTGGTGGCGATCTGCCAGTAGGGCAGGCCGAAGCGGGCGGCGAGCAGATCGCCGACTATGCCGGCATCCGGGCTGGGCAGCATGGTGGCAAAGCCGGCTCGCGCCTGCCGCGCCAGCGCCTCGGCCACCGGCGCCGGGCCATGGCCGAACAGCGCGGCCGTGTCGCCCAGGCAAAAATCGTCATAGCCATTGCCGTCGACATCGGTCAGGCGGGCGCCGCTGGCCTGCGCCACCACCAGTGGCACGGGGGTGGACCAGTCCACCATCCAGTGCATCGGCACGCCCTGATAGAGATGCGCGGCCGCGCCGGCGGCGGCGCGCGTCTTGGGCCGGGTGCCGAGATAGAGCGCCTCGGCCTCGGCGCGCAGCGCGGCGGTGCGGGCCGGGCTGACGCCGGAGCCTTCGCCGACGGGGGTGACGAGGTTCATGGGCTTTCCCTGGGATTAGCGGCCGGCGGCATTGAAGCACGTTTCGCGTGCCCGCGCCGCCGGCGACGTTCTCAGCCGCCGTTCAGCGCACCCAGCCCCAGCGCTTCAGCTCGGCATGGGTCTGGTCGAGCGTCTTGCGGGCGCGGGCCACCAGTTCGTCGATCTCGTCATGCGAGATGACGAGCGGCGGGGCGATGATGAGACGGTCGCGCACGGCGCGCATGACGAGGCCGTTCTTGAAGGAGAAGTCGCGCGCCAGCGTGCCGACCTTGCCGACATCCTCGAACTTGGTGCGGCCGATCTTGTCCGGCGTCAGCTCCAGCGCGCCGACGAGCCCGACCATCGGCGCCTCGCCCACGAGCGGGTGCTCGGCAAGTGTCGACCACTGCGCCTTGAGGTAGGGGCCGACATCATCGGCCACCCGGTCGACCAGCTTCTCGCGCACCATGATGTCGAGATTGGCAAGCGCGGCGGCGCACGCGGCGGGATGGCCGGAATAGGTGTAGCCGTGGTTGAAGTCGCCGCCTTCCAGCAGGACGTCCACCACGCGATCCGCCACCATCACGCCACCGAGCGGCATGTAGCCGGAGGTGATGCCCTTGGCCATCACCAGCATGTCCGGTTGGGTGCCGAAGGTCTCGCAGCCGAACCAGCTGCCGGTGCGCCCGAAACCGCAGATCACCTCGTCGGAGATGAAGAGGATGTCGCGCTCGCGGCAGATGCGGGCGATTTCCGGCCAGTAGGTCGGCGGGGGCACGATAACGCCGCCCGCGCCCTGCACGGGCTCGGCGATGAAGGCGGCGATGCGGTCCTCGCCGAGCGCGTCGATCGTGGCTTCGAGCGCGCGGGCGGTGCGAAGGCCGAATTCGTCCGGCGTCTCACCCTGGTGGGCCTCGCCCCAGAAATAGGGCTGGGCGATATGCACGATATCCGGGATCACCGAGCTCTGCCCGTGCATCGGCGCCATGCCGCCCAGGCTGCCGGCGGCGACGGTCGAGCCGTGATAGGCATTGCGGCGCGAGATGATGATCTTCTTCTCGGGCTTGTCCTTGATCTGGAAATAGCGGCGGACGAGCTTGATGACCGTGTCGTTCGATTCCGAACCGGAGCCGGTGAAGAACACGCGGTTGAACTGCGGCGGGGTAAGCTCGGCGAGCTTGGCGGACAGCTCGATGACAGGCCGGTGGGTGGTCTTGAAGAAGGTGTTGTAATAGGGCAGCTCGCGCATCTGCGCCGCCACCGCCTCGACAATCTCCTCGCGGCCATAGCCGACATTCACGCACCACAGGCCGGACATGCCGTCGAGGATGCGGTTGCCGTCGGAGTCGGTCAGCCACACGCCCTCAGCCTTCACGATGATGCGCGAGCCTTCCTCGTTCAGCGACTTGGTGTCGCTGAACGGGTGGAGGTGATGTGCGGCGTCGAGGGCACGCAGTTCGGCAGTGGTTTTGGGCAGAGACATGGTGCACCTGGACGTGTGGTTTGATCGGCACGAACAATGTGATCACATTTAGCGTGCGTCAAGCGTTTCGGCATGGCACAACTATCACAGCCGCGTGGCGCCGGGCTGCGACCGCAGTCTGGGCTGCTTGACCGGTCCCCGGCCGCCATGAGCAAAATCGACCTGACGCAATCAAACTGGTGGGATCATGCCATTACCCGATGCCGCGGACTTTTCCGCGGCCGCCGCAAACGAGACCGAACGCACGGCTGACGAGTTCGCTGCCTATGTCGCCGAGCACGGCGCGCCCGAAATCGTCGAAGTGCTGCTGCCCGACACGCATGGTGTGCTGCGCGGCAAATGGATCCCGGGCGGAGCAGGGGGCAAGATCTGGCGCGATGGAGTTGCGATCCCGCTGTCGATATTTGGCCTCGATATCTGGGGCCGCGAAGTGGAGGAAACCGGCGTCCACATGGAAACCGGTGACCGTGACGGCATGTGCCGCCCCGTTCTCGGCACGCTGAAGCCCGTGCCGTGGTCGCCGCGCCCCGCGGCGCAGGTCATGATCTCCATGTATGAGCCGGATCCGCGCGGTGGCGAGCGGCCGTGGGATCTCGATCCCCGCCACAAGCTCGCGACACAGGTGGCGCGGCTGGCCGAGCTTGGGCTGCACCCGTGCGTCGCGTTCGAGCTGGAATTCTATCTCATGAAGCCGGCGCCCGGGCCGGGCGGCGTGCCGGAGCCGGTCTTCCCGGCCTCGTCCTCGGGCCCGGCGCGGCAGAACATGTATGCCATGTCGGACCTCGACGCCTTCGCCCCCATGCTGCACGACATTCGTGAGGCGGCGCGCATTCAGGGCCTGCCGGCCGACACGGTGATTTCCGAAGCGGCGCCCGGCCAGTTCGAGGTGAACCTCTATCACCGCCGCGACGCCATGGCGGCGGCGGACGACGCCATCCTGCTGCGCCGCCTCATTGACGGGGTCGCCCGCAAGCATGGCCTGCGGGCCAGCTTCATGGCCAAGCCCTTCCTCGAATTCGCCGGCTCGGGCATGCATGTTCATGTCAGCCTGACCGACAGCGAGGGCGGCAACGCCTTCGGCGCTGGCGAGGCAGGCGAGCGCCTGCTGCGCCACGCGGCGGCGGGCATGCTGGCCACCATGGTCGACACGGCGGTGCTGTACGTGCCGAGCTATAACGGCTTCCGCCGGCTTGTGCCGGGCAGCTACGCCCCCACCAGCATCTCGTGGGGCTATGACAACCGCGCGGTCGCCGTCCGCGTGCCGAACGGCCCGCCAAAGGCGCGCCGGCTCGAACACCGGATCGCCGGTGCCGACGCCCATCCTCACCTCGTGCTCGCCGCGATTCTCGCCGGCATGCTCGAGGGCATCGAGAAGCAGCTGGAACCCCCGGTGGCGCTGACCGGCAATGCCTATGAAGCGAAGGCGCCCAGCCTCTCCTACGACATGGGCGAGGCGATCCGCGATTTCGCCGGTTCGGATTTCGTCGGCCGCGCCTTCGGCACCAATTACCAGCGGGTCTTCGCCATCATGAAGGAGGCCGAGCTGCTCGCATTCGAGCGCCGGATCAATCCTCTGGAGTACGAGACCTATTTGTGAGCGTGTCCAAGGCTTGAGCAGAGCACGGCAACGCACTAGCCTTGGCGAATTGAGTTTTCGTGACGGCGTCCGCGCCGAAAATCTTCACCTCTCCCAGGGAGAACAGGATGTCTCGCCTCCTAACGACAATCGCGGCCGGCCTGCTGGCGGCGCTGGCCGTCGCGCCGGCTTCGGCGCAGGAAAAGGTTGTGAACGTCTACAACTGGTCCGACTACATCGACGAGTCGGTACTGGAGGAGTTCACCAAGGAAACCGGCATCAAGGTCCGGTACGACGTCTTCGACTCCAACGAGGTTCTGGAGACGAAGCTGCTCGGAGGCAAGACCGGCTATGACGTGGTCGTTCCCACCGGCTCGTTCCTGCAGCGCCAGATCCAGGCCGGCGTCTTCCTGAAACTGGACAAGGCGAAGCTGCCGAACATCCAGTACCAGTGGCCGCTGATCGCCGATCGCCTCGCGGTCTATGATCCGGGCAACCAGTACGCCGTGAACTATATGTGGGGCACCACCGGCATCGGCATCAATGTCGACAAGGTCAAGGAACGCCTCGGCGACATGCCGCTCGACACCTGGGACATCGTGTTCAAGCCGGAGATCCTCGGCAAGCTGAAGGATTGCGGCGTCTACATGCTCGACGGGCCGGAAGAGATCATCCCGACCGCGCTGCGCTATCTCGGCAAGGATCCGAACTCCAAGGATCCCAAGGATATCGAGGAGGCCGGCAAGCTGCTGGCCAAGATCCGTCCCTTCGTGAAGAAGTTCGACAGCTCCGGCTACATCAACGCGCTGGCCGGCGGCGACATCTGCCTCGCCACCGGCTGGTCGGGCGACGTGTTCCAGGCCAAGGCCCGTGCCGAGGAAGCCGCCGAGAAGACCGGCAAGCCGGCGGTCAAGATCGAATACATCCTTCCCAAGGAAGGTGCGCTCATGTGGTTCGATAACTTCGCCATCCCGAAGGATGCGCCCCATCCCGACGAGGCGCTGGCCTTCATCAACTTCATGATGAAGCCCGAGATCGCGGCGAAGAACTCCAACTACATTTCCTATGCCAGCGGCAGCCTCGGCGCGCAGCAGTTCATCGACAAGGAGATCCTGGACAATCCGGCGATCTACCCGACGAAGGACACGCAGGAAAAGCTCTTCACCGTGACCACCTATCCGCAGAAGGTGCAGCGCGTCGTCACCCGCACCTGGAGCGACTTCAAGCGCGGCAAGTGAGCGCTCCGCGGCAGGCCTGAAAGACGAAAGGCGCCCGGTTGATCCGGGCGCCTTTTTCATTGGACCGATCGGGAGCCTCAGAACTCTTTCCCGAAATGCCGCCACCGGCGGTAGAACCACGTCCACTGCTCGGGATGCTCGCGGATCCAGTCCTCGACCACCGAGGTAATCATCTGCATGGAGCCATTGACGTCGATCTTGCCCTGCGGGTCGCGCGGCAGGTCGAGCGCGGGCGTGCACTGGATTCGGAAGCGCCCGCCGGGCAGGCGGATCACCCGCACTCCGTGCACCGGGCACTCATAGAGTCGCGCGAGCCGGGCAATGGTCGGGTTCGAGGTGCATTCATGGCCGAAGAACTTGACCATCGGCCCGCCTGAGCGCGACTGGTCGACCAGAATGCCGAGATGCTTGCCCTGATCGAGCATGGCCGCCAGCTCGAACACCGCGACATGCGAGGCCGCGACGAGTTCGCCCATCACCCGGCTGCGGGCCTTGAACAGCAGGTCGGCGAGGAAGCTGTTATCCGGCGCGCGGAACAGCACGGCGCTATCGAGCCCCTGCGCCGCGGCGGCGATGGCGGGCAGCTCCCAATTGCCGAGATGGGCGGTGAACACCAGCGCCGGCTTGCCATCGACGCGCATGGCGACGAAATTGGAGACGCCGGTGGTCTCGATCCGGCTCTTGGCCGGCTCCCACATATTGTACTGCCAGATGCGGTCGAGATGGACGAACTCGCCGGCCATGCGGCCGAGATTATCCCACATGCCGATGGCGATGGCTTCGCGCTCGGCTTCGGTCTTCTCGGGGTAGGCGAGCCGCAGATTGCGCAGCGCCGCCTTGTGGACGCGCGTGTGTCGCCCGATGGCCCGCGCCCAGAAGCTGCCGACCCAGGCGGAGAACTGCGGCGGCTGCAGCCGCATCACCCGCATCAGCGCCCAGACGCCGGCCGAGAGCACGCTGTCGCGCAGTCTCAACGTCCAGCGCTGGGCAGGCTTGGTCTCGGTAGTCATCAGAAGGTGATGACCACCTTGCCGAAGACGCGGCGCGTTTCCAGCCGCTCCAGACCCTTGCCGAAATCCTCCAGCGGGTACTGGGAATCGATCACCGGAAGCACGCCGCGTTCCATGCGCTTCAGTCCGTCGGCAATGGCGCGGATCGGTGCGCCGAACGAACCGATGATGCGATACTGACGCTGGAACAGCTGCATCAGGTTCATGTTGACCGACACGCCCGAGGTCGAGCCGCAGGTAACGAGCCGTGCGCCCGGCCGCATCGAGAGCAGCGAGCCGTTCCAGGTCTCGGCGCCCACATGCTCGAACACGACGTCGACGCCCTTCTTCTTGGTGATCTTGCGCACCTCGTGCTCGAAGCGGTCGGTCTTGTAGTTGATGACGTGGTCGGCGCCGAGCTGCAGGGCCTTGGCGCATTTCTCGTCGTCACCGGCGGTGGTGATCACGGTGCAGCCGATTTCCTTGGCCATGCGGATCGCCACCGTGCCGATGCCCGATCCCGCCGCATGCACCAGCACGGTCTCGCCGGGCTCCAGCTTGGCGTTGTCGAACAGCATGTGCTCGACCGTGGAGAAGGTGACGGGCGCGGTGGCGGCGTCGACCCAGGAGATGCCCTCCGGGATCGGCACGCACAGGCGCTCCTTGATGTTCAGCGTGTCGCGGGCGAAGCCGTCGACATGGAAGCCCATGACGCCAGCCACTTCCTCGCACAGGTTGTCGCGGCCGGACTTGCACATGCGGCACTGGCCGCAGGTCAGCGCGCCATACATGGCGACCTTCGAGCCGGGCTTGAAGCGGGTCACGCCCTCGCCGGTGGCAATGACCTCGCCCACCGCCTCGGCGCCGACGACCAGCGGCATCTTGCGCTTGGCGAAGGCCATGCCGCGCCAGCCCCAGACATCGATATGGTTCAGCGCCAGCGCCTTGACGCTGACCTGCACTTCCCCCGGCGCCGGGGCATCGGGCTCGGGCAGGTCGACAAGGGTCAGTTCGCGGTCGGAAACCAGTTGAAGCGCGCGCATGGACAACTCCGGGACATCACCGGTCCAGCCGGCACTCGCTTGCCCCGGATAAGGCGAGCGGGCACGGCCGTCCGGAAAAGGACGAGGGTGGATATCGAAATCAGCGCTGGATGGCTAGTGCGGCGGACAGACCACCATCGACCGGCAGCGTTGTGCCGGTGACATAGGCCGCCGCCGGCGAAAGGAGAAAGCCGACCACGGCGCCGACATCGTCGGGTCCCGCGAAGCGGCCGGCGGGTATCTGCTTCTCGACATTGGCGCGGTAGGCGGCATAGGGCGCCAGCATCGCCGTGTCGACAAAGCCGGGGGCGACCACGTTGACGGTGACGCCGCGCCGCGCACTCTCGATCGCCAGCGTGCGGCAATAGCCCGCCAGCGCGGCCTTGGAGCCGGCATAAATGGCATTGCCGGCATTGGCGACGTCGGCGGCGATCGAGCCGATGGCGATGATCCGCCCTGCGCGGGCGCGTGTCATCGGCCGCACCAGCGCGCCGACGAGCTTCACGAAGGACCAGTAATTCACCTGCATCAGCTGCTCGGCGCGGGACTGGTCGACGATGGCCGCCAGCGTGTCGTAGCTCATGCCGGCATTGTGCACGAAGCCGTAATAGGCGGGTTCCTCGGCCACCATCGCGGCGAAGGCCTCGACCGCCGCCTTGTCGGCGAGGTCGAGCGCGCGGACCTCGACCACGGCGTCTGGCTTTTCCGCCTTGATATCGGCAATCAGCGCCTCGGCCTCGGCCGCCGCCGTGCGCACGGTGAACACCACCTCGAAGCCAGCCAGCGCGGCGGTCCGCACAATGGCCGCGCCGACGCCGCGGCCGCCGCCGGTAACGAGAATGCGTTGGGTCATGACGCCCGACCTCTCAGGAATGGTTCAAGATATCCGCGCACAGGCAAGATTGTGCCCGGCGCAGAAAGCAGATGGCCGGGACATGCCCGGCCATCGCGATGAACATGTGTCGAGGAGGCCAGCCTCACGCCGGCTCGCCGGTGAGGATGAGGCAGACATTCTGCCCGCCGAAGCCGAAGGAGTTCGACATCACCCGCTTCACCTGCGTGTCGCGCGCGACGTTCGGCACCACGTCGAGCGGAATGGCCGGGTCCGGCAGCTCGTAATTGATGGTCGGCGGGATGCGGCCGTTCTGCATGGTCAGCAACGAGATCACAGCCTCGATGGCGCCGGCGGCGGTCAGCGTGTGGCCGATCATCGACTTGTTCGACGACAGCGGGATCGAGCCGATCCGCTCGCCGAACACCGCGCTCATGCCGGTGAACTCCATGCGGTCGTTCTCCGGCGTCGAGGTGCCGTGGGCGTTGATGTAGTCGATGTCCTCGGGGGCGATGCCCGCATCGGCGAGCGCGGCACGCATGCAGCCGATCACCGGCTTGGCATCCGGCGAGGAGCGGGTGCGGTGGAAGCTGTCGGCCATCTCGCCAACGCCTTCCAGCACGCCGAGGATCTTCGCCCCGCGCGCCATGGCATGCTCCAGGCTCTCCAGCACCAGCGCGCCGGCGCCTTCGGCAATGATGAAGCCGTCGCGATTCTTGGCGAAGGGACGGGAGGCCGCCTCGGGGTTCTCATTATTGGTCGAGAGCGCCGAGAGCAGGGAGAAGCGGATCAGCGCTTCCGCCGTCACCGAGCCGTCGGTGGCGATGGACAGGGCCGCGTCGCAGTCGCCGCGCCGGATGGCCTCGACGCCGAGCTGGATCGAGGTGTTGCCCGAGGCGCAGGCCGTGGACAGCGAGATCGGCTGGCCGCGCGTGCCGAAACGGTCCGCGAGATGGTCGGCGATCGAACCGTAGAGGAAGCGTTCGTGCCAGGCGTCGTGGCCATTGGCCTCCGCCGCGCGCAGCAGGTCGTCATAGGACACCGGGCCGTTGGCGGTGGCTTCCTGCGCGAGGATGCGGCGCTGCGGCCATTCCAGCTCGATCGGCGGCACGGCGCAGAACAGCGGGCCGGGGAAATTGCCCTTCGAGCCGATGCCGGATTCGGCGATCGCCTCTTCCGCCGCCAGCTGGGCCAGCTCCTCGGAAAGATCGGGCGCGGTGCGCCCGCTCTCGGGAAGGAAGTCGACCGTGCCCGCAATGGTGGTGCGCAGCGTATCGATCGGGAAGCGGGTGATGCGATGAATGCCGGACTTGCCGGCCGTCAGCTTCGCCCAGTTATCCGTCTTGCCTTGGCCAAGCGATGTCACCATCCCCATGCCGGTGACGACGACGATCGGCCGACCGGCCTTGTCGGTATAGGAAGCCATGATCTGCTCCTCGGAAGCGGCGTGCTTCCGCACGTTTGGTCAGTCGACGCGCTCGACCAGCGCGACGCCTTCCCCGCGCCAATGCCCCACTCCAGTAACGATGGCACGGGTAAGCGCGCCGTCGAAAGGCTTTTCCAGCGTCTCGCCGGGAAGCGGCGCGAAGAGCTTGCCTTCGGAAACCGCAAGGGCGGCAAGCGCCAGTGCGACCGGAAGCTGCCCTTCAAGGCTGTGGCCGACGCGATCGGTGACGGAACGCACCGGCAGGCCGGAGCGCTCCAGCACGGCGGCTTCGGCCTTTGTCGGCTCGGGCGCGCCGGACGCGGCGGAAAGAATGGCGGTGCCTTCGGTCTTGTCGCCGGCGGCGGTGTTGATGAGGCCTTCGAGGATCGCCTCGACCGCGCCCGGCTCGTTGCGGCGCGCGCGCTCGGACCAGACGCCGGACAGCTTGGCGATCGGCTTGGCGCCGCGCGCCTTGGCGTGCTCAGGCGATTCCAATACGAGAAAAGCACCGGCCGAGCCGGTGGGCACGCCCTTGGGATCGGCCAGCACCGGCGCCCAGGGGGCGTGCATGGCGAGGCGCTTCAGTGCGAAGAGCAGCAGCATGTCGCGGCGCTCGGCATTATAGGCGCCGCCGACCAGCGCGATTTCGCTGGTGCCGGCGGAGATGCGCGACCAGCCGATGCGCACCGCATCCGTTCCCGAGCTTTCCTCGCCCATGAAGGTGCGCGAGGAGCCGGTCACGCCGTGCACGATGGAGATGTTGCCGGCGAGCAGGTTGGACAGCTGCGCCAGGAACAGCGTCGGGCGCAGGTTGGACTGCAGCTGCTCGTTGAGGAAGACGTCGGGCTTCGCCTGCTTCTCGATATCGGTGAGGATGGCGCCGTCGACCGACTGGTCACGCTCGCCGCCGCCCGCCGCCACCACCATGTCGGTGGTGCCGAGAATGTCCTTGTTGCCGGCGATGCCGGCGGAGGCGAGCGCGAGGCCGGCCGCATAGGTGCCGATGCGCTGCCAGGGCTCCATCTGCCGCTGGTCGCCCTTCTTCGGAATCTGCTTGTCGAAGTCGATCTTCGCGAGCGGATGCACCACGTAGGGTGCGAAGCCCGTCTGGTCGAGGACCGGCTGCGGGGAGGCCGACAGGGCCTGCCAATGAGCTTCCAGGCCTTCACCGAGCGACGAGACAAGCCCGATGCCGGTGATCCAGACGTCGCGACGTTCAGACATGCGAAAGATTTCCTGAGCGCGTCGCCTCGGCATCCGGCGCGGCATCGCCCATCGGCATGCCGATACGCTCGGCGGTCGAGAGAAGATAGCCGCGCAGTTCCGGCGCGGGGAACGGCATCGTCTTCAGAGTGATGTCGGCGTTGCAGACGAGCTTGCCGTCCACGCGGCCATCGGCTTTCAGCCGGGCGAAGCCCGAGCCGTCATGCTCCATGCGCGCCTCGACCTCGATGACCTGGCCCGGCGTGACGAAGGTGCGCAGCTTGCCCTTGTCCACCGAGGCGAGGAACGCCATCCGGTCGTAATTATGCAGGCGCAGCAGCAGCATGCCGCAGCTCTGGGCCATGATCTCGAACAGCAGCACGCCCGGCAGCAGCGGGTGCCCCGGGAAGTGGCCTTCAAAGATCGGGCTTTCGGTCGGGACGGTGTTTGCGGTCTTCAGGGTGCGGGCCTCGAGGTCGAGGGACAGCACCTTGTCGATCATCTGGAAATATTCGAGCCGCATTACCCCGTCCTGCCACTACGTCGCGAAACCGTCATCAGGCGGTCTTGGCGGCGATCAGCTCATCGATACGCGCGCAGAGGTTCTTCAGCACGAAGTACTGCTCGGTGGTCGCCTTGCCTTCGTTGACTTCCTGCGTCCAGCTCTCCAGCGGGAGCTTGATGCCGAACGCCTTGTCGATGGCGAAGGCGATGTCGAGGAAGTCCAGGCTGTCGATGCCGAGATCATCGATGGCATGGCTTTCCGGCGTGATGTTCTCGCGCGGGATGTCGCACGTCTCGGCGATGATGTTGGCGACGGTCTCGAACGTGGTCGACATGAAATGCCTCTGGTCTCGGCGGCCGCGTCCGGCCACGGTTGAATCGGAAGACTCCTCCGAAGCTGGCGCGACGGCAGGTCCGAAATGAATGACGGCCCGTATACCTAAGCGTGAACGGCTATTCAATGGCACCGGCGTGCCAATCCTCGGCTGTGTGACATCCGTGTCATTCACGGCAGGGCTCGTGGAACTTCCCTGGGGCAAAGGTAAGGGCCATCACCTACGGTCATGGTCCTGCGGTCAATTCCGGCCTATCCTCGCCCGCCGGTTCGGCCGGCACGTCTCGGGGTGGGTGCTATGTTGGTGTCTTCGGTAGGCTTTTCGCGGTTCTGGCGCGGGAGCGCCTCCCTTTTGTTCGCTGTGGCGATGACGGCGGGTCCAGTCCTAGCGCAGACGCCGCCCGCCAAGCAGGCGGCCAAGCAGAAGCCCGCCGCGACCCAGCAAGCGACACCGGCCGCCGCTCCCGTTGTCGCTTCGGATGCGCTGCCCAAGACATTTTCCCGTCCCGACCTTATCGAATCCGCACGTCGGCTTCAGTCTCTGCTGGACCGGGACCGCACGCCGCTCGCCAAGCCGGCGGCACAGTTGCGCAAGGACGCGGATGCCGCGCTGGCGGCGGGCGACGCGCGCACGGCAGCCGATATCTATGGTCGCATTGCCCGGGGCAGTACCGATGCCGGTGCCTGGCAGCGGCTCTCGCGGGCGCTGGCGCGCATCAAGCCAAATGATAATGAGAGCGGGGATACATTCCTTGAACGGGCGCAGGGCGCGGCGTTCATCGCTTATCGCAATGCCACCACGCGCGTGGCGCAGGCCGACGCGCTGTTTGCCATCGGCCATCTCTACGACCAGCGCTCGCTGTGGCGCGGCGCGCTCGACACGCTGGCGCTGGCGCTGACCTATGCCAACGTGCCGGACCAGCGCGCCTTCTACGACAATCTGCGCACCGAGCGCGGTTTCCGCATGCTCGACTACACCGTGGATTCGGACGCCTCGAATCCGCGCATCTGCGTGCAGTTCTCCGAGACGCTGGCCAAGAGCGGCGTCGACTTCTCCAGCTTCGCGACGCTCAAGACCCCCGGTGGCACGGCCGAGCGTCCGGCGGTCACGGTCGACGACAGCCAGCTGTGCATCGAGGGGCTGAAGCACGGCGAGACCTATGAGGTGCGGCTGCGGCAGGGGCTGCCCTCGTCGATCCCCACCGAAACCCTGCAGGCCGCGAGCGATCTCACCATCTATGTCCGCGATCGCAAGCCGGGGGTGCGCTTCACCGGGCGCAACTATGTGCTGCCGCGCACGGGCCCGCGCGGCATTCCGGTCGTTTCCGTGAACACGTCGCGCGTCGGTGTCGAGCTCTATCGCATCGGCGATCGCAGCCTGATCCCGACCGCTCTCGACGGCGAGTTCCGCCGCGATCTGGCGGCGTTCGATCTGGAGAAGCTGAAGAACGGCCAGGCCGAGCGCGTGTTCAAGGGCGAGCTGGAGACCGGCTCGCCGCTGAACGAGGACGTCACCACCTCTTTCCCGGTCGATGAGGCCGTCGGCACGCTGGCGCCCGGCGTCTATGTGCTCACGGCGCGTCCGGCGGGCGACGCCGCCAGCCCGGACGACGAATGGAACTCGCGCTCGACGCAGTGGTTCGTCGTGTCCGATCTCGGCCTCACCGCTTTGTCCGGCGATACCGGGCTGAACGTGATCGTGCGCGCGCTCGGCAGCGCCCAGCCGCTGGCTGACGTCGAATTGCGGCTGATGGCGAAGTCCAACGAGGTGCTGGCGACCTTGCGCAGCGATGCCTCCGGCGCCGCCATGTTCGATGCCGGGCTGATGCGCGGCAAGGACGGCTTCGCGCCGGCGGTGATCGTCGCCCGCACCAAGGAAGGCGACTACGCCTTCCTGTCGCTGGAGGAGCAGGCATTCGACCTTACCGACCGTGGCGTCGGCGGGCGTGCGGCGCCCGAGAGCTTCGACGCCTTCGTGACCACCGAGCGCGGCGTCTACCGCTCCGGCGAGGAGGTGCATGTCACGGCGCTGCTGCGCAACCCGCAGGTTGCCGCCGTGGAGGGCACGCCGCTCACCCTCATCCTCAAGCGGCCCGACGGCGTCGAGGAGCGCCGCGTGCTGGCGCCGGATGGCGGCGCGGGCGGGCGTGCGGTCGGCTTCGCGATGATGGGCGACGCGATGACCGGCGTCTGGCGCATCGAGGCCTATGTGGATCCGCGCGGCAACCCGGTGGGCGAGACCACCTTCCTGCTGGAAGACTACGTGCCCGAGCGGCTCGCGCTGGACCTGTCCACGGATGCCACCGTCATTGCCCCGAATACCCCGGTCACCATTCAGGCCGATGGGCGCTGGCTCTTCGGCCCGCCGGCGGCCGGGCTCGACATCACCGGCGAGATCGAGGTGCGTGTCGCCTCCTCGCGTCCCGGCCTGCCGGGCTGGCGCTTCGGGCGCCCCGATGACGGCTTCGCGCCCGAGCGGCAGCCGCTTCCCGACGCGCCGGTGACGGATGCACAGGGCAAGGCGGCCCTGTCGGTGATGCTGCCGAGCCTGCCGCCGACAGCCCGTCCGCTGGAGGCGGAAGTGTTCGTGTCGCTTGATGAAGGCGGGGGACGGGCGATCCGTCGCTCGCTGGTGCTGCCCGTCCGGCCTTTCGGCAACGGGATTGGCGTGAAGCCGCTCTTCACCGGCAACGGGCCGGGCGAGAACGCCAATGCCGGCTTCGAGGTGCAGGCCTTCGATGCCGCGGGCAAGCCCGTGGTACTGGCGGGCGCTCAGTGGGCGCTCTACCGCATCGAGACGCGCTACCAATGGTATCGCCTTGGCAGCAATTGGGACTTCGAGCCGGTCGAGTCGGTGCGCAAGGTTTCCAACGGCAAGCTGGAACTGGGCGAAGGCGCGCCGGCGCGGCTCGACGTGCAGGTCGAGTGGGGCCGTTACCGCCTTGAGGTGAGCGACGGCAAGATCACCACCGCCGTGTCCTTCGACGCGGGCTGGGGTGGCGGGGCGACCGCCGATGCGCCCGATCGTCTCGAAGTCGCGCTCGACAAGGCGCAATACGCGGCGGGCGAGAAGCTGAAGGTCAACCTCCCCAGCCGCTATGCCGGCTCGGCGACGGTGCTGATCGTGGGCGACGGCGTGCTTGCCTCGAAGACGCTCGACGTGCCGGTCGGCGACAGCGCGGTCGAATTCGACGTGGCCGCCGGCTGGGGGCCGGGCGCTTATGCGCTCGCCTTCCTGCACCGCCCACTCGATGTCGCCGCCGGCCGCAATCCCGGCCGTGCTATCGGGCTCGCCTGGTTCGGCGTCGACCGTGCCGCCCGCGTGCTGGACGTGAAGCTCGACGCGCCGACGCTGGTGCGACCCGAGACGACGCTGTCGGTGCCGGTCTCGGTGTCCGGCCCCGGACGCGGCGGCGAGGCCTATGTGACCCTCGCCCTCGTCGATGTCGGTATCCTCAATCTCACCGGCTTCAAGGCGCCGGACCCCGACGGCTTCTATCTCGGCCAGCGGGCGCTCGGCACACAGGTGCGCGACTTCTACGGCCAGCTGATCG
Organism: Ancylobacter novellus; assembly: GCA_003241485.1. Taxonomy (GTDB): domain Bacteria; phylum Pseudomonadota; class Alphaproteobacteria; order Rhizobiales; family Xanthobacteraceae; genus Ancylobacter; species Ancylobacter novellum_A. The sequence continues at coordinate 36,940 of QFQD01000042.1, forward strand.
ACGGCATGCTCGGTGCGCGCGGACGCCTGCGCTCGGGCGGCGACGCCATGGATGCCGGGCTGCAGGCCGAGCCGCCGACGCAGCCGCCACTCGCTCTGTTCTCCGGCCCGGTCAAGCTCGATGCCGACGGCAAGGGCACCATCGAGTTCGCGGTGCCGCCCTTCGACGGTACGGGCCGGCTGATGGCGGTGGCGTGGTCGGCGGCCGCTGTCGGCCACGCGCAGCAGGACGTCACCATCCGCGATCCCGTGGTGATAACGGCGACGCTGCCGCGCTTCCTCGCCAATGGTGACCGCTCGACGCTCAACCTCGCCATCGCCAATGTCGACGGTGAGGCGGGCGACTACGCGCTCGATGTGGTGACGGACGGCCCGGTCTCGATCGCCAGCGCGCCGAAGACGGTGCCGCTGGAGAAGGGTGGACGTCAGGCCTTCAACCTTCAGGTGAACGGCAAGGGACTCGGCGAGGCGAAGGTCTCGGTGCGGCTCTCCGGCCCCGGCGGCCTTTCCGTGGTACGCGACTATCGGCTGAATGTCCGGCCCGCCTATCCCGCGATCTCCCGCCGCAGTGTCGAGAGCATCGCGCCGGGCGCCTCTATCACGCTGAGCCGCGACCTAGTCGCCGATCTCGTGCCCGGACGGGGCGGGGTAAGCGTCTTCGCCGGCCCCGACCCGGCGCTGGATGTGCCGGCTTTGCTCGGCGCGCTCGACCGCTATCCCTTCGCCTGCTCGGAGCAGCTGACGAGTACGGCCATGCCGCTGCTCTATCTCAGCGACTTCGGCAACGCCTCGCGCTTCCGCCTGACCAAGGAGCCCAAGGAAACCATCGCTAACGCCATTGCCCGGCTGGTCGCCCGGCAGGGCTCGGACGGTTCCTTCGGCCTGTGGCAGGCGGGCGGCAATGATGTGTGGCTCGATGCCTATGTCACGGACTTCCTGACCCGTGCGCGCGAAAAGGGCCATCAGGTTCCCGACCAGCCCTTCTCGCTGGCACTGGACCGGCTGCGCAACGCGCTCGCCTTCGCCAGCGACGGGGCGACGGACGATGGCGCGGCCTATGCGATCTATGTGCTGGCGCGCAATGGCAGGGCGCCGGTCGGTGATCTGCGCTATGTCGTCGATGCCAAGCTCGAAGATGTGCAGAGCCCGTTCGCGCGCGGCCAGCTCGGCGCGGCGCTCGCCATGCTCGGCGACAAGGGGCGTGCCGAGCGCGTGTTCGGTGCGGCGCTGGAACTTCTGCCGGATGCGCCGGAGACGCTGACCACGGGCCGGCCGGACTTCGGCTCGATCCTGCGCGATGCGGCCGGCGTGGCGACACTCGCCTCCGAGGCGGGCTTCACCACAACGGCCCGCACCGCCCGCGCGCGCATCGCCACCGCCTTCATCGACGCCGGGCCGACCTCGACGCAGGAAGATTCCTGGCTGTTGCTGGCCGCCCGCGCGGCGCGCGAGGGACGTGGTATCGCGATGGATGTCGACGGTGCCGCCCATAGCGGCATCTACGAGCGCAGCCTCACGCCGGAGGAACTGGCGGCCAAGCCGGTGGTCATCACCAATCGTGGCACGGCCCCGCTGGACGTCGCCGTCACCATCGACGGCCCGCCCTTGACGCCGGAGCCTGCTGATGCGGCTGGTTTTACCCTGACGCGCAGCTATTTCACGCTGGAGGGCAAGCCGGTCGACCCCGCCAAGGTCGCGCAGAACCAGCGCCTTGTCGTGGTGCTGGAAGCGGTGGAGGACGAGGCGGGACCGAGCCATGTGCTGCTCGTGGACTACCTGCCGGCCGGCTTCGAGATCGACAATCCCGCTCTGGCGGTGGGCTCGGATGCCGGCGCGCTGGCCTGGCTCGGCGAGACGAGCGATACCTCCCACACCGAGTTCCGCGACGCCTTCTTCGCCGCGGCCTTCGACCGGACGCAGGACGGAGAGGAGGCGCTGAATTTGCGTGTCGCCTATGTCGTGCGCGCCGTCTCGCCCGGTAGCTACGCCCATCCCCCGGCGATCGTCGAGGACATGTACCGTCCTGGCCGCTTCGCCCGCACCGATGCGGGTCGGGTCGAGGTGACGGGGGCCGCGCGATGAGAAGGGTACGCAGGTGAGGCGCCGGCTTGCGCGTCTTGCCGGCATCGCGGTGCTCGCCGCGATGCTCATGGCGGGCGGGCTTTATGCCTGGCTGGCCGGCGTGCGCGCGGCGGCCCCGCCGGTGCCGAACATCGCCACCTCCGTCGAGGTGCTCGACCGGGACGGCCGGCTGCTGCGTCCCTTCGCGCTGGCGGACGGGCGCTGGCGGCTGAAGGCGGAGCTTTCAGATGTCGACCGGCGCTATGTCGATATGCTGGTGGCCTATGAGGACAAGCGCTTCTTCCAGCATGGCGGCGTCGATCCGCTCGCGCTGGTGCGCGCCGCCGGGCAATTGCTGACACATGGCCGCATCCTCTCGGGCGGTTCGACGCTCACCATGCAGGTGGCACGCCTCATGGAGCCACGCGGGGAGCGCGGGCTCGCGGCCAAATGGAAGGCGAAGTGGCACGAGATGCGCCGCGCGATTCAGCTGGAATCGCAGCTCACCAAGCGCGAGATTCTCGGCCTTTACCT
>QFQD01000043.1 GCA_003241485.1 Ancylobacter novellus
GCGCCGAAGCGCAGCACGCCGGCCAGCCCGCCGATGAGCAGCAGCCGGTCGGCGCCCAGCCGGCGCGTCAGCCCGGTGCCGAAACGGAACAGCACCACCTCGGCGATGACGCCGGTCGCCCACATCAACCCTATCGCCGAATCCGACAGGCCGATGGCGCGCCAGTGCAACGAGGCGAAGGTGTACAGCGTGGCGTGCGAGCCCTGCACCAGCGCCGCCGCCGCGATGGCGAGCGCCAGCACGAGCGGGATTCGCGGCAGGCGATGCGCGCTCGCCTCGCGCGGCGGCAGGCGCAATTCGTCCAGCGTGAGGGCCGCGCCGGCGGCGATGAGGCTACCCACCACGATGAACCAGACGATGGCATCCGCTGGCAGCCCCCCGAGCAGGAAGCCGGCGGCGAAATTGCCGGCGATGAAGGCCAGCGAGCCCCACAGCCGCACGCGGCCATAATCGACCAGCCCCTCGGCGCGCCGCACCACGGCATAGGCGTCGAGCACTGGCAGGCTCGGCTGCCAGAAGCTGGCGGCAATGCCCAGCGCGAGCAGCATCAGCGCCACATTGGGCGCCAGCGCGACGCCGGTGAACGCCGCTGCCGTCGCCAGCGCATAGGCGACCAGCGTCGCGCGCGGCCGCCCGCTGCGGTCCGCCACCAGCCCACCAAGCGGCATGGTGAACAGGCGCACGGCAAAGGGCACCGCCAGGGTGAAGGCGATCATCGAGGCGTCGAAGCCCCTGCCCTCCAGCCACACCGGAAAGAACGGCAGATACACGCCGATGCCGAAGAACAGCCCGGCATAGGCGGTGGCGATGGCATGGCGGGGGGCGAGAACGGGCACGGGCGCGCCCGGCGGCGAGAGTCAGACGCCTGCGGCGGAATCTTGCGCTGGATCCCGGCTCGGCGCTCCGGCTTCGCCTACGCTGGGCCGGGAAACAAAGATATCTCTGTTTCCCGGACAAGCTTGAAGAAGCGCCTTCGGCGAACTGCTGCGTCAGGTCCCAACCCGCCCCTCACCACCAGGCGTGGAAGTGATGCACAGGGCCGTGGCCGCGCCCGATGCTCAGCGTGTCGGAGGCGCCGATGGCCCGCGTGAGATAGTCCTTGGCCGCCTCGACCGCCGCGCGAAGGCCCAGCCCCCGCGCCAGCCCGGCGGCGATGGCGGAGGACAGCGTGCAGCCCGTGCCATGGGTGTTGCGGGTCGCCACGCGAGGGGCGGAGAATTCCGCGAAACCTTCCGCGTCGAGCAGCACGTCCACGCTCTCCGGCCCCTCGCCATGGCCCCCCTTGATGAGCACGGCCCGGGCCCCGAGCGCGCGCAGCCGCTCAGCCTGCCGACGCACGGCGGCGAGATCGGCGGCCGGCGCCTCATCGAGCAGCACGGCGGCTTCCGGCAGGTTCGGCGTGATGAGCAGCGCACGCGGCAGCAACTGCGTGCGCAGCGATTCCACCGCCTCCGGCACCAGCAGCCGGTCGCCCGAAGCCGCCACCATGACGGGGTCGAGCACGACCGTTTCGACGCCGTGGCGCTCAAGCCCCGCCGCCACGGCGCCGATTGCCTCCGGCCGCGACAGCATGCCGATCTTCACCGCGTTCACGGCGAGATCTGAGAACACCGCGTCGATCTGGGCGGCGATGAAATCGCCCGGCACGTCGTGAATACCGGTGACGCCGAGCGTGTTCTGCGCCGTCAGCGCGGTGATGACCGAGGCGCCATAGACGCCCAGCGCAGAGAATGTCTTGAGATCGGCCTGGATGCCGGCGCCGCCGCCGGAATCAGAACCCGCTATCGTCACCGCAATCGCCGTGGACGCCGTCATCGGCACGCCTCCCTGGCCGGCAAGGCCGGGCGCGTCCTACGCCGAGCGCAAAACGCCCGGCGCGCGCGACCCGTTTCCTCCGCCGGCATGACCCGGATCAGGTTCGTGGGTTGGCTCACCGCCTCTCAGCCCCGGCCTTGCTTCCGGGGCACCCCAACGAGATCGACTACTCCCGCAATAGGCGAAGCGCCGCGCGCTTTCAAGCCGGGTATGGAAGCGCATGGCGGCGGGGGTTGCGCGGCGGGGCCGGTTCTGTTCCTGTGGCGCACCAAAACCGTGCCCGGATGCCTCCCGATGGTCCCGTTCTTCGTGCAGATCAAATGCCAGCTTGGCCGCTCCTACGAGGTGGCGAACGCCCTCGCGGATGCCGAGATCGCCTCGGAAATCTATTCCACCGCGGGCGAGTTCGACCTGCTGGTCAAGTTCTACGTGCCCGAGGCCACCGATATCGGCCATTTCGTGAACGAGAAGGTGCAGCAGATTCCCGGCATCCAGGACACCCGCACCATCATCACCTTCAAGGCCTTCTAGGTGATCGGCCCGGTCGGCGGCACCGCGCCCTCGTCCGGTGCGGTCACCGCGCCGGCACGGCGCTCGCGCCAGATGACGAACAGGCCGGCACCGATGACGATGACGGCGCCGACCACCACCAGCACGGGCGGCACCTCGGCGAACAGCACGAAGCCGAGCAGCAGCGACCACAGCATCGCCGAATAGGTGAAGGGCGCCACCACAGAAGCCGGCGCCCAGCGATAGCTCTCGGTGAGCAGGATCTGCGCGATTCCCCCGAATATGCCGATGGCGAACAGCATGAACGCCTCGCGCATCGTCGGCACCACCCACCCCCAGCCGGCGGTGGCAAGGCCCGCCACGGCCGCGAGCGCCTGGAAATAGAACACGATGGCGGCGGTGGTCTCGGTCGCGGTGAGCCGGCGCACCTGGATCATCGCCCCGGCGGTGAAGCCGGCCGCGACCAGCGCCATCAGCGCACCGGTCTGGTGCTCGCGGCTGTCGAAATTGCCGGCGAGATGCGGCCAGAGCATCACCACGACCCCGCCGAGGCCGACGACCACCGCCACCCAGCGATAAAGCTGCACCCGCTCATCCAGCACCAGCGCTGCCAGCAGCACGGTGAGCAGCGGCGCGGTGAAACCGATCGCGGTGGCATCGGCCAGCGGGATGCGCGCCAGCGCGGCAAAGCCCAGCCCCATCGACATGACGCCGACCGTGCCGCGCACGATGTGGCCGACGGGATGGGCGGTGCGCACGGCGGCGCCTATCTCGCCGCGCCAGGCCAGCATCGCCATGAGCGGGAACAGCGCGAAGAACGAGCGCGCGAAGACCACTTCGCCGGTCGGAACGTCCTCCGACACCATGCGTACCATGGCCGACATGATGGTGAAGAGGAACGTCGCGCCGATCTGCAGCGCGATGCCCTTTAGCGCGTTCATTTGGCGCCACGAGATTGGATTCGGCCCGCCCGCGGGCGGACCGAAGATGCGAATGAGGCGGCGAGGCTTAAGGGAACGGATCGCCGCCGGCAAGCGCGATTGCGCCGAACACGATCACGATCGCGATCGCAAGACAGGCCAGCGCGAGAGCCATCGAGCCGGGCGTCGCGCGGGCGCGGTCGACATAGGTGCCGGCGGGCTTGCGACCGGTGACCATCGCCGCGATCAGCTTGTCGCGCCCAAACAGCGAATAGAGCACGTTCGCCGCGACATGGAGCGCGATCAGCGCCAGCAGGAACGGATAGATCTTCTGGTGCCAAGCCGAGGCGCGGGCGATGGTCTCGTCGCTCACAACGGCCGTCATCGGGCCGTAGACGGCGATGTCGTCGGTGGTGAACAGGCCGGTCAGCGCCTGCGCCGCGACGACGGCGAGAAGCGCCATCACCATCCATCCGCCCAGCGGATTATGGCCGAGATAATGCTGCGGCCGCCCGCGCAGCAGGCTGGCGAGATAGCCCAATGCCGCGCCGGGCCCGCGCAGAAAGCTGGCAAAGCGCGCCGTCGAGCCGCCGACAACGCCCCAGAGCAGGCGGAAGACAATCACGACAAGAATGGCCAGGCCGTTCCACTGGTGCCAGACGAGACCTGCGTCGCCGTAATAACGGCTGGCAAAGGCGAGGCCGACCAGCGCGGCCAACAGCCATTTGGCCAGCCGCGTCGGCAGGTCCCAGGCCGGCACATAGCCGGCCCAGGCGCCCTGGACAGACGCGCCTGAAGCGGCGTCCACCGCGTCAGCTCTTCTTGCGGAAGCTGTCGTGGCAGGTGCCGCAGGTGCGGATCACCCCGGGAAAATTGGCCTTGAAACTGGCTTCATCCGTGATGGCGCCCTTAGCCGCCGTGGCGTCGGACGCGAGCTTGGCGAACAGGCCGTCGAACTCGGCCTTGCGCTCCCAGACGCTCGGCAAGGCATCGGTGCCCTCGCCGGAACCGGCGGGGAACAGGCTCGGCAGGACCTTGGCGTTCTTCGCGTAGGTGTCGAGCGCCGCCTTCACGGCGGCGAGGTCGAACGGGACACTGCCGCGCAGCATGCCGCCGACAGGCTTGGTGACGTTGCCAAACTCCTTCATGAGCGTCTCGCGCTGCTTGACGACGTCCGTCTGCGCCACGACGGCGGTGGCGGCGAGAGCGGTGGCGAAGGCGGCGGCGACGACCAGTATGCGACGGCTCATAGGTGCTCCCCAAGGCAATGGGCCGACTACCGACCCGGTGCACACCTTATTGACGCTCTAAACTGAGGCAATCGGCGCCAGGTTGAGTTCGCGAGGACGTGATGACGATTACCTTGCGTCATCCCAGTGGCATAATGTTGCCTACGGATCGTGGTTTCCCCGATTTGCATCCCACCCGAGTGACCTAACGTCAGAAAACCCGCACGAAACGTCCGCCAACGGAGAAAAACACGCCATGGCCATTCGCACCATTCTCCTGCATGCCGCTGCCGACAGCGGCTTCAACGATCGCCTCGCCTTCGCGATCGCCCTCGCCCGCCAGTCCGGCGCCTCGATCAGCGCGGTCTATACGCTCTATCCCACGGGCGTTCCGCGCGTCGGCCGGGCGCTGTCCATCTATGTCAACGAGCTGGTGCGCGAGGCGAAGGAGAAGGAGGGCGTGCTCAAGGCACAGTTCGAGCAGGCAGTCGGCGCCGCCGGGGTGAACGGCCACTGGTCGAACGTCGATGGTGAAGTGACGTCGGCGCTGCGCGAGGCCGTCACCTTCTCCGACATCACGGTCGTCAGCGAAACCCGCTACGGCACGGTGGACGATCAGCTCGCCGCCACGCTTCCCGAACACCTCGCCCTGGCCGCCAACGGCCCGGTCGTTGTGGTACCGACCGGCAAGCCTGTGCCGGCCCGCATCGGCAAGGTGCTGGTGGCATGGAAGCCCTCGCGCGAGGCCGGCCATGCCGTGCGCTTCGCGCTTCCCGTGCTTGCCGAGGCGACGGAAGTCGAGGTGCTGACCATTGCGGAAGGCTCGACCAAGGCCGCCGCCTCGGGCGAGCAGCTGACCGCCTATCTCAAGTCGCATGGCATCAATGCCAAGCACCATCACGTCAGCGAGGGCGATGCCACGAGCGTCATCGTCAAGGAGGTCGGAGCTTTCGGCGCAGACCTGCTGGTGCTCGGCGCCTATAGCCGCTCGCGCATCGCCGAGCTGGTGCTGGGCGGCGTCACCGCCTCGCTGATGGAGGACCCGCCGGTGCCGCTGCTGGTGGCGCACTGAACGCATCGTCAGGCTTTCAAGCCGGCCTCCCTTCCGGGGAGGTCGGTTTTTTTGTGCGGGTGGCCCGGACGAGCTCGGCTTTGCCGCGGCGGTTTCGGGTTGCGGGTGCCCGCCACGAGGTCTAGCAATGGGCGATAAACGTCAGCATAACTGACATAAATCCGGGAGACGCCCGTGCCCAGCCCGCTTCTGTCCGGCCAGCTGCTGCCATTGGTGCTGTTCGCCATTGCCGGCGCCGTTACCCCCGGTCCCAACAACATGATCTCGGCGGGATCGGGCGCCGCCTTCGGCTTCCGCCGCACCCTGCCGCAGATCTGGGGCGTCACCTTCGGCTTCGCCGTCATGATCGTCGCCGTGGGCCTCGGCCTCGGTGCGCTTTTCATCAGCGTTCCCTATCTGCATCAGGGGCTCAAGATCGCCGGCTCGCTCTATCTGCTCTGGCTGGCGTGGAAGATCGCCAATGCGGGCGGGCCGGGCGGCGGCACGGCGATGGAAAAGCCGATGACGCTGCTGCAATCGGCATTGTTCCAGTGGGTGAACCCGAAGGCGTGGGCCTTCGCGCTCAGCCTCGTGCCCGCCTTCACCACGGTGGGCGGTGACCGGCTGCTGGAGGAAATCCTCGTCATCGCGCTGGTCTGCGGCGTCATCACGCTGCCCAGCCTCGCTTTATGGGCCGGCTTCGGCGCCCTGCTGGCGCGCCTTCTGTCGACGCCGCGTCAGCAGCGCATCGTGAATTATGTGATGGCCGCGCTCGTCGCCTCCAGCGTGCTCGTGCTTTTCCTGTGAACGCTGCACCGCAGCACCCGTCATAAAACGGTGATGCGAGTCGGGCTTATGTCGCCTCATGAACCCATCGGTAAGCCCGCTTCCGGGCATGACGGGGAGGGCTTCCGAGGTGAGCGACACGCCCGAGGCACACCGCTATCGCAGCCTCTTCTTGTCGGATGTCCATCTCGGCACGAAGGGCTGCCAGGCCGACCTCCTGCTCGATTTCCTGCGCTATTACGACGCCGACACGATCTATCTCGTCGGCGACATCGTCGATGGCTGGCGGCTGCGCTCGGGCTGGTACTGGCCGCAAGCGCATAACGACGTCGTGCAGAAGCTGCTGCGCAAGGCGCGCAAGGGCGCGCGCATCGTCTACCTGCCGGGGAACCATGATGAATTCCTCCGCGACTATTACGGCAGTCATTTCGGCGGCATCGAAGTGGTCGAGACGGCCATTCATGAGGCGGCCAACGGCAAGCGCTACCTCGTCATCCATGGCGACGTGTTCGACGTCGTCGTGCGCCACGCCAAATGGCTCGCCTTCCTCGGCGACGGCGCCTACACCGCCGCGCTCGGCATCAACACCTATGTCAACTGGCTCCGCCGCAAGCTCGGCTTTCCCTATTGGTCTCTGAGCCAGTGGGCAAAGCTGAAGGTGAAGAACGCGGTCAATTTCATCGGCCGCTTCGAGGAAGCCGTCGCCACCGAGGCGCGCCGCCACAAGGTGGACGGCGTGGTCTGCGGCCATATTCACCACGCCGTGATGCATGAGAGCTTCGGCGTGGAGTATGTTAACTGCGGCGACTGGGTCGAGAGCTGCACCGCCATCGTCGAACACGCCGACGGGCGGATGGAATTGATCGACTGGGCGCGCCGCACCCGCGAGCGGCTTAACGCGCCGCTGCTGCTCGAAAGGCCGAAAGTCGCCGCCTGATGCGAATCCTGATCGCGACCGATGCCTGGACGCCGCAGGTCAATGGCGTGGTGCGCTCGCTGCAGAACACCGCGCGCGAGGCCGCGCTTCTTGGCGCGCGCATCGACTTCCTGACGCCGGGCGACTTCCGCACCCTGCCCATGCCGACCTATCCCGAGATCCGCCTCGCGCTCGCCACGCCCGGCATGGTGGCGCGGCGCATGGACGAGATCGGCGCCGACTTCGTGCATATCGCCACCGAAGGGCCGATCGGCCTGATGGCGCGGCGCGTGTGCCTGCGGCGCGGGCGCAGCTTCACCACGAGCTACCACACACGCTTCCCGGAATATCTCGCCGCCCGCGCGCCGGTGCCGCAGGCGCTGTCCTACGCGTGGCTGCGCCGCTTCCACAATGCCGGCGCGGGAATCATGGTCTCGACGGGCACGCTGGAGAGCGAGCTGCGCACGCGCGGGTTCCACAACATCATGCGCTGGTCGCGCGGCGTCGACGCGGAACTGTTCCGCCCTCGCCCCTATGGCGAGATGGACGCCCTCGTGCGCGACCTGCCCCGGCCCATCTTCCTCTCGGTCGGCCGCGTGGCGGTGGAGAAGAACATCGACGCCTTCCTCGCGCTCGACCTGCCCGGCTCCAAGGTCGTGGTCGGCGACGGGCCGGCGCGGGCGGAGCTGGAAAAGCGCTATCCGGGCGTGCATTTCCTCGGCCTGCAGCAAGGCGAAGCGCTGGCGCGCATCTACTCCGCCGCCGATGTCTTCGTCTTCTCCAGCCTGACCGACACCTTCGGCATCGTGCTGCTGGAAGCGCTGGCGAGCGGTCTGCCGGTCGCGGCCTACCCGGTGACCGGCCCGATGGACGTGATCGGCGAGGCCCCCGCCGACGCGCCGGCCGGCGTGCTCGACAACGATCTGCGCCGCGCGGCGCTGGCGGCGCTCGACCTCGACCGCGCGGACGCCCGCGCCTATGCGCTGAAATTCACCTGGCGCGCCTGCACCGAGCAATTCCTGCGCAATATCGAGGTCGCACAGGCCCGGCTGAAACCGTTCAGCGACGCCGCCTGAAAGGCCTCAGGCGACGGCGAGGCAGCGCGCGAACATTTGCGCATCAACATTTCCGCCCGACAGCACCACCGCCGCGACCTTGTCCTTGAGATCGATCTTGCCCGCCAGGACGGCAGCGAGCGCGACCGCCCCGCCCGGCTCCACCACGATCTTCAGTTCCTCGAAGGCGAAGGCGACGGCGCGCGCCACCTCCTCATCGGTGGCCGAGAGCCCTTCCCCGACGATGCGGGAGGAAATCTCGAAGGTCAGCCGCCCCGGCGTCGCCGCCAGCAACGCGTCGCAGATCGAGCCGCTGACCTGATTGTTGCGCTCGCGCCCGCCGGAGCGGAAGGAGCGCGCATGGTCGTCGAAGCCGGCGGGCTCCGCCGTGATAACCCGCGCCTCCGGGAAACGGTCCTTCACCGCGAGCGCGATGCCGGAGATCAGGCCGCCGCCGGAGGCATTGGCGATGACCACATCCGGCGCGATGCCCTGCGCCGCAAGATCCTGCGCAATCTCCAACCCGACCGTGCCCTGCCCGGCGATGACGTAAAAATCGTCATAGGGCGGCACGAACACCGCGCCGCGCTCGCGGGCGATGGCGCCGGCGATGGCGTCGCGGTCGTCGGTCTCACGGTCGTACTGGACCACCTCGCCGCCAAAGGCGATGGTGCGGGCCCGCTTCATCGCCGGAGCGTCCTTCGGCATCACGATGACCGAGCGCATGCCCAGCAGCGTCGCCGCCGCGGCCACGCCCTGCGCGTGGTTGCCGGAGGAGCAGGCGACCACGCCGCCCGCGCGCTGGTCCGGCGGGATGCGCGAGATTCGGTTATAGGCACCGCGGAACTTGAACGAGCCGGTGCGCTGCAGCGGCTCCGGCTTCAGGAAGATGCGCCCGCCCGTGATCTCGTCGAGCTTCGGCGAGGAAATCAGCGGAGTACGCACGGCCACCGGGGCGAGCCTCTCGGCCGCCGAGGTGACATCATCGATGGTGGGAAGAGCGTTGGCGTGTGTCATGGCGGTAAATCTAGTCCGGCCCGCGCGCGCGCGCATCCCCTTCTCTCGCAGACCCGCGCGATTTGCGGTGAATGCCGCGCCCGCGCCATTTAGGCCGCTTGCGCCGGGGCGGCACCACGCCCTAAGTTCCGGCTTTGAACCAGTGGGAGACGCCATGTCGGGCCGCACCCGCACCCTGGACCGCATCGGCATGGATGCCGGCGCCCAGGCGATCACCGGCCAGCTTGGCCGTACCATCCAGCGCCTGCGCAAGGCCTACAACCTCTCACTATCGGAACTGTCCGAGCAGTCGGGCGTCGCCAAGTCGATCATCAGCCAGATAGAGCGGAACGAAACCAACCCGACGCTGGCCACCGTCTGGCGGCTCTCGCAGGCGCTCGACATGTCGATCGACCGCTTCATGGCGGCGACCGATGACGAGCCCTTCGTCGAGCACCTGACGCGCGCCGACACGCCGATCCTGCTCTCCGAGGATGGCAAGTGCCGGCTCAGCATCACCGGCTGGATCAAGACGGTGGAATGGCTGCAATGGTTCGACTTCGTCGCCGAGCCGGGCGGCGAGCTGATCTCGGACGGCCACCAGCGCGGCTCGGTGGAGTGCCTGTCGGTGATCTCCGGCGAGCTGCAGGTCGAGTGCGGCGACATCGTCGAGACCGCGCGTTCCGGTGAGACGCTGCGCTACCGCTGCGACCGTCGCCATGTCATCCGCAATCTGAGCGGCGAGACGGCGCATGCCACCATGGTGTGCCTGCTGAAGGCCGCCGTGCTGGACTGAATTCAAACACGACGCTCACATGAAAAAGGCGCCCCGCAGGGCGCCTTTTTGTTTGGGAACGAGCCCGTCTCAATGCGGCGTGTTTTCCGCCGCGGCCAGCTTGCGCTCGCGCCGGCGTTCGCCAAAGCCCGCCAGCCAGCGGCAGACCACGTAGAAGGTCGGGGTGAACAGCAGTCCGAACACGGTCACGCCGATCATGCCGGAGAACACCGCCGTGCCGAGCGCCTGACGCAGTTCGGAGCCGGCGCCGGTCGCCCGCACCAGCGGCACCACGCCGAGAATGAAGGCGAGCGAGGTCATGATGATCGGGCGCAGGCGCAGCTGGGCGGCATGGGTCGCAGCGGCGAAGCGGTTTTCGCCGCTATCCTCCAGCTGCTTGGCGAACTCCACGATCAGGATCGCGTTCTTCGCCGCCAGACCGATCAGCACGATGAAGCCGACCTGACTCAATATGTTGCTGTCCTGCCCGCGCAGCAGGATGCCCGTGACAGCCGCGATCAGACACATCGGCACGATGAGCACGGCCGCCAGCGGCAGTGTGAGGCTCTCATACTGCGCCGCCAGGACGAGGAAGACGAACACCACGCCAAGCCCGAAGGCGAAGATCGCGGTGTTGCCCGCCCTCACCTGCTGGTAGGCGAGCGTCGTCCACTCGAACGAGAAGCCATCCGGCAGCGTCTCCGCTGCGATGTTCTGCATCAGCTGGATCGCCTGCCCCTGCGAGATGCCCGCAACGTCGCCGTCCAGCTCCGCCGCCGGATAGAGATTGTAGCGCGGCACGCGGTAGGGGCCGGAAATGTCCTTCACCGTGGTGAAGGAGCCGAGCGGCACGAGCTGCCCGTCGGCATTCTTCACCCGAAGGCGCAACAGGTCGTCCGAGGTCAGGCGATAGGGCGCGTCGGCCTGCGCCTGCACGCGGTAGGTGCGGCCGAACAGATTGAAGTCGTTGACATAGGACGAGCCGATAAAGGTCTGCAGCGTCGCGAAGACGTCGGCGATGTTGACGCCGAGCAATTGCGCCTTGGTGCGGTCGATATCGAGGAAGAGCTGCGGCGTCGAGGTCTCGAACAGCGAATAGACCTGTTTGAGTCCCGGCGTCTGGTTCGCGCGGCCCATCATGGCATAGACCGCGCCCTGCAGCGCGCCATAGCCGCGCCCGCCGCGATCCTCGATCATCATGCGGTAGCCGCCGGCATTGCCGATGCCGTTCACCGGCGGCGGCATGACGACGATCATGAACGCTTCCTCGATCGAGCCGAGCTTGCCGAACAGCTGCCCCTGAATGGCCGCCGCCGACTGGCCGGGGTGCTTGGCCCGCTCCTCCGCCGGCCCGAGAATGACGAACATGGCGCCGGCATTGGGCGCATTGGTGAAGGTCGCGCCGGAGAAGCCGACGATGTTCACGACATGGGCAACACCCGGCGTGGCAAGCACTTCCTTGGCGGCGCGCGTCATCACCTCGTTGGTGCGCGACAGCGCGGCACCGCCGGGAAGCTGCGCGGCGACGATGAGGTAGCCGCGGTCCTGCGCCGGGATGAAGCCCTGCGGCGTCATGCGGAACAGCTGGAAGCCGCCGGCGAGGATGCCGACATAAACGAGCAGCACGATCACCGCGAAGCGCACCAGCTTGCCGGTCAGCCAGCCATAGCCGCGCGAGAGGCCGTCAAACCCCTTGTTGAAGTAGTGGAAGAAGCCGGTGATCGGCCGCAGGAACCACACCGGCTTGTGCTCGGGGCCCTTGTGGGGCTTGAGCAGCAGCGCGCACATGGCCGGCGACAGGGTCAGCGATACCAGCAGCGAGATCAGCGTCGAACCGGCGATGGTCAGCGCGAACTGACGGTAGAACTCGCCGGAAATGCCGGTGATGAAGGCCGAGGGAATGAACACCGAGGCCAGCACCAGCGAAATCGCGACCAGCGCGCCGCCCACCTCGTCCATGGTCTTGTAGGCGGCATCGCGCGGCGAGAGGCCGGTGGAGATGTTGTGCTCGACGCTCTCCACCACGACGATCGCGTCGTCGACCACGATGCCGATGGCCAGCACCAGGCCGAACAGCGACAGGTTGTTCAGCGAGAAGCCGAACAGGCTCATGATGAAGAAGGTGCCGATCAGCGACACCGGGATCGCCAGGATCGGGATGATCGCCGCCCGCCAGGTCTGCAGGAACAGGATCACCACGATAACCACGAGGACGATGGCCTCGAGGATGGTGTCCTCCACCGCGCGCACGGATTCGGCGATGAACTGCGTCGGGTTGTAGGCGGTGGAATAAGCCACGCCCGCCGGGAAGCTCTTGGCGATTTCCCGGATCTGCGCCTCGATCGCCTGGCCGGTCGCCAGCGCGTTCGAGCCCGGCAGCTGGAAGATGCCGAGCGCAACGGAGGGTTTGGAGTCGAAATAGGAGATCGAGGAATTGTCCTGCGCTTCGATGCCGATGCGCGCGACATCACGCAGCCGCACCACGGCATTGCCGCTCTGGCGCACGACGATGTTGCCGAACTCTTCCGGCGTCGACAGGCGCCCCAGCGTGCGCACCGCGACCTGGAAGGCCAGCTGCTTCTCGACCGGCGGCGCGTTCAGCACGCCCGAGGCGACCTGGAGGTTCTGCGCCTGAAGGGCAGCGGTGACGTCGGTGGCGGTGAGGTTGAGCGCCTGCAGCTTCAGCGGGTCGAGCCACACCTGCATGGCGTAGTCGCGCGAGCCGAACACGGTGATCGAGCCGACGCCCGGCACGCGCTGGAGCTGATCCTTGATCTGCAGGTTGGCGTAGTTGGAGATGAACAGCGAGTCGCGCGAGTCATCGGGCGAGAACAGGCTCACCACCATGAGAATGTCGGGCGACGACTTCGCGACCGTGACGCCGATCTGCTGCACTTCCTGCGGCAGGCGCGGTGTGGCGGTGGCGACGCGGTTCTGCACCTGAACCTGCGCAATATCGAGATCGGTGCCGATGTCGAAGGTCACCGCGATCGAGAAGCGCCCATCCGCGGTCGAGTTCGAGGAGATGTAGAGCATCCCCTCGACGCCGTTGATCTGCTGCTCGATGGGCGAGACCACGGTGTCGGCGACCGTCTCGGCACTCGCGCCCGGGTACTGGCCGGTGACGTTCACCACCGGCGGCGCGATATCGGGATACTGCGCGACCGGCAGCGAGACATAGGCGACCGCGCCAAGGATCATTACCACGATGGAAACCACCGAGGCGAAGATCGGGCGGTCGATGAAGAAATGCGAAAACTTCATGGCCCTGGCTCCCGCGCTCAGTTGGCGGGCTTGGCGGCGGCATCAGCTGCGGGCGCCGCGGCAGGTGCGGGCGCCGCGGCAGCTGCAGGCGCGGGCGCGGCGGCAGGCGCCGGCTGCTCGGGCTTGCCGACCACCTTGGCGCCAGGACGGATGCGCACCAGACCGTTCACCACGACCAGATCGTTCTTATCGAGACCGCTGGTGATGACACGCTGGCCGTCATAGACGCGGCCGAGCGTGACGTACTTCATCTGCGGCACCTGCGGCTGGTCGCCCGGCGCCATCACATAGACGAACTTGCGCGTCTGCTCGGTGCCGATGGCGACGTCCGGCACCACCAGCGCGTCATGCGGCGCCGAGGACGGCACCTGAATGCGGCCGAACATGCCGGGGGTGAACACCCCGTCCGAATTGGCAAACTGGGCGCGGCCACGGATCGTGCCGGTGTTGGCGTCAATCTGGTTGTCGACGAAGTTGAGCGTGCCTTCGTGCGGAAAACCCTTCTCGTCGATCAGCCCAAGGCGGACCTGGATCGGCTTGCCGCTGTCACCCATCGCCTTCGCCATGCGCTGGTAGCGCAGGAACGACGCCTCGTCATAGGTGAACTCGAAATAGATCGGATCGAGCGAGACGATGGTGGCGAGCAGCGTGTTGGTGTTGGCGCCGCCCGCGCCGCCGGTGACGAGGTTGCCGACCGAGACCTTGCGGTCGCCGATGCGCCCGGTGACGGGGGAGCGCAGATCGGTGAATTCGACGTCCAGCTGGGCGGCATGCACGGCCGCCTGCGCCGCCGACACGCTGGCGTTGGCCGACCGCTCGCTCTGCAGGCGCTGGTCGTAAGCCTGCTTGGAAATGGCGTTCGAGGTCTTGTCGTCGATCAGCGTCTGCGCGCGCTTCAGGTCGGACTGGGAGAAGTCGAGATCCGCCTGTGCCTTGGCGAGATTGGCCTGCGCCTGATCGAGCGCCACCTGGAAGGGGCGCTTGTCGATGGTGAACAGGAGGTCGCCCTGCTTCACCAGCTGGCCGTCGGTGAAATTGATGCTCTCGAGATAGCCGGAGACGCGGGCATAGACCTGCACCAGGTCGATCGCGGTGAAACGGCCGACATACTCGTCCGTGTCGGTGATGCTGCGCGTCGTCGGCAGGGCCACCGTCACCGGCGCGGCGGGAGGCGCCGCCTGCTGTGCCTGCTTCTGTTCCGAGCACCCCGCAAGGGTCAGTCCGACGAGCGAGAATGCGACAAGGGAAATGCGAGCGAAGGCGGCAGTCATGCGTCTATCTCCGAGACAGCTATCGTTCGACGCCGAGATGGTTCCGGCGACGTGCGCTACGCCTCAGCCCCGCTCAGGAGACGCTTAGCGGTGATCGAGTAGCAAATTTTGCTGCACCGCGTAAGCGAGAAAACTGATCGGTCAACGCAGCGGCGGCCTGCCGCGCAGAAGCGCCTTGAGGTAGGACACCCGCATCAGCATTACCGTCAGAACCGCATAGGCCGAGCCGCCGGCCGCAATGCACAATGCCAGCAGCGCGATATCGCGCCCATGAGGAAGCACTGCAACCAGCGCCGGACCATAGCGACCGGCGAGGAAAAGCGCCGCGGCGATCCCCACCCCGATCAGCATCAGGCGCGGCAATTTGCCCGCCAGTTGCGCGTCGCCGCACTCATAGCCGCGCCAGCGCGCCAACACGGCCAGCGCGATCACCGTGATCCAGCCGCCTGCCGAGGTCGCCAGTGCCAGCCCGACCTGCGCCAGATCGTGCATCAGCCAGATTTTCAGCAGGATGTTGACCACCGCCGCGCCGAGCGTCGCCAGCACCGGGGTTCGCGTGTCGCCGCGCGCGTAGAAGGGCGACATGAAGGCGCGCATGATGACGAAAGGCACCAGCCCCACGCCATAAGCCGCCAGCGTCGCGCCGGCGGCGGCCGCCGCCTCGGGCGTGAAGGCCCCGCGCAGGAACAGCCCGCGCATGATGATCTCGGGGATGACCAGCGAGGCCGCGAGGAAGGGCAGCACCAGCAGGATGGTCAGTTCGATCGCCCGCGCCTGAGCGAAGCGGGCGCCATCGAGGTCGTCGGCGGCAATTCGGCGCGACATTTCCGGCAGCAGCACGATGCCTGCCGCGATGCCGACGACGCCGATGGGCAGCTGGTTGATCCGGTCGGCATAGAACAGCGCGGCGATGGCGCCCTGCGGGAGGAAGGAGGCGATGATGGTGTCGGCGAACAGCGCCAGTTGCACACCCGCCGAGCCGATGATCGCCGGGCCCAGCGCCCACAGGAAGCGGCGCATCTCCGGATCGAGCCTCGGGCGCCCGAAGCGCAGGCCCAGACCATGCGTCTGCGAATCCCACACCAGCAGCCCGACCTGCAGGAAGCCGGAAATCAGCACGCCCCATGCCGCAGCGTGGCCAGCGGTGGGAAACAGGCCGGCAAAGCTCAGCGTGCCGACCATGGCGACGTTGAGCAGGATCGAGGCGCTTGCGGCCGCCCAGAAGCGGTCATTGGCGTTCAGCACGCCGCCGACCAGCGTGACCACCGCGATCAACCCGAGATAGGGAAATGTGATGCGGGTGAAATCCACCGTCAGCGCGAAGCGCTCGGGATCGGCCGACAGGCCCGGCGCCAGCGCCGCCACCACCCAGCTGGTCGCCGCCAGCGCAAAGGCCAGAATAGCGAGCTGGACGACGACCACGGCCGAGAGGATGCCATCGGCGAAGCGCCGTGCCGCGCCATCCCCCTCCACCGTCTTCACCCGCGCATAGGCCGGCACGAAGGCGGTGTTGAACGCGCCTTCTGCGAAGATCGAGCGGAAATGGTTCGGCAGGCGGAAGGCGATGTAGAAAGCGTCCGCCACCGGGCCGGCACCCAGCACCGCCGCCATCACGATGTCGCGCACGAAGCCCGTCAGCCGCGAGAGCAGCGTCCAGCCGCCGACGGAGAAGATGCTGCGAATCATGGAATGCCCGGACGAACTGAGAGGTGCGGGAACCTAACGGAGCCCGCCCCCGCCCGCCAGCGGGTCGCGAAGCTCCATGTCATCACGGCCTCAGCACAGCGCCGGGATCCCCGTCCTATGGGCGCGCCTGTCGCGAACGATCCCGGATCGGCCGTCCGCCGTCCGGGATGACGCCCCTATACCGCCCTCAGGCGCCCAGCGCCCGCCGCACCGCCGCGATCACCCGGTCCTGCGCCGCCTCGTCGAGATAGGCGTGCATCGGCAGGCTGATGACTTCGCCGGAGAGCCGCTCGGACACCGGCAGGCCGTTGCCGGCCGCGGGATACTGCGCATAGGCCGGCTGGCGGTGCATCGGAATGCGATAATACACCGCCGTCGGCACGCCCTCGCGGGCCAGCGCCGCGCCCAGCCCGTCGCGCACGCCATGCGGCAGGCGGATGGTGTACTGCGCCCAGATCGAGGTCGCGCGCGGATCGACAACCGGCACGATGGCCACATCCTTCAGCGCCTCGTTATAGCGCGTGGCGACGCGCTGGCGGGCGGCGATCTCGTCCTCGAAGATCGACAGCTTTTCCAGGAGGATGGCGGCCTGAATGGTGTCGAGGCGGCCGGTCATGCCGATGCGCACATTCTCGTACTTGTCGACGCCCTGGCCGTGCTCGCGCACGCTCTTGAGCACCGGCACGAGGTCGTCGTCATCGGTGAACACCGCGCCACCATCGCCGAAGCAGCCGAGCGGCTTGGCCGGGAAGAAGCTGGTGGCGGTCGCGTCGCCGAAGGAACCGGTGCGCTTGCCGTTCCAGGTGGCGCCGAAGCCCTGCGCCGTGTCGCACAGCACCTTCAGCCCATGCGCCCTGGCGATGGCGAGGATGGCGTCGAGATCCGCCGGCTGGCCGAACAGATCGACCGGGATCACCACTTTCGGCGTCAGGCCCTTGTCGGTCGCGACCTTGATCGCG
Organism: Ancylobacter novellus; assembly: GCA_003241485.1. Lineage (GTDB taxonomy): Bacteria > Pseudomonadota > Alphaproteobacteria > Rhizobiales > Xanthobacteraceae > Ancylobacter > Ancylobacter novellum_A. Next base: position 17,234 of record QFQD01000043.1, read on the forward strand.
GCCTCAAGGCTGCGCGGGTCCATGTTGAAGGTGTCTTCCAGCACGTCGACGAAGACCGGCGTCGCGCCCACCCACGGCACCACCTCGGCGGTGGCGCAGAAGGTGAAGGACGGGCAGAACACCGCATCGCCGGCCTTCACGCCCCAGGCCATGAGGAGCATGGCCAACGCATCCGTGCCGCTGGAGCAGGAAATCGCGTGCTTGGCGCCGGCGAAGGCGGCGAGCTGGCTCTCCAGCTCTGTCACTTCCGGGCCGTTCACGAAGCGGCAGTGGTTCAGCACCCGCGTCACCGCCTCGTCGATCCGCGTGCCGAGACGGGCGCGCTGGGAGGCAACGTCGATGAAAGGGATCGGCGCCAGGGCGACGGGAGCGCTGTCGGTCTTCACGTGCGAATTCATGAGTTGTCTCGCTCAGCCGGCGGCGACGACGCGCAGGGGCGTCTCGGGAGCCGATTTCGGGGCGGGGAAATTCTCCAGGCAGCGCATGGCGGTGGCGATGGCGGCCACGCCATCCTCGCCCGACACCGCCGGATCGCGGTCGCCGCGCACCGCTTCGAGGAAGCGGGTCAGCTCGACACGCAGCGGCTCGGCATAGGCCACCGGCAGATGGCGCATCGAATAGCTGCCATCGGGCTTGTAGTCGAAGCACTCGGTCACCTGACGGGTGAGCAGGTCGCCGATAACGTACTTCTTGCGGGTGGCGACATGCACCGTGCGCGCCTTGAACGGCGTCAGCCAGTTGGTGTTGATGTGCGCCAGCACGCCATTGGCGGTGCGGAACTGCAGCAGCGCAATGTCCTCGCGGTCCGCCACCGCCGCCTTCACCTGCGGCTGAACCTCGGCGATATGCGAGCCGGTGAAGTGGCAGATCAGGTCGATGTCGTGCACGGCGAGATCGATCACCACGCCGACATTGGACATGCGCGGGGGGAACGGGCCGACGCGGGTGATGCCGATGGAGAGGATCTCCTCGCCGCGAATGGCGTTTTTCACCGCCTCGACCGCCGGGTTGAAGCGCTCGACATGGCCGACCATCAACGCCACGCCCTTTGCCTTGGCCGCCGCGACGATGGCCTCGGCCTCGGCGACGGTGGGGGCGATCGGCTTTTCCACCAGCACATGCTTGCCGGCGGCGATGGCCGCCAGCGCGACGTCATGATGCAGGTGCGTCGGCGCGGCGATGACCAGCGCATCGACCCCGAGGGCGATCAGCTCGTCGACCGAAGCAACGGCCGTGCAGCCCAGCAATGCCGCGACCTTGCCGCGCTGCGCCTCGTCGGGATCGGCAATGCCCACCATCTGCGCGCCGGGAAGGTCGCCGAGCACGCGCGCATGGTTGTACCCCATCACGCCAACACCGATGACGCCTACACGGATAGGCGCGCTCTCCGCGACCGGGCTCTGAGCCATTGCGAACTTCCTCGGATGATACTGTCGGCTCGGGGTCTAACACGCGACCAGAGTCGTGACGAGCCATGCGGGGCGCCTTCCCCGCCGGCTCGGGTTCAATCATTGATTCAAGATGTTACCGCGCCTGCACGGCTCATTCCGGTACGGCGTCGGCCTGCCGGACGGCGCGGGTGTCGACGAAGCTCTTGTAGATGAAGCCGCGTTTGCCCTCGACGATGACCTCACACCAGCCATCGCAGGCGACGAGTTCCACCTTCTGCCCGCTCTGCAAATTGCCGATGGCGGACGCGCCGCGCTTGGGCTCGGAGCGCATGGTGACGGAGGAACGGATCGTCGCGGTGCCGACCGGATCGCCGCCGAAACCGGCCTGCGACGCGCCGTCGCCATCCGGCGTCTCGTCCGCGGCCGGCTCGGGGGCCGCATGAGCGGGGGCGGAAGCCGCCTCGGCGGGTGTCGCGGCGGCGACCTGACGGGAGGGTGCGGGCGGCGGCAGCGGGGCCTGCTTTGGCATGGCCACCGCCTTCGGCTTCTCGGGCACGGCCACAGCGGCATCGCCATCGCCACTGTCAGGCGAGGCAAAGGCGGCAGCGCTGGCCGGGACTTGCGGGCGCGGCGCGGGCTCGAACACCGGCGCGGCGTTGCGAAGAACCGGCTGGGGCACATCGGCCACGATGGCGGCGACATTGGGAACCGCCGCCGGGGCGGGCGCGGCAGCAATGGCGAAGGCAGGTTTTGCCGGCGGGGGGGATGCCTCTGCTTCCGATGCGACAGGCGCAGCAACGGCGGCCAGCGGCGTGGAGGGAGCGACACTCGCGATCGCGGCATTGCCGATCGCCTCGGGCGCGACCTTCGCCTCCTCGCGGCCTACGACGGATTGCAGCGCCATGGCGCCACCGCCCGCAACGGCCATGCAGACGGTCAGCAATGCCAGGCGTTTCCAGGTAATGACGTCGGAGGACGTCGCCCGGCGGCGGCGGGCGACAGGCTCGCAATCGCGCGCTGCGCCGAAGCCACGCCGGCGGGTCTCGGCGCCCGCGCTCGGGGCGGGCGGAACCGGCGTCGGCAGACGGGAGAGCATCGGCTTGCCGGCTTCCGTCGGCTGCGCGGCGGTAGAGCCCTCCGTGGGAGCACGCGGCACGGGCGGGAGTTCATGCGGCGCCAGAGGGCTGCCGGCGGCCCCCATCGTGGCGGGACGAGCGACGAACATGTCCTTCACCTCGCCAAGGGCGGCGATCTTGGTGCGGACATCGGAATAGGGCGCCGGCGGAAGCGGACCGGCCGGGGGAAGCCGGCGCGGCGGCACGGGACCGGCGACAGCGGGAGCCTGTGGTGCGACCGGTTTGGCGAGCGTCTCGCCCGCAGACCGCCCCCCCGATACGGGAGCCGGCTCGTCCGAATCGCCCTTGCGCGCCGCCTTCTCCTGCTCAAGAGAGTTCAAAATTGCGCGGAAATCGCTGACAAGTGTCGATGAAAGGCCCGTACCGCGCGGCTCTTGCGATGAAGTCGACATGTCGCGCGTCACTCTACCGGGGGCTTGAGGACAACGGCGCCGGGGGGCACGCAAGGCTGGCACGATTCGCGGCGGGAAGGCACGGAAGTCTCCGCATCGGCTCGGCGTTCGGACCGGCAGCGCCCCATCACGCCCACAGTCATCCACTCGATTTCGCGGTGCTCGACACTTCGCATGCGTTATTTCCGGTTCTTGGCAGACCCTTTCGGGCCGGCTTCCACACGAGAGATCTTTCTGCTTCGCACGCCCGGCGACACACTAACCGCAGGTACCCGCTTGATGCAAGAAAGTCACATAACTGATTTTTCACCTTGCCAACCGATTGCGGCAACTCTTGGCCCGATTGGACAGCAAGGCGACGTTGTTTATTATAATACCTCCAACGATTATGTTGTTCACACGAGAACAGCGCGGGCCGGCTGGGTCGTCGCCGCGAAAACCCGTTGGTAGCGCTCGACCTCCTCGGGCGGCCCCATCGCCTTCGTCGGGTTGTCGGAAAGTTTCACCGTCGGCCGTCCGTCGGCGGAGATGACCTTGCAGACGATGGAGATCGGATCGAGCCGCCCATCGGGCGCGAAGCCGCGGAAATCGTTGGTCAGCAAGGTTCCCCAGCCAAACCCCATCCGCATCCGGCCGCGGAAATGGCGGTAGATGCGCTCGATGTCGTCGATGTCGAGCCCGTCTGAAAAGATGGCGAGCTTCTGAGTCGGGTCCTGCCCGCGCGCGCGCCACCAGGCAATCGCCTCCTCGCCGCCCTCGATCGGATCCTTGCTGTCGATGCGGATACCGGTCCAGCCGGCGACCCATTCCGGCGCGTTGGCGAGGAAGTTCGTGGTGCCGAAGGTATCGGGCAGGATGACGCGCAGATTGCCCTCATAGTCCTTCTGCCAGTCGGACAGCACCTTGTAGGGCGCCTCGGCCAGCTCCGCGTCCGAATCAGCCAGCGCGGCATAGACCATGGGCAGCTCATGCGCGTTGGTGCCGGTCGCCTCGACCTCGCGGCGCAGCGCGATAAGGCAGTTGGAGGTGCCGAGGAAGCTCTCGCCGAGCCCTTCCATCATCGCCTGCACGCACCAGTCCTGCCACAGGAAGCCGTGCCGCCGGCGGGTGCCGAAATCCGCGACATTGGCGCCGCCCAGCGCCTTGAGCCGCTCCACCTTCTTCCACACCCGCGTCATCGCCTGCGCATAGAGCACCTGCAGCTCGAACCGCCCCATGCTGCGCAGCACCGCGCGCGAGCGCAGCTCGTTGATGATGGCGAGCGCGGGAATCTCCCACATGGTGGTCTCGATCCACGGCCCCTCGAAGGTCAGCTCATACTGACCCTCGCGCTTTTCGAGGTGATAGGCGGGGAAGCGGAAGCCTTCGAGCCAGGCAACGAAGTCCGGCGAGAACATCTGCCGCTTGCCGTAGAACATGTTGCCGCGCAGCCAGGTGGATTCACCACGCGTCAGGGCGAGCGAGCGCACATGGTCCAGCTGCTCGCGCAGTTCTCCCTCGTCGACGAAATCGGCGATGCGCACGCTCTTCGTGCGGTTGATGATGCCGAAGGTCACGCGGGTTTGGAAATGGCGGCGATAGATCGTCTGCGCCATCAGCAGCTTGTAGAAATCCGTGTCGAGCACGGAGCGGACGATCGGATCGATCTTCCAGGTGTGGTTGTAGACGCGCGTGGCGATGTCGATCATGCGCAAGAGGTCCCGTTGCCCGGCCGCCTCTTCTAGCCGATGGCGGGGCCATTCTCCTAACGCGCTCGGTCGGCAGGCCGAAAGGCAGTCCAGAAGGCCGACATTCGCTGCATTGCGAAAAGACCGTGCGTTCGCCCCTTGGAAGCCGACGCGCAGTGATTAAGTCTCCTCTCGAAGCGCGTACCCGAATAGGGGCGTCGCACCAAACGCACAGGAGCGAACCTTGGCTACCACCAGGTCCCTGTTCGACAGCTATCGCCTTGGCGACATCACGCTGTCGAACCGCATCGTCATGGCCCCGCTGACGCGCAACCGCGCCGTCGAAGGGCTGGTCCCCTCCCCGCTCGCCGTCGAATATTACAGCCAGCGTGCCAGCGCCGGTCTCATCATCACCGAGGCGACGCAGGTCTCCGACACCGCGCAGGGCTATCAGGACACGCCCGGCGTGTTCACCGAAGCCCAGGTCGAAGGCTGGAAGCGCGTCACCGACGCGGTGCACGCCAAGGGCGGGCGCATGTTCGTGCAGCTCTGGCATGTCGGGCGCGTCTCGCACCGCTCGCTGCAGCCCGGCGGCGCCGCCCCGCTGGCGCCCTCGGCCATTCGCGCCGAGACCAAGACCTATGTGAACAACGGCTTTGCCGAGGTCGACGAGCCGCGCGCGCTGACGCTGGAAGAGATTCCCGGCGTTGTCGACGATTTCCGCAAGGCGGCGGCCAACGCCATTCGCGCCGGCTTTGACGGCGTCGAGATCCACGGCGCCAACGGCTATCTCATCGACCAGTTCCTGCGCGACGGCGCCAACAAGCGCACCGACGCCTATGGCGGCTCCATCGAGAACCGTACCCGCTTCCTGAAGGAAGTACTGGCGGCGGTGATCGGCGAAATCGGCGCGAACCGCACCGGCATCCGCCTCTCCCCGGTAACGCCGGCGAATGGCCTGTCGGACAGCAACCCGCAGGCGCTGTTCAACCATGTGCTCGACGTGGTGGAGAGCCTGCACCCGGTCTATGTGCACATGATCGAGGGCGCCACCGGCGGCCCGCGCGACATCGCCCCGGACTTCGATTTCGAGGCACTGCGCAAGCGCTTCAGCGGCACCTGGATGGTCAATAACGGCTATGACAAGGCGCTGGCCGAGCAGGTCCTCGCCGCCGGCAAGGCCGACCTCGTCGCGTTCGGCAAGCCGTTCATCTCCTCGCCGGATGCGGTGGAGCGCCTGCGCCGCGGCGTCGCGTTCAACGAACTCGACCGCGACCATCTCTATGGCGGCGGCGCCAAGGGCTATATCGACTACCCGACGCTGGAAAGCGCCGACGCCTGAGACGAATAACGAAGGGGCCTGCCGTCAATACGGCAGGCCCCTTCGACCTAGTGCAATTGATAAGCAGGTACTGACGGGCGGAGCGTAGTCGCTATCCGTTCTAGGCCGCCAGTGCCTCCGGCGGCAGCGACCGCACCGACACGTCGACATTCATGCCGAGATAATCGCCGACCATCCCGGTGAAACCGCCCGCGACAGGCACGGCCTGGCTCGGGTCGCGTGTCACGGCGACGCGGATAAGGTTGTCGGCGGCGATCGTGCCGTTGGTGGGGTCGAACTCCACCCAGCCGGCGCCCGGCAGGTAAATATCCGCCCAGGCATGGGTTGCGCCCGCGCCGATGACGGCCGGCGCATCGCCATCCAGCGCGGGATCGTAGAGGTAGCCGGTGACGAAACGCGCGCCGAAGCCAAGCGAGCGCGCGGCTTCGATCAGCAGCAGAGCGAAATCACGACACGACCCGGTTCCGAGGCGCAGCGTCTCCAGCGGCGTCTGCGTGCCCTCTTCGTGGCGGACATTGTAGAGGAATCCGGTGTGGATGCCGTCATTGAGGTCCGACAAAAGGGCCATGGTGTCGGTCGGCCGCCCCGCGACGAAGCCCTTGGCCCACTGTTCCAGCTCATTGCCGGGATCGGGATAGTGGCAATCCAGCATGCGGCCGAGATCGATGCGGTCGTCGGAGGAGTAGACGAAGGGATATTCCTTCGCGTTCTCCTCGATTTCAAACACCGAGGAGCCCATGCCGTAGCGCTCCAGCGTCAGCACGCTCTCGATCTTGAGCTGGCTGGCCGACTCCAGGAAGTCGACGACGGCAACGGAGTTGCCGAACACGTCGTGCAGCCAGCGCACATTGGCATGCGGCGAGAGCGAAAGCTCCGCGCTCACCACACGCAGGTCGTGGCTGTCACGCGGGCGCAGCATCAGCCGGTGCGGCTGAAACACGACGGGGTTGGCGTAATTATACTGCGTCACGTGACGCACGGTCAGGGTCTGCATGTGATCTTTCCGAATAGGCCGCGCAGAACCGCGCGGCAGGCCGAGGCGCGCGGCGCTCAGCGGCTGCAGATCCGCCCGGCGGCAAAGGCCAGTACCGCCGTCGCAACCAGCATGTTGAAGGAGTAGCGCCGCTCCGGCCGGGCCGCCTCCACAAGCGACGAAGCGGCGGTGGCCGCGTCGGCTTCCGAGGGCTTGGCATTGGCGCCGAAAGCGCCGGGGCTGCTCGGGCGGTCCCCGCCGAGAGGGCCCTGGCCTGTCGCGGCGGAAAATTCGTTCACGCCGTTCGATTCACCGTTGATCGTCGTCATCATCATTCTCCCGGCCCGTGAGACCATTCGCGTTGCGGGTCTAACGCGCCGGAAGCTGAATCGTTCGTTCAGATGCGACCGGAGAGAAAGGCGAGCATTTCGACCGGGCCTTGCGCATTGAACAGGGTCACCTGCCGACCGCCGCACATGTCGCAGCGCAGGCGGGGAGCTGCCTCGTTAGGTCCGGGCGCGGCAAGGGCGTTCTGGTCGCCTCGCGCCACCGCCGAACGGCGCCCGCAGCGGCGGCAATGGGCGCAGAGCATCGTGCCTGAATGTTCGATCGATCGATCCTCCGAAAAGCCGCGCGCGGCGGAACAACTCGCCCGCCAACATATAGGCGCGAAATCGCGCAATGCACGGCCTGAAGCGCGGGCGCGGAATCGCCGGTGCACATCGTGATTGGAAAGAAAGAGGGGAAGCGGCCGTTTCCGACCAATATATCGGGCGGGGAGGATTAATCCTCGCCGCCGGAAACCACCAAAATTCCATCGACCGGAGATTTGGTGGGCGCACTAGGGCTCGAACCTAGGACCCGCTGATTAAGAGTCAGCTGCTCTACCAACTGAGCTATGCGCCCTTGCCGCGCGGCGTTGCCTTGCGAACGGGGGGTCGTGTAGCAGAGGCGTATGGGCCTGTCCATAGCGTCAGCCACGCTTCCTCATCTTTCCCCAACAGGCCTGTGGACACTTATTCCTGGAAGGCCTCCTCGCGCTTCTTGCGCACCGAGGGCAGCAGCACGACGATCAGCGCGAGGGCCGCGAGGCCGAGCATGGTGGCGGAGATCGGCCGGGTGAAGAACACGGTGGGGTCGCCACGCGAGATCAGCATGGCGCGCCGCAGATACTCCTCCAGCATCGGCCCGATGATGAAGCCAAGCAGCAGCGGCGCGGGCTCGCAGTGCAGCTTCACCAGCACGTAGCCGATCAGTCCGAAGATCGCCATCGTGTACACGTCGATCGCGTTGTTGTTCACGCTGTAGACGCCGATGCAGCAGAAGCCGACGATCAGCGGGAACAGGATGTGGTACGGCACCGTCAGCAGCCGCACCCAGATGCCGATGAGCGGCAGGTTCAGCACCACCAGCATGAAATTGCCGATCCACATGGAGGCGATGATGCCCCAGAACAGATTCGGCTGCTCATTGACCACGTTCGGGCCCGGCACGATGCCCTGGATGATCAGCGCGCCGATCATCAGCGCCATCACCGGGTTGGACGGAATGCCGAGGGTGAGCATCGGGATGAAGGAGGTCTGCGCACCCGCATTGTTCGCGGATTCGGGACCGGCGACGCCCTCGATGGCGCCCTTGCCGAAGCGCTCGGGGTGGCGGGAAATCTTCTTCTCGATCGAATAGGCCGCGAAGGAGGAGAGAATCGCGCCGCCTCCCGGCAGGATGCCGAGGAAGGAGCCGAGGAAGGTACCGCGCAGGATCGGGCCGACGATGCGTTTGACGTCATCCTTCGACAGCAGCAGCCCCCTCACCTTCTGCACCGTTACCGTGCGGGTGTGCTCGTCCTCCAGATTGCGGACGATCTCGCCGATGCCGAACACGCCCATCGCCAGCGCGACGAACTCGATGCCGTCGGCCAGTTCCAGCATGTCGAAGGTGAAGCGCGGCGTGCCGGTGTAGACGTCCTGGCCGGACAGGCCGAGCAGGATGCCGAAGACCACCATGGCGAGTGCCTTGACCACCGAGCCGGAGGCCAGCGCCACCGAAGCGACGAGGCCGAGCACCATCAGCGCAAAATATTCCGGCGGGCCGAATTTGAGCGCGAGGTCGGCGAGCGGCGGGGCGAACACGGCGAGCAGAAAGGTCGCCACCGAACCGGCGAAGAAGGAGCCGAGCGCGGCCGTGGCGAGCGCAGCACCCGCGCGCCCTTGCCGCGCCATCTGGTAACCGTCGATAGCGGTGACCACCGAGGAACTCTCCCCGGGCAGGTTAATCAGGATGGCCGTGGTCGAGCCGCCATATTGCGCGCCGTAATAGATGCCCGCCAGCATGATGAGCGCCGCCACCGGCGGCAGGCCGAAGGTGATCGGCAGCAGCATGGCGATGGTCGGCACCGGTCCAAGGCCCGGCAGCACGCCGATCAATGTGCCGAGCAGCACGCCGATGAAGCAGTAGAAGATGTTCTGGAAGGTGAAGGCGACGGAAAAGCCGAGGGCGAGATTGTCAAAGATTTCCAAGATACCCGCTCCCGATCAATAGCCGCCGAGCCAGGGCCCAAGCAGGGGCAGAGGCAGACCGAGACCCTTGATGAACACCGCCCAGGAAAAGGCGACCATGATGGCCGCCGATACGAGACCGGTCACCAGATTGAACTTCTGGCTCGCCAGCGCCGAGAGGAAGACGGCGATGCCCATGGCCGGACCGAGACCCAGCGGGCGGATGCCAAGGCCGAAAAGCACCACGGCCAGCGTAACCAGCGCGAGCGCGCGCCGCGGCCAGTGACGCAGGTGGATGCCGCCCTCATGCTCGGTGGGAATGGTGATGCCGGTGGCAAGCACGATCAGGCCGAGAAAGGCCAGAAGCCCCGCCAGGATCATGGGGAAATAGCCCGGCCCCATGCGGATGGCACGCCCCATAGGCAGGTCCATCGCCTGCCAGGCGAACAGCCCCGCCGCCGCGATCAGCAGCAATCCGGTGGCAACGTCCCTCGGATTCTTCACGAAACGCGTCATCCCGCCCCTGCCCTTTGAGATGCGTAGAACCCTCCGCCCGCGCTACAGCCCGATCAGGGCGGCGGCGCGGGCGGTATTCATGTCGATTGATCGCTCAGTCGGCGAAGACGCCGGCCTGCTCGATCACCGGCTTCCACTTGGCGACTTCCGCTTCCAGGAATTTCTGGTGCACTTCCGGGGTAGCGCGGTCGAGCGCCACCGGCTCCGTGCCGAGATCGGCGAAGCGGGCGACAACCTTGGGGTCCTGCAGCGCGGCGACAAGCGCGGCGTTGAGCTTGTCGATGGCCGCCTTCGGCGTGCCCTTGGGCGCGTACATGCCGTGCCAGACTGCGATCTCGAAGCCCGGCAGGCCACCTTCCTTGAAGGTCGGAATGTCCGGCAGCGACTTCAGGCGGTTCGGGGTGGTGACGCCATAGGCCTTCACCTTGCCGGCCTTGATCTGCCCGGTGGTGTTGGTGGTCTGGTCGCACATCAGGTCGATCTGGCCGCCGACGAGGTCGTTCATCGCCGGGCCCGTGCCCTGATAGGGAACGGTGGTCATCTGCGTGCCCAGCGCCGACATGAACAGCATGCCGCACAGATGCGAGGCGGAGCCGACGCCGGCATTGCCGTAGATCACCTTGTCCTTGTTCGCCTTCACATAGGCGACGAGGCCCGGAATGTCCTTCGGCTCAAGACCTGACTTGGCGATCATGGTCATCGGCACATCGGTGACGAGGCCGACTTCCTCGAAGTCCGTGAGCACGTTGTAGGGCAGCTTGCGGTACAGCGTGGCGGAGGTCGCCTGGCCGATGTGATGGAGGAGAACGGTGTAGCCGTCCGGCGCGGACTTGGCGACCTGACCCGCACCGCGGGTGCCGCCGGCGCCGCCGACATTCTCGACGATGACCTGCTGGCCGAGCGAGCGCGACATCGATTCGGCGACGAGGCGTGCCACCGTGTCGGTGGGGCCACCGGCCGCGAAGGGCACGACCATGGTGACGGTGCGGCTGGGATAGTCCTGCGCGCTGGCGGCGCCGAACGACGCGGCGGACAGGGCCAGCGCGGCGAGCGCCACAGCTGCCGACTTCAACTTGCTCATGCGTCCCTCCCGAGACAGTTTTGATGACGTTTTTCACGCGCCTGGCGCTGCGGTAACCACCCTCGCCAGTTTGAGGTCTTAAGCGACCATTAGCGTGCATTAGCGTCAAGTGGCCGTTTGGCCAATTTCTCCCTTGGAAACGGGAGTTTTCCTCAGTGCGCGCCCGTTCTAGGAAGAGGGCGCACGAGGGCCCATATTCACTTCATGATTCAGGAACCGCCGCCGCTCGTCGTCGAGATCGCCTTCCAGGACCCCTGGCAGGCCGCGCGTCGGCTTGCGGGTGGCGATGGCAAGCATGCCGACGGGCTAGTCTTCCTCGACAGCGCCATGACGCACCCGCTGCTCGGGCGCTGGTCCTATGTGATGGCGCAGCCCTTCGCCCGCTTCCGGGTGGAAGGCGGCGTCGCGCGCTGGAACGGCGAGCGCGAAGCCCTGCCCCCGCTGGACGCGCTGCGGGCTCGCCTTGGCGCTTATGCGCAGCCCCGCCTGCCGGGCGACGCGGCGTTCCAGGCGGGCGCCGCCGGCTATGTCGCCTATGAGGCGGGCCGGCTGTTCGACCGTTTCCCGACGAACGCGCCGGAACCCGGCGAAGGGCCGGAGATCGACCTCGGCTTCTACGACCTCACGCTTGCCTTCGACGTGGCGACGCGGCGCGCCTTCATCATCTCCACGGGATGGCCGGAGAACGATCCGGCGCAGCGCTCCCGCCGGGCGCGCGAGCGGCTGGAAGAGGCCATCGCCCGGCTCAACACGCCCCTGCCGGAGCTTGGCGGCGTGGTCACCGTCGATCGCTGGCGCTCGAACTTCACGGCGGAGAGCTATAAGGCCGCCGTCGCGCGGGTTGTCGAGTACATCCGCGCCGGCGACATCTTCCAGGCCAACTTCACGCAGCGCTTCGAGACCGAGATCGGCCAGCCGGGCCAGCCTTTCGACGCCTTCGCGCTTTACGACCAGCTGCGCCGCGCCAACCCGGCCACCTTCGCCGCGCTGATCGTGAACGGGGATCGCATCATCGCCTCCTCCTCGCCGGAGCGCTTCGTGAAGCTGGTCGGCACGGAGGTCGAGACACGCCCGATCAAGGGCACGGTGCCGCGCTCCGTCGAGCCGACGCTTGATGCCTTCCGCGGCCGCGAACTCACCGCCAGCGAGAAGGACCGCGCCGAGAACGTGATGATCGTCGACCTCCTGCGCAACGATCTCTCGCGCGTCTGCCGGCCTGGCACGGTGAAGGTGCCGCGCCTGTGCGGGCTTGAGACCTATGCCAATGTCCACCACCTCGTCTCGGTGGTGACGGGGACGCTGGAGGACGGGCGCGACGGGCTCGACCTGATGGCCGCCTCGTTTCCCGGCGGCTCGATCACCGGCGCGCCGAAGATCCGCGCCATGGAGATCATCCACGAGCTGGAGGGGCGCCCGCGCGGCGTCTATTGTGGCTCCATCGGCTATATCGGCTTTGACGGCTCGATGGATTTCAACATCGCCATCCGCACCGTGACGGTGGACAAGAGCCCGGAAAGCCACACCGCCAGCTTCGGCGTCGGTGGGGGCATCACCACCCTGTCCGATCCCGCCGCCGAATATGAGGAAAGCCTGACCAAGGCCGAGCGGCTGTTCCGCGCGCTCAAGCCGGAGGCGGCGCCGTGATCCTGCTGATCGACAATTACGACAGCTTCGTCTTCAACGTCGCGCGCTACCTCACTGAACTCGGTGAGGAGGTTGAGGTAAGGCGCAACGACGCGCTGGATATCGCCGCGATCGAGCGCCTGCGCCCCGCCGCGCTGGTGATCTCGCCCGGCCCTTGCTCGCCCAACGAGGCCGGCATCTCGCTCGACGCGGTGCGGACTTTGTCCGGTCGCCTGCCCATCCTCGGCATCTGCCTCGGGCACCAGTGCATCGGGCAGGCCTTTGGCGGGCGTGTGGTGCGGGCGAAGGAGCCGATGCACGGGCGCGCCTCGCAGGTGCGCCATGCGGGGACCGACGTGTTCGAGGGGCTGCCCTCCCCCTTCCCCGCCGGGCGCTATCACTCGCTCGCGGTCGAACTGGAGGAAGGCTCGCCGCTTATCGCCACCGCCTGGAGCGAGGATGGCGAGATCATGGGTCTCGCCCATCGCGAGCACCCGACCTATGGGGTGCAGTTCCATCCCGAATCCGTGCTCACCGGCCCCGGCTATGAGTCGGGGCGCCTACCCGCCTTTGCTCGCATCAGCCGCCCTGCCGACGCCGGACTGGGCCAAGGTGTGGCCGGCGCGCTGGGGTGGCGAGCCGTGAGCGCCGTGATCTCGGCGGAAGACCGCGGCTTTACCCTCGGCGACGGCGTGTTCGACACGGCGCTGGCGCTGAACGGGCTGGTGTTCGCGCGCGAACGGCATGTCGACCGCCTGTTCGACGCCGCACGCACCCTCGGCATCGCAGTGGAGCGGGCCCGGATCGAGGACGCCCTCGACGCGGCGCTGACCAGCGC
>QFQD01000110.1 GCA_003241485.1 Ancylobacter novellus
GGGGAGGCGCATGTTCGCCTTCCTCTGCATGGTGTTCGGCATGTTCATGGCGATCCTGGACATCCAGATCGTCTCGGCCTCGCTGGCGGAGATCCAGGCTGGGCTCGCCGCCTCCTCCGACGAAATCTCCTGGGTACAGACCAGCTACCTCATTGCCGAGGTGGTGATGATCCCGCTCTCGGGCTTCCTGTCACGCGCCCTGTCGACGCGCTGGCTGTTCGTCGCCGCCGCCACCGGCTTCACCGTGATGAGCTTCATGTGCGCCACGGCGACGACCATCAACCAGATGATCGTCTATCGCGCGCTGCAGGGCTTCCTCGGCGGCGGCATGATCCCGACCGTGTTCGCGGCGGCCTATTCGGTGTTCCCGCGTGAGAAGCAGCGCGTCGTCGCGCCGCTGATCGGCCTGGTGGCGACGCTGGCGCCGACCATCGGCCCGACCATAGGCGGCTATCTCACCGACCTGTTCTCCTGGCACTGGCTGTTTCTCGTCAACATCATCCCCGGCATCCTGGTCATCATCGCTACCGCCACGCTGGTGGATTTCGACGAGCCTGACCTCGCACTGCTCGACCGTTTCGACTGGTGGGGGCTCATCTTCATGGCGGGCTTCCTCGGCAGCCTTGAATTCGTGCTGGAGGAGGGGCCGACCAATGACTGGTTCGAGGACCGGGCGATCTTCTTCTTCGCCATTGCCGGCACGGTCTCGGCCGTCGCCTTCTTCGCGCGGGTGCTGATGGCGCGCGAACCGGTGGTGGATTTGCGGGCGTTCAGCAATCGCAACTTCGCCGTCGGCTCGGCCTTCAGCTTCGTGGTCGGCATCGGGCTTTATGGGCTGACCTATCTCTATCCGCTCTATCTGGCGCGGGTGCGCGGCTACTCCGCGCTGATGATCGGCGAGACCATGTTCGTCTCCGGCCTTGCCATGTTCATCTGCGCCCCGATCGCCGGGCGGCTGATGGGCAAGGTCGATCCGCGCGTCATGATCGCCTTCGGCTTCGGCGCCTTCGCGCTTGGCACCTGGCAGGTCACGGGGCTGACCAAGGACTGGGACTTCTGGGAGCTGCTGGTGCCGCAGATCCTGCGCGGCGTTGGCATCATGATGGCGATGATCCCGGTCAACAACATCTCGCTCGGCACCCTGCCGCCGGCCCAGCTGAAGAACGCGTCCGGCCTGTTCAACCTGATGCGCAATCTCGGCGGCGCGGTGGGGCTGGCGATGATAAACACGGTATTGAACGACCGCTGGGACCTGCATCTCGCCCGCCTGCACGAGAACGTGCAATGGGCGAACGCGGTGGCGGTGGAGCGGCTCGACACCATGACCCGCTCGCTCTCCGCGCTCGGCTCGGACGCCGAGGCCGCTGCGCTGAAGCGCATGGCGGGACAGGTGCGCATCCAGGCCGAGGTGATGGCGTTCTCGGATGTCTTCCTCGTGCTCACCGTGCTGTTCGTGCTGCTGCTGCTGGCCTCGCCGCTGATGAGCCGTCCGGCCAATAATGGCGGTGGCGGCGGGGGACACTGAGACGGCGAGGCGTCATCCCGGCCGGAGTGTCGCTCGTCCGGGCGTGACCCCGACATCTGCCGCCCTTGCCGTTTCATCGTCTCTCGGCTAAAGAACCTTTCCAGAGAGCAACCTCGCGAGAGCCGAGCCGTGACGCCTTCGTCCGTCCGCCGCTATTCCGCGACCCCGACCGCCCTGCGGTTCACGGGGAAGGCTCTGCTTGCGTCCGGGCTCCTTCTTCTTAGCCGCCCCTGAGGGCCGGCCGGGCTTGTGCCTGGGCGCTCAGGGGATGACGCCTCCACCGCACAACTCGCCTGACCGACAGATGTACGCCGGACGATGCACCCGAGGGAAACGCCTCAAGCGTGGCACCCGGCGCGGAAGACAAGAAGGAAGCACCCATGCCCAACGCGAACAACTCCAACGCCAATAACGCCAACCGCGTCATCATCTTCGACACCACCCTGCGCGACGGCGAGCAGTGCCCCGGCGCCTCGATGACCTTCGAGGAGAAGCTGGAGGTCGCCGACCTCCTCGACACGATGGGCGTGGATGTCATCGAGGCGGGCTTCCCGATCGCCTCGAACGGCGATTTCGAATCGGTCGCCGAGATTGCACGCCGCACGAAGAACGCGGTCATCGCCGGTCTCGCCCGCGCCATCCCCGCCGATATCGCCCGCGCCGGCGAGGCGGTGAAGCATGCGGCCCGCCCGCGCATCCACACCTTCGTCTCCACCTCGCCGATCCACCTCGAACACCAGATGCGCAAGACGCAGGACCAGGTGATCGACATCATCACGGCGACCGTCACCCAGGCGCGCAACCTCATCGACGACATCGAATGGTCGGCGATGGACGCGACCCGCACGCCCATCGACTATCTCGCCCGCTGCGTCGAGACCGCGATCAAGGCCGGCGCCACCACCATCAACCTGCCGGACACGGTGGGCTATGCCACGCCGTCCGAATATGAAGCGATGTTCCGCGAGGTGCGCGCGCGCGTGCTGGACCGCGTGCCGCACCCCGAGAAGATCGTCTTCTCCGCCCATTGCCATGACGATCTCGGCTTGGCGGTCGCCAACTCGCTGGCGGCACTGGCCGGCGGCGCGCGGCAGATCGAGTGCACCATCAACGGCCTCGGCGAGCGCGCGGGCAATGCGGCGCTGGAAGAAGTGGTGATGGCGATCCGCACCCGTTCGGACGTGCTGCCCTACCAGACCGGCATCGACGCGACGCTGGTGACGCGCGCCTCCAAGCTCGTCTCGGCGGTGACGTCCTTCCCGGTGCAGTACAACAAGGCCATCGTCGGCCGGAACGCCTTCGCCCATGAGAGCGGCATCCATCAGGACGGCATGCTCAAGAACAACACCACCTACGAGATCATGACGCCCGACAGTGTCGGCGTCTCCAAGACCTCGCTGGTGATGGGCAAGCACTCCGGCCGCGCCGCCTTCCGCGACAAGCTGAAGGCGCTCGGCTACGAACTGGGCGAGAACGCCCTGAACGACGCCTTCGCCCGCTTCAAGGACCTCGCCGACCGCAAGAAGGTGGTCTATGACGAGGACATCGAGGCGCTGGTCGATCAGGAGATCGCCGCCGCGCATGACCGCATGAAGCTGGTCTCGCTCAGCGTCATCGCCGGTAGCCATGGGCCGCAGCGTGCCACCATGAAGATGGCGGTGGACGGCGTGGTCACCACCGAGGAATGCGAGGGCAACGGCCCGGTCGACGCGGTGTTCAACTGCATCCAGGCCATCGCGCCGCACTCCGCCAAGCTGGCGCTCTACCAGGTGCACGCGGTGACCGAGGGCACGGACGCGCAGGCGGAAGTCTCGGTGCGGCTGGAGGACGGCGACAAGGCGGTGACCGGGCGCGGTTCCGATCCCGATACGCTGGTCGCTTCGGCGCAGGCCTATATCATCGCGCTCAACAAGCTGCAGCTGAAGCGCCAGAGCCTGAATGCGCAGGCGCAGCCGGCCGCCGAATAGGTTCGCCGGCCACTCGCTAAAAGAAAACCCCGGCCGTGAGGCCGGGGTTTTTGTTTGGCTGGTCGCTTACTGCGGCGGCGGCTGGTTCGGATCGGGATTGCCCGGCCGGCGCGCCGGAGGCTGCTGGGGCTGCTGCTGCGGCGGCGGTGGCGGTTGCTGCCCGCGCATCTGCTGCATCTGTTGCGCGCGCTGCTGCTGGATTAGCTGCTGCTGTGCCGCCCTCTGCTGCTGGATCTGCTGCTGCTGCGCGGCGCGTTGCTGCTGCACGGCCTGCTGCTGGGCGGCCCGCTGAGCCTGCTGCGCGGCGCGTTGCTGTTCCACCGCCTGCTGCTGCGCCGCCCTCTGCTGCTGGATTTGCTGCTGTTGCGCGGCGCGCTGCTGCTGGGCCTGCAGGGCCTTCTCCTGCTGGGCGGCGCGCTGCTGCTGCATCAGCTGCTGCTGCGCGGCTCGCTGTTGCTGAATGGCCTGCTGCTGAGCGGCGCGCTGCTGCTGGATCTGCTGCTGCTGTTCCGCCGCGCGGCGCTGCGCCTCAACGGCCTGCTGCTGCTGTTGCGCGCGCAACTGCTGAGCCTGCTGGGCCCGCTGCTGCTGCATCAGTTGCTGCTGCTCGGCGGCGCGCCGCTGGGCTTCCACCGCCTGCTGCTGGTTCTGCAGCTGCTGGGCGCGGAACTCCTGCTGCTGTTGCTGGGCGCGCTGGCGTTGCATCATGTCCTGCTGCGCAGCATTCGGCGCGTTGGCCGGCCCGCCGGGGAGGGCGGCCGGGCGATAGCCGGGCTGCATGCCGGGATTGCCCTGCATGCGCTGTGCGCGTTCGATGTACTGCTGCTGCATGCGGTCAGCCTGCGCGCGGCGCTGATCGTTCAGCATCTGCTGCTGCGCCGCGATCTGCGCGTTGCGCGCCATCGCTTTACGGCGCATCTCATCCAGCCGCACGGCGCGCTGCTGCTCCAGCTGCTCCATCTGCTGGCGATACATGTCGGGCTGGTTGAAGCGGGCCTGCCGCAGTTCGCGCCGCTGGCTCGGCTCAAGCACATTCAGCAGGGCGGCGGAGGGCGTGTAGGCGCCGCCCATGTCGCGATCATCGGCGACGTACTGACGGATGATCGCCCGCTGGTTCGGGTCGAGCCGGCGCTCGTAGCGCGGCGGCGGCCCGTAACGGTTACCCAGCGCGATGGCGGGCGCGAAGATTCCCAGCTGGCCATTGCCGTAGAACACGTCGTTGCGATTTTCGACGAAGACGACATCGCGCGTGTAGAGGCGGTCGCGGACGCGGCCATCATACACGTCGTAGTCGAACCCACGATTGACGTAGTAGCCGTTATCCCAGCTCGGCTCGTAATAGTCCGGCGCGGCGGCGAGAAAGACGTTGGTCTGCGGAATCGGCGCCACATAGACGGCGAGGTCCTGCTCGCCCATATAGCGGTCCTCGACGAAGACCCAGCTTTCGGCGACCGGCGGCGCATAATAGTTGGCCCGGCCGACGGCATAGCCGGGACGGTCCGGCGCGATCGGCGCCCAGCCGGTACGTCCGCCACCGCGCCGCCAGGTCACCCACGCCGGCGACCAGGTGTCGCCGGGGACCCAGAACCAGCCATAGGACGGGTCATAGCCCCAGCGACCGTAATGATAGGTCGCCCAGCCGAACGGCTCATAGGATTCCCAGTACCAGCCATACTGGTCGGTCCAGACCCAGCGGCCTTCCTGATAGGGGCGCCAATCCGGCCCGACATTCGTGGGAATGAACACGTACTGATAGTCGGGGTGCTGCACCCAGGTGCCGTACTGGCCGAGCTGGTCGTAAAACACGTTGACGTCGAGCGGCGCATTCGCCTGCGTCACATAATCGGGCGGCCCGTTCTGCGCGGAGGCGGGCAGCATGGCGCTGGTGGCGAGAAGGCCCGCGGTCAGGCCCGCGACGAGCATTGGGCGATAAAGACGAAGCATGGCAGGCACCTCGTACGGTCGGCGGTGGGTACGTTTAACGTCCACACCTGAATATGGTTTCAAATATATATGTCGCAGATTGAAAATTAATCGGGCATGAACGACCGAAAAAGATCGTGTCAAAACTGTGTTTTCATGGTGACTTAAGAGGATGTTGGTTCACGTTGCCGCTGACGGGGCCCGCTCGCGCAATACTGTTGGCGAATTCGGTATCCCCGCCAAATAATCGCGGGGACGCGTGCCCGCTGCCGGTCGGCGACTGCGTTGGCTTTCCGAGCCGCGGTTTCGCCGCGCGCAGGAGGCGGCGGCCACAAAGATGCCCGGCGCGTTCGCCAAAGTGGTGGTTCTCGCCAGCAGACCGCGCTTGTCCATGTCTCGCCTCACGCCGCACCCTCCTGCATGACGCTTTCCGCGACTGCGCCCACCATCGCCGGAGCGGATGCGCATTTGCGCTGGGCAGCGCGCCCGCGCCCGGCGCGGCCCGCGGCGCCGGCCGAGTTCATCGCCTCGCTGGCTCTTCATGCCGCTCTGGTCCTTGCGGTAGCGCTGTTCGCCATGTCGTCGCCGCTGTCGCCCATGCCGGAGAATGCGGTCGAGACAGAGGTTATCAGCGCCCGTGACTTCGACGCCCGGTTTGCGCCGCCGCCGCCCGCGCCCGCCGCGCCGTCAGACGAGGCCTCCGCTCCAGTCGCTGCGGAACCGTCTCCGGTGAGGCAGGAACCCGCCGCGCCGCCGCCCGCCGTGCCGCTGGAGCCCCCCGACATGGTGCGCCCCTCGCAGATGCTCTCCGAACAGGCGCTCCGCAAACCGGGCAGTCGCGGACTGCGACAGCAGCTCGGTCGCCTTGTCGAGGAAGACCGCGTGGCGCAGCTGTGCAACCTCGAGGCGATGGAGCAGATCCATGTCTGGCGGCGGGATTTGCAGCCCGACCGCCTGGTCGACTATGCGCGCTCCGATACGCGGATGCAGGACCATACGCTCATTGCCCAAGGCGGCGCCTTCCGCAGCGCGCGCAACTGGTACGAAGTGTCGTACCGGTGCGAACTGGATGCGGGGCTGGCCAAGGTGGTGGGCTTTGCCTTCCGCGTGGGGGCGGCGATCCCGCGCGAGGACTGGGCGGCGGACAATCTGCCGGCGCGGTATTGAGGCTCGGATGAGCTATGGCGTGTCGTCTGCCGCGCGCAGACGGTCGGCCAAGGCCGCCGCCAGCCGGTCGGTCGCCGGATGTGCGGTGAGTTCACGCCCGTCCAGCGCGGTTACCGGACGAAGGAAGCGCACGCTGTTGGTGAGGAACGCCGTCTCCGCCGTGATGAGCTCCGCGGGCAGGAGCGGCCGCTCGCCTACCGCAAAGCCGAGGGCTGGCGCCATCTCGATCACCAGCGCGCGCATAATGCCGGGCAGGCAGCCCTCGCTCAGCGGCGGGGTTATGAGCGTTCCGTCGATCAGCGCGAAGACATTGGCGATGGTGCTGCAGGCCACGCGCCCCTGCGTGTTGAGGATCAGCGCGTCGTCCACGCCGGCCGCGGCCGCCTCGCGCGCGGCGAGAATGTGGTCGAGATAGTTCAGCGTCTTGAGGTTCGCGGTAGAATTCGTTCCGCCGGCCGGTCGCCGTTACCAGCCGCGCCGGCTGGCCGAGCAGAGTGGCGCTCCAGGGCGAGGCGGTCACGAGCACGGTCGGCTCGCCCACGCTCGCCGGCCACAGCCCGCGCGCGGCGACACCACGGGTAAGGGTGGTGCGCAGGATCATTGGGGCGCTGGTCAGCGCCGCGTCGAGGGCGTCCTCGATCCGGGCCCGCTCCACTGCGATGCCGAGGGTGCGTGCGGCGTCGAACAGGCGGTCGACATGC
>QFQD01000044.1 GCA_003241485.1 Ancylobacter novellus
TCCCGCGCTATTCCCTCGGAATCATCTCCCGCCCAGCTTCCCGCCCATGGCGTCGGCGCCGGCAGACCGAGATGGGCGAGCGCGCCGCAGGCGGCGGCGAAGCCGGTGGCGAAACAGGCCTGCAGCAAATAGCCACCCGTCGGCGCCTCCCAGTCCAACATTTCGCCGGCTATGAAATTGCCCGGGCGCGCCTTCAGCATCAGCCTCCCGTCGAGCGCGTCATGAAGAACGCCGCCGGCGGAGGAGATGGCCCGCTCCAGCGGCGCCATGCCCGTGACTGCCAGGGGGAGCGCCTTTATTAGACCGGCAAGACGCTCCGGCTCGGTGGGCAGCGGCATGGCCGCCTCGCGCAGCAGCCCCGCCGCGACCGGCGACAGGCCGGCGGCCGCGCTTGCGGCTGGCGCCGAGCCTCGACGCCAGCGCTTCGACCGACATATCCGGCCGCAGGTCGACCGAGAGCTGAGCGCTCCCCTCCCGCAGGGCGGCGTCGCGCAGCAGCGCCGAGAGCGCGTACACCGCCCCGCCCTCAAGACCCGAAGGATCGACCATCGCCTCGCCGCGCACCGTCCGCCCCCCGGCGGTGAGCGCGATACGCTTCAGCGGCTGGCCGGCGAAGCGCGCGACAAAGGACGGCGACCAGGTAATGTGTGCGCCACTATTGGCTGGGCGAAGCGGCGCGCTCGCCACGCCCGCCTCCTCGAAGACCCGCACCCAGGCACCGTCGCTGCCGAGGCGCGGCCAGCTCGCCCCGCCCAGCGCGAAGAGGGTGGCGGCGGGCGCGGCATCGCGCGGACCTTCGGGACCTTCGAAACGAAGCCCGCCCGATTCGTTCCAGCCCAGCCACCGATGTCGGGGATAGAGGCGCACGCCGAGCTGATCGAGCCGGCGCAGCCAGGCGCGCAGCAGCGGCGATGCCTTAAAGCTCTTGGGAAAGACCCGGCCGCTGGACCCGACAAAGGTCGGCTCGCCGAGGCCCTCAGCCCAGGCCCGCAGCCGCGCGGGCGGAAAAGCGTCGAGCATCGGCGCCAGCCACTCCGCCGCCGCGCCGTAGCGCGTGAGGAAGCGCTCGCGCGGCTCCGAATGCGTCAGGTTCAGCCCGCCGCGTCCGGCAATCAGCAGCTTGCGCGCCGGCGAGGCCATGCGGTCATACACACTCACCCGGCAGCCGGCGCGCGCCAGCGTCTCGGCGGCGATCAGCCCGGCCGGCCCGGCGCCGACAATCGCGACGTCGGGACCGTGGGCCTCGGCAGGCAGCGTTCCGTTCAACGGCTCACAATCCGATTCAGGATGAAGTCAGCGGCAAAAATCGAGCGGGAGGAATCACTTGGCCGCCCTCGCCGACACACCGATTCCATTCCCGCCGCCGGTTGGGAAATTGATTCAACGCGCTGAAAGGATGATTCCGGAACGCCGTGTATCATCTTGATTTTCATCGGTTTTCGATCGTCGCCATGTCGCTGATCCGCAGATTGACCTGCGTGCGGCCCTGCCAGCTGTCGAGTTCCAGCATGCCCGCCACATGGACCTGCTGGCCACGCGCGGCGAGCAGCGCCTGACCGAGCGGCGCATTGGCGGCGCGGAACGCCACAGCAGAGATGATCGTGCCGTCCGAGCCGCGCAGGCGCACCCGCACCTGATCGGAATTGCCAGGCTCGGCATAGACGATGCGATGGGCGGGAAAGGCGAAGACCGGCTGCGGATTGCCGGCGCCAAAGGGCCCTGCCCGCTCCACCAGATCGACGAGATCCGGCGTCGCCCCGGCGGCCGAAAGGGCGGCGTCGATCACCGTCTCGTCGACGGCGCGCGCCTCCTCCACCGTCTCGGTCAGCGCCTCTTCGAGATAGGCCCGCAGCGCGCCGAGCTTGTCGCGCGCCACCGTGAGCCCGGCCGCCATGGCGTGGCCGCCGCCCTTCACCAGCAGCCCGCGCTCCACCGCGCCGCGTACCGCCCGCCCGACATCGACGCCGGGAATGGAGCGCGCCGAGCCCGCCCCGCTCTCTCCGGTGAAGGCGATGGCGAAAGCGGGCCGGCCGAACTTCTCCTTGAGCCGCGCGGCGACGAGGCCGACGACGCCGGGGTGCCAGCCCTGCCCGCTGGCAAGAATGACCGCGCCGGTGCCGGCGAGCCCGAGCGCGGCCTCCGCCTCCATCTCGGCCTCGGCGACGATGGCGCGCTCCACCTGCTGGCGCTCGCTGTTGAGACGGTCGAGCTCGGTGGCGATCACCGCCGCCTCGATCGGATCGCGCGTCAGCAGCAGCCGTGTTCCCAGCGCGGCGTCGCCGATCCGCCCGCCGGCATTGATTCGCGGGCCGAGCAGGAAGCCGAGATGCCAGGCCTTGGGCGGGCCGGAGAGGCGCGCGGCGTCCATCAGCGCCGTCAAGCCCGGCCGCTCCCGCTTGCGCAGCACGAGAAGGCCCTTGGTGACGAAGGCGCGGTTGAGCCCGAGCAGCGGCACGACATCCGCCACCGTGCCGAGCGCAACGATATCGAGGCTGGCGAGCAGGTCCGGCGCGGGGCGCTCCTCAGTCCACCAGCCGCGCTGGCGCAGCTCGCGCAGCAGACCGACGGCGACGACGAAGACCAGACCGACGGCGCAGAGGTGCCCGAGGCCGGAGAGATCGTCCACCCGGTTCGGGTTCACCAGCGCCGCGACCTCGGGAAGCTCCTCGCCGGCCTGATGGTGATCGATGACGACGACGTCGAGACCCAGTTCGCGCGCGCGGGCGAACGGCTCGAAGCTCATCGTGCCGCAGTCCACCGTCACCAGCAGCGTCGCGCCCTCGGCCGCCAGCGCCTCAATGGCGGGAATATTGGGGCCGTAGCCTTCAAAGATGCGGTCGGGAATGTGGAAGGCGGGGTCCAGCCCGCCGGCGCGCAGCACTTCCACGAGCAGCGCCGTGGAGGTCGCGCCGTCCACGTCGTAATCGCCGAAGACGGCAACCTTCTCGTTGCGGGTGACGGCGTCGGCAAGACGCGCGACGGCGGCACCCATGTCGGTCAGCGTGTCCGGGTCGGGCAGGAGACGGCGCACCGTCGGGTCGAGCCAGGCTTCGACCTCGTCAAGGCCGACGCCCCGCCCGGCGAGGATGCGCGCGAGGATCTCAGGGACGCCATGGCGCTGGACGATGGCGAGCGTTGTCTGCGCGCCGCGCGCATCCACGCGCTCGCGCCAGAAGCGCCCCGTTGCCGAACGCGCGACGCCGAGAAAAGCGCGCGGCGGCGGCGCAGCCGTGGGAAGGGTCAGACTCATGGCTGCAGGATAAGCCTGAACTGAGGCGCCACGTCGAGAGGGAGTCTCGAAGCCGACGCATCCGCATGTGTCATCCCGCCGTCATGGCTCCGTTACGCCGGCGACATGCCGGAAGGTCAGGAAGGCGGCCTAGGTTTTATCCCTCGCCAACGGAGAACCGTCATGGCCCGCCCCTCCTTCCGAACCTGTCTTCTCGCAGGTGCGGCCCTCATCGCCCTCACCGCCCCGCAGGCCCGC
This sequence comes from Ancylobacter novellus, assembly GCA_003241485.1. Classification (GTDB taxonomy): domain Bacteria; phylum Pseudomonadota; class Alphaproteobacteria; order Rhizobiales; family Xanthobacteraceae; genus Ancylobacter; species Ancylobacter novellum_A. The sequence goes on from QFQD01000044.1 coordinate 3,488, forward strand.
GCCGACCAGGCCTATCCCGCCACGCTTAGCGGCCACGCCGTACTGCCGGCGGAGAGCTTCATCGACATGCCGGCGGATGCCCCGGAAGATCTGAAGACCTCCGGCAAGTACACCACCGGCACGCGCGTCGAGGCACCCGGCACGGTGATGGGCAAGTCGGCGGGCCGCCCGACCGGCGTCTCCGTGCCGTTCAAGGGCCAGCCGCTGCAGGGGCACTCCGGCATCAAGGTGATGCCCGATGGCAGCGTCTGGATCCTGACCGACAACGGCTTCGGCTCCAAGGCCAACAGCCCGGATTCGGCGCTCTACCTCAACCACTACAAGATCGACTGGCAGAGCGGCACGTTCAACCGGCTGGACACCGTCTTCCTGACCGACCCGGACAAGAAGGTGCCGTTCCGCATCGTGCATGACGGGACGCAGAAGCGCTATCTGACGGGCGCCGACTTCGACCTCGAGAGCTTCCAGTTCGTCGGCGACGACATCTGGATCGGCGAGGAGTTCGGCCCCTTCCTCATCAAGGCCGACAAGACCGGCAAGGTGCTCGGCGTGTTCGACACGGTCGCCGGCGAGGCGCCGGTGCGTTCGCCCGACAACTACCTCGTCGCCTCGGCCGGCGCGCCGAACCAGACGGCAGAATTCAATGCCCGCCGCTCCAAGGGCTTCGAGGGCATGGCCGCCTCGAAGGACGGGAAATTCCTCTACCCGCTGCTGGAAGGCCCGCTGTGGGACGCTTCCAAGAAGGATTGGCAGAAGACCGCGGACGGCAAGGAATATCTGCAGATCCTCGAATTCGACGTCGCCGCGCAGAAGTGGACCGGCCGCGCCTGGCAGTATGTTCTGGAGCAGAACGGCAACGCCATCGGCGACTTCAACATGATCGACGGAACCACCGGCCTGATCATAGAGCGCGACAATGGCGAAGGCACCGTAGACAAGGCCTGCGCCGCCGGCACCAAGGGCCCGGACTGTTTCCACGACCTCGCCAAGTTCAAGCGCGTCTACAAGATCGAGATGACCGACGCCAATGTCGGCCAGCCGGTCCGCAAGATCGGCCATATCGACCTGATGAAGATCGCCGATCCCGACAAGAAGGCGAAGAAGCCGCTGAATGAGGGCGTGCTGACCTTCCCGTTCTTCACCATCGAGAATGTCGATGTGGTGGACGCCACCCACATCGTCGTCGGCAACGACAACAACCTGCCCTTCTCCTCCTCGCGCGACCCGAAGAAGGCGGACGACAACGAGCTGATCCTACTCGAAGTCGGCGAGTTCCTGAAGGCGAAGTAGACCGCCCCCTCGCCCCGCGCGGCCGGTGCGCCAACGCTCCGGCCGTCCGGCGTTACGCCGTATCGGGCAGCGTGGTCGCGGGCTTGCGCAGGATAAGCGCTACGCCCGCGACCATGACCAGCGTGCCGACGACTTTCACCGGCGATGGGTCGTCGCCAATCAGCACGATGCCGAACAGCACGGTGAGCAGCGGGTTCAGCATGGAATAGGGCACCACCGCATTCACCGAGTGGCGCTGCAGGAGCCAGTACCAGATGCCGTACGCGATGATGGACGATCCGATCGCGCTATAGGCGACGGAGAACCAGCCGTGCCATCCCGCCGAGGCAAGCATGCCCCAGCGATCCGATTCCAGCAGCCATGACGCGAACAGCAGCTGCGGCACGGAAAACAGCGACGACCACCCCATCATCGCCATGGGCGAGATGCCGGCCACCTGCTTGACGATGAGATTGGTCACCGCCCAGCCCGTGGCGCTGACCACCAGCAGCCCAAGCGAGAGCGGCGGCGGCAAGGTTGGCCCGACCGCCAGCACGGCGATACCCGCCACCGAGACCACGAGGCCCAGCAGCCGGACAAGGCCCAGCGGCTCGCGCAGCCAGAGGCAGGCGAGCAGCGTGGCGATGGGGCCGCCCAGCTGGATGATGACCGCGCTCGTGCCCGCCTCGGCGTGCTCCAGCGCGGCGAACAGCATGCCGAAATGGATGGTGCCGAAGGTGAAAGACACCAGCAGCACGCCGGGCAGTTGCCGGCGCGTGATCCGCGTGAAGGGCACGACCAGCAGCGAGACGAGCGTGAACCGCAGCGCCGTGGTCAAGACGGGGGGAATTTCCGCCACGCCGAGCTTTATGACGATCATGTTGAGCGCCCACACGCAGATCACGGCGAGGGCGAGGCATTTGTCCCGAAGCGGCATCGTAGACCGAGAGCGAAGAGGCGGAAGGGGACCTACGGCGCGATACGCGTCGCAGGACGATTCGATGAATGCACGCCCCGCAGCGCGGGATAGCGCGCTACCGGCTCAAAGCAAAGGGGCTCCCCTCCCCGTTTCGCGCCTTGCGGACGCGGCATAATCCACCCGCGGCACCCTGCCCGGCTTGCCTGTATGCACGGCCGCATTATGGTGCGCGCCATGCTCGATCTTTCCCTTCTCGGCCGCCTGCGGTTCCAGCACGCGGCCCCGACCAAGCCGCCACTTCCGCCCGGCCGGCACGACCTCGGCCTGTTCGATACGCGCGACTATGTGCTGATCGTTCCCGAGAGTGTCGATGCCTTGACCCCGACGCCGCTGGTGACGCTGTTCCATGGCGGCGGCGGCAGCGCGGAGAAGATCATGCCGATCCTGCGCCGGCATGCCGAGGAGCGCGGCTTTCTGCTGCTTGTGCCGCAATCACAGTTTCCGACCTGGGACATTGTCATAGCCGGCAATGGACCGGACCTTGAGAGGCTCGACATCGGCCTGCGGGAAGTCGCCGCGCGCTTCCGCCTGGATCCAACGCATTTCGCCTTTGCCGGGCATTCGGATGGCGGCAGCTATTCGCTCTCGACGGGTCTCAGCAATGGGCACCTCGTGACCCACATTCTCGCCTTTTCCGCCGGCTTCATGACCGTGCTGGCGCAGGAGGGCGCGCCAAAGGTGTTCATCGCCCATGGCCAGCAGGACACGCAGACGCCGATCTCTACCGCGGGCCGCTCGCATGCGGCCAAGCTACGCGGCGCCGGCTATGACCTGACCTATATCGAGCACCCCGGCCCGCACGCCTCGCAGCCGGAGATGGTGCAGCTTGGCGTCGATTATTTCCTCAAGGATATCGCGCCAGCGACCTGATCCCGCCAAAAGCAAAAGGCCGGCGCAAGGCCGGCCTTTCGTCAGGAGGTAGAGAAGCGCGCTCAGGCGACCTTCTTCACCGTCTTGGCGATGTCGGCGACTTCCGCCTCATACTTCGCAACGAGCGCGGCGAAATCACCGGCGCCGGCCTTCAGCGCGCGCTTCACGTCGGACGACCAGGTGGTGTTGCGCAGCGTGAAGGTGGTGGTGGCGGACGAACCGTACTTCTTGGAGAAGGCCACGTTCAGCTTGAACGGAATCGGCTCGGACGCGAGATAGCTGGTGGTCGGGTGCTCCTTGACGAAGGCCGCGTAGGTCTCGGCGACCTCCTGATACTTCTCGGCGGCGATGAGCGCATCGATCTTGGCCAGCAGGGGCGGAAGGAGCGAATGAGGAGCGGTCATGGGTCGTTCCCTTTGCAATTTGACTTTGCATTCTCGCGCAAGGCGCTTCCTCGCGGAAGGCTGGTCGGCGACGCTCTGGTATACAGCACACCGGGCGGCTTCCAAAGTCCGCGCTGCACCATTGGCCACTTTCCGAAAGCGACCGGCCGGCAAAACGAAAACGGGGCGCCGCGCGCCCCGTTGCCGTCGCATACGATGTCAGTTCAGCCGAGATGGAACTTGGAGAGGTCACGGTGCTCGGCCTCGATCCAGCGCACGGTGCCCGACGCCGAGCGCATGACCACGGTGTGGGTGGTCACCACATCGCCGCGATACTTCACGCCCTTCAGCAGGTTGCCGGTCGTCACGCCGGTCGCGGCGATCAGGCAGTCACCACGCACCATGTCGGTGATGGTGTAGATCTTCTTCGGGTCGGTGACGCCCATCAGCTTGGCGCGCTCGCGCTTCTCCTCGGTGTCGAGGATGAGCCGGGTGTACATCTCACCGCCAATGCAGCGCAGCGCGGCTGCCGCCAGCACGCCTTCCGGCGCGCCGCCCGTGCCTAGATAGATGTCGACGCCGGTCTCGTCGGGATCCGTGGTGTGGATCACGCCGGCGACGTCGCCATCGGTAATCAGTTGCACCGAGGCGCCGGTCTTGCGCACGGCGGCGATGATGCCGGCGTGGCGCGGACGGTCGAGGATGAGCGCGGTGATTTCCGACGGCTTCACGCCCTTCGCCTTGGCCAGCGAGTGGATGTTGTCCTCAGGGGTGGCGTCAATGTCGATCGTGCCCTTGGCGTAGCCCGGGCCGATGGCAATCTTGTCCATGTAGACGTCGGGGGCATAGAGCAGCGTGCCGCCCTCGGCCATCGCCATCACGGCGATGGAGCCCGGCATGTTCTTGGCGCAGAGCGTGGTGCCTTCCAGCGGATCGACCGCGATGTCCACCGCCGGGCCCTTGCCGGTGCCGACTTCCTCGCCGATGAACAGCATCGGCGCCTCGTCGCGCTCGCCCTCGCCGATGACGATGCGGCCGGCGATCGGCAGGCGGTTAAGCTCGCGCCGCATGGCGTCCACCGCCGCCTTGTCGGCCGCCTTCTCGTCGCCGCGGCCGCGCAGGCTCGCGGAAGCAACCGCCGCGCGCTCGGTAACGCGCACCAGTTCGAGCGTCAGAATGCGCTCAAGCGCCTGGCCCGCCTTGACCGTGATCTCTTCCGCCATCGTCCCAGCCCTCTCAGTCTTTCTCGATCCGTATCACCTGCGGCGGCGATGCGATGACACCATCCAGATCGATGGCGTCGATCGCGCGGCGCACCGCGTCCTCAGTCGTGGCGTAGGTGATCAGCACGACAGGTGCCGGATCCTCTGCGCTCTCCGCGCGCTCGCCGCCATGCGGACGGCCGCGCCGGTGCTGCATGATGGACTCAAGCGAGATGTTCTGCTCGGCCATATGTCGGGCAATGGCTGCCGCCGTTCCAGGCCGGTCGACGGCCGCCAGACGGATATAATACCCACCTTCATGACGCTGGATTGCGGCCTTGCCGGCAGGACGCAGATTTGCCGCCCGCAGGCCGAAGGGCGCGCCAGACTTGCCAGCCGCGATGTCGCAGATGTCGCCGACAACGGCGGAAGCCGTCGCATCGCCGCCGGCGCCGGGGCCGACGAGCGTCAGCGCCACCGCGTCGCCGTCGATCGCCACAGCGTTGGTGACGCCGGAGACCTGCGCGATCGGCCAGTGTTTCGGCACCATGGTCGGATGAACGCGAAGTTCCACCGCCGGCCCGGCCTTGGCCGCGACGCCGAGCAGCTTGATGCGGTAGCCCAGTTCGTCGGCGGCTTCGAGATCGGCCAGCGTGATGGTGCGGATGCCCTCGACATGGATGGCATCGGGGTCCGGCTGCACGCCGAACGCTAGAGCGGCCAGCAGCGACAGCTTGTGCGCCGTGTCGAAGCCATCGACATCGAAGGTGGGGTCGGCCTCGGCATAGCCAAGCTGCTGTGCCTGATCGAGGCAGGCCTCGAACGAGAGGCCCTCCTCGTGCATACGCGTGAGGATGTAGTTGCAGGTGCCGTTGAGGATGCCGGAGACGCGGGCGATCTCGTTGCCGAGCAGGGCCTCGCGCAGCGCCTTGATGACGGGAATGCCGCCCGCCACCGCCGCCTCGAAATAGATGCCGACGCCCTTCGCCTCCGCCGCGCCGGCGAGCGCGATACCATGGTGGGCGAGGAGCGCCTTGTTGGCGGTGATGACGTCATGGCCGGCGGCGATGGCAGCCTCGACGGCCGTCTTGGCGATGCCGTCATGGCCGCCGATCAGCTCGACGAAGACGTCGATGCCGGGATCGCGGGCCAGATCGAGCGCATCGTCGAACCAGCGCACGCCAGACAGATCGCAGTCGCGGTTCCGGCTGCGGTCGCGCGCGCTGACGGCAACGACCTCGATCGGGCGGCCGAGTTGGGCAGCGATCGCGTCCTTGCGGCGGGCCAGCATGCGCACCACGCCCGCACCGACCGTCCCGAGGCCGGCGATGCCAATTTTCAGGGGCGGCGCCATAATGTGTCCGAACTCAACAGAAAACCAGTAAGCGGCGCGACCCGACAAAGCCGGGGATCAGCGAACCGCAGCGAGAGGGACGACGTTGTGCAATGTTTCGGCGCCCGTTTCAAGGAAGCGCCGCACGTTGCGCGCCGCCTGCCGGATCCGCTGCTCGTTCTCCACAAGCGCGATGCGCACATAATCGTCACCGTGCTCGCCGAAGCCAACGCCCGGCGCAACGGCGACATCGGCCTTCTCGATCAACAGCTTGGCGAACTCCAGACTGCCGAGCTTCCGGAACTTCTCGGGGATCGGCGCCCAGGCAAACATGGAGGCGGTCGGCGAGGGAATCTCCCACCCAGCCTTGCCGAAGCTGTCGACCAGCACGTCGCGGCGCTTGCGGTACACCGAGCGCATCTCGGCGATGCACTCCTGCGGGCCGTTCAGCGCCGCCGCTGCCGCGACCTGGATCGGGGTGTAGGCGCCATAGTCGAGATAGGACTTCACTCGCGCCAACGCGGCGATCAAACGGTCATTGCCGACCGCGAAGCCCATGCGCCATCCGGCCATGGAGAAGGTCTTCGACATGGAGGTGAACTCCACCGTCACATCCATCGCGCCCGGCACCTGCAGCACGGAAGGCGGCGGGTTGTCGTCGAAATACACCTCGGAATAGGCCAGGTCGGACAGCACGATCAGGTCGTGCTTCTTCGCGAAGGCAACGACGTCGCGGTAAAAATCGAGATCGGCGACCTGCGCCGTCGGGTTCGAGGGGTAACAGAGCACAAGCGCGAGCGGCGAGGGAATCGAATGCGCCACCGCGCGCTCCAGCGCGTGGAAGAACTCCGGCCCCGGCTCGCAGGGCACGGAACGGATGGCCGCGCCCGCCATGAGGAAGCCGAAGGCGTGGATCGGGTAGGACGGGTTCGGCACGAGGATCACGTCGCCCGGCGCGGTGATGGCCTGCGCCATGTTGGCGAAGCCTTCCTTCGAGCCCAGCGTCGCCACCACCTGCGTGTCGGGATTGAGCTTCACGCCGAAGCGGCGCTCATAATAGGCCGCCTGCGCGCGGCGCAGGCCCGGAATGCCCTTGGAGGCGGAATAGCGGTCGGTGCGCGGCTTGCCGATGGTTTCCTTCAGCTTCTCCGCGACATGCGCGGGAGCGTCGAGATCCGGGTTGCCCATGCCGAGGTCGACGATATCGGCGCCGCCATTTCGGGCGGTAGCCTTCACGCGGTTGACCTGCTCGAACACATAAGGCGGCAGCCGGCGGATACGGTGGAAATCGGTCATCGGTCTCAGCTCCAAGCCGCCCGATTCAACCGGGATCGGCGCAACGAGCGCTACATATCATTCTTCGCGCGCCCGCACAGCGTGGGATGCCAGCGAAAACGGGCCAAAGCGTGATGATTCTGCCAGCTATTACTGTGCCTGCTCTTCGCTGCTCTGCAGCAATTGCTGCTCGCGCTGCTTGGCGAGGGCCTCCAGGTCAGACTGCATCTTCGTGGTCTCGGCCGGCGTCATGACGGACCGGTCGCCGATCTGCTTGGGCGCGCCGAAGCTGGGATAGCTGTATTGCGCCGGCGCCGGGCCGGAAACGCCGAAGGTCGTTGGCTTCAGCTCCGCCGCCGTCGTGGTGGGCGTGGTCGGCAGCGCCGCCGTCTCGCCAGCCATCACGCCGCCCGGCGTACCCGGCGAGCCACAGCCGCCCAGGCTGAACCCGGCCGTGACAGCGACACACAGCAGACCCGCAGCCCTTGTCGACAGGCGCTTCATCTCCCGGTCACCTTTCACTCTCAGTTTCCCCAAGGTCCCTCTCCGGCCTCATACGCACTCGCTACAGCGCAGTGGTGCGTCTATGATTACCCACCTATGAACGCACGTACCCGCGGGGACAAGCGGTGAGTCAACGACCCAAGACCGTCAAGCCGGGCTCCGGCGCCACGATCAAGTCCCGCTCGGGTGCCAAGGCGCCTCCCGGCAGCAAGGCGAAGACGCCCAGCCGCCCGCGCGCGCCTCGCCCCACCGCACCGAACGACGAATCGGTTCAGAAGCCCATAGAGCCGCCCGCTCCTTCCGCGCCGAAGGCGTCGGCCGACGCAAGCAAGGTGGCCCGCAAGCGCGGCGCGACCAAGGCGGCACCTGCTGCACTTCCCGCGCAGGCCGCAACTGCCGCACCTGAGCCGGCGAGGAAGACGAAGGCCCCCCCAGCCCTTCAGGCCCAACCTGCAACATCGAAGCGGACGGCCAGAGGCGAAGCGACGGGGCCTGCGGCTCCCCAACCCTCCGTGCCGGCGGCTTCCAAGCCCCCCGCTCCCAAAGCATCCGCTCCCAAGAAGGCAATCCCGAAGCCCAAGACTGCACCTTCTTCCACAGCGAACGAGCACCCGTCCTCGACAGACGCGCCAGCGAAGAAGCCGGCAGCGCCGTCGCGCCGGAAGGCTGCAGCAGCGGCACCGGCCGCGCCGTCCCGCTACGCCGTTCGCCCGTCACAGCGGCGGATGGAAGCGCCGTCGGCCCAGCCGTCCGCCAAGACCGCCGTCCCTCCCGCAGCCGAGGCGCCTGGCCCTGTGCCTGGCCCGATCAACCTCGAAGCCTTTGCCGGCAATCTCGCCCGCCTCGTCGAGGAAGGCGGCAAGGCGATGGCCGCCTATATGCGCCCGCGCGAGGAAGGGCTGGTGCAGGATGACGTCGCCGAGGATATCGCCGACGTCATGAAGACCATCGGCAATGTCGCGGAATACTGGCTCGCCGACCCGAAACGGACGGTGGAAGCGCAGGCCCGGCTGATCGGCGGCTATCTCGAATTGTGGTCCTCGACCCTCAAGCGCCTCAGCGGCAAGGAGGCCGCGCCAGTCGCCGAACCGCCGCCGCGCGATGCGCGCTTCATGGATGCGGAGTGGACGACCAATCCGTTCTTCGACACCCTCAAGCAGACCTATCTGCTCACCGCCAACTGGGCGGAGGAGATGGTCGAGGAAGCAGAGATCGACAAGCACACCAAGCACAAGGCGGAATTCTATGTCCGCCAGATCGCCGGTGCGGTGTCGCCCTCCAATTTCGTGCTGACCAATCCCGAGCTGCTGCGCACCACGCTCGCCTCCAATGGCGAGAACCTTGTGCGCGGCATGAAGATGCTGGCCGAGGACATCGAGGCGGGTGGCGGCGACCTGAAGATCCGCCAGTCCGACGATTCAAAGTTCAAGGTCGGCGAGAACCTCGCCACCACCCCCGGCAAGGTGATCTTCGAGAATGAGCTGATGCAGCTCATTCAATACGCGCCGCAGACCGAGAGCGTGCTGGCGGTGCCGCTTGTCATCATCCCGCCCTGGATCAACAAGTTCTACGTGCTCGACCTCACGGCGGAGAAGTCGTTCGTGCGCTGGGCGGTGGAGCACGGCATCACCGTCTTCATGGTGTCCTGGGTCAATCCCAGCCCCGAACTCGCCGGCAAGGGGTTCGAGGACTACATGAAGGACGGCGTCCTCACCGCCTTCGAGGTCGCCAAGAAGGCGGCGGGCGTCAAGCAGTTCCACGCGATGGGCTATTGCGTCGGCGGCACCATGCTGGCGATGACGCTGGCCTGGCTGGCAGCGGCGGGCAAGGATGTCGGCGTGCGCACGGTGAGCTTCCTCACCACGCAGGTCGACTTCACCTTCGCCGGCGACCTTAAGGTGTTCATCGACGAGGAGCAGGTGGCCAGCCTTGAGCGCAAGATGCTCGAAGCCGGCGTGATGGAAGGCCGCAAGATGGCCAATGCCTTCAACATGCTGCGCGCCAACGACCTTATCTGGCCCTATGTCGTGAACAACTATCTTAAGGGGCAGGCGCCCTTCCCGTTCGACATCCTGTACTGGAACTCGGATTCGACACGGCTGCCGGCGGCCAACCACTCGTTCTATCTGCGCAACTGCTACCTCGACAACAAGCTGGCGCAGGGCGCCCTGCTGCTGGCCGGCAAACAGCTGGACCTGAAGAAGATCGACTTTCCGACCTACAGCGTTGCCACCCGCGAGGACCACATCGCGCCGGCGGCGTCGGTTTTCCTCGGGCTGCAGCTGTTCGGCAATCCGGGCCGTTTCGTGCTGGCGGGCTCCGGCCACATTGCCGGCGTCATCAACCCGCCGGCGCGCGGCAAGTACCAGTACTGGACCGGCGGCGCGCCCAAGGGAAAGCTGGAGGACTGGATCGCAAAGGCGCAGATGCATCCCGGCTCCTGGTGGCCGGACTGGCTGGAATGGATCGAGCAGCAGGATGGCCGCAAGGTCGCCGCGCGCATACCGGGCGGGACCGCGTTCACCCCGATCGAAGAGGCGCCGGGCCGTTATGTGAAGGTGAAGTCGTGAGGGGACTCGTCGCGACTGCCGCCTTCGTACTGGCCGGCGCGCTGCTTTGTGCTTCTCAGTCGCAGGCCGCCAGCTTCGACTGCGCCAAGGCCAGCACGCCGGACGAGCATACCGTCTGCGCCAATCCCACGCTTTCGGCGCTGGACAGCGAGATGGGCGGGCTATGGTTCGCCTATAGCCGCTTCCCCATGCTGATGGGCGGCAATGGCGACCGGCAGGACGAGGCGCGCGGTTTTCTCGCGGCGCGCGGCAAATGCGGCGCGGATGCCAAATGCCTGACGGCTCTGTATCAGGCGCGCATCGCTACGCTGAAGGAGCATATTGCGATGTATATCAAAGGCATGCCGCCGCTTTGAGGCCTCTTCGCCCTGCCGAAGCGTAGCGAAGTCCGGGGATCGCTCACCATCGTCGCGACCCCGGATCGGCCTAAGGCCGTCCGGGATGACGATCAAGGCTAGATCACGGAAACAGCGCCACCTGCTCCAGGCCCGTAGTCTCGGGATAGCCGAGCACGAGGTTCATGTTCTGCACCGCCTGGCCGGAGGCGCCCTTCACCAGATTGTCCGTCGTCGAGATGATGATGACGCGGTCGGGCGAACGGTCCTTTATCACGCCCATGAAGGTCATGTTCGAGCCCTTCACGAAGCGCGACTGCGGAACCTGCCCGAGCGGCATCAGGTGAATGAACGGCTCGCCGGCATAGAACTCGGACAGCACGCGGTGCACGCCCTCCGCCCCGATGCCCGCGGCGGTCTTCACATAGATCGTCGCGTAGATACCCCGGTTCATGGGTACGAGGTGCGGCGTGAAGCTGGGCACGATCGGCCGGCCGGCGGCACGCGAATATTCCTGGTCGAGCTCGGCCATGTGGCGATGGCTGCCGACGCCATAGGCGTGCATGCCCTCCGTCACCTCCGTGTAGAGCAGCGATTCCTTGGCCGCGCGGCCGGCGCCGGTAACGCCGCTCTTGGCGTCGATGACGATGTTGTCCGGCTCGATCGCGCCGGCTTCGATCAGCGGCACGATCGGCAGGATCGCGGTCGTGGTGTAGCAGCCTGGATTGGCGACGAGCCGCGCCTTGCGGATGTCCTCGCGATACAGTTCGACGAGGCCGTAAACCGCTTCCTGCTGCAGCTCCAGCGCCTGGTGCGGATGGCCGTACCACTGCTCATAGGCGCCGGCATCGCTCAGCCGGAAATCGGCGGAGAGATCGACCACCTTGATGTGCGGCGCGCTCTCGAAGACGCGCTTGATGACCTGCTGCGTCGTGCCGTGCGGCAGCGCGCAGAAAGCGAGGTCGACACCCGACCAGTCCACAGCGTCAATGGTGACAAGCGTGGGCAATGCCAGCGGCGCGAACTGCGGGAACACCTCCGCCATGCTCTGGCCGGCCTTGCGGTCGGCGGTGAGCGCGACGATTTCCACGCGCGGATGGCGCGCCAGCAGTCGCACCAGCTCCGCGCCGGTGTAGCCAGAGGCCCCGAGGATGGCGATGCGTGCCTTGCTGTCCGTCATGGTGGCAATTCCCGTCAGTGGCGGCGACCCACGAAGGCCGCACGCGTTGAGCCCGCGCCATTACACCCTCCGCATGTCCGGCGGAAGACACGATACGCGCGGGGAACGCATGGCCGCCCTGCTTGTGCTTTCGGAACCGGCGAGTGCCCGGCGCACTTGCCCCACGCCGAACCGTCGGCCTCTGCCAGGAAATCAACCCATGATGCACCCCTTCGCCTTTTTCTCGCTCGGCATGAGCCTGACCCGCCTCGGCATGGATGCGCAGATCGTCGTGGCCGAGCGCATGAGCCGGTTCTCGCGCGGCGACGCGGGCGCCGGGCTGGAGGCGATGCGGATGGTGACCGAGAAGGCGCTGGCGCTGGGCGAAGTCAATTCCCGCCTCGTCTCGGCCGCCGCCGCAGGGCGCTTGCACGAGAGCGGGCCGGAGATCGTCGCGCTCTATGCGCGCAAGGTACGGGCGAACCGACGCCGGTTGCGGCGCGGGAAGGCAAAGTGAATCTTAGCGCGTTCACCACCTGTTCCTGCTAAGGCTGACAGCTGCGATACTGTGCGCTAATCGAATCGTTCCTCCACGATCAGCTGAAAGCCCGAACGCTCGATGTCGAACGCCGACGACCTGTTTGCCGCCACCCCTCCGCAGCCGCGCCCGGCTGCCAAACCCGCCCCGCGCGGGGCGTCGGCGGGAACGCCGGGGGAGACCGGCTACACCGCCGCCGACATCGAGGTGCTGGAAGGTCTGGAGCCGGTGCGTCGCCGGCCGGGCATGTATATTGGCGGCACCGACGAGAAGGCGCTGCACCACCTCTTTGCCGAGGTGATCGACAATTCGATGGACGAGGCGGTCGCCGGCCATGCCAGCTTCATCGAGGTGGAGCTGGGCGAGGACGGCTTCCTCACCGTGACCGATAATGGGCGCGGCATCCCGATCGAGGAACATCCAAAATATCCCGGCAAGTCGGCGCTGGAGGTGATCCTCACCACGCTGCACGCCGGCGGCAAGTTCGACAGCAAGGTCTACGAGACCTCGGGCGGCCTGCACGGCGTCGGCGTCTCGGTGGTGAACGCGCTGTCCGACGTGCTGGAGGTCGAGGTGGCGCGCGGCCAGGTGCTCTACCGCCAGCTTTATTCGCGCGGCGTGGCGCAGGGCCCGATCCAGGAGATCGGCCGCGTGCAGAACCGGCGCGGCACCCGCGTGCGCTTCCACCCCGATGCGCAGATCTTCGGCGAGGGCGCGCGCTTCAAGCCGGCCCGCGTGTTCAAGATGGCGCGCTCCAAGGCTTACCTGTTCGGCGGCGTCGAGATCCGCTGGAGTTGCGAAGCCTCGCTCGTCGCCGGGACGGAGATTCCCGACAAGGCGGCGTTCCGCTTCCCCGGCGGCCTGAAGGACTATCTCGCCGCCGACCTCGAAGGCCACACGCTGGTCCATCCCGACATCTTTGCCGGCAAGACCTCGCGGCCCGGCGGGCATGGCTCAGCCGAATGGGCCGTGGCGTGGCTCGGCGATGCCGACGGGTCGATTTCCTCCTACTGCAACACCATCCCCACCGCCGAGGGCGGCACGCATGAAGCGGGCCTGCGAGCTGTGCTGCTGAAGGGCTTGCGCGACCACGCCGAGCGCACGGGCAACGCCAAGCGCGCCGCCATCATCACCACGGACGACATCATGGCCGGCTGCGCGGCCATGCTCTCGGTCTTCGTGCGCGAGCCGGAATTCCAGGGCCAGACCAAGGAAAAGCTCGCCACGGCCGAGGCGACCCGCATCGTCGACGCGGCACTGCGCGATCCTTTCGACCACTGGCTCGCCGGTAATCCGGTGCAGGCGAACCGCCTGCTCGACTGGGTGATCGAGCGTGCGGACGAGCGGCTTCGCCGACGGCAGGAAAAGGAAATCTCCCGCAAGACGGCGGTGCGCAAGCTGCGTCTGCCGGGCAAGCTCGCGGATTGCTCGAACAATTCCGCCGCCGGCTCCGAACTGTTCATCGTCGAAGGCGATTCGGCCGGTGGCTCTGCCAAGCAGGCGCGCGAGCGCCAGACGCAGGCCGTGCTGCCGCTGCGCGGAAAGATCCTCAACGTCGCCAGCGCCGGCCGCGACAAGCTCGCGCAGAACCAGCAGATCGCCGACCTGATACAGGCGCTCGGCGCGGGCACCGGCGCGCAGTATCGCGACGAGGACCTGCGTTATGAGCGCGTGGTCATCATGACGGACGCCGACGTCGACGGCGCCCATATCGCCTCGCTGCTTGTCACCTTCTTCTACCGGCAGATGCCGAAGCTGATCGAGAACGGGCACCTCTTCCTCGCCGTCCCCCCGCTCTATCGCATCAGCCAGGGAGCCAAGACGCTCTATGCGCGCGACGAAGCTCATCGCGACGAATTGCTGGCAAAGGAATTCGCCGGGCGCGGCAAGGTGGAGATCGGGCGCTTCAAGGGCCTCGGTGAAATGATGCCGGCCCAGCTCAAGGAAACCACGATGAACCCGAAGACCCGCATGCTGCTGCGGGTCAACATCGAGGAAGCCGAGCGCGCCGCCACGGCCGACATCGTCGAGCGGCTGATGGGCAACAAGCCGGAGAGCCGCTTTGCCTTCATCTCCGAGCGCGCCGCCTTTGCGGATGACGAATTGCTGGATATCTGAGCGACGTTACCGGCGCTCGAAGGCGAGGCGCGCGGCGAGCATCAGGAAGATGCCGCCCGTCGCCATCTGGATGGCCCGCGTTGCCCGCTGCCGCCCGGCCAGCCAGCGGCTGAACCGTCCCGCGAAGATGCCGACCAGAAGGTTCGCGGCGGTTCCGCCGATATTGAACACCGCGCCCAGCAGCAGGAACTGCAGGAAGGTGGAGCCGCGTGCCGGATCGACGAATTGCGGCAGGAAGGCCAGGATGAACACCGCCACTTTCGGGTTCAGCACATTCACCATCACCGCCTCGCGAAAGGCACGCCACGGCGTGCTCTGCCGCCCGGCAGCGGGCGCGAGCAGAAGACCCGGCGAACGGAAGGCCTGAACCGCCAGAAAGACGAGATAGGCGATGCCCGCCCAGCGGATCGCCTCGAAGGCGCCGGGATGGGCCGCAAGCAGCGCCGCCAGCCCCAGCGCCGCCGCGAGAGTATGGATCATGCCTCCCGCCGCGATACCGAAGCTCGCCGCGATGCCGGCGCGCGGCCCCGAGCGCATGCCCTGCCCGAGGCAGAACAGCATGTCGTTGCCCGGCGTGAGGTTCAGCGCCAGCGCCGCGGGCGCGAACACAAGGAGGGTCTCGATGGGAATGAGCATGGAGGTCTTCTATTCGGCTTCCGGCACCGCGTCGACGGCGACGATCTCCATGGTGCCCGTCGGCAGGGCGATCTCGTCGCCGACCCATTTGCCCATCAACGCCCGCGCCACAGGCGACACCCAGCCGATGCGCCCCTGTTTCGGATCGGCCTCGTCCTCGCCGACAATGCGGAAGGTGCGGCGCTTCCCGTCTTCGGCTTCCAGCGTGACCGCCATGCCGAATGTCACGACCTCGCCCTGCTGTGGCGGATCGACCGGCTCGGCATTGGCCCGCCGCGCGCTCCAGTAGCGCAGCTCACGCGAGGCCTGCGCGGCGCCATCGCGATCGCCCTTCGCACCGGCGCTCGCCAGCGCCTCGCGATAGCGCGCCGCCTCCCTTTCGATCAGCGCGAGGCCGCGCCGGGTGACGAGGTTGCGATTGGGGCTGACCGGCCGCTCGGGCAGCGTGTCGGACCCGCCATCCTCCTTGACGAAGGCGCGGCTCACGACGCCCTCTCCGCGCCATTGGCGGACCGGGCAGGAAAACCATGCTCAAAACTCTTGACACAGGCGAACTTCATTGACTTTCCGGGCTTTATGCCTATGTTGCGTCGCGTCGTCTGACCTTATCCGATCGATGCGCTCCGCGCGAAGACGATGCCATCCGCCCCCGGTTACGGCTCGGGGGGTCCGGTGAGCGGTGCGCTGCCGCAGAATAGACTCCTGATGCCCTTTAATGAACTCGGTCTGAGCAACAAGGTGCTCTCGGCCGTCACCGACGCCGGTTACACCGAGCCCACGCCGATCCAGGCGCAGGCGATTCCGCATGTGCTGGCCCGCCGGGACGTCCTCGGCCTCGCCCAGACCGGCACGGGCAAGACGGCGGCCTTCACGCTGCCCATGCTCACCTTGCTCGAACAGGGCCGCGCCCGCGCACGCATGCCGCGCACGCTCATCCTCGAGCCGACACGCGAACTCGCCGCCCAGGTCGAAGAGAACTTCGTCAAGTACGGCAAGAACCACAAGCTCAACGTGGCGCTGCTGATTGGCGGTGTCTCCTTCGGTGACCAGGATGCCAAGCTGGTGCGCGGCGTCGACGTGCTGATCGCCACGCCCGGCCGCCTCCTCGACCATGTGGAGCGCGGTCGCCTGCTGCTCTCCGGCATCGAGATCCTCGTCATCGACGAGGCCGACCGCATGCTGGACATGGGCTTCATCCCCGACATCGAACGCGTCTGCAAGCTGGTGCCGTTCACCCGGCAGACCCTGTTCTTCTCGGCGACCATGCCGCCGGAAATTCAGCGCCTCGTCGCGCAGTTCCTGTCGAACCCGGTGCAGATCGAGGCCTCGCGCCCGTCCTCCACGGCGTCGACCATCACCCAGCTGCTCGTCGCCTCCGGCAAGGAGGACTACGAGAAGCGCGAGACCCTGCGCAAGCTGATCAACGAGGCCGAAAGCCTCCAGAACGGCATCATCTTCTGCAACCGGAAGAGCGAAGTCGCGGTGGTGCACAAGTCGCTCCAGCGGCACGGGTTCAAGGCCGTCGCGCTGCATGGCGACATGGACCAGCGTTCGCGCATGCAGGCGCTCGACCAGTTCCGCACCGGCGAGGCCACTCTGCTTGTCGCCTCCGACGTCGCCGCGCGCGGCCTCGACATTCCGGCCGTGAGCCACGTGTTCAACTACGACACGCCGCACCATGCCGAGGATTACGTTCACCGCATCGGCCGCACTGGCCGTGCGGGACGCGCCGGCGCCGCCTTCACCATCGTCACGCCGTCCGAGACCAAGTCGCTCGCCGCGATCGAGAAGCTGATCGGCCGTCCTATCGATTGGCTGAACGGGACGACGCTCGATGCGCTGCCGCCCTCAGAGCCGCGGGCCCGCCGTGAAGGCAGCAGCGAGCGAGGCAAGAGCGAGCGCGGCCGTGGTGGGCGCGAGCGTGGTGGCGAGCGTGCCCGTGAGGAGCGCGCGAGCGAGGAGCGTCGTGGCGCCCGTCCGGCCCGCCGTCGCGGCGAGAAGAGCGACGATGCGGCCGCAGTGGATGTCGCTGTGGCGGCTGTCGCCGACGAGCGGCCCGCTGAAGCCCCCCGCAAGCCGGCGCGCAGCCGGACGAAGCCGGCTCCGACGGGCGACGCACCTGCTCAGGCTGTCTCTTCGGGCCGGGCTCCTGCCCCGCAGCGGGCGCCCTCCCCTGCGCGCGCACCGGTGACCCCGCTGACGCATCACCGCAATGAGCGGAACCCGGCCGACGAGCCGGCTGACACCTCGCACCTGCCGGCCTTCCTGCTCCGCCCGGTGAAGATCAAGGCTGGCTGAGCGGCATAGCCTCGCGCGGCTCGGGTTTTGCCGAGCCGGCTGCGGGACGCTTCTGCGGGTCGGCACCCTTGCGTGCCGGCGCGCCTGTCCTGGTCTTTCCCCTGAGCTTCTGGATGAGTTCGCCCCGCACGGCGCCCGCCTCGCTGGCCGACGCCCAGCCGGAGAACACGATCTCCACCCGGTCGAGCGCCATCTTCGAGATGCCGGCCGAGGGTCCCGGCTCCTGCTGCACGCGAGCGTCTTGGCGCAGGAAGGACAGTCCCTCCTCCATCACCCCCTCGATATCGGCATCCGGCTTCAGCTCCAGCGAGAAGTCGAACTTGCGCGCGCCATAGGCCGACTTGTTGACGATGGGCGCGCCCCAGACCTTGCTGTTCGGCATGAGCACCTGAATGTTGTCGCCCGATGCCAGTTCGGTGGTGAACAGTGTCAGGCCCTTCACCGTGCCGGCCTGGCCGCCCACCTCGACCTGATCGCCGAGCTTGAAGGGGCGGAACAGCAACAGCATCACCCCGGCCGCGACATTCGACAGCGTGCCCTGCAACGCCAGACCGATGGCGAGGGAGGTCGCGCCGAGTACGGCAATGATGCTGGTGGTCTGGATGCCAAATCGCTGCAGCACCGCGACGCCGACAAACACCAGCACGCCATAGCGCGCGATGCTTCCGAGAAATCCAGCCACCGTCGGATCCACGCGGTGCGTCGCCGCCAGCGCGCGCAGCACGATGCGCTCGACGAAGGACGCGATCCACCAGCCGATCACCAGCAGCCCGAGGGCGTAAAGAATGTTCAGGCCGTAGAGGATGAAGAGGTTGCCAAGTTCTTCGATGTTCATGCCGTCCGCTCCATGGAATACCGGTTTCCATGGCAACGGCTTCGGGCCGGCTGGGTTCAATCGCGCCGAGATCGCGCGCGCGTCGGCATCATGCGGCGGGGATTTCCCGCTGCCGCGATGAGTGCGAGGCGGTGGGCGCGCGCGGCAAGCTCCGCGGCCGCCCCGGCATCATCCAGCGCGGAATCCGGCAATGACCAGTAGCTGAAGACCACGCGGCGTCCGTCCTTTTCATGGACGAACGGCTCGGCGCCGAGTTCCTTAAGATCCAGCGCGAAGGCCGGATCTGTCTTGAGATAGATGCGCTCGCCCGCGGCCAGAGCGAACATCACGCCATCGGCATAAATGCCGAGCCCGCCGAACATCCGCCGACAGCGCACGGGACGAAAGGCGGCGAAGATGTCGGCAACCGCGTCCTCGTCCATGCGCGCCCCTCTCGATCAGGCGCGCGCGTCGGCGGGTTCCGGCCGCACCGGCGTGATGGCGACGGATTCGCCGCAGCCGCAGGCGGACGTCTGGTTGGGATTGTTGAACACGAACTGGGCCGAGAACTTGTCGGTCTTGAAGTCCATCTGCGTGCCGAGCAGGTAGAGGATCGCCTTGGGGTCGATCAGCACCTTCACGCCCTTATCCTCGACCACCTCGTCGAACCGGCCGGCTTCCTCGGCGAACTCCACGGTGTATTCCATGCCGGCGCAGCCGCCGTTCTTCACCCCCACGCGCAGGCCCGCGACGGGCTTCTCGGAACGGGCGATGATCGAGCGCACGCGCTCGGCAGCGGCATCGGTAAGTGTCATCACGGCGGGGCGCGGGCGGGCGGGACGCACGGTCGCTTCGGTCATTTCAACGATCTCCTAATCGACGCCGGTTAAAGGCCGGCGGATCGGTGCATCTAAAATGGTGCAGACTGGCCTCCGACACAAGATCGCGTGGCGCGGATCCGGGCCGCGCGATGGCGCTAGTAGTTCGGCCACAGCCCCGGCGTCGCCAGTTCCACGAGATTGTTGGCGGGATCGCGGAAATAAAGACTCACCCCGCCGCCCTTCCATTCCACGCGGCTCTCGATCTCCACCCCGCTGGCCGCCAGATGCGCTGTCCAGCGCTCGACCGCCGTGCGAGGGATGGCCAGCGCATAATGCAGCGGTCCATGCCCGTCATGCGGAGGAATGGTGCCCGCCGCCATCACCACCGGCGCCAGCGTCTCGCCCCGCTTGAACAGCAGGAGCACACTCGCCGGACCGGCGTTATAGGCGCAGAAACGGGCATCGGCGATCATCGGCTTGAGGCCGAGCACGCCCTCATAGAAAGCGCGCGCGGCCTCGACGTCGTCGACATAGAGGCCGGTTTCCAGCACGCCTGAGATGGGCGGCGGCACCTGCGCATCCGCCATCGCGCTCACCACAGGTTGAGCGACAGCCGTGCTTCTTCCGACATACGGCCCTGATCCCAGGGCGGATCGAAGGTGAGGTTTACGGTGACGCCCGACACGCCGCCCACGCTCGCCACCGCGCCTTCCACCATGCCGGGAAGCTCGGCGGCGGAGGGGCAGTTCGGCGTGGTCAGCGTCATTTCGACGGCAACCTGCCGGTCGTCGGCGATGTCGACCTTGTAGATGAGGCCGAGTTCGTAGATGTCGACCGGGATTTCCGGATCGTAGACGGTCTTGAGCGCCGCGACGATGTCGTCGGTCAGCTGCTCAAGCTCCTGAGCCGGAATCGCGGAATCGACTGCCGGTGCGTTCGGGCTATCGTGAGCCTGCATCTCGCTCATGCGAAGAGATCCTGAGCCTTGATGAGGGCGTCGGCGAGCACGTCGACCTCCTCATGCGTGTTGTAGAGCGCGAACGACGCCCGGCACGTCGCCGTTACACCATATCGCCCCAGAAGCGGCATCGCGCAATGGGTGCCGGCGCGAACGGCCACGCCGGCGCGGTCGATGATGGTCGCAATATCGTGCGGATGCGCGCCTTTCACGTCGAAGGCGAAGATCGCGCCCTTGCCCGGCGCATTGCCATAGATGGTCACGGAATTGATCCGCGACAGCCGCTCCTTGGCATAGGCGCCGAGCGAGGCCTCATGCGCGGCGATGCGCTCGCGGCCCAGGCTCTCCATATAGACCAGCGCCTCGCCGAGGCCGATCGCCTGCACGATGGGCGGCGTGCCGGCCTCGAAGCGATGGGGCGGCTCGCCATAGGTGACGCCCTCTTCGGTGACGGTGCGGATCATCTCGCCACCGCCCTCATAGGGTGGCAGCCTGTCGAGCAGCGCCCGCTTGCCATAGAGCACGCCAATGCCGGTCGGGCCGTAGAGCTTGTGGCCGGTGACGCCGTAGAAATCGACATCGAGATCGACCACGTCGACCGGCATGTGCACGGCCGCCTGCGCGCCGTCGACCACAACCACCGCGCCCACCTCATGCGCGAGGCGGGCGATCTGCTTGATCGGCGTCACCGTGCCGAGCACGTTCGACATATGCGTGACAGCGACAATCTTGGTGCGCGCGGTCAGCAGCGCCTTGAAGGCATCGAGATCGAACGACCCGTCCTCCAGCACCGGCACCCACTTGATCACCGCCCCCTTGCGCTCGCGCAGATAGTTCCACGGCACGATGTTGGAGTGGTGCTCCATGATCGAGAGGATGATCTCGTCACCCTCGTTGATCGACTGGCCGAGCGAGGACGCGACGAGGTTGATCGCGCCCGTCACCGAGCGGGTGAAGATCACCTCTTCCAGCGTCGGCGCATTGAGGAAGGCGCGGCAGCGCTCACGGGCCTGCTCATAGGCCTCCGTCATCGCATTGGCGAGATAATGCAGGCCGCGATGGACGTTGGAATATTCGTTCTCATAGGCGAAGCGCATGCGGTCCAGCACCTGCACCGGCTTTTGCGCCGAGGCGGCATTGTCGAGATAGACCAGGGGCTTGCCGTAAACCTGCTTGGACAGGATGGGGAAATCCTGCCGCACGCGGGCGACGTCATAGGTGCCGTTGGCAACGGCGGGATGGGATGCGACCGGCTCGGTCATCGTGCGGCCCCTCCAGAGGGCGTCATCCCGGACGAAGCCACGCTTCGAGCCGGATCGCGGGCCGATAGCGGCCCCTATTCTGCGAACGATCCCGGATCGCAGCTTCGCCGCGTCCGGGATGACGGCATAAATGGGCGGCGCGGCTTGCGCCTCAGCCCCGCGCCTTCAGCCAGGCTTCCGCCTGCTCCACCAGCGCCTCGCGCAGCCCGTCATGCTCGACGGTCTCGATCGCCTCGCCGACGAAGGCCTGCACCAGCAGGCTCTGCGCTTCCTTCAGCGGAATGCCGCGGGCGCGCAGATAGAACAAGAGATCGTCGTCGATCGCCCCGCAGGTGGCGCCATGGCCGCACTGCACATCGTCGGCGAAGATCTCCAGCTCCGGCTTGTTGTCCATCTCCGCATCGTCGCCGAGCACCAGCGCGCGGCTCATCATCCGCCCGTCGGTCTTCTGCGCCGCCTGGCGGACGACAATCTTGCCCTGGAACACCCCGCGCGAGGAATCATCGAGCACGTGCTTGAACAGCTCGCGGCTCTCGCAGCCCGGCACCTGATGATCGACCAGCAGCGTGGAATCCGCATGCTGGCGGCCGTTCAGCAGCACCGCGCCATTGAAGCCGACATGGCTGCTCTCGCCCGACAGCGTGGCGTAGAGCGAGGTGCGCGCAACGCCCGCGCCGACGCTGAACGTGAAGGTGTGAACCTGCGCCTCGCGCCCCACGTCGAACAGAATGGTCGACAGATGGATCGCGGCGGTGCTGTCGCCCTGCAGGCGCACCACATCGAGATGGGCCTCGTCGCCCACCACGAACTCCGTGGCGCTGTTGGCCTGATAGGCGATGCCTTCCGGGCCCTCGAAGCTCTCGGCGACCGTGAGCCGAGAGCCGGCGCCGACCACAACCAGCGAGCGGGCATAGCTCGCCGCCGGGGCGTGACCTGCGAAGACATGCGCGACATGGATCGGGCGCGCAATCTCCACGCCCGGCGCGACGGTAACGATCACGCCGTCGCGCGCCAGCGCCGTGTTGAGCGCCAGCGCGGCGTCATAGCGGCCCGGCACGATGCCGCCGATGCGGCTGAGCACCTCATCGCCGGCCGCGATGGCCGCCGACAGGGTCGTGATCGTCAGGCCCTCTTCCAGGCCGGCAAGATCAGACAGCTCAGGAACCACGCGGCCATTGGCGACGACGATGCGGCGCGCTTCGACCGTCCGCAGCAGTTTGGCGCGCCCATCGGCATCGGCCACGGCGGCGGCGCCGGCGACCGGCACGGCCTCGCGCATCAGCGTGCGCAGGTCGGTGTATTTCCACTCCTCGACGCGCCGGTGCGGCAGGCCGTGTTCAGTGAAGCTGCGGGCGGCGGCGCGGCGCAGATCGCCGAGCCGGTCGCCGCCAGCCGGAAGCCCGTCGAAGGAGGCGATCAGCGCCTGCTCGGCCGGGGTCCGGATCGGACGGATATCGGCATTCATTTCGGCCACCTCACGCCGCGTCCTGCTGGTACTCGGCATAGCCATTGGCTTCGAGTTCCAGAGCCAGTTCCTTGCCGCCCGAGCGCACGATGCGGCCCTTGTTCATCACATGGACGAAGTCCGGCACGATGTGGTTCAGCAGGCGCTGGTAGTGGGTGATGACGATCATCGCGCGGTCGGGCGAGCGCAATGCGTTCACGCCCTCGGACACCACCTTGAGCGCGTCGATGTCGAGGCCGGAGTCGGTCTCGTCGAGGATGCACAGCTTGGGCTGCAGGATCGCCATCTGCAGGATTTCGGCGCGCTTCTTCTCGCCGCCGGAGAAGCCGACATTGACGCCGCGCTTCAGCATGTCCTGGCTGATGCCGAGAGTGCCGGCGCGCTCCTTCACGAGGCGCAGGAAGTCCGGGGTGGAGACCTCCTCCTCGCCGCGCTTCTTGCGCTGCGCGTTCAGCGCCGAGCGCAGGAAGGTCATGGTGGCCACACCGGGCACCTCGATCGGGTACTGGAAGGCGAGGAACACGCCCTTGGCGGCGCGCTCGTCGATTTCCATCTCCAGCAGGTCTTCGCCGTCGAGGGTCACCGAGCCTTCGGTGACGTCATAGTCTTCCTTGCCGGCAAGGATGTAGGACAGCGTCGACTTGCCGGAGCCGTTCGGCCCCATGATGGCGTGCACTTCGCCGGGATTTACCTTCAGCGACAGGCCCTTGAGGATTTCCTTGCCGTGATCGCCGTCGATCTTGGCGTGGAGATTGTCGATGTCGAGCAGAGCCATTTCGTTCAGTCCGTATCTGGAGCGCGTCGTCCTGCAAGGGGCGCGCTGAAATCTGGGAAGCGATCCCGGATCGCGGCCATGCCGCATCCGGGATGACGGTCTTGAGGGGCTAGCCCACCGAGCCTTCGAGGCTCACCGAGATCAGTTTCTGCGCCTCGACCGCGAACTCCATCGGCAGCTGCTGCAGCACGTCCTTGACGAAGCCGTTGACGATCAGCGCCGTCGCTTCCTCGGGATCGAGGCCGCGCTGGCGGCAGTAGAACAGCTGGTCATCGGAGATCTTCGAGGTGGTGGCCTCGTGCTCGAACTGCGCGGAGGCGTTCTTTGACTCGATGTAGGGCACGGTGTGCGCCCCGCACTTGTCGCCGATAAGCAGGCTGTCGCAGTTGGTGAAGTTGCGCGCGCCCGTTGCCTTGCGGTGGGCCGAGACCAGACCGCGATAGGTGTTGTCGGAATAGCCGGCAGCGATGCCCTTGGAGATGATACGGCTCGACGTATTCTTGCCGAGATGGATCATCTTGGTGCCGCTGTCGACCTGCTGGCGCCCATTCGAGATGGCGATGGAGTAGAACTCGCCCTGCGAATTGTCGCCGCGCAGAATGCAGCTCGGGTACTTCCAGGTGATGGCCGAACCCGTCTCGACCTGGGTCCAGGAGATCTTGGAGCGGTCGCCGCGGCAGTCGCCACGCTTGGTGACGAAGTTGAAGATGCCGCCCTTGCCGTCCTTGTCGCCGGGGTACCAGTTCTGCACCGTCGAGTACTTGATCTCGGCATCCGCCAGCGCGACCAGCTCGACCACGGCCGCGTGCAGCTGGTTCTCGTCGCGCTGCGGCGCGGTGCAGCCTTCGAGGTAGCTCACATAGGCGCCTTCATCGGCGATGATCAGCGTGCGCTCGAACTGGCCGGTATTGCGCTCATTGATGCGGAAATAGGTCGACAGCTCCATCGGGCAGCGCACGCCCTTGGGCACGTAGACGAAGGAGCCGTCGGAGAACACCGCCGAGTTCAGCGTGGCGAAGAAGTTGTCCGTGACCGGCACGACCGAGCCGAGATACTTCTTCACCAGCTCAGGATATTCGCGGATGGCCTCCGAGATCGGCATGAAGATCACGCCGGCCTTGGAGAGCTCCTCCTTGAAGGTGGTCGCCACCGAGACCGAATCGAACACGGCGTCGACCGCGACCTTGGAGCCGCCGGTGCTGGCGATGCCGAGCAGCGCGTCGCGCTCGCGCAGGGGGATGCCGAGCTTCTCATAGGTGGCGAGGATCTCCGGGTCGATCTCGTCGATCGACACCGCCGCCTTCTTCTTCGGCGCGGAATAGTAATAGAGATCCTGATAATTGATCGGCGGGTAGCTCACCCGCGCCCACTCCGGCTCGCGCATGGTCTGCCAGCGGCGGAAAGCCTCCAGCCGCCATTCCAGCATCCATTCCGGCTCGTTCTTCTTGGCCGAAATGAAGCGGACGGTATCCTCGTCGAGCCCCTTGGGCGCCTTCTCCGACTCGATGTCGGTGAAGAACCCGTATTTGTACTGATCGACGTCGATGGAGCGGACCTGGTCCACTGTCTCCTGTACGGCCGGCATCGTCTCTTCTCCTCTCCCACGCGGGTTCAAGGCCCGCGGGTTCAGGCCAACACTTCACTCAACCAACGCACGCGCCTCACGCCGCCGCGCGGCGACGCAAAACACCCGGCATCACCCGGCGAAACGCGCCGAGCGCCCGGTTCACATCCTCTTCCCCACTCGACCAGCCGAATGACAGCCGGAAGGCGGAACGCGCGATGCGCTCCGGCACGCCCATGGCGGCCAGCACATGCGACGCCGCGACCTTGCCTGACGAACAGGCGGAACCGGCGCTCACCGCGAGGCCCGCCAGATCGAGCGCGATCACCATGGTTTCGGCCGGCGCGCCGGGCAGCGACAGACACGAGGTGTTCGGCAGACGGTCGACATCGCCGACGAGCAGCACAAGCTCGGGGAATTCGCACCTTAGAGCGCTTTCAAGCCGCTCGCGCAAGGCAGCGATACGTATTTGTTCTGATTCTAAACTGGCCCCGGCCGCCTGCGCCGCGACACCAAATGCCGCGATTGCGGGCACGTTCTCGGTGCCCCCACGACGCCCCCGCTCCTGCCCTCCGCCGGCGAAGACGGGCGCAGGCCGCAGATCCGGATCCGCTATCACCAGCGCACCCGCGCCGGGAGAGCCACCGATCTTGTGCGCCGAGACGGAGACAAGGTCGACGCCAAGCTCGCGGATCGACACCGGAATGCGCCCGGCGGCCTGCACGGCGTCGGTGTGCACAAGCGCGCCATGTTCGCGCGCGAGGCGCACCACCTCCGGGATCGGCTGGATCACGCCGGTCTCGTTATTGGCCAGCATGACCGATACCAGCGCGCGGTGTCCGGCAGCCAAATGACGCTGGAGTGCCGTATCGAGAGCCTCCAGCGAAAGCCGGCCGCGCGAGTCCACCGGCAGCAGCTCCACGCGCTCGGCAGGGAAGCGATGCCCTCGCAGCACCGCCGCATGCTCGACCGAGCTGGCGATCAGCACGTCGTAACGCTCGGGCACCTCGCCGCGCTGGTAGTCCGGCGTCAGGGCCAGCGTATCGGCTTCCGTGCCGCCGGACGTAAAGACAACGCCGCGCGGATCAGCACCAAGGAGCGCGGCGACACGGCCACGTGCCGCATCCATCACCATACGCGCGGCCCGGCCCTCGCCATGCACGGACGGCTCGAAATCTGCCGCTCGCGACCTATATAGTCATCGGATGCCTGTTCTGCCTGCTCTCTGTGCGAAAAGCTTGCAAAATAAGGCAGCGTCCTTCATAGGTTGGCTTCCGTCATCTGCGAAGGGGCGCGGGTTGTGGGCGCAACCAGAGCAACCCGACGTTGAATATTAGAATTATTCTAATAAGTTAGGGTTCACTCCCCTTACCGTCAAGGCGCCTGCGGTCAAATGTAGTTCCCGACGTCGTGCGCAGTGGAAAGGCTAATCCACCGCTCGTCAGACAGGACGCACTCCCCCGCGCCGCATCCCAAGGTCTCGATCTACATGCCTGAGGTCATTTTCACCGGCGAGAAGGGGCGGCTTGAAGGTCGCTACCAGCCGGCCAAGACGCGTCACGCGCCCATCGCCATCATCCTGCACCCGCACCCCCAGTTCGGCGGCACGATGAACAATCCGGTGGTCTACAACCTCTACTACCAGTTCGTGAATCGCGGCTTCTCGACGCTGCGCTTCAACTTCCGCGGCGTCGGCCGCAGCCAGGGCTCGTTCGACCACGGCCAGGGCGAGCTGGCGGATGCCGCCGCCGCGCTGGACTGGGCGCAGTCGATCAACCCGGACGCGCGCGCCTGCTGGATCGCCGGCTTCTCCTTCGGCGCCTGGATCGGCATGCAGCTCCTGATGCGCCGCCCCGAGGTGGAAGGCTTCATCTCCATCGCCGCCCCGGCCAACCTCTACGACTTCTCGTTCCTGGCGCCCTGCCCGTCGTCCGGCCTGTTCGTGCATGGCGATAAGGACGCGGTCGTGCCGTTCTCCGCCGTCACCGGCCTCGTCGAGAAGCTGAAGACGCAGAAGGGCATTGTCATCGAGCAGCAGACCGTGGCCGAGGCGAACCACTTCTTCGACGGCAAGACCGAAGATCTGATGGAAGTGGTCGGCACCTATCTCGACAAGCGCCTGCCCGGCACGGCGAAGAAGACTAGCGCCGCCTGAGCGCTCGCAAGCCCGACGAAACGACAAAAGGCCCGGCGCTCATCACGCCGGGCCTTTTGCTTGGGGGAGTTGGTTCGCTCAGTTGAGCACGAGCTGGGTCGGCTCGGTGACGGTGATCGCATCACCGCTGCGGACGATCTCGACCGTGCGGGTGTCGCCATCCACCGCGCCCGGCACGGAGAAGCTGACCGCCTGCTCGGGCTTCAGCGTGGCCGCGACGCGAACCGGCGCGCCGTCGGCGACGCTGAGCGTGGCGACGACGTGATAGCCGTCGTTCTCCTGCGTGTAATAGGCAACGCCCTTCACATAGCCCAGCTGGATGGCCTTGGCGGTGGCGGGACGCAGGCCCGCATTCTTGTCCGATGCACGAACGGGGGCGATAACGGCGACGGCGATGAGCCCACCCGCCACGGCGAGGGGCAGGATGTCGCGAATAAGGCTGCGCATCTCGATTGCTCCAAAGTTCTGTCCAGGCGTTTTGATGGGAAGCTGCCTGCCTGGCGAGCCGGACTTCCGGGAGCCCTCTAAATACACCGTATATTGTGCGCCGCATCATCCGCTTTTGCATCGCACTATTGCGTTTCAGGAATACTGCGACAAACGCGACGCGAATTAAATTTTCCTGAAACTTCCCTTCAGTTTTGCTGCAGCAGGACGGCGGCGGATTTCAGCCGATGGCGGCAGGCTCAGGCGGTGGCGCCGCTCGCCACTACAATTCCCCCGGTCAGCGACACAGGCACGCCGGTCGTGGTCGGAAAGCTGAGCGGCAGGCCGCGCAAGGCCCGCACCGCCAGAAAGGCAAAGGCTTGCGCCTCCAGCGCATCGCCCGACCAGCCGATGGCGTCCGCCGTCAGCACCTTAACCCCGAGCCGCTCCGCCAGCATGGCGTTGAGGGTGGGATTATGCGCGCCGCCGCCGGCGGTGATCAGTGTCGCCGGCCGCCTGGGCAGAAGCGGCAGCAGCGCCGCGACGCAGGCCGCCGAGAGCGCTGTGAGGGTGGCCGCGCCATCCTCTACGCTCATCGCCTCCAACCCGGCACGCGCCGCCACCCATTCGCGGAAATCGTTTCGGTCCAGCGATTTCGGCGGCTTCGCCGCGAAGAAGGGATGATCGAGCAGGCGTGCCAGCGCGGTCTCGTCGACATGCCCCGCTCCGGCCGCAGCCCCATCGCGGTCGACCGGCACGCCGGTTCTGGCTTTCATGAAGTCGTCGATCAACGCATTGGCGGGGCCGGTGTCGCAGGCAATCGGATCTGCATCGCCATCAAGCCAGGTGACATTGGCGACGCCGCCGAGATTGAGCACCATGAGCGGGCCCGGCAGATCGAGGTCACGCGCCAGTGCCTGATGATAAACCGGAACCAGAGGGGCACCCTGCCCGCCCGCCGCGACATCGGCCGCACGCAGATCGTACACCAGCGCCGGCCCCGGCCCTTTCGTCATCTCGCGCAGTGCTCGCGCCAGGGCTGGCCCATTGCCGATCTGAACCGTCAGGCGCCGTTCCGGCCGGTGCAATACCGTCTGGCCGTGAAAGCCGACTGCCTCGACGTCCCGATGTTCGGGAAACTCGGCGAAGAATGCCGCCAGCGCCTCGATGTGACGCGCAGTGATCCGCGCCTCGGCTTCGGCGAGCAGCCCCGGCCGCGCCTGCCGGTCGGAGAGGTCACGCGCCGCGTCGAGCCCACCCATAAAGAGTGCGCGGTCTTCAGGCGTGTAGGCATAGGTGCGCGCCGGGCCGAAGTCGGAGACGCGCTCGCCATCGGTCTCGATAAGCGCCACGTCGACGCCATCGAGCGAGGTTCCGCTCATCAGACCGATCGCCTTCAGGGGATGCCCCATCGGAATTCCTCGAATGCGCGGCCTCGGGGTGCTTTCAACGCGCGAAGCTGCTACATCACCGCCCCATTCCTAACATGGCGTTGATGCCCGCAGGCCCGAGATGAGCAAGTTCAAATCCGATTTCCTCCGCACCCTGGACGAGCGCGGCTTCATTCATCAGATCTCCGATGAATCAGGCCTCGACGCGCTGTTCGCGAAGGAGACCGTGTCGGCCTATATCGGCTTCGACCCCACGGCGCCGAGTCTGCATGCCGGCGGCCTCATCCAGATCATGATGCTGCACTGGCTGCAGCAGACCGGCCACCGCGCCGTCTCGCTGATGGGCGGCGGCACCGGCATGGTGGGCGACCCCTCCTTCAAGGAGGAGGCGCGCAAGCTGATGACGGTCGAGACGATCGAGGAGAACATCGCCTCGATCAAGCGCGTGTTCTCGAACTACCTCACCTATGGCGAGGGCCCGACCGATGCGCTGATGATCAACAACGCCGAATGGCTGCGCTCGCTCAACTATCTCGAATTCCTGCGCGATGTCGGCCGGCACTTCTCGGTCAACCGCATGCTGTCCTTCGACAGTGTGAAGACCCGGCTTGATCGCGAGCAGTCGCTGTCCTTCCTCGAATTCAACTACATGATCCTGCAGGCCTACGACTTCGTCGAGCTTGCCAAGCGTTACGATGTGCGCCTGCAGATGGGCGGCTCCGACCAGTGGGGCAACATCGTCAACGGCATCGATCTCGGTCACCGAATGGGGACCGGCCAGCTCTACGCGCTGACCTCGCCGCTGCTCACCACCGCCTCCGGCGCCAAGATGGGCAAGTCGGTAAACGGGGCGGTGTGGCTGAACGCCGACATGCTCGGCGCCTACGAGTTCTGGCAGTACTGGCGCAACACCGAGGATGCGGACGTCTCGCGCTTCCTCAAGCTCTACACGACCTTGCCGATGGACGAGATCGCCCGCCTGTCGCAGCTGGCGGGCTCGGAGATCAACGAGGTCAAGAAGATCCTCGCTACGGAGATCACCGCCATGCTGCACGGCCGCGCCGCGGCCGAGGCGGCGGCGGAGACGGCCCGCAAGACCTTCGAGGAGGGCGGCCTCGCCGCCGACCTGCCGACCGTCGAGGTCGGTTCGGGCGAGCTGGAATCGGGCATCGGCGTGCTGGCCGCCTTCGCCGAGAAGACCGGCCTTGTCGCGTCGAATGGTGAGGCGCGCCGGCAGGTCAAGAGCGGTGGGCTCAAGGTGAACGACACGACCGTCACCGACGACAAGCAGGTGCTGACCGCCCGTGACCTGACGCCCGAAGGCGTCATCAAGCTGTCCTTCGGCAAGAAGAAGCACGTGCTGCTTCGACCCGTCTGAATTCCGACCGAAGCCGCGTCGACGAACCAATGGCCGGGCCTGTCCCGGCCATTGGTGTTTTCATTGCGGCCGGTTGGGGATGACGGCCGGCGGGGTCGGGTCGGGCGCCTGGCGGTACTCGAAAATCTTGCGCAGGAAGCCCGGAGCGACGGCGGAGATCGGGTTCATGCGCAGCGTCGGTCCCGACAGTGGCCCCACGATTTCATAGGTCACGCCGACGAGCCCCTCATTCGGTCCGCCACCGAGGAAGAAGCCCAGTACGGGGAGCTTGCTGAACAGGTTGTTCAGCCCATAGGCCGGCACATAGGTGCCCCGTACCGAGACGCGATCATTGGCGAAATCAAGATTGCCGTCGAAGGTGGAGCCGATCGACGGGCCCCAGATGGCGCCGTCCTTGATGTTCAGCTGCTGCGAACTGCGCACGAATTCCACCTGCAGCTTGCGGAAGGCCACCACGCCGCCGGGCGCTGGATTCCCGTCGCTGCCGCGCGCGGGAGCCGCCGCCAGCAGCCGGTCGAGCCCCGGCTCACCGCGAATGGTGAAATCGCGCATGTTGACGACGCCCGCCTGGGGCGAGCCATCGCCGCGCGGTCCGTCGACATTGATCCAGAGATCGCCGCCATAGAGACGGGCGTAGAGATTGATGAACCGCAGCAGCGCGCCGGCGTCGGTCGTCGCCACGCTCAGCTGCGGCCGGCCGGAACCGTTGGCGACCAGTTCGCCCGTCACGCCGCCTTCCCGCCCCACCAGTCCGCCGAGCGAGAAAGCGGTGAGCGTGCCCCCGCGCCGCGACAGGCGCAGCACGACCTGGCGCATGGTCTCGCCATTGTTGCCGGTCACGACATCGAGCTTCACGTCGAGGTCGATGTCCAGCGGCTTCTCGTCCTTGCGGCCGGCGATCGGCGCTTCAAGCAGGTTCTTAAGGAAGGCACGCGCCTCGATGACCTCGCCGCGCACGGTGATCTTCATCGCGCCGTCGCCGTTCTCAACCTTGACGCTCGCCTTGTCGCCATCAGAAAGCTGGAAGGTCGGCAGGTTGGCGCTAACGAGCGATGCCTTGGAGTCGAGTTCGATCGTCCCCTTGATATTCACACCGGGCCCGGTGACGACAAGATCGTCGAGGCGGGTGCCGCTGCCGGTCACCGTCGCCTTGGCGGTCAGACGCGCGGCCTTGCCGGCGGGCTTCGACCAGCCCGGAACGAGTTCGGCGAGCCGTGCGGCGGTCAGGTCGAGATCGACATCGGCGGATTTGCTCTTCGGCCCTATGGTCCCGGTGAGCTTGACGCCGACCGTGCCGGACAACCCGACGAGATCCAGATTCAGCTTGGTGCGGGCCGCATCGTCGAGGCTGGCGGAGACCACGAAGGTCGCATCGCCGACCTTCGGCTTGGTGTAATCGAAATTCGCCAGCGCGCCGCCCAGCTTGCCGTCGCCGCGCAGGACGGTGGCGGCCGGCGTCATGAAGGCCCGGATCGTCGCGTCATCGAGCTTCTGGCCGAGGAAGACCTTGTCGGCGCTGAAGTCGGTCAGGTCCGCCTCGAAGGCATAGTCGACATCGGCCGGCGTTATGTTGTCGGACAGGATGACATTGACCTGAGCCGTGCCGCTGATCGTGCCGCGCACCGCGCCCGGATCGATCTGCTCGCTCGAAACGCCGCGCAGGGGCGGCATCGCGGCAAGTTCCACCGCAGCCGCCGCAGGTCCGTCCAGCGACACCATCACCTTGGCCGGCGGGTTCTTCATGACGGTTTCCGGCACGTCGAACACGGCCTGCGACAGGTTGAGCTTGCGCCCGCCCGGCGTATCAACGGTGCCGTTGGTGGCCGTCACATGGACCGTGCGCGCCGTTCCATGCACGGAGATGCTCGCGCCCTTCACCGCGGGAAGCTGCGGAACCGGACGCATCTCGGCATTGCTTCCCTCGATGTTGATCGAGATCGCCTCTGGCGGCAGCTTCCATGCCGGATTGCCGATCGAACCGAGCGGCATGTTCAGGGAAAAGTCGGCGCGCGTGACATCCCCCGAGATGACGTGGTCGTAGATCCAGCTGCGGACAGAGGGAACAGCGGTGATCGGCCACATCCGCTTCAACGCGGAAACCGGCATGGGCGTCATGCTGACATCGAGGCTGAAGAGCGGCTCGGCAGCGCTGAGATCGACCTCGCCGGCCAGCGTCAGCCCGCCCTGCGGCCCTTTAAGCGTGCCCTTCGGCACCGTGAAGCGACGGGCGACGGGATCATACAGCGCTTCCAGCGCCATATCGTCGAGAATGAAGGGCGGCTCCTTCTGCGCAAACGGTCCGCCGCCGGCGAAGCTGGCCTGCGACTTGCCCATCCGGGTGCGCCAGGTTCCGTCCGGCTGTTCGGAGACCGTCGCCGCGATCTCGGCCGCAAACGGCCCGGCCTGAATGACCAGCGGCTTGATGTTGAACTCGTGCCGCACGGGATCAAAGCTGAAGGTCAGCGATGCCTCGTCGATAATCATCCGGCTGTCATTGTCCGAGCCGAACTGCAACTCGCCGGCGCCTGCGTCGAGGCGGCCCTCGCTTGTCACCAGCGTGCCGGCGGCATCGATATGCGCCGTGAAGTCGAGCGAGAGCGGCGAGGTCGCCAGAATGTCCGCATCGGCCTTGCCAGCGGCAAGCAGAAGATCGCGAGGGGCGAGGTCACGCACGGAAAGCGCGAGAGCGCGTTGCCCTCCCTCCAGCGCACCGATGGTCGCGCGCGCCGACCAGGGTCCATCCGTACCGCCGGCGCGCACATCGAAGGCGACGCCGCCGCCCTCCGGACGCGACATGCTGAGGTCGATGTCGTCAAACGTCCATTGCCGTCCGCTGAGTTCGCTGACGACCACCAGCACGCCGTCCTTGAGACCGACGCTGTCGAGGTCGCCGCCGTCGAAGCCGCGGTGATCGATGCTCTCGGCAAGCGCCGCAAGGCCGACGAGGCGTATCGGACCGAGTGGCGAGGCGACCTTGTCGCCGGGAACCGGCACCGGCGCCTGTGTGGCCGCCGGAACACCAGCCGGCGCGGCGCCCGGTCCGCCGGCCGCTGCCTCGGGAACATGCGTGGCCTGCAGTGACTTGCCTCCCTCGGTCGAGATCGCGATGGTGCCCTGCTCGTCGATGCGCACCGTCACCTTGACGCCGACGAGATCCACGCGGCGCGGCCGCATGGCCCAGGGGAACAGCGTATCCTGCATCTCCACATCGGCCTGCGGCGCGACGGCGATCACCGCGCCGTCCGTGTCCCGCACGACGATGTTGCTGGCGCGCAGGACCATCGCCCCATCCTTGGTGCGGTCTGCGGTGATCGCGCCGATACCCACTGTCTGGCCCGGCGCAAGGCGGGCTTCCAGCGCGCGCTCCACATAGGGGCGCGCCATGTCGACGGTCAGGATGCCGAAAAAGAACAGCAGATAGGTGACGGTGATGGCCGCCAGAATGGCACCCACCATGCCGCCGCCGGACCACCCGCATATCCGCACCCACCGGCGCCGGCGACGAGGAAGGGTTTCGCAGGCCGCCTTGGCGACGCGACGCAAGCGCGGGCGCTTGATGCTTCGCTTGGCGCGAGCCTCCGCCTTCTGCGACTTCACGTCAGTCATCGACAGCTCAAATCCAAGGAAGCCTCGCAATAATGCCGCTCGATATGCCACGGAGCGACATCTTTCGGCAGCGATCCCACGTACAAGCTTCCACCTAGTCGCCCGATCGGCTTGGTTAGCCGATCACCTGTAAAACCGCCGAAAGGAAGGCAGATGACGATTGAGACCGAATCTCCCGCGCCCGACTTCACGATAACGACCGATACTGGCGATATCCTGACACTCGAGGGATTTCGAGGCCACAAGCTGGTGCTCTATTTCTACCCGAAGGCGGGAACGTCGGGCTGCACGATCGAGGCGCACGACTTCAATCGTCTGAAGCCGGAATTTGATGCCGCCGACACGCGCGTCCTCGGCATCTCGCCCGATCCGGACAAGGCGCTGGCGAAGTTCCGCGCCAAGGAGGGGCTCACCTTCGCGCTGGCCGGCGACGAAGAGCACAAGATGCTGGAGGCCTATGGCGTCTGGGCGGAAAAGAGCATGTACGGCAAGAAATATATGGGCGTCGAGCGCACCACGGTGCTCATCGATCGCGACGGTCGCATCGCCCGAATCTGGCCGAAGGTGAAGGTCGCCGGGCACGCGGAAGAAGTGTTGGCCGCCGCGCGGGCGCTCTAGCGCGCTCCCAAGGAACACCGGTGCGCACAGGCGGCAAGCGATCACTCCAGCTACCGGGTTGATGATGTCGGGCGTCGCGCTACCTCATCGGAGCCGCTGGCGCGGAGGCTCACACAGAGTTGCGCGGCAGATCCAGCCAACCTTGAATGAGGGAGACCCATGACGCGCCTTCGATCTGTCCTGCTTGCGGCGGGCATGGCCCTGCTTTGCCCGTTTTCGAGCAGCGCAATGGCACAGCCGTCGCCGCTCACCCAGAAGCTCAACGCCTATATCGGGTGCATCAATAGGCTCTCCGAGCGCTCTTATGATTCCCGCGAGCGCTACTTCAGCTGGGCTCCCAAGAAAGGGCCGACCGGCAAGGAACGTATCGTTTATGGCACCTACACGATTTACGATACGTCCGGCTGCAAGCAGGACGTCGCGGCAGCTAATGCGCTGGAGCCTCACGAGCCCGAGCTGGAAGATGCCGCATCCGCCTATGTCGAGGCCGTCACCGCGCTGGAACCGCTGCTGAAGGAGACGAACGCCTATTACAAGCAGGAGGACTACAAGGACGACAAGATGGCCAAGGGCAAGGCCCTGCATCCCCGGCTTGTCGCGGCATGGGAGGCGTTTGCCTCTGCGGACACGAAATTGCGCGAGCGTATCGAAACCATTCAGGACAAGGCCGCGGTCGAGAAACTGGCCGAAATCGAGAAATCCGAGGGCCGCAAGGCGCATTATTACATTGAGGCGCTCATGATGAGCGCCAAGCGCCTCATCAGGCTCCAGACCGCCGAGCCACCTGACCTCGCCAGGATTACCGAAGCGCTGGCGGAATATGAGAGCCTCGCCAAGGCGACCGAGGAATATGCCGGATCGGTCTTCAACACCGAAGCGAAGGGCTTTCTGGTCACGTCCAAGCAGCTGATGCGACGCGTCCGCGACAAGGTTCCCTACAGCAACGGCGACAAGATGATGCTCAATGCCGGCAGTGGGTGGATGGTCGAGGGCTCAGTCCCCCGGCTGACGCGCGACTACAATGAGCTGGTCGACAGCTACAATATGGGGCCCCTGCGCTAGGCGCCCCAACGCTTTCAGCGCGACATCGCACCACGCACAGGC
>QFQD01000111.1 GCA_003241485.1 Ancylobacter novellus
TGCGACGCGCGAGGTCGTTGGTGACGCCGACATAGAGCGTGCCGTTGCGCGTGCTGGCGAGAATGTAGACGGCATAGCGCTCCATGCGATCCCTCCTGAGGGAAGGTATCAGGAAGCGCTCGCGGTGCGAGCGGAGTCCTGCGCTGGACCCCGGATCAGCGTTCCGCCTGCGGCGTCACTTGTCCGGGGAACGAGAGGGGACGCGGGAAGCATGTGCTTGTTCCCCGGACAAGCGGCGCGTAAGCGCCGCGCCGATCCGGGGTCCAGCGCAAAAAGCCGCCGAAGGCGACGCTCTTCCAGGAAACCCGCCGCTCCGCGACGGGCCACCCTCACAGCGCCAGCACGCTCCTGTCGACCTTGGTGATGTCCTTGGTGCCGGTGAGCGCCATGGAGACGTCGAGCTCCTTGCGGATGATCTCGATGGCCTTGGCAACGCCGGCCTCGCCGCCGGCGGCGAGCGACCAGAGGAAGGACTTGCCCATCATGCAGCCCTTGGCGCCGAGGGCCACCGCTTTGAGCACGTCCTGACCGGACTGGATGCCGCCGTCGAACCAGATCTCGCTCTTGCCGCCGCCAATGGCGTCGACGATCTTTGGCAGCGCCGAGATGGAGGAGACCGCGCCGTCGAGCTGGCGGCCGCCATGGTTCGACACCACGATGGCGTCGGCGCCGGTCTGCGCCGCGATCCGGGCGTCCTCGACATCGAGCACGCCCTTGAGAATGAGCTTGCCCGGCCAGATGGAGCGGACCCATTCGACATCCTTCCAGGACAAGGAGGGGTCGAACTGGCCGGCGATCCACTGCGAGAGGGTGGAGAGGCTGTCGCTTTCCTTGCGCACGGCGAGATTGCCGAAGGAATGGCGCTTGCCCATCAGCACGCTGAGCGCCCAGGCCGGCTTGGTGGCGATGTCGAGCGCGTTGGCCAGCGTCAGCTTGGGCGGCACGGCGAGGCCGTTCTTGATGTCCATGTGGCGCTGGCCCTGGATCTGCAGGTCGAGCGTCAGCACCAGCGCCGAGCATTTGGCGGCCTTGGCGCGCTCGATCAGCGATTCCGAGAACTTGCGGTCGCGCATCACATAGAGCTGGAACCAGAACGGCTTGGACACCGCCGCCGCCACGTCCTCGATCGAGCAGATCGACATGGTGGAGAGGGTGAAGGGGATGCCCGCCGCCTGCGCGGCGCGGCAGCCATGGATTTCGCCATTGCCGTGGAACAGGCCGGTGAGGCCGGTGGGGGCGATGGCGAGCGGCAGCGCGACCTTCTCGCCGATCATGGTGGTGGCGGTGGAGCGCTCGGACACGTCGATCATCACGCGCTGGCGCAGCGGGATGGCGGCGAGGTCGGCCTTGTTGGCCTTCAGCGTGGTCTCGTCATAGGAGCCGCGGTCGGCATAGTGGAAGATCGCGCGCGGCACCTTGCGCTTGGCGATCTCGCGGAGGTCCTGGATGTTGGTGACGGTGACCATCTGCCGAATTCCCTGCCAGAGTTCCGGGGGAGGGTCATAGCCCTCCCCCGATTTGCGTCAATGGTGGATGACGAGCGCGGTGAAAGGCCACAGATAGGCCTGCGCCGTCACCAGAAGCCCGACCATCACCGCCAGCGCGACGGAGTGGAAGAACACGTAGCGCAGGATCGTGCCCTCCGAATTCACCCAGCCTGTGGCGGTGGAGGCGACGACGATGGACTGCGCGTCGATCATCTTGCCCATCACGCCGCCGGAGGAGTTGGCGGCCGCCATCAGCGTCGGCGACAGGCCGAGCTGCTCGGCGGTGATCTTCTGCAGCCCGCCGAACAGCACGTTCGAGGCCGTGTCCGAGCCGGTGAGCGCGACGCCGAGCCAACCCAGCATGGTGCCGAACAGCGGGTAGAGCGGGCCCGTCATCGCGAAGGCGAGGCCGAGCGTGGCGTCGAGGCCGGAGTAGCGGGTGAGGAAGCCCAGCGCCAGCATGATGGC
Organism: Ancylobacter novellus; assembly: GCA_003241485.1. Classification (GTDB taxonomy): domain Bacteria; phylum Pseudomonadota; class Alphaproteobacteria; order Rhizobiales; family Xanthobacteraceae; genus Ancylobacter; species Ancylobacter novellum_A. Next base: position 1,956 of record QFQD01000111.1, read on the forward strand.
GATGGTGGCCAGCGAGAAGCGGACCTTCCACAGCGTGCGGCCATAGATCTGCGCCAGCCGCAGCGGCGAGAAGCCCATCAGCAGGCCGGCGATGACGGCGGAGGCGAAGATGCCCGTGCCGGTCATGGACAGCGCGTTGAAGTTGAACACCGCCGCTTCCACATGCGGCGCGGCGACCACCGGCGGCACCTTCTGGATGAGGTTGTGCAGGCCCTCGAAGGGGATCTTCTGGATGAAGATCGCGTCGAGCGCGGTCTTCACCTGCGGGATGCCCCAGGCGAAGACGAACACGGTGAGGATGCCCCAGGGCAGCCACGCCTTGACCAGTGCGCCGGTGGTGGGGCGGGCCTTGGAGAAGTCGGTCGCGCCCTTGGTCGTGGAGCCTTCCGAGCCGTCGCCGCCTTCGCGGCCCTTCAGCGCGGTGGAGGTCCAGATCTTCTTCGGCTGCCACACGCGCAGGAAGGCGATGAGCGCGATCATCGAGACGATGGCGGCCACCACGTCGACCAGCCACGGCCCGTGGAAGTTCGACACCAGGAACTGCGGCACGGCGAAAGAGACGCCGCAGACCAGGATGGCCGGCCAGATCTCCAGCATGCCGCGCCAGCCGGCAAAGGCCCAGATGAGCCAGAACGGCACCAGCAGCGAGAAGAACGGCAGCTGGCGGCCGATCATCGCCGAGAGGTCGAGCAGGTCGAGCCCGGTGACGGCGGCGAGCGCGATGACCGGGGTGCCCAGCGCGCCATAGGCGACCGGGGCGGTGTTGGCGATCAGCGACAGGCCGGAGGCGGCGAGCGGGGAGAAGCCGAGGCCGATGAGCAGCGCCGCGGTGACCGCGACCGGCGTGCCGAAGCCCGCCGCGCCCTCGAAGAAGGCGCCGAAGGAGAAGGCGATCAGCAGGAGCTGCAGGCGGCGGTCGCCGGTGATGCCGGCAATGGAGTGCTGCAGCGTGGTGAACGAGCCGTTCGCCTCGGTGAGCTGGTGCAGGAAGATGATGTTCAGCACGATCCAGCCGATCGGCATCAGCCCATAGGCGGCACCGTAGCCGGCGGCGAGGCCCGCCTTGTCCGCCGGCATGCCGAACAGAAACACCGCGATGACGAACGCGGCCACAAGGCCGGCAAAGGCGGCGACATGCGCCTTCATGTGCAGGAAGCCGAGGCCGACCAGCATCACCACGATGGGGATGGCGGCGCAAAGCGTGGACAGGGCAAGGTTGCCGAACGGGTCGTAGACTTGTTGCCAGATCAAAGTGGCGCTCCTCCGGGGCTAGCGGGACGGAGTTGCTCTCCGCTGTTGCGCGTCTTGCGATTGGGTCCGCCTGCGCCGGGGCGACAGGGCAGGCCATCTTTCCCCGCGGAGGTGTCCACAGGAGAAGGGGAGGCATGAAAGTGCTGTTTGGTAAATTCACTTTACCATGCAAGTCAATTGGTCCGATCCTTAGCCATTGGTTGTAGCCGCTTTCTGGCGCACGCTGGAATAATGTCGTAAAAACAAGGCAGAAGAGGTGATCCATGAGCGAACAGCTGCGCACCCCGAAGCTGGCTGAATCCATCGCGGAGCATATTGAGCGGCTGATTCTTGAGGGTGTTCTGCGCCCCGGCGAGCGGCTGGCGAGCGAGCGCGACCTTGCCGAACGGCTTGAGGTCTCGCGCCCCTCGCTGCGCGACGCGCTGGCGCTGCTGGAGGCGCGCGGCCTTTTGGCGACCAGCCGCGAGGGCACGCGGGTGACGCAGTTCCTCGCCGGGCTGACCGACCCGCTGGCCGGCCTGCTGCAATCCAACGAGCAGGTGACGGCGGACTATTTTGAATACCGCGCCGCCGTGGAGCGCACCGCCGCGGGCCTTGCCGCCGCGCGCGCCACCGGACCCGAGCGCGAGGCGATTGGCGAGTGCCTCGCCGAAATGGAGGCGGCGCATCGGGCGCAGGATCCCACCCGCGAGGCGGAAGCCGACATCGTGCTGCACCGGCTGATCTATGCCGGCTCGCACAACCTCGTCATCCTGCATGTGATGCGGGCCTTCTCCGAGATGCTGCGGCGGGACATCTTCTTCAACCGGACGGCCTTGTTCGCGCAGGCCCCGTTCCGCGACGCGCTGCTGGAACAGCACATGGCGATCGGCCGCGCGGTGATCGCGGGCGATGCCGCCGCCGCCGAGGAGGCGGCGCACCGCCATCTCGAATTCACCGGCGCGGCGGTGGAGAAAAACCGCCGCGATGCGGCGCGCGCCGATCTCGCGCTGCGCCGGCTGGGCCGCTCCACCCTGCTGGCGGGGGAGTGAGGGCAGGGATTTTTGGGGGCGTCGGGGGGGCGCGGCGAGAGGATTCGGCCGAAGAGTCTTGCGCTGGATCCCGGATCAGCGCTCCGGCTTCGCCTCCGCTTGTCCGGCAAACGAAGGGCGCCAGGTGGTGCTTGTGCGGGAACAGGGACGTGGTTTTCGCGGCGCTGGTCCGGGAAATGGGGCGCGCGCAGCACGCCGCTTGGCGCTACGCGTGCCCCACACACCAGATCCGCGTTTCCCGGACAAGTGACGCCGAAGGCGGAACGCTGATCCGGGACCCAGCGCAAAACGTCGCGCAGCGACTGTATCCCTTCCTTCCCCCTGCCGATTGCCTCCCCTTATCCCCGCGGCGGCCTCGTGCGGGAGGTGACCTTGCCCCTGTACCGCCGTCGCGCCGCGCGGATCCCGCTCTCACCGCAAGACATCGCGCAGCAGCCAAGCCAAATCGCCTGGCCAAGATCACGCGAGAGCGGGCAAATGCGCCCACCGGCGAAGTTGCGCCGGCACAAATGCGGGTCTTAAGGGTGACGCCGCGGTTGCCGTCGCGGCGCTCTCAAGGTAAATGAGGCGCATGAAAATGATCGACACCTTCAAAGACCGCCAACAGGCCGCCGCCGCCGCCCGCGCCCGCATGGTTGCACGCCTGAGTGAACGTCCCAGCGCGGATGATCCGGCCGTGCTCGCCCGCGCCGCCGAGCGCAAGGCTGTGGAAGAAGCCCGCGAGGCGCGCCGCGCCGCGCGTGCCGAAGCGGCCGCCGCCGCCGAACTGGCCGCGCGCGAAGCCGCCGCCGCCGAAGCCGAAGCCGCCGCCGCCGCCGAGAGCCGCGCGCGTGATGCCGCCATCGCCTATGCCGCGCAGCAGGCCGAGCGGGCGATCGCCGAGGCCGCCGCGCAGAAGGCCAAGCGCGACGAGCGCTACGCCGCCCGCAAGGCGCGCACCGGCCGCTGAGGCGAGAGCCCGTCCGGGGTTCGGTCGAACGATCCGGACCCTGGAGAGCCGCGCTAGCCCGCCGCGCGCTGGCCGGCGAACTGGCCGCCATAGCCACGCTGGGGAACCCCCAGCGTCTGCTCCAGAATGAGCTGACACACCTTCATCCCCGCCCGCAGGCGGATGGGGCGCGGGCCGAGATTGATGATCTCGAGCTGGATGCGCCCCGTCGAGCCGGCATGGATGGTCGGCGCCGTCAGGTGCACGATGAGGCCGATGCGCGCGAGCGAGCTCTTGCCCTCGACGCGGGCGGCCAGCCGCGCGCCGGGGCCGAGATCGACCCGCTCCAGCGTCCAGCCCAGCACCAGCCGCCCCGGATCCAGCACGAAACCGTCGTCGCCGATCTCGATATCGTCCGCCATGCGGGTGATGGCGTCGCGGAAGCTGTAGCCGGGGCCGGCGGGGTCGATGACCGGGTCTTCGCCCTCGGCGATGGGATGGTAGAGCGTGAGGCGCGTGTCGAGCCGCAGATCGACGCCGTTGGGCGCGTAGAAATCCGCCGGGGGCGGGGGCTCGATGCTGAGTGCCCCGCTTTCCAGGGCGTCGACGATGTCGCGGTCGGTCAGGATCAAGGGCGAGGGCCCTCCAGCTACGCAACGGGCATAATCGGTACCACGCTTTGCTGGCGTGCGGAAAGGCCGCGCGAGATGCCGGCGCGGCACAGCGCAGGATTGCAGCGCCGGCACGTTGGCGCGAGCCATGCAAGGAAAAGATTGCGGCAATGCATGGCGTGGCCCTTGAGCCGGGGCGCGCCGCAGCCGAATGTTGCCCCGACGCGACGCGCCCGAAGGCGGGCGCCGCCCATTTTGGAGTTTGTGATGTCCAGCCTTCCCAAAATCCTCGGCATTTCCGGCAGCCTGCGCCAGGGCTCCTTCAGCACCGCGGTGCTGGAGGCGCTGAAGGTCGCGCTCGCCGGCAAGGCGGAGCTGACCGTGTTCCGGCTCAACGACGTGCCGCTCTACAACCAGGACGAGGACACCGAGCACCCGCCGGCCGGCGCGGCGGCGCTGCGCGCGGCGATCGCGGCGAGCGATGCCGTCATCTTCGCCTCGCCCGAATATAATTACGGCACCTCCGGCGCGCTGAAGAACGCGATCGACTGGGGTTCGCGCCCCTATGGCAAGGGCGCGCTGCGCGGCAAGCCGGCGCTGGTGCTCACCTCCTCGCCCGGCTCGACCGGCGGCATCCGTGCGCAGGCGCAGGTGCGCGAATCGCTCTCGGCGGCAGGCTCGCGCGTGCTGGATTACCCGCACCTCGCCATTCCCAATGTCGGCGACAAGGTGAAGGACGGCGCCTTCACCGACGAGAAGACCACCGGCTTCGTGCTCGGCGGCGTCGATGCGCTGCTGGCGGAAGTCCGCCTGCTGGCGCACGCCAAGGCCTGAGCGCGCGGGCGCGCCTCCTGAGAAGCGGCGGGGATCGGCCACATTGGCGCCGGTCCCCGCCAGCGAACCGCCTCGCGCGCGGGCCGGCGCGGGAGTTGAGATGGCGTCTGCCCCTGGCGAGGCACGTCGGCAGCGACGCGGATCCGCGCGCTGGATCCCGGATTGGTGCCGCACGCTGTGCGGCCGGTCCGGGAAA
>QFQD01000112.1 GCA_003241485.1 Ancylobacter novellus
CAGGGCAACTGGACGGCGCTGCGGGCGCAGAACCGGCGCGCGCGCTGGCTGATCCTGCTGTGCGGCCTGCCGCCCATCGCCATCATGCTGTTCCTACCCGCGCCGCTGTTGCGCCTCGTCGGCCCCGGCTTCGAGATCGCCGCGCCGGCGTTGGTGATCATGGCAGTGGGGCAGCTGATCAACTGCGTGCTGTCCTGCCAGGACATCATGCTGGCGATGACCGGCCATGGCGGGCTGCTGCGCTGGCTCAATGCCGCGCAGCTGGCGGTGTGCCTCGCGGCCGGCGCGGTGCTCATCCCGCTGTTCGGCACGAACGGCGCTGCCCTTCTCACCGCGCTGGTCATTGCGCAGGGGGCCATCGGCACCTCGCTCGCGGTGCGCCGGCTGATGCCGCAGGCATTCTGAGAATTAAAGCTATTTCGGCCCTGTTTACGGCCCATTAGCGTTAACCCGCCACATTAGGGGCGAGAATCCGGTTGCGGGAAAACCCCTTCCCGCTCTGAAGCGCGAGGCTCCGAGAACGCAGCGATGTCGATGACGGGGTCATATCTGGCGGCCGACGGCCCTTCTCCCGGCCCGTCGCCGGATCGGCGCGCCTTCGCGCTGACCTCACGCGACTTCCTGATCGCGGCGTTCTTCCACATCCGCATCGTGCTGCTCGCGGCGCTCATTCCGCTCGCCATCGGCGTTACGGCCGCCACCCTGACCAAGACCCAGTACACGGCCAACAGCCTGCTCATGGTCATGGTCAGCCGTGAGGTGAGCAACACGCAGAACGTGACCGATTCCGGCCCCTCCGTGCTGTCCATCGAAGGCCTGAAGCAGGTCGAGTCCGAGGTGAAGATTCTCGAAAGCGCGGACATCATCCGCACCGTCATCGAGACCATCGGCAGCGACCGCCTCTTTCCGCCGGGGCCCCTTGCCCGTCTGCGCTCCCTGCTCGGCGGCCGCGGCGACAAGATGGACCGCGCGATCGAGGACTTCCGCGCCCGGCTGAGGGCCGAAGTGCTGGACGGCTCGAACATCGTGCAGGTGTCCTTCACCCATCCTGACCGGGATATCGCGATCGAGACGACCAACAAGCTGGTGGAAACCTACCTCACCCGCCGCCGCGCGCTGATGGAGACACCTACCGCCAGCATCCTCATGACCGAGGTGGCCCGCTTCAGCCGCGAGCTGAAGGCGGCGGACGCCGCCATCGAGGCCTTCAAGGCGCGGATCGGCATTATCGACTTCGCGCAGGACGCCACGCTCGCCGCCAACCAGGTCGACACCGTGGTGCAGCGTCGCCAGCAGACCGCCGAGCGCAAGGTTTCCGTCGCCGGCCAGCTCGCCGAGGCCGAGCGCCAGCTCAACGCGCAGCCCGCCACCGTGTTCGACTTCAACCAGCGTGCCAATACGCTGGACAATGACGACGACCACAACACGCTGACCCGCCTGCTGATCGAACGTGACCGGCTGGCGATGCTCTATGCGCCCAACGGCGCGATGATGCGCGAGATCAACCGCAAGATCGACACCATCCGTCAGCAGCTGGCGACCCGCGGCGACCGCAATTACGAGACCAGCCGGGACGTGCGCAATCCGTCCATCGCGTACCTGAACAACATGATCCTGAACCTGCGGGTGGAAGCCGACGCGCTCGACAGGCAGGAATCGGAACTCGCCGACCAGCAGGCCAAGGCCGAGCGGCGCCTCTCCGAGCTGCGCGCCGCCGAGACGGAGCTGGTGGAACTCACCCGCCGCCGCGACACGCTGAACGATGGCTACCGCGAATACCAGCGCCGCGCCACGGCGGCGCAGATCGAGGAAGCCGCCTCGCGCGAGCGGGAATCGAATGTCCGCCTCGTGCAGGATGCCGGCGCTTCGGTGACCAGCCGCAGCCTGCGCCTGCCCTATCTCGGCGCCGGGCTGCTCGGTGCCGCGCTGTTCGGCGTGGCCGCCGGCGCGGTGGCCTCGGCGCTGCGCTCGACCTTCATCCTGCCGCATGAGGTGGAGCACGAGCTGGAACTGCCCATGCTCGGCGAGTTCGCCAACCAGTCGCGGGCCAGCGACCCCGCCGCGCGCGAGCGCGAATTGGGCAATCTCGCGGCCTTGCTGCTGGAGGTCGAGATCGACGGGCAACCCCTGCGCGTGATGCAGCTCATCGCGGCGGAGAAGGACGAGCATCTCTCCGCTCTCGCACAGGGTATTGCCGCCGAGATCACCACCCAGCGCGGCATGCGCACGCTGCTGGTGGACCTCACCGCCCCGTCGGCGGCGGTGGTGCCGGGCGACATCGCCGTGCGCGACAAGGGCGGCCTGAACGTCGCGCCAAGTTCGACGCCGCTGCTGTGGACCGCGGTCGGCCGCGAGAGTTCGCCCTTGCTCAACGTCCGCATTCCCCTGCTGGAAGCCGAACGGCTGATGGGCGAACTGCGCGCCGAGTTCGACGCAATCCTGTTCTGCGCCAGCGCCGCCGACGCGACCGCCATCGGCCACCGGCTCGACGGGCTGGTCGACGGCAATGTGCTGGTCATCCGCGCCGAGCGCACCCGCAAGGCCGCCGCCATCGCGCTGCGCGACAGCATCTCCGAGAGCAGCGGCGTGCCGCTCGGCTTCATCCTCGTCGGCCGCCGCTATGTGCTGCCGAACTGGCTCTACCGGCTGAGCTGAACCTCGCCTGGCCGCGTTTCCTCCGCCACCTCCCGCGCCTGCCGCCGCAACTCGCCGATGAAAGCGTCGACGAGCGGCTGCTCGCCCCGGAGCCGGCGGGTGGCGGCGAAATGGGTGGAATCAAAGCCGTAGCTTTCGGGTTTCAGCACCCGCATCTGCCCGCGCCCGGCCCAGTCCTCGCCGATATGGCGCGGGAGATAGCCGATGAAGCGGCCGGACAGGATCATCATCACCTGCGCCTCCATATGCTCGATGGCGGCCGAGGCGCGGGGATGGTTCACCCGGTAGAGGTCGTCGAGGTGGCGGTAGCGGCGCACGGAGAAGAGCGCTTCCTCGATCCGCGCATGGCTGATCGCCTCGGCCGGCAGATCGAACAGCGCGTGGCCGCGCCCGCAATACAGCGCCTGCGCCTCGCGGTGCAGCGGGATGTAGGTGATGCCCGGCACCTTCTGCGAGAACGGCCCGACCACGATGTCGCGTGCACCGTCCATCAGCGCCCGCTCCAGCGCCGCCGGCGAGCCGAGTTCGAGGTCGACGAACACCTCGCTGGCGTAGTCGAGATAGCGCGCCAGCGCGGTCTGCAGGCCGAGCTGCGGGTTGGTCACCACACCGTCGACGATGCCCAGCCGCAGCCGCCCGACAAGGCGCTTCTGGTCGCGGCCGATGCGGCCGTGAAAGGCCTCGATGTCCTCGAACAGCTGCTTGGCCGCCGCAAGCGTCGCCTCGCCCAGCGGGGTGAGGCGGAAGCCGGCGCGCCCGCGCTCGCACAGCGGCCCGCCGAGCTTGCGCTCCAGCGCCGCGAGATGGGTGGAGAGGGTGGATTGCGAGAGGTTGAGCGCGATCTGCGCGTCGTGAAAGCCGCCCTCCTGCGCCAGCACGACGAAAACGCGCAGCAGGCGCAGATCGATATTGTCGAGGCGGCGCATGGTGGGCCCTTACATCGGCATTCGTCGATGTAACCTTCTACTAATTCCGATTTTTCTGGAAGTGAAACTGGAGGAGCATGGCTCTTGTTCAACGAAGGAGCGCCGCATGCGACTCGACGGCATTTCCGGCCGCGTCGTGCTCGTCACCGGATCGAGCCGGGGCATCGGTCTCGGCATCGCGCGCGCCTTCGCGGCGGCGGGGGCGGAACTGCACATGCTCGCCGATGACGCGGCGATCTTCGAGGCGGCCGAACGGCTCGGCGCGCGCGGCCATCAGGCCGACATCACCCGCGCGGAGGAGATCGCCGCCGTCGCCGGGGCGATACCCCATCTCGACGTGCTGGTGAACAATGCCGGGCTGGAACTGGTGACGCCGCTGGACGATGCCAGCCCCGCCAATGAGGCGACCTTCCGGCGGGTGATCGAGATCAACGTGGTCGGCACCTTCCTCGTCACCCGTGCCTTCGTGCCGAAGCTCGGCCATGGCGGGCGCGTCATCAACACCGCCTCGGTGTGGTCGCGCGGCTCGGAGGCGCTGTTCGGGGCCTATGTCGCCTCCAAGCACGCCACGATCGGCCTCACCAAGACCTGGGCGAAGGACACGCCATGGCGGCACGGATGAATGTCGCGCCGGACGTGCTGCTCGACGAGATCGTCGCGGCGCAGATCCTGCCGGGCTTCATGGACCCGGACGACGTCGCGGGCACCTACCTTTTCCTCGCCTCGGACCTTGCCGCCAACATCACCGGCCAGAGCCTCGGCGTCGACCGCGGAGAGATACCATGGTGAACCCGCACAAGGATCTGCGCGTCATCGTCACCGGCGCCGCGAGCGGCATCGGCCGGGCCAGCGCGGACGCGCTGAGCAAGGCCGGTGCGAAGGTGGTCGGCTTCGATCTGCATCCGCCGGAGGACACGTCCCGCTGGCCGACCATCCTGACCAATGTGTCGGACGAGGCCGCCGTGGTCTCCAGCATGGAGGCCGCGCGCGACCATCTCGGCGGGCTCGACGTCATCGTCAACTGCGCCGGCATCCTCTCCGAGGCGCCCTTGGCCCAGTTCGACATCGCCGACTATGAGCGCATGGCGGCGGTGAATATTCGCGGGCCCATCTTGATGGCCCGCGAGGCGCTGCGCCATTTCAACGGCAGCGGCCCGATACGCGGGCGCATCATCAACATCGCCTCGGAACTCGCCTATCTCGGGCGGGGCGGCGCCTCCGGCTACGCCGCCACCAAGGGCGCGGTACTGTCGCTGACGCGCTCCTGGGCGCGCGAGCTTGCGCCCGACATCCTCGTCAATGCCGTTGCTCCCGGCCCGGTCGACACGCCTCTGCTCGGCTTTGCCGCCATGAGCGAGGAGGCGAAGGAGCTGGAGACCGCCAACCCGCTTGGCCGCGTCGGCCGGCCGGAAGAGATCGCGCAGGCGGTGCTCTTCCTGTCGAGCCGCGCCACCGGCTTCATCACAGGCCAATGCATCAGCGTCGATGGCGGCGCAGGCATGCACTGAAGAACACCAGAGGGAAACATGGTCGACAGCGTCCGCCTTGACGAATTGAGCTGGCCCGAATTCGCGCAGAAGGTCGCGGCCGGCGCCCCGGTGTTTCTGCCGCTCGGCTCCACCGAGCAGCACGGCCCGCATTTGCCGCTCGGTGTCGATGTCGTGCTGCCCACCGGCGTGTGCGAGCGCGTGGCGCGCGAGATCGGCGGCATCGTCGCGCCGACAGTGAATTATGGCTGCAAGTCCATGCCGCGCTCGGGCGGCGGCGAGCAGTTTCCCGGCACGCTGAGCCTCGATGCCAACACCTTCGCGCTGATGCTGCGCGACGTGATCCGCAATCTTGGCCGGCAGGGCGTGCGCCGCCTCGTCATCGTCAATGGCCATTACGAGAATCTGTGGCCCTCGGTCGAGGGCCTGGACCTCGCCTTGCGCGAGCTGCGCCGCGACGGCATCACCGACATGCAGGTGATGCGGCTGGAATATTGGGATTTCGCCACCCGCCCGACGCTCGACCAGTTGTTCCCGGACGGCTTCCCCGGCATCGAGCTGGAACATGCCAGCCTGCTGGAAACCTCGCTCATGCTGCTGTTCCGGCCCGATCTCGTGGAGATGGACAAGGTGCCGACCGACGGCCCGGCCACCTTCCCGACCTATGACAAATTCCCCGTGCCGGACGATTTCGGGCTGCCGCCCTCCGGCGTGCTGGCCGTCGCGGTCGGCTCCACCGCCGAGAAGGGCGAGTTGCTGATGGCTGACTACCTCGCCCGCATCTCCGCCGCTATCCGCAAGGAATTCGGGCGCTGAAGTGCCCAATGAGGTTCACATGACAGACAAGTTCGAGCCGCTCGATTCCGGCAGCATCCCCCGCTACGCCGGGCTTCCCACCTTCATGCGTCTGCCGGTCGCCGAGCCGTCGGAAGTCGACATCGCCATCCTTGGCCTGCCCTTCGATCTCGGCACCACCAACCGCGCCGGCACGCGCCACGGGCCGCGCGAGCTGCGCAACCAGTCCAGCCTGATGCGCCGGGCGCACCACGTTACCGGCCTGTCGCCCTATGACCGCGCCCGCGTGGCCGACTGCGGTGACGTGCCGACCGATCCGTTCGACCTGATGCGCTCGCTCGACCTGATCTCCGCCCATTATACGGCCGTGCGCGAGGCCGGCGCGCTGCCGCTGACCGCGGGCGGCGACCATCTCATAAGCCTGCCGATCCTGCGCGGCCTGGCCAGCGAGGGGCCGGTCGGGCTGATCCAGTTCGACGCGCATTCCGATACCTATGACACCTTCTTCAACGGCGCCCGCTACACCCACGGCACCCCGTTCCGCCGTGCCATCGAGGAAGGGCTGGTCGACCCGAAGCGCTTCGTGCAGATCGGGCTGCGCGGCGCCATCTCGGACGCCGGAAATTACGACTATGCCCGCGAGATGGGCGTGCGCATCATCTTCATCGAGGAGTTCATGGCGCGCGGCGTCGAGGACGTGATGGCGGAGGCGCGGGCGATCGTCGGCGCGAAGCCGACCTATGTCACCTTCGACATTGACGGCATCGACCCCTCGCAGGCGCCCGGCACCGGCACGCCGGAGATTGGCGGCTTCTCCACCCGCGAGGCGCAAGCGATGGTGCGCCTGCTCGACGGGCTCGACATCATCGGCGCCGACCTCGTCGAGGTCGCCCCGCCCTTCGATCCGTCCGGCCTCACGGCGCTGACGGGGGCCACCATCCTGTTTGAACTGCTGTGCGTGCTCGCCGGCGTCGTCGAGAAGAAGGCTGCGCGCTGATGGCCCACGGATATGAAGGCGGCCGGCTGGACCTGCCCTTTGTGGGCATCTGCACCTTCGGCAAATACCCGCTGCAGCTGGACTGGGACCGGATCGACGCCGACGTCGCCATTCTCGGCGCGCCGTTCGATCTCGGCACGCAGTGGCGCTCGGGCGCGCGCTCGGGCCCGCGCGCCATCCGCGAAGCCTCGACGCTGTTCTCCTTCGGGCATGCCGGCGCTTACGACCATGAGGACGATGTCACCTATCTCGCGGCGGAGACCACCCGCATCGTCGATATCGGCGACGCCGACATGGTGCATACCGACACCGACACCAGCCACGCCAACATCGAATATGGCGTGCGCAAGATCCTCAAGGCCGGTGCGCTGCCCGTCGTGCTGGGCGGCGACCACTCGATCAACATTCCCTGCATCGAGGCGTTCTCGGACCAGGAGCCGATCCATCTCGTGCAGTTCGACGCGCATCTCGATTTCGTCGACGAGCGCCACGGCGTGCGGCGCGGCCATGGCAATCCGCTGCGGCGCGCGGCAGAGAAGCCCTATGTGACGGGCCTCACCCAGCTCGGCATACGCAACGTCTCCTCCACCGCCCGCGAGGGCTATGAGGCGGCGCGCGCCATGGGCTCGGACATCCTCAGCGTGCGGCAGATCCGCAAGCTCGGTACCGAGGCGGTGCTGGCGCGCATCCCGGAGGGCAAGCGCTACTACGTCACCATCGACATTGACGGCTTCGACCCTTCCATCGCGCCGGGAACCGGCACGCCGAGCCATGGCGGGTTCATCTATTACGAGGTGTTGGAACTGCTGGACGGCTTGGCCAAACGCGGCAATGTGGTCGGCATCGATCTCGTCGAGGTCGCCCGTGAGTACGATCCCGCGGGCGTGACGTCGATCCTCGCCGCGCAGGTGCTGCTGAATTTCATCGGCCGCATTCTTCACCACCGCCGCCCTTGACGCAGGCGTGCACAGGCCGATTTCCACCTGTGTGGACATACCGGCTCGCCCCCGCCATGGCGCAGGTGCCATAATGGGCGAGCCGGGGACTGCAGAGGAAAGAACATGCGCCAGCACAAGACCCTGAACGACGTGCCCTCCAACGCCAAGAAGGTCGCGATCGACCTGCTCAACGCCAATCTCGCCGCCGGCCTCGACCTCGCCCTCGCCACCAAGCAGGCGCATTGGAACCTGAAGGGCCCGCAATTCATCGCCGTGCACGAAATGCTGGACGGCTTCCGCGCCGAACTCGACACCCACACCGACACTATGGCCGAGCGCGTGGTGCAGCTCGGCGGCACCGCTCTGGGCACGACGCAGGTGGTCAACGAGGCCAGCCCGCTGAAGGCCTATCCGGTCGACATCTACCCGGTCAGCGATCATCTCAAGGCGCTGATCGAGCGCTACAGCGCGGTGGCGAACAATGTGCGCAAGGCGATCGACGAATCCGACGACGCCGGCGACCCGACGACAGCGGACATCTTCACCGCCGCTTCACGCTCGCTCGACAAGGCCCTGTGGTTCCTTGAAGCGCATCTGCAGGAATCGCATTGATACTCTGATCACCCCTTCGGGGGATGCCTGCTGAGAGCAATAACGTGCCGCGATCGGACCACGAGCACGGCACGTTATTGCCATATGCAGAGATTTTGTTGGATTCGCCTAGGCTTACCGCTTTGCGACGGCGGCATCTTCGGTCATTGTTTGCGCCGTAATGCAGCTAGGAGTCGCGCGCGATGGAAACGACCGCTCGCTCCACTGCACTAATGTGTAAGGGGGACAACGGTCCATGGCAGCTCGGCCCGCGAAAGATCGAAGCCATTCGGCCGGTTCGGCGGAGGATGACGGGGTGACTTCCCAGTCTTCGGCAAACGCCATTGGCGAGACGCCTGCGGAATCGATCGTCACGCATCTAGAGATCGCGCGTCTCATCGAGCGGGCCCATCGCCGGTTCCTCGACCTGCTGCGCATCGAGCTTGCGCGCCTCGGCACGGACGATATCAGCCCCTCGCAGGTGATGCTGCTGTTCACCATCGGCAATGACGAGCTCTCGGTCCGCGACCTGCTGGAGCGCGGGCACTATCTCGGCTCCAACGCCTCCTACAATCTCAAGCAGCTGGTCGACGCGGGCTATGTGCACCGCTCGGCCTCGCTGCGCGACCGGCGCTCGGCCCGGCTGCGGCTCACCACCAAGGCGCAGCATCTGTGCGACTCGATCCGCAGCATGCATGACAAGGTGAACGGCAGTGGCGGGCGCGAGGAGAGCGAGGCCTATGAGCTGGGCATCACCTATACGGTGCTTCGCCGGCTAGAGATCCTGTGGACCGGCTCGCTGCGCTACGGCGAAGGCGGCTAGAGCCTCCCGCCTCCCCGCACGCCGCGTCCGGAGCACAGGCACCGGACGCGAAGTGGTTCTCGCCACTCAGGTGATGACGGTCGGCTCGCTGCGGCCGGTGCGACCCTCAATGTCCGGCAGGATGCGCGCAATGGCGATGAGATCGGCCAGCGTGTCCTGCGTATCGAGGTCGAGCCGCGCCGGATCGGTCACGAAGCGCTCGATATAGACCCGCAGCGTCGCTCCGGCCGTGCCGGTGCCCGACAGGCGATAGACGATGCGCGATCCCTCGGTGAAGAACACCCGCAGCCCCTGCTTGGTCGTCACCGAGCCGTCGACCGGGTCGGTATAGGCGAAGTCGTCCGCCCGCTCGACGGTGAGGCCGTTTATCACCGTGCCCGGCAGCGTCGCCAGACGCGCGCGCAGGTCGCTCATCAGCCCGTCCGCGGCCGCCGCATCGACCTCTTCATAGTCGTGGCGGGTGTAGTAGTTGCGCCCATAGCTCGCCCAGTGCTCGGCGACGATCTCGGCGACGCTCATCCGGCGCGCGGCGAGGATGTTCAGCCACATCAGCACGGCCCACAGGCCATCCTTCTCGCGCACATGGTTGGAGCCGGTGCCGAAGCTCTCCTCACCGCACACTGTGGCAAGGTCGGCATCCAGCAGATTGCCGAAGAACTTCCAGCCGGTGGGGGTCTCGTAGCAGGTGACGCCGAGCTTCTCCGCCACGCGGTCGGCGGCGCTGCTGGTCGGCATGGAGCGGGCGATGCCGGTGATGCCCGCCTTGTAGCCGGGTGCCAGATGCGCATTGGCGGCGATGATGGCCAGCGAATCCGACGGCGTGACGAAACGCCCGCGGCCGATAATCATGTTGCGGTCGCCATCGCCGTCGGACGCCGCGCCGATGTCGGGCGCATGGTCGGACATCAGGAGGTCCGCGAGTTCCTTGGCGTGGACGAGGTTCGGATCGGGATGATGGCCGCCGAAATCCGGCAGCGGCTCGCCATTGACCACCGTGCCGGGCGCCGCACCCAGCGTTTCCTCCAGAATGGCCTTGGCATAGGGGCCCGTCACCGCGCTCATCGCGTCGAAGCGCATGGTGAAGCCGCCGGAGAACAGGTCGCGGATGGCGTCGAAGTCGAACAGGCTGCCCATCAGCTCGGCATAGTCTTCGACCGGATCGACCACATCGACCACCATGTCCTCGACGCGGGTGATGCCCAGCGTGTCGAGGTCGACATCGGGCGCGTCGGAGATGCGGTATTCGGCGATCGTCTTCGATTTCTCGAAGATCGCGTCGGTCACGGATTCGGGCGCCGGTCCGCCGGCACCGATATTGTACTTGATGCCGAAATCGCCATGTTCGCCGCCCGGATTGTGGCTGGCGGAGAGGATGAGGCCGCCAAAGGCGCCATGCTTGCGGATGACGGCCGAGGCCGCAGGCGTCGACAGGATGCCGCCCTTGCCGACCAGCACGCGGCCGAAACCGGCGGCGGACGCCATCTTGATGACGACCTGGATCGCCTCGCGGTTGTAGTACCGCCCGTCGCCGCCGAGCACGAGCGTCTCGCCCTGGTAATCGTCGAGACTGTCGAACACCGACTGGACGAAGTTCTCGATGTAGTGCGGCTGCTGGAAGACCTGCACCTTCTTGCGCAGGCCGGAGGTGCCGGGCTTCTGGCCCTCGAAGGGCGTGGTGGCGACGGTGCGGATCATGTTCCCCCCGAGTTTCATATGTCGTGCGGAGCGATCCCGGCTCAGCGCTATGCTTCGGCCGGGATGACGGCGTCAGACTACTTGCCGGTCAGATGATGCAGCAGCCCGGCCGCCGAGCCTGACAGCGAAGCCGGCGCGACGCCGCTCTCCACCGCCGGCAGCAGCGTGTTGGCGAGCTCCTTGCCGAGCTCGACGCCCCACTGGTCGAAGCTGTTGATGTTCCAGATGGCGCCTTCGACGCGCGATCACCCGGCCCAGCGTGTAGGGATCGAGCCGCTCATAGGCGATGGTGACGGAGGGTCGGCTGCCGGTGAAGACGCGGTGCGGGGCGATCTTCGTCGCGCTCGCCTCGTCGCGGCCGGCGGCGATGAGCTGCGCCTTCGCCTCCTCCAGCGTGCGCCCGCGCATCAGCGCCTCGGACTGCGCGAGGCAGTTGGCGATGAGCATGGCGTGCTGGCGCTTCAGGCCGGGGTTCTCGTCTTCCTGATGCCCCTTGGCGGCGATGAGGAATTCGACCGGGATCGGGCTGGTGCCCTGATGGATCAGCTGGAAGAAGGCGTGCTGGCCATTGGTGCCCGGCTCGCCCCAGACGACGGGGCCGGTGTCGTGCGCGACGATCTCGCCGTCGAGCGTCACATGCTTGCCGTTGCTCTCCATGTCGAGCTGCTGGAGATAGGCCGGCAGGCGCGCCAGATGCTGGTCGTAAGGGATGACCGCGCGGGTGGCGTAGCCGCACACATCGCGATGCCAGATGCCGACGAGGCCGAGCAGCACGGGCAGATTGGCTTCAAGCGGCGCGGTGCGGAAATGCTCGTCCATCGCGTGGCCGCCATCGAGGAAGCGGCCGAAGCTCTCAGGGCCGACCGCGATCATCACCGGCAGGCCGATGGCCGACCACACCGAATACCGCCCGCCGACCCAGTCCCAGAAGCCGAAGACGCGGTCGGGCGCGATGCCGAAGGCCGCCACCTTGTCGAGCGCGGTGGAGACGGCGGCAAAGTGGTTGGCCACGGCCGCCTCGCCCAGCGCCTCGACGATCCAGTGTCGCGCGCTCGCGGCGTTCGACATGGTCTCCTGCGTGGTGAAGGTCTTGGACGCGACGATGAACAGCGTCGAGGCCGGGTCGAGGTCCTTCACCGTGTCGTAGAGATGGGCGCCGTCGACATTGGAGACGTAATGCGCGCGCGGCCCGTCGTGATAGGGCGTCAGCGCGATGGTCGCCATGACCGGGCCGAGATCGGAGCCGCCAATGCCGATATTCACCACATCGGTGATCGGCTTGCCGGTCCAGCCCTTCAGTGCGCCCGAGCGGATGCCCTGCGCGAAGGCGGCCATGTCCGCCAGAACCTTCTTCACGTCGCCGCGCACATCCTGCCCGTCGACGGTGAAGGGCGTGTCGGAGCGGTTGCGCAGCGCGGTGTGCAGCACCGCGCGGTCCTCGGTGATGTTGATATGCGCGCCATTGAACATGGCGGCGCGCTTCTCCTCCACCCCGGCAGCGCGGGCGAGATCGATCAGCAGTCCCAGCGTGCCCGCGGTGAGCGAGCACTTCGAGATGTCTAGCAGCATGTCCTCGAAGCTGGCCGAAAAGGCATTGAAGCGCACGGGATCGGCGGCGAACAGGCTCGCCACCTTCTCGTCCGCGCGGGCGGCCTTGTCGGCGGCCAGGGCTTTGAAGACATTCTCTGTGGCTGCGCTCATATGCGTCCCCGAACTCGTCAGAACCGGCGCCTACTCGCTCCGGCCCATATGCTTCTTCACGGCTTCGATAAGCTGCTTGAGCGTGAAGGGTTTCGGCAGGAAGCCGAAATTCGCGCCCTCAGGCAGATTCTTGGCGAAGGCTTCCTCGGCATAGCCGGACATGAATATCACTTTGATGTCGGGATGCGCCGCGCGCAACTCCCTGAGCAGCGTCGGCCCGTCCATCTCCGGCATGACGACGTCGGACAATACGAGGTCGACCTCGCCGCCGTGCTCTTCCATCACCTCCAGCGCCTCGACGCCGGAGCCCGCCTCCAGCACCTGGTAGCCGCGCGAGGCGAGCGCGCGGGCGGCGAAGGCGCGCACCGCCTCCTCGTCCTCGACCAGCAGCAGCGTGCCGCGCCCGGTGAGGTCCGCACCCTTCTGCGCCGCTTCCGGCTCCGGCTCGGCCGGCCGCGCGGCGAGTTCGACGACGTCGGGCACGTAGCGCGGCAGGAACACCCGGAACACCGTGCCGTGCCCCACTTCGCTCTCCACCTGCAGCGTGCCGCCCGTCTGCTTGACGATGCCGTAGACGGTGGAAAGCCCGAGACCGGTGCCCTTGCCGACTTCCTTGGTGGTGAAAAAGGGCTCGAAAATCTTGTCGAGAATGGCCTGCGGCATGCCCGCGCCGGTATCCGCCACCTCGACCAGCACATGGTCGGCGGCGGGCAGGCCGGCCTCGGCATACTGCACCGCCTCGCTGGCCGGCACATTGGCGGTGCGGATGGTCAGCGTGCCGCCATCCGCCATGGCGTCGCGCGCATTGACCGCCAGATTGACGATCACCTGCTCGAACTGGTTGATGTCCGCCTTCACCGGCCAGAGGTCGCGTCCCTCCTTCACTTCCAGCTTCACCAGCTCGCCCAGCAGGCGGCGCAGCAGCATGGAGAGATCGCTCATCACGTCGCCAAGGTTCAGCACCTGCGGGCGCAGCGTCTGGCGGCGGGAGAAGGCGAGCAGCTGGCGGACCAGCCCGGCGGCGCGGTTGGCGTTCTGCTTGATCTGCATCACGTCCTGGAAGGACGGATCGGTCGGGCGCGCGCTGGCGAGCAGCAGGTCCGAATAGCCGATGATGGCGGTCAGCACATTGTTGAAGTCGTGCGCCACGCCGCCCGCGAGCTGGCCGACCGCCTGCATCTTCTGCGACTGGGCGAACTGCGCCTCCAGCGCGCGCTGCTCGGTGGTGTCGATGGCGTAGACGATGGCGACCTCGCTCTCGCCCTCCCCGTCCTGAACCGGCGCGATGTAGAAGCGCACGGAGCGCCCGCCGTCGCGCTCGACCGTCGTGTCGATCGCGGTTTCCGGCGCATGCCCCTTCGCCGCCGCAGCAGCCGCCGCGCTGAGCGCGGCGCGCGAGGGCTCGGCCACGAGGTCGGCAATGTGGCGCCGCTCGGCGTCCCGCCCGCCGAACTGCCGGGCGAACTCGGCATTGGCGCGCACCACGCGCCCCTGCCCGTCCACCGTGGCGATGGCGATGGGCGAATTGTGGAAGAAGCGGGCAAACCGCACCTCCGCCGCGCGAGCCGGATCGGCCGCATTGTCCTCGCGCGAGCGATTGACCACCAGCGTACGCGAGGCGCCGGGCGTGCCGTCCGTGGCGAAGGCGACGCGGTGCCAGATGCGCACCGGCAGCGTCTTGCCGTCCTTGCGCTTCAGGTCGATGTCGAGCACTTCCGTGCGCACGCCGCCGGGCGCGGGAGGAATGTTGGTCAGCAGCACCGCCGCCGGGCCCGGCACCAGATCGCCGACGGAAAGCCCGCCCGGGCCGAATTCCGCGAGGTCATAGCCGAGCCAGTCCACCAGCGTCGCATTGATGTAGTGGATCGCCCCGCCCGCGGCCGAGAAGAAGCCCGCCGGCGCGTGGTCGAGATAGTCGATGGCGTGCTGCAGTTCGAGGAAGGCGGTTTCCTGCCGCTCGCGCTCGCGGGTCAGGTCGCTCACCGTCCAAACCGCCGACTTGGCGCCGCGCACCGCGCCGGCGGCGGGACGCGCACCCAGCCGCAGCCAGCGCACGGGATGGCCGGGAACGGCGACGCGGATCTCCTCGGCCGAGGCCCGCCCCTCGCGCACGGCCTGCGCCAGCCGATACACCGCTTCGGAGGCATCGGGATCGCTGGTGAACAGCCGCTCGACCGGACGCGCCTCCTCGGGACTTGCCGCACCGATGATCTCGCAATAGCGCGGATTGGCGTAAAGCACGCGCCCCAGCGGATCGACGATGCTCATGCCATCGGTGGCACTGTCGACAATGCGGCGCGCGAGTTCGTCGCGCACATCGGGCACGCCGAAGCGCAGCAGGCCGGTGGCATAGGTGAACAGGGCGAACACCCCGACCACCGCGAGCACGGTGAGCAGTCCGATGATCCAAGGATCGGCCCGGTCGCGCCCGAGCAGGAGCAGCGACACCACGGCACCGACGAGGGCCAGCGCAACCAGCAGCACCAGCCGGATGCTTCCGCCGATCTCGAGTCGGGTGAGCGTGGGGTCGTCGGGTCCGCTTTCCGCCATGTCCATGCCGGTCGGCTCCCGCCCGGCTTGGACGGCGAGCGATTCAAATCACCCCTTCTTGGTGCCCGAGCCAGCCCCGAGGGGCAAGGCCCGATTCGGCCCGCCCACCCGTAAATCGGGCGACGGCGCCGCGCGGGCACGCTTTGCGCCGGCCCCGCCCATTTACCCCGATCCCGCCTCCCACTTGCCCGCGCCGCCCATCCGCGACACAAAGGGCGCAATCCGGGTCCAGACACACCCGGAGGGCGTATCAGGAGACCGGGGTCATGTTGGATTCTCTGTCCGTCTCGGGCGGAAACGGCGGGTTGCTGCTGGCACTGGGCGGCGTCGTCGTTCTGGCGATTCTCGTCATCGTGCTGCGGCGGCGCAAGAAGCGCGGCCATCACACGCTTGTCGCCGGCCACAGGCTGGCCGTCGTCGACCAGATTCCGATCGATGAGGCACGCCGACTGGTGCTGATCCAGCGCGACGACGTGCAGCATCTCGTCATTCTCGGCGGCGGCAGCGACTTCCTTGTGGAGAGCGGCATCGGCGCCGTGCGGGCACATGACGCGGGCCATCCGCTGGGCACCGTTCGCCAGGAGGTCGGCGCGCCGGTTGCCGCCGAGCCCGTCGTCACCCGCCCGGCATCGGGCGCGGACGCCGCACCGGCGACACCGCCGGTCGCCTCGCCGCCGCCCAAGCCGGCGCACACGCCCTTCCAGACGCTGCGCCCGCCACCGGGATCGGAGCCGGCGCGCCCGCGCCCGGCCGCAACCGCCCGGACGGAAGCCACTGGCGACGCCGCTTCCCCACGCGCGAGCGCAAATCCCGCCGAGCCGGGACAGCGCGTTGCCGTCAAGCTCGACCCGTTCTTCGCCGGCATGGTGGACCAGCTCGAAGAAACGCTG
>QFQD01000045.1 GCA_003241485.1 Ancylobacter novellus
GGTCTCTTCGGCCGCGACCGGCGCGACGGCGGACGCCATGGCAACGCGGGGATTGGCGGCGGGAACCGGGATGACCTGCGGCGCGCGGGCAACGACCGGCGCCGGGGCGGGGGCCGGTATCGCGGCGGGAGCCGGCTCGGGAGCGGGAGCCTCGGCGGCGGCAACCGCGACTTCCGGCACATCGTCCTCGGACTGGGACGGGGCGGCGTTCATGCGGGCGACCATCTGGCGGCCGGAGTAGGCCTTGGGCAGCGCCGCGCTGATGAGCTGCACCATGCGGTTGTCGCGCGAGGCGGCGCTGGCGCCACCCATCACGACGCCAATGACGTAGCGGCCATTGGTCTTGACGCTGGTCAGAAGGTTGAAGCCGGAGGCGTTGGTGTAGCCGGTCTTGATGCCGTCGACGCCCTCGATGCGGCCGAACATCCGGTTGTGGTTCGGGATGACATTGCCGCGGAAGGTGAAGGAGCGGGTCGAGAAATAGGCATAGTAGCGCGGGAAGCGCTCCTGGATCGCGCGGCCGAGCGTGGCGAGATCGCGCGCGGTCGTCACCTGTTCACTGTTGGGAAGGCCATGCGGATTGCGGAAGACGGTGCGCGACATGCCAAGCTGGCGCGCGCGGCGGGTCATCAGCGCGGCAAAGGACGAGGCGTCGCCGGCGATCGCTTCCGCGACCACCACGGCGGCGTCATTGGCGGAACGGGTGACCATGCCCTCGATGGCTTCTTCAACCGAGAGCGTCGTGCCGGCGCGCAGTCCAAGCTTGGTGGGCTGCTGGGCGGCGGCATAGGCGGAGACGCGCAGCTGCGAGTCGAGGCGAAGCTTGCGGGCTTCGAGCTGCTCGAACAGCATATAAAGCGTCATCACCTTGGTGACGGACGCGGGATGGCGCAGGGCGTCGGCGTTGTCCTCATAGAGGACGCGGCCTGTATTGGCGTCGAGGATGATGGCGGAGGTGCCGCGCTTCCACATGCCGGTGTCTGCGGCGGCCACCGTTCGCGTGACGGTGGACTTGGCGCGCGCCTGCTTCTTTTTCTTGGGAGCGGCATCGGCCACGCCCGCGCCCAGCAGCGACAGCGCCAGCAACGCTACACCGGCCCGCATCACATACGTGCCGAACTTCCCCGGAACCCGCATTTACCCGTCCCGCTACTCGCTTCCGGCTGAGGCCGGAACTTTACCAATTGGAGCGCACCCAGCGACGAACCCGGCTCGGTGCCGGTGCACATCGTTAAAACTCAAAGGAACGTTGCCGGGTGACCACGCCACGGAGCTTATGGAGAGTGCGGTTACGAACTCGTAAACCAGACCCCATCAATCCTCTCCATGTGGCGATATGATGAGGTCCTGTTCACCGTGCCGACAAATGTGCCGTGCGAGATATATTGCACTGCACAAAAATTCTTGACGATGATGCTGCGGCGCATTACATAGGGGCAAGGGAGAAGCGATCCCGGTCGGCGCGGGCGAGAGGAAGAACTCGGCACGCGTGGAACCACCATAGGAGTTGGCTCATGCTGCAGAATTTCGACGACATCCAGAAGCTCGGCAAAGACAATCTCGAGCTCTCGGTGAAGAGCTTCGGCACCGTTTCCAAGGGCGTGCAGGCGATCGCCGTCGAGGTGGCCGACTATTCCAAGAAGTCTTTCGAGGAAGGCACGGCCACGGCTGAGAAGCTGTTCGGCGCCAAGACCCTCGACAAGGCTGTCGAGATTCAGTCCGCCTATTTCAAGGGCGCCTATGAGAGCTTCGTGGCTCAGGCGACCAAGATCGGCGAGCTTTATGCCGACCTCGCCAAGGAGGCCTACAAGCCTTACGAAGGCGTGATGGGCAAGTTCCCCGTCGCGAAGTGACGCAGGCGGCGTAACGCTGCTGCCGGTGGCGGGCACTCGCCCCGCCGGCGCCCAGAGTTCTGAAAAAGGCCCGGCCGCAAGCCGGGCCTTTTTGCGTGCGGCTGCGGGGCAGGGCCGATGTCACGTTTTCGACATGCGGCAAGCGCGCGTGCGGAAAGGTTTTGACCGGCGGCGGTCACCGAATTGCGACGGCGGCCGGTCAACGTGCCACTGGCGCGGCCGGCGCGGCGTACCTATTATATCCCTGCAAGACCCGGCATTCGGCCGGCAAGGTTCAGCCTGAATGTCCGTATCGATACCGTCCAAGCTGCCTGACCTGATGATGGCCGACGACGAGCGGCGACGGCGCGACAACGCGCCGGGCACCGCGGTCATCACCCGGACGAAGCCGCAGGTGAAGCGGCCAAGCCTCTATCGGGTGCTCCTGCTCAATGACGACTACACGCCAATGGAGTTCGTCGTGCACGTGCTGGAGCACTTCTTCACCAAGAATCGGGAGGAGGCGACCCAGATCATGCTGCATGTGCATCAGCATGGCGTGGGCGAGTGCGGTGTCTACACCTACGAAGTGGCCGAGACGAAAGTCACACAGGTGATGGACTTCGCGCGAAAGCACCAGCATCCTTTGCAGTGCGTCATGGAGAAGAAGTGACGCTCCGCGACGGCTAAACGAAGAGGTTCCGATGCCTACCTTCTCCCGCAGCCTCGAGCAGTCGCTTCACCGGGCCCTCGCGCTCGCCAACGAACGCCACCACGAATATGCGACGCTTGAGCACCTGCTGCTGTCGCTGGTCGACGATCAGGACTCGGCCGCGGTGATGCGCGCCTGCAATGTCGATCTCGACAAGCTGCGCCGCAATCTGGTCGAGTACATCGACACCGAGCTCGACAATCTGGTGCAGGACGCGGGCGAGGACTCCAAGCCGACCGCCGGTTTCCAGCGCGTGATCCAGCGCGCCGTCATCCATGTGCAGTCCTCCGGCCGCGAGGAAGTGACCGGCGCGAACGTGCTCGTCGCCATTTTCGCCGAGCGTGAGAGCCATGCGGCCTATTTCCTGCAAGAGCAGGACATGACCCGCTACGACGCGGTCAACTACATCAGTCACGGCATCGCCAAGCGCGCCGGCATGTCGGAAAGTCGCCCCGTTCGCGGCGCCGAGGAGGAGACTGAGACGAAGACCGGGGAAGAGACCAAGAAGAAGGCCGACGCTCTCGACGCCTATTGCGTGAACCTCAACAAGAAGGCGCGCGAAGGCAAGATCGACCCGCTGATTGGCCGCGACAGCGAGATCCAGCGCACCATCCAGGTGCTCTGCCGTCGCTCGAAGAACAACCCGCTCTTCGTGGGCGATCCCGGCGTGGGCAAGACCGCCATCGCCGAGGGCCTGGCCCGGCGCATCGTCAATGGCGAGGTGCCGGAGGTTCTAAGGAACGCCACCGTCTTCTCGCTCGACATGGGCGCGCTGCTCGCCGGCACGCGCTACCGCGGCGATTTCGAGGAGCGCCTCAAGCAGGTGGTCAAGGAGATCGAGGCCTACCCCGACGCCATCATGTTCATCGACGAGATCCACACGGTGATCGGCGCGGGCGCGACCTCGGGCGGGGCGATGGATGCCTCCAATCTGCTCAAGCCTGCCCTCGCTGCGGGCACGCTGCGCTGCATCGGCTCGACCACCTATAAGGAGTACCGCCAGTACTTCGAGAAGGACCGCGCCTTGGTGCGCCGCTTCCAGAAGATCGACGTGCCGGAGCCGACCGTTCCCGACGCGATCGAGATCCTGAAGGGCCTCAAGCCCTATTTCGAGGACTATCACCGCCTGCGCTACACCAACGAGGCCATCAAGGCCGCGGTCGAGCTTTCCGCGCGCTACATCCATGACCGCAAGCTGCCGGACAAGGCGATCGACATCATAGACGAGTCCGGCGCCGCGCAGATGCTGCTGCCGGAGGCCAAGCGCAAGAAGACCATCGGCGTGAAGGAGATCGAGGCCACCATCGCCACCATCGCCCGCATCCCGCCCAAGACGGTCTCCAAGGACGACACCGAGATCCTCGCCGGGCTGGAGACCACGCTCAAGCGCGTCGTCTACGGGCAGGACAGGGCGATCGAGGCGCTGGCCTCGGCGATCAAGCTCGCCCGTGCGGGCCTGCGCGAACCGGAGAAGCCGATCGGCTCCTACCTGTTCTCCGGCCCCACCGGTGTCGGCAAGACGGAAGTGGCCAAGCAGCTCGCGTCCTCGCTCGGGGTGGAGCTCCTGCGCTTCGACATGTCGGAGTATATGGAGCGCCACACCATCTCGCGGCTGATCGGCGCGCCTCCCGGCTATGTCGGCTTCGACCAGGGCGGCCTGCTGACGGACGGCATCGACCAGCACCCGCACTGCGTGCTGCTGCTCGACGAGATCGAGAAGGCGCATCCCGACCTGTTCAACATCCTGCTGCAGGTGATGGACCACGGGAAGCTGACCGACCACAACGGCAAGCAGGTGGATTTCCGCAACGTCATCCTCATCATGACGACCAATGCGGGCGCCGCCGATCTGTCGAAGTCGGCCTTCGGCTTCACGCGCTCGAAGCGGGAAGGCGACGATGTGGAGGCGATCAACCGACTGTTCGCGCCGGAGTT
This sequence comes from Ancylobacter novellus, assembly GCA_003241485.1. Classification (GTDB taxonomy): domain Bacteria; phylum Pseudomonadota; class Alphaproteobacteria; order Rhizobiales; family Xanthobacteraceae; genus Ancylobacter; species Ancylobacter novellum_A. The sequence goes on from QFQD01000045.1 coordinate 4,480, forward strand.
CCGCAACCGTCTCGATGCCATCATCACCTTCGCCCATCTCACCAACGAGATCATCGCGCTGGTGGTGGAGAAGTTCGTCCTGCAGCTGGAGGCCCAGCTCGCCGACCGCAACGTGACCATCGAGCTGTCGGACGACGCGACCGCCTGGCTGGTCGAGCGCGGCTATGACCAGCAGATGGGCGCCCGTCCCATGGGCCGGGTGATCCAGGAGCACATCAAGAAGGCGCTCGCCGACGAGGTGCTGTTCGGCAAGCTGCGCACGGGCGGCCATGTCCGCGTGGTGGTGAAAACCGACGAGGACGGCGACACCACCCTCGGCTTCGAGTTCCCGGAAGGGCCGATCACGCCCAAGCCGGAGAAGATCGAGACGCCCAAGGCCAAGCGCGCCCCGCGTCGCAAGAGCGCGGCGGCCGCCAAGCCGAAGAAGCCGAGCGAGGCGGGCAAGCCCCGCACCAGCGGCTCCAAGGTGCCGAAGGTTCCGCTGGTCAAGGCCTGACGGCGCTCGCCAGCCCTGCTTAAACAGATCCACCCCGCCGGTGCCTGCGCGCCGGCGGGGTTTTCGTTTCGGGCGGCTTGTGCGTCTTCGCATGGCAGCCCTGCGGCTCCCACCAAAGGAGCGGCTTGACGCTGGGAGCCCGGCGCCCGATGTACGGCGGCTCGCCGGGTTCGCCACATGCACTCACCCCACGCTCCGATGCCCTCCGTCCCGCACCCCGCCCGCTGGTTCCTGCGCGGGATGCTCGGTGCGTGCGCGACGCCCGGCTTCGTGCTTGTCGCCACCTTTGTCGGCTTTGGCGGGCTGATGCACGATGTCGGCTTCCCCATCCTCGCCGGGCTGCTTTCCACCCTGCTGGTCTGGGCCCTGCCGGCGCAGGTGATCCTTATCGGCGGGCTGGCGGCGGGAACGCCGCTGCCGGCGCTTGCGCTCGCCGTCTGCCTCTCCGGCGTGCGGCTGATGCCCATGGTGGTGGCGCTGCTGCCGCTGATGCGCGGCCCCCGGCCGCGGCTGTGGCAGGAGCTGCTCTGCGCCCATTTCGTCGCGGTGACGATGTGGGTGGAAGGCTTCCGCCTGCTGCCGGGCGTGGCGAGCGAGGGGCGCCCCGCCTATGCCTGCGGGCTCGGCGTCGGGCTGGTGGTGATGAGCATGGCCGGCACCGCCATCGGCTTCTATCTGAGCCACACCTTGCCGGGACCGCTGGCGATCGCGCTGCTGCTGCTGACGCCGATCTCCTTCACCATCCTCTTGGTGCGCAATGCGCGGCAGGCGGTGGACTGGCTGGCCATCGGCCTCGGCGCGGCGATCGCGCCGCTGGTGGCGGGTTCGCCCGGTGGGCTCGACCTGTTCTGGGCCGGCGTCGGCGGGGGCACGCTGGCCTTCCTCATTTCCCGCTACGGCATGGGGCGGCGCGCATGAGCTTCTACAGCCATGAGCTTGCCGCCAGCCTCATCGTCATCTTCGTCGGCTTTCTGCCCAACGAGGTGTGGCGCGTGCTGGGCGTGCTGTTCGGCCGCCGCATCGATGAGGACGGGTTGTGGATGCAGTGGGTGAGGGCGGTGGCGACGGCGCTGCTCGCCGCTGTCGTCGCGCGCCTGCTGCTGATCCCCAGCGGCGCGCTGGTGGCGCTGCCGCTGTGGCTGCGCGTCGGCGGGGTGGCGAGCGGCATCGCCGGATTTCTGCTGGTGCGCCGCTCGGTGCTGGCCGGGGTGGTCACGGCCGAGGCGGTGCTCATCCTCGGCGCGTGGTGGCTCGGTATCGGCTGAAGCCTCAGCCCGCGAGCGCGGCCTTAAGCCGGGTCGCCTGTTCCGCCAGCACCTCGGGCGCTTCCTTGTAGGACAGCGGAGCCCGGAGCTCGACGCCGGTATGGCGCGGGATGACGTGGACATGGAGGTGGAACACCTCCTGGCCGCCGGCCTTCTCATTGTGCTGGGTGACGGTAATGCCGTCGGCGGCGAAGACATCCATCTGCGCGCGGGCGATGCGCTGGGCGGCACTCGCCACGGCGGCGAGATCCTCGGGCGCCACATCCAGCAGATTGCGCGCAGGCGCCTTCGGGATCACCAGCACATGGCCGGTGGCGCGAGGCATGATGTCGAGGAAGGCGACCACGCGGTCGTCCTCATAGACGCGATGGGCGGGCAGTTCGCCACGCAGGATCTTCGCGAAGATGTTGCCGGGATCGTAGGTCATTGGATTTCCTCCCCTGTCAGCCCGACCTGATCGCAAGCGCGGGGGAGCGGGTCAAGGCTCATCGGCTTCCGCGTCGAGGTTGTGGCGGAAGGGGCCGAGTTCGGTCAGCTCCTCGCCGGTCTCGGCGACATAGGCCCGCTCGCGCGTGAGATAGCTGGCCACCGCCGCGCGGAAATCGGCATCGGCGATGTAATGGGCCGAGCGCGTGGTGACCGGCAGGTAGCCGCGCGCCAGCTTGTGCTCGCCCTGCGCGCCCGCTTCCACCGTGCCCAGCCCGTGGGCGATCGCGAAGTCGATGGCCTGATGGTAGCAGACCTCGAAATGCAGGAAGGGATGGTGCTCGATGGCGCCCCAATGGCGGCCGTAGAGCGCGTCCGGGCCGATGAAGTTGATCGCGCCGGCGATCCAGCGGCCGGCCCGCTTGGCCATGACCAGCAGGATGCGGTCCGCCATCCGCTCGCCGATCAGCGAATAGAAGCGCCGGTTGAGATAGGGCCGGCCCCATTTGCGCGAGCCGGTCTCGACGTAGAAATCGAAGAAGGCGTCCCACGCTTCCTCGGTCAGGTCGCGGCCGGTCAGCCAGTGGATGCTGATGCCTTCCGCCAGAGCCTCGCGGCGCTCGCGGCGGATCGCCTTGCGCTTGCGGGAGGCAAGATCGCCGAGAAATCCCTCGAAATCGGCATAGCCGCGATTGTGCCAGTGGAACTGCTGGTCGGTGCGCGGCAGGAAGCCTTCCTGCTCCAGCGCCTGCGCATCCTCATCGGTGAGGAAGGTCGCATGGACCGAGGAGGCGTGGCGCAGCCCGGCGAGCGCAATGAGGCCGCCCGCCAGCGCCTGCCTTGTGGTGTCCGCCTGCGGCCCCTCGCGCACCAGCAGGCGCGGCCCTGTCGCGGGGGTGAAGGGCACGGACACCTGAAGCTTGGGGTAATAGTGCCCGCCGGCGCGCTCATACGCCTCCGCCCACCCCTGATCGAAGACATATTCGCCGCGCGAATGCGACTTGAGATAGGCCGGGCAGACGCCGAGCACGGTGCCGTCCGCACGTTCGAGCACGAGGTGCTGCGGCAACCAGCCGGTCTCCCGCGCGACGCAGCCGGAGTCTTCAAGCGCCGCCAGAAATTCGTGCGAGACGAACGGATTGAGGGACGCGGAAATCGCGGACCCTATATTTTTCTGTGCGTTATCGGAATTTCCGGAAGTTGCGCGCGAACTTGAAGCCGCGCAGGCGTTCCAGCTTTCGGCCGGAAGCGCACTGATGTCGCTCTCGACGCGAAGGGTGAAGGTGTCGTCGGTCATGAGGCGGATCAGCTCGGGCGGGCGCGGAACGGGGCGCCCTCAATTTGCGCGCCTTCGGGCGGCCGCGAAAGGGCGTTCACGCGAACGCGAAGGCCCGTGGCGTCACGGCACGAAGCCCTCGAAGATCATCTGGTCGGCATGGCGAGCCGCCACGGCCCGGTCCTGCGGCGTGCGCACCGTCCAGGTGAGGATCGGCAGGCGGAAGGCGCGGCGGGCGAGCGACACCGGCGTCGCGGGCAGCTCCTTCACGTAATGGGCGATGAAGTCCGGCCGCGTGCGCGGGAAATGCAGCAGGTTGCCCCACGAGAATTTGGTCGCGGCGCTCAGTATGTCCCATTCGGGATCGTCATAGGCGTGTTCCATGGTGATGCCGCGCGGAATCTGCGGCGCCAGCCGGCGCACGGCGGCGACGAGATCGGGATCGAACGACATCAGCGCCGCCGGCCCATCATAGCCCGCCAGCACCGCGACGGCGCGCTCGGCCACGCTGACATCGCCGTCGAACCGACTCTTCAGCTCGATGACCAGCGGCACGCGGCCGCCGACGCGGGCGAGCAGCTCGCCCAGCGTCATCGTCCGGTCGGCTGTCCCGCGCAGCGCGGTGGCCCTGAACTGCGCGGTGCTCAGCGCATGGGCCGGGCCGGTGGCGAGCGTCAGCCGCTCCAGCGTGTCGTCATGGAACACCATGGCCTCGCCATCGCTGGAGAGCTGGATGTCCACCTCGATGGCGAAATCACGCGCCAGCGCGGCATCGACCGCCGAGGGCGTGTTCTCGATCACCCCGCGCGCGGCATCGTGCAGCGCGCGGTGGGCGATGGGCCGGGCGGTGAGCCAGGCGGGAGCGTTCATGATGAGCGGCCGGGCTGGGGTCAGGCGAATTCGATGACGGCTTCGATCTCGACGCTGACGTTGAACGGCAGCGCGGCGACGCCCACCGCCGAGCGCGCATGCCGGCCGGCATCGCCGAACACCTCGACCAGGAGGTCGGACGCGCCGTTGATCACCTTGGGCTGGTCGCTGAATTCGGGCGCCGAGTTCACGAAGCCGACCAGCTTCACCACCCGCTTCACCCGGTCCAGCTCGCCGAGCGCGGCCTTGATCTGGGCGATGATGTTGATGGCGCACTGGCGCGCGGCGGCGCGGCCGCCCTCGATGTCGGCCTCGGCGGTCAGCTTGCCGACCATGAACTTGCCATCGGCGACGGAAATCTGGCCGGAGATCCACAGATGGTTGCCGCTGATGACGGTCGGCACGTAATTGGCCGCCGGTGCGGTGGCGGCAGGTATCGTGATGCCGAGCGACGCAAGCCTGGCTTCAACCGTTCCGGACATAGGAATCTCCATGCTATTCTGGCGCAAGCGGGGATTGTTGGCGGTTTCCAACTTTCGCCCTTGTTCTCGCCTTGTCTTCGCGCTGCGATGTTTGTCTGATCGACATGCCGGGCGCAAGTCGCGTGCGGCGCCCCAGGGGAATTCCATCTTCATGTCCGCAACCGTGTCCGTCCGCGCCCTTCTTGCCGCCGCGCTTCTGGTCACCGCCGCCGTGCCGGCGGGCGCGGTCCAGCTGTCGCCGCACCGCGCGACCTATGCGCTCTCGCTCGACGGCAGCAAGCCGGCCAAGCGCGTGAACGCGGCGCGGGGCGAGATCACCTATGAGCTGCGCGGCAATCCGTGCGCGGGCTATTCGGTCCAGCTCAGCCAGAGCACGGACCTCGACACCGAGGGCGGTCGGCTCAACAGCGCGGTGAAGACCGCGACCTGGGAGGATGGCGAGGCGAACGCCTATCGCTTCCGCGTCACCAACACCATCAATGGCGAGGCGCCCGAGGAAGCGGACGGCGTGGCCGAGCGCAAGGACGGCCAGCTCGTGGTGCGCGCGACCAAGCCGGAGACCGAGACCATCCAGCTGACCAAGGGCGTATTGCTGCCGACGCAGCATATTCTCAGCGTGCTGGCCAAGGCGCAGCAGGGCGATGCCATACTGGAGGCGCCGGTGTTCGATGGCTCGCCGGATGCGCGCAAGATCTTCGACACGCTGTCGGTGATCGGCAAGGGAACCAGCGATCCCAAGGGGCTGGAGGGCGCGGCGACCACCGCCGACCTGTCCGGCCGCACCCGCTATCCCGTGACCATCAGCTATTATGAGCGCGGCGCGCGCGGCCAGACGCCGGACTACACGATCAGCTTCGATCTCTATGACAACGGCGTCAGTCGGGCGCTGAAGCTGGACTATGGCGATTTCGCCCTGCGCGGCACGCTCACTTCCTACGAGGCGCTGCCCCAGGAGGCGTGCTCGAAGTAGGCGTGCTCGAAGCCGCCTCGCGCGCGGCCAGTTCGTCTGGCGCGTTGCGGTGGGGCTGGGGCGTCTGCCGGCGGCCCGGCGCGTCGAGCAGGATGCCCCGGTCGATAATGTCCTTGCCGAAGCGCGCGCGCAGGTCGTCCAGCGCCAGTTCCGCCTTGCCGCGCCTTGCGCCCTCCAGATCGACGAGATCGGCGGGGTCGGCCAGCGCCGGGTCGGCCAGTTCCGACACGCCGACGCCGATCAGCCGGAAGCGCCGCCCGTTCGCCTCCTTCGCCAGCAATTCGCGGGCATGGTCGAAGATGCGGTGGGCGAGGCGGGTCGGGTCCTCCAGCGAGCGCGCGCGGGTGATCGACTGGAAATCGGCGGTCTTCAGCTTCAGCGTCACCGTGCGGCCGGCATGGCCCGCCGCCTTCAGCCGGTCGGAGAGCTTGCGCGAGAGAGCGTAGAGTTCCTGTTCCAGTGTGCGGAAATCGCTGATGTCGACATCGAAGGTGGTCTCGGTAGAGACGCTCTTGGTCTCCCGCTCCGGGCTGACGCGCCGTTCGTCGATGCCGCGGGCCAGCCGGGCGAGCCGCAGCCCCTCGGCGCCGAAGCGGCGCGCCAGAGCGGTCTCGTCGGCGGCCTGCAGATCGGCGATGAGGCGGTAGCCCTCGCGCGCCAGGCGCTCCTGCGTCGCCTTGCCTACACCCCAGATGGCGCCGACGCTTCGGGGAGCGAGGAAGGCGACGGCCTCTTTGGAGCCGATCACCGCGAAGCCGCGTGGCTTGTCGAGATCGGAGGCGATCTTGGCGAGGAACTTGTTCGGCGCCAGCCCGACGGAGATGGTGACGCCGATCTCGGCCTCGATGGAGCGGGCGAGCCGAGCCAGCGCGCGGGCCGGGCTCTCGCCATGCAGGCGCTGCGTGCCGGCAAGGTCGAGAAACGCCTCGTCGATGGAAAGCGGCTCGACCAGCGGCGTGAGGCTCAGCATGCGCTCGCGGATCTGCCGGCCGACAGCGACATATTTCGCCATGTTGGGCTTCACCACCGTCGCCTCGGGGCAGAGCGCCAGCGCCTTGAACATCGGCATGGCCGAGCGCACGCCCTTCACCCGGGCGAGATAGCAGGCGGTGGAGACCACGCCGCGCTTGCCGCCGCCGATGATGACCGGCACGTCGCGCAGGGCAGGGTCGTCGCGCTTTTCCACGGCGGCGTAGAAGGCGTCGCAGTCGATATGGGCGATATGCAGCGTGTCGAGTTCGGCGTGGCGGGCAAGGCGCGGGCTGCCGCAATGCGGGCAGCGCGGCGCCTCACCCGCATCATGCAGGCAATCGCGGCAGAAGGCCGGTGTGCCCACGGGGTCTGCCTCCTCAGTCGGCTGCCATGTCCGCATGGGCGAGAATCTCGCGCGCGGCCACGATATGCCCGGGTTCGATCTTCGCCTCCTCGGCATAGGCGATGAGCAGGTCCTGCCGGTTAATCAGGAAATCCAGCAGCGCCACATGGAAGGCGGCCGAGCCGGCGACGCCGCGCAGATCCGCCGGCGACAGCCCGCTCTCGGCGAGGAAAGGCCCGATCCGCTCGGGATCGCCGGCCAGGAAGCCGAGCGCGCCGAGGCTGACCTCGCGGGCGGCCTGCCGGGAGGAGAGGGGGGTGGATTTAGGGTTCGATTTGCGGCGTTGCATTTGCGGTTCCGTAAGGAATGGCAGCGTAGTGTAGCGGGTGAGGATAGGGCCGACACGCTGCTGGATACCGGCCCGCGCGCGGACCGTCGACGACGAAGTTCAGGACTCACGGACCGATGGCCAAGACCGTACTGATCGTTGAGGATAATGAGCTGAATATGAAGCTCTTCAACGATCTTCTCCAAGCCCATGGTTATGTCACCGTCGGCACGCGCCACGGCGGCGAGGCGGTGGACCTTGCGCGCCAGCACCGTCCCGACCTGATTCTGATGGATATCCAGCTTCCGGAAATCTCGGGGATCGACGTCACCCGCCGGCTGAAGGCCGATCCGGAGCTGAAGGCGATTCCCGTCATCGCCGTCACCGCCTTCGCCATGAAGGGCGACGAGGAGCGGATCCGCGAGGGCGGCTGCGAGGCCTATCTCTCCAAGCCGATTTCCGTCGCCAAGTTCCTGGAGACCGTCCGGCAGTTCCTGCCGGAGGACTGAGGTCCACGGCCGCGTCGCGTCCGGCCACCCCCGTTGCTTTCGGCGCGCATTGCGCTAGCTTCTCTGGCGGTATGAGCTTGCCCTGCGGAGTGCTCGGGTCCGCCGCATCTCCTGGGTCCGTGGGGTCCGGTCGGCGGGTGGTGGTTCAGGAAGGCCTCTCCGGACCATCACCTGCCGATCACCGGCCAATCTCCTGAAAAGACAACAAAAAAGGCGCCTTGCGGCGCCTTGTTCGTCTCCAGTAATCGGCCCCGTGGGGCCGGCTCACATGAGGCTCACTTGATCTTGCCTTCGCGGAACTCGACGTGCTTGCGCGCGACGGGATCGTACTTCTTCACGACCAGCTTGTCGGTCATGGTGCGCGAGTTCTTCTTGGTGACGTAGAAGAAGCCGGTGTCGGCGCTCGACACGAGCTTGATCTTGATGGTCGTTGCCTTGGCCATTGACCGGGTCTCCTGGTACGTGGCTCGGCCACGTCTAAAAAATCGGGTTCGCGCGGCAGCGGTGCCGCTCGTTGGGCGTCCGTATCCGTGATCGGGACGCGAATGTCAAGAAATCCCGCTCAGCGATCGCGCCATATCTGTCCGGCGACCACCACGGCGTAGAGCGCGAGGAAGGCGCCGATTGTCCAGGCGAAACCGTTGGGGTCGAACAACTGCATGCCGCCGCCCACCGCCGTGGGGCCGACGATCAGGCCCACCGAGTAGAGCATGATGAAGGCCGCGTTCGCCGTCGCCAGCGCCGCCCCGTCGAATCGCGCGCCGAGCAAGGTGAGGCCGACCGTGTAGAGGCCGGCGACGATGCCGGTGGTGACGAACACCGTTCCCCACATCGCCCAGCCGTCGATGGGCAGGTGGGGAATGAGAAAGGCGCCGACGGTGCCGATCGCGCCGCAGACCAGCAGCAGCTTGCGCCGGTCCACGCGGTCGCTCAGCAGGCCGAGCGGCAGCTGCAGCCCGACATTGCCCAGCTCGGCGATGGTGAGCAGCAGCGCCGATTGCGGCTCGGTCAGCCCGCGATGCAGGCCGTAGAGCGGCAGGAAGTTGATGAGCCCGGTCTCCACCGCGCCGAAGATGAACGCCGCCAGCGTCGCCGCCGGCGCGATCCGCATGAGGCTCAGCACGCCGCGCGAGCTCTCCTTCTCGATCGCCGGCGCGCTGGAGGCGCCGATCAGCACCGGGATCGCGGCGAGCAGGAAGAAGATCGCGCCGCTCAGATAGGGCGCCCAGCCCGATGTGCCGACCAGGCTGAGAATCGCCGGGCCGCCGGCAAAGCCGAGCGAGAGCACGGTGGCGTAGATGCCGATGACCAGCCCGCGCCGGTGGCTGGGCGCGGCGGCGTTGATCCAGAACTCGCTGACCACGAACAGCACGCACAGCGACATGCCGAAGACGAAGCGCAGCGGGAACCACAGCAGGAACGATTCGGTGACCTTGAACGCCAGCAGGCTCATCGCGCCGGCCAGCACGGCGGCCAGCATCAGCGGGCCGGCGCCGAAGCGGCGGACCATGTTCGGCAGGAAGGGCGCGACGATGAGGGTGGCGAGGCCGCCGGTGGCCGTGTTGATGCCGATCCAGGTCGGGGAAATGCCGCGCGCGTCCAGCTCGAAGGCGAGCAGCGGAATGGACAGGGCGAGCCCCAGCCCGACAACGGAAATAGCCCCGATCGCCGCGGCGATGGAGGCGATATTCGCGCTCCGCGGCGCTTCGGGGGCGGTCATGGCCGACACGTGCAGGACACCTGTGACGAAAGCGGAGGCCGAGCCTCCCGGAGGCTTCGTCTAAACCAACGCTGCGGAAAGTCGAACGACTTTTGGCAATGCGTTCATGACGGAGATTGCTGGATCGCCGCCCGGCGGCACCCCGCTCAGGCCAGCGTCTCGCGGCGCATCTTGCCGAGGCGCGAGACATAGAAGGGCACCGGCAGCCATGGCCGGTTGCCGGCCTTCAGCCGCGCCTCCACCTCTTCGATGATGGCAAGCGTGATCGCCGGCACCTCGGCCTGCTTCGCCTCGGCAAATGTCAGCCAGGCGGTCTCCACCAGCTCCGCATCCGGTCCCACCACCCCGTCCTCGCGATGCACCACCTCGGTGGCGTCCGCCAGGAAGAAACGCGTGTCGAAGCGGCGGGGGAAGCGCGGCGGGGTGATGGCGCGGGCGACGAAAGTGAGGCCCTCCAGATTGGGGAACACGCCCGACCGCGCGAAGGCCTGCCAGCTCTCCGGCAGCCCTTCCGGCGCGCCGGCCTCGCGCGTGCCGAGCAGCAGGCCGGTCTCCTCGAAGATCTCGCGGATGGCGGCGAGCGCCAGCGCGCGGGCCCGCGTGGCACCGGGGCGGGTGACGCGGGTCAGCAGACGCCGCTCGCTCTCAGTGTCGAGCGTGCCATAGACCGGGATGCGGCGATCCTGCGGATCCACCCGCCCGCCTGGAAAGACGAACTTGCCCGGCATGAATGTGAGCGAGGGGTTGCGCCGGCCGAGCAGGATGCGCGGCGTGCGGCTGGAGCGGTCCACCAGCACCAGCGCCGCCGCGTCGACGGGGCGGACGGCGGCAGGCACGGGCGCGCGCGGCGCGTCGGCGGGCCGCGCGGAAATGTCGGCGGTGTCCATGGTCGCTCAGGTCTTGGCGGCGAGGGAGCGGGCGGCCAGCTCCCGCGCGGCCAGCTCCCGCGCGGCGATGTCCTCGGCGGCGCGCTGGCTGGGCGGTGCGGGGTCGCGCTCCGGGTCATTCGGGTCGAAGCCGTGCATGCGCATGGCCCACTGGTAGCCGATCAGCGCGCCCTTGACCGGCGGCAGCAGCACGAGCGCGAGCAGGAGCGTCATGGGCAGCCAGAGGACCATGTGGATCCATAGCGCCGGGTGCAGCGCCATCTCCACCGCCAGCAGCAGCGGAACCACGATGTGCCCGACAATCGTGATGACCATGTAGGGCGGCGCGTCGTCCGCGCGGTGGTGCCAGAGTTCCTCGCCACAGGCGGGGCAGCGCTCGTTCACCTTGAGATAGCTGGCGTAGAGCTTGCCTTCGCCGCAGGCCGGGCAGCGCATGCGAAAGCCGGTGGTGAGCGCGGGCCCGATGGCCCTTTCCCTGCGTGCGACCATTTCTGCTGCCTCCCGGCGCTATTTGCGCTTGCCGCGCCCCACCGGGCGCGCACGCTCGACAGGCCGGCCCTGCCGATTGCGGCCGGGGCCGCGCGGACCACGCCGGCCATCCGTCACGAACTGCCCCTCAGATAGGAGTTCAAAGCGCAGCGCGCCAGCCACCGGGGCCGCCTCCACCAGCTTCACTTCGACGCGGTCGCCCAGCCGGTGCATCTCGCCGGTGCGCTCGCCGATCAGCGCATGGCGCGCCTCGTCGAAGCGGTAATAGTCCTGGCCGAGCGTGACGGCGGGAATGAAGCCGTCGGCGCCGGTGTCGTCCAGCGCGACGAACAGGCCGACCTTGGTGACGCCGGCGATGCGCCCCCTGAAGGTGGCGCCGAGCTGCTGCGCCATGTGGTGGGCGATCAGCCGGTCGATGGTCTCGCGCTCCGCCGCCATGGCGCGGCGCTCGCTGGCGGAAATGCGCGCGGCGATCTCTGCCAGCTGCTCCGGCGTGGTGGTCTCCGGCAGCCCGTCAAGGCCGAGGCCCAGCGCCCGGATCAGGCCGCGGTGCACGATGAGGTCGGCATAGCGGCGGATCGGCGAGGTGAAATGGGCGTAGCGCCGCAGATGCAGGCCGAAATGGCCGTAATTCTCCTGCGCATACTCTGCCTGCGCCTGGCTGCGCAGGATCACCTGATTGACCAGCGGCGCCAGCTCCGAACCCACGACGCGGGCGAGAATGTCGTTGAACTGGGCCGGGCGCACCGTCTCGCTCTTGGGCAGCTTGATGTCGAGCGTCTGCAGGAATTCGCGCAGGCCCGACATCTTCTCCAGCGAAGGCTGGTCGTGCACGCGGTAGACGAGGGGGGTGCGCTTCTCCTCCAGCGTCTCGGCGGCCGCGACATTGGCGAGGATCATGAACTCCTCGATCAGCTTGTGCGCGTCGAGCCGCTCGGGGACGATCACCTTGTCGACCGTGCCGTCGGGCTTGAGCAGGATCTTGCGCTCCGGCAGGTCGAGTTCCAGCGGCGAGCGGGCGTCGCGCGCCTTCTTCACCGCGCCATAGGCCGCCCAGAGCGGGCGCAGCACGTCATCCAGCAGCGGGGCGGTGGTGTCGTCGGGCCGCCCGTCAATGGCGGCCTGCGCCTGCGCATAGGCGAGCTTGGCGGCCGAGCGCATCATGATGCGGTGGAAGCTGTGGCGCTTCTTGCGCCCATTGGCGCCCACCACCATGCGCACCGCCAGCGCCGGGCGGTCTTCCAGCGGGCGCAGCGAGCACAGGTCGTTGGAGATGCGCTCGGGCAGCATCGGCACCACCCGGTCGGGGAAATACACCGAATTGCCGCGCACCAGCGCCTCGCGGTCGAGCGCGCTGCCGGGGCGGACATAGGCGGCGACATCGGCGATGGCGACGGTGAGGATGAAGCCGCCCTCATTGTCGGGATCGAGGTCCGGCACGGCGTGGACCGCGTCGTCATGGTCCTTGGCGTCGGGCGGATCGATCGTCACCAGCGGCAGGTCGCGCCAGTCCTCGCGCGTCTCGTGGCGCCCGTTGAGGGTCGCCGACCGGGCCGCCTCGGCCTCCGCCAGCGTCTCGCGGCGGAACACGCTGGGAATGCCGTGGGCATGGATCGCGATCAGGCTGATCGCCTTCTCGGTCGCGACCGAGCCGAGGCGCTCCTTCACCTTGGCGGTGGGCAGGCCATAGGCATGGTGGCGCACCACCTCGACCGAGACGAGGTCGCCATCCTCCGCGCCACCGGCGAAATCGGCCGGAATTGCCAGTTCGCGCCCCATATTGCGTTTGTCGATGGGGATGAGCCGCCCGCTGCCGGCCTGCGCCCCGCCATGCGTGTCGCGCCGGAAGATGCCGAGGGTGAGGGCGCGCGCCTTCTCGATGAGCTTGAGCACCTGGGCGTGGTGGCGGATGCGCCCGTCCGCGTCCGGGATCTCCTCGGTCTTCAGCAGCACCCGGTCGCCGACCGTCGGGGCCGGGCCGGCGACACGGCCGCGCCGGGCCAGGCGGACCAGGATTTTCGGTACGGCGCCGTGCTCCTCCTCGTCCCAGTCGATGGGCTGGGCGATGAGTTCGCCGTCCTCGTCGCGCTCGACCACCTCCGCCATCACCACGGCGGGCAGGGCGCCGGGCAGATGCAGCCTGTTGCGCTTGCGGCCGATCAGCCCTTCATCGGCGAGTTCGCGCAGCATCACCTTGAGGACGATCCGGTCGCTGCCGTCGAGCCCAAAATGGCGCGATATCTCCCGCTTGCCGACATCCCCGCCATGCAGGGCGATGAACGCCATCAAATCGTCGCGACTGGGCAACCCCTTCGGAGGCCGGGGCGCGGCGGGCTGGCGGGTCTTCGGCTTGGCAGGCTTGCGCACGAGTCACTGTCCTTGAAAGGGCTTCGTCACGCTACCGGCAACGCGCCTCCGCGTCGACCGCGCATCACGGCCTGAATTAGTCGCCCTCCAGCGGGTCTCTTGCATTTCGCAGCCCAAGCGACGATTTTGCGGCCCTTCCGGGGGGCCGGAACCGTCGATCTGGATTCGCCTTATGGATGCCCGCTCACCGGAGGCCACGGACGCCCCGCTCTCGCATGCCGAGATACGCACGATCATCATCGGCGTCATGCTCGCCATGTTCCTCAGCGCGCTGGACCAGACCATCATCGCCACGGCGCTGCCGACTATCGGCGCCAGTTTCGGCGATCTGGAAGGCCTCTCCTGGGTGGTCACCGCGTATCTCTTGACCGGCACGGCGGTGACGCCGCTGGTGGGCAAGCTGGCGGATATTCATGGGCCGCGTCCGGTCCTGCTGGCGGCGATTGTGCTGTTCCTGATCGGCTCGGTCATCTGCGCGCTCGCGCCGGGCATGATGTGGCTGATCGGTGGCCGCGCCGTGCAGGGGCTTGGCGGCGGCGGGCTCATCGCGCTCGCACAGACGATCATCGGTCTGTTGGTGGCGCCACGCGAACGCGGCCGCTATCAGGGCTACTTTGCGGTGGTGTTCATCACCTCCAGCATCGCGGGCCCTGTTCTCGGCGGCTTCTTTGCCGAGCATCTGCACTGGTCGCTGATCTTCTGGATCAATGTGCCGCTCGGAATCGCCGCGGCGGCCATGAGCGACCGTGCGCTGCGGAATCTGCCGGCGCATCACCATCCCCATCGCCTCGACATTCTCGGCGCGCTTCTCATGTGTGTCGCGACCGTCGCGCTTTTGCTGGCGCTGAGCTGGGGCGGGACGCATTTCCCCTGGTTCTCGGCGCCGATCGTCGGGCTTCTGGCGGTCTCTTTGCTGGTCTGGTGCGCTTTCGGCTTGCGGGTGGCGACGGCCACGGAGCCGCTTCTGCCGGTCGAAGTGCTGGCCAATCAGGTGGTTCGCACCGGCGTTCCCTCGGCGGCCTTCGCCATGGGCACGCTGGTCGGCCTTTCCATCCAGATGCCGCTCTACCTTGAAGGCGTCATGCGGCTCACCTCCTCGCAGTCCGGTCTGGCGCTGATCCCGCTGATGGGCGGCGTCGTCTTCGGCGCGACGGGGGCGGGGCGGTCGATGAGCCGCATGACACATTACAAGCGCGTACCGATCATCGGCCTTGTCGCCTCGATCGCCTCGCTGCTTCTGGTGGCGCTCTGGCCCCACCCGCTGCACGTCATGACTGTTGTGCTCGCTATGGGCATCACCGGGGTGGGACTTGGCACCGTGCTGCCCATCACCACGGTGGCGGTTCAGAACGCGGTGCCGCTGCCGCAGATGGGCACGGCGACCGGCGTGGTGAACTTCTTCCGCTCGCTGGGCAGTGCGGTGCTGACTGCCGGCTTCGGCGCTATCGTGATCGGCATGTCCGGCGTCGAGGGCAGCGCGCTCTTGGAGCGCCTGCTGGCCGGTACGACACAGGTCACCCCGCTTGCCGACGCGTTCCAGTGGATGTTCGCCGCGGCCGCCGCCTCGCTTGGCGTATCGCTGATCGCCATGCTGGCGATGGAGGAGCGCCCGCTGCGTTCCGGCCACGCCTCGACACCAGTCCTGTCGGAATAGCAAAACGGGAAGCCGAAGCTTCCCGTCCATTGTCTCTGTGAGAGATGGTCGCCCTGGCCGCTACTTGGCCTTGGCGCTTGCCGACTTCTTCGTCCCCGCCGCCTTGGCGGGCGATTTCGTTGCGGATTTGGCCGGCGCCTTCTTCGCCGCCGGCTTCGCTGCCGGTTTGGCGGCGGCGCGGCGGGCCGGCTTGGCGGGAGCCGAACCGGCCTTGGCGGTGATCAGCTCCACCGCCTTCTCCAGCGTCACGGTCTCCGGATCGACGTCCTTCGGCAGGGTCGCGTTCACCTTGCCATGGTTCACATAGGCGCCGAAACGGCCCGGACGGACAGTGATCGGCCCGCCGAGGCTGGGATGTTCGCCCAGTTCCCGCCCGCCGACAGCGCCGCGACCACGGCCGGGGCCTTTGTTCTGCTTGTCGGCGATGAGCGCGACGGCGCGGTTGAGCCCTATTGCGAGCACATCGTCATCTGCTTCCAGATTGGCGTAGGTCTTGCCGTGCTGAACATAGGGGCCGAACTTGCCGATGCCGGCGAGGATCGGTTCGCCGGTGTCGGGGTGGCGGCCGATATCGCGCGGCAGCGACAGCAGTGAGAGCGCGGTTTCCAGATCGACATCGGCCGGCGCCAGGCCCTTCGGCAGGCTGGAGCGCTTGGGCTTCTCCCCGTCCTTCGCCTCTCCGAGCTGGAGATAAGTGCCAAAGCGCCCGTCGCGGATCGTCACTTCCAGCCCGGTTGCCGGGTCGGTGCCGAGCACGCGGGTGCCGTTGGCTTCCGAGGGATTGTCGGGATCACCGTTCTGCACCGCGAGCGGCCGCGTGTATTTGCATTCGGGATAGTTCGAGCAGCCGATGAAGGCGCCGAACTTACCCACCTTCAGCGACAGGCGGCCGGTGCCGCAATGCGGGCAAAGGCGGGGGTCGCTGCCATCTTCCTTCGGAGGGAAGATGTGCGCGGTGAGCATCTCGTCGAGTGCCGAGATGACTTCAGAGACGCGCAGGTCCTTGGTCTCGCCGATGGCAGCGGTGAAGTCGCGCCAGAAGTCGCGCAGCACCTGCTTGAAGTCCAGTTCGCCCGCCGAAATCTGGTCGAGCTTCGCCTCAAGATCCGCCGTGAAGTCATACTCCACATAGCGTTCGAAGAAGCTCTCCAGGAAGGCGGTGACAAGTCTGCCCTTGTCCTCAGGCACAAGACGGCGCTTGTCGAGCCGGACATATTCGCGGTCGCGCAGCACGGCGAGCACGGACGCGTAGGTCGAGGGGCGACCGATGCCGAGCTCTTCCATGCGCTTGACCAGCGAGGCTTCCGAATAGCGCGGCGGCGGCTCGGTGAAGTGCTGGTCGGCCTTGATGCCCTTGTTCGCCAGCTTTTCGCCGGCCGACATGGCGGGAAGGCGGCGGCTTTCCTCGTCCTCGTCCTCGTCGTCGCGGCCCTCGCGGTACAGAGTGAGGAAGCCGTCGAACTTAATGACCGTGCCGCTGGCGCGCAGTTCCAGAGCGCGCGCATCCACCTGAGCGTCGATATCAACCGTGGTGCGTTCCAGCTCGGCCGATTCCATCTGGCTCGCCACGGTTCGCAGCCAGATCAGCTCATAGAGCTTGGCCTGCTCGGGCTCCAGCTGCCGCAGAACGTCCTTTGGCAGGCGGGCGATGTCGGTCGGGCGGATTGCCTCATGGGCCTCCTGCGCGTTCTTCGCCTTGACGGTGTATTTGCGCGGGGCGGCGGGGACGTAGCGCTCGCCATATTCCCGGCCGATGACCGCGCGTGCGCTGGCGATTGCCTCGGGCGCCATGTCGACGCCGTCGGTACGCATATAGGTGATGAGGCCGACGGTCTCGCCGCCGACGTCGATGCCCTCGTACAGACGCTGGGCGATCCGCATGGTCTGCGCCGGAGCGAGGCCGAGTTTGCGGCTGGCTTCCTGCTGCAGCGTCGAGGTGGTGAAGGGCGGGTAGGGATTGCGCCGACCCGGCTTGGCCTCGACTGCGCGCACCTTGTAGTCGGAGGTCTCCAGCGCCTTGCGGAAGGCGGCGGCCTCATCCGCGGTGCCGACATCGAGCCGGCCGATCTTTTCGCCGTCGGCGCCGACCAGGCGGGCTTCGAAGAGATCCCCGCGCGGCGTGGCCAGGGTCGCGGCAATGGACCAGTACTCGCGCTTGACGAAGGTCTCGATTTCCCGCTCGCGGTCGCAGACGAGGCGCAGCGCGACGGACTGCACCCGGCCGGCCGAGCGGGCGCCGGGAAGCTTGCGCCACAGCACGGGAGAAAGGTTGAAGCCCACGAGGTAATCGAGTGCCCGGCGGGCGAGATAGGCGTCCACCAGCGCTTCGTCGATCCGGCGCGGGTGCTGCATCGCCTCCAGCACGGCCTGCTTGGTGATGGCGTTGAAGACGACGCGCGAGATCGGTTGACCCTTGAGCGCCTTCTTCTCCTTGAGCACCTCCAGTACATGCCAGGAAATGGCTTCGCCCTCGCGATCCGGGTCGGTCGCGAGGATAAGCCCGTCCGCCTCCCTCACCGCGCGGGCGATGTCGGAAAGCCGCTTCTGCGACTTCGGGTCGACATCCCAGAGCATATGGAAGTCTTGCTCAGGATCGACCGAACCATCCTTCGCGGGGAGATCGCGCACGTGTCCGTACGAGGCGATCACCTCGTAGTCCGGCCCGAGATATTTGTTGATCGTCTTCGCCTTTGCAGGCGATTCGACGATGACGACCTGCATGCGTCCGCCGCGTTCGTTGGAAGTTCAGCCCAAAGCGGCCGGGAAAATGGGGTAGCCGCACCTACCTGTCAAATAGGGCGATGTCTGCATGACGCCGAAAGGTCGCGTCCGCAAGGGGTAATGCCGCATTTGCCAAATCGCACGACCTCGATATCGGCAACCATAAATTGCATTTCCTAATAGCATAGCAATTTTTGATATACATAATTGCTTTATGCCAGCGTCGACATGCGGCATATTCCGCAGCGGGATATGTCGTGCGGTGTGTCGTCCATTATCCACAGGCGGTCCGTGAACGAATTTCTTCGCAATCCAGGCTCGCAGAGCGACGTGGCCACCTACATCGCCGCCATGGCGAAGGAACTCGCGGAAATGGCGTCCGGCTGCCAAATGCCGCTGCTGCGCTATCTCCTTGAGATGGCGCAGGACGAGGCGCTGTCCATCTCGCGACAGCAGCAGGACAGCCGTGAGGCGGGTGAGTAGAGCCGCCAGGATCAATAGCCGCCCAGTGAGACCCGACCGCCGGCGTGCCTTTCGAGGCGACCGGCTAGCTCAAGCTCCAGCAGCAGGATCTGCACCGCGGCGGCGCCGGCGCCAGTCATTGCCACGAGTTCGTCCACCGCCATCGGCGTGGGCCCGAGCAGCGCGAGGAAGCGCCCGCGCAGATCCTCGCTGGGCTCCGGCGTTTCTGGCTTGGGCGCGGCTTCTTCCTCGATCCGCAAATTTGTCGGCCGGTCCCGCAGCGCATTGAGCGCATCGAGAACGTCGCTCGCGCTGGTGACGAGTGCGGCGCCTTGCTTGATCAGCCCATTCGTTCCGGCGGCACGCGGGTCCAGTGGCGATCCCGGAACCGCCAGAACCTCGCGCCCCTGTTCGGCCGCCAGCCGCGCGGTGATGAGCGATCCGGACCGCTCCGCAGCTTCGATAACCAGCGCTCCCAGCGCCAGCCCCGAGACCAACCGATTGCGGCGGGGAAAATCGCGGGCGCGCGCCTCCCATCCCAGCGGCATTTCGGTGAGCACGGCGCCCTGTTCGGCAATGCGGGTGAAGAGCGCCACGTTCTCGGGTGGATAGGGGCGATCGAGGCCACCGGCGATGACAGCGATGGTGCCCGAAGTGAGCGCGGCTTCGTGCGCCACCGTATCGATGCCACGCGCCAGCCCCGAGACGACGACCCAGCCAGCCTCACCAAGCCCGCGCGCCAGCCGCGCCGCCATGGTGCGACCAGCCCCTGATGCGTTGCGCGAGCCTACAATGGCGACGGACGGGCGATTGAGGAGATCGAGCCGCCCTGCGACGGTGATCAGCGGTGGCGCATCGTCGATTTCCCGCAGCAAGGCGGGATACTCGCCCTCGCCGAGCGCGACCAGCTTCGCCCCGGCTTTCGCCAGCGCCGCCATTTCCGATTCCGCCTCCGCGATGGTGGGGATGCGTGGGGGAATGAGGCGCCCGCCGCGCCGGGCGAGCGTAGGCAGGGCGTCGAGGGCGGCGGCTGCGCCACCGAACCGGTTTATCAGGCCGCGAAAGGAGCGGGGGCCGACATTCTCCGCGCGGATCAGGCGGAGCCAGTCGCGGCGCTGTTCATGGTTGAGATGAACGCCGCGTGTCGCCAAGGATCAGCCTTTCCGCCCGATCTTGCCTTCGGTTCCTGCAAGCAGCCGGGCGAGGTTGGCCCGGTGCATGAACCACAGCAGCGCAGCCAGCACCGCCAAAAGGATGCCGGTCTGATGCGAAGCGAGGAAAAAGGCGGCGACGGCGGTCGCCACGCTCGCAACAAGAGCCGAGAGCGAGGAATAGCGCGTGACGAAGGCGATGGTCAGCCAGACCATGGCGAAGATGAGCGCGGCGGGCCAGGCGAGCGCCAGCGTCACGCCGAGGAAGGTCGCCACGCCTTTGCCGCCCCGGAAGCCGAGCCAGACCGGGAAGACGTGGCCGAGAAAGGCACCGAGCGCGGCGGCGAGCGCCGCATCCTGCCCGATGAAGTGGCCGGCGAGCAGCACCGCCACGGTGCCCTTCAGCGCATCGCCCAGTAGCGTTGCCGCTGCCAGCCCCTTACGGCCGGTCCGCAGCACGTTGGTGGCGCCGATATTGCCGGAACCGATGCTGCGAATGTCCTCAGTGCCCGCGACGCGTGTCACGATGAGCCCGAACGGAATCGAGCCGAGCAGATAGCCGAAGAACAGCGCGAGATAGCTCGATAGCGAGGGAATGGACCAGCTCATGCCACCGACCTTAGAGGCTTTTTGCCGAAAGTGAATGACGTTGGGTGATTACCAACGTAACGCATCACACGTATTCATATACCGTGCGGCCGGAAACCAGCGTGCGCACCACGCGCCCCTCGAAACGCGCCTCGTCGAAAGGCGTGTTGCGGCTGCGCGACTTGAGCGAAGCGGCATCGAGAATCCACGCCTCGTCCGGTGCGATCAGGGCGATATCGGCCGCGCGGCCGGGACGAAGCGTGCCTGCCGACAGCCCGAGCAGCTCCGCCGGCCGGGTGGACATGGCGCGGATCAGCGTCATCAGTTCGACGCTGCCGTCGTTCACCAGCCGTAGCCCGGCGGCCAACATGGTCTCCAGGCCGACCGCGCCGAACGCCGCTTCCGAGAAGGGCAGGCGCTTCACCTCGACATCCTGAGGGTTGTGGTCGGAGACGATGACGTCGATCAGGCCATCCGCAACCGCCTGCACAAGCGCGGTACGGTCGTCCTCGCCGCGCAGCGGGGGCGTCAGCTTGAAGAAACTGCGATAGCCGACCACGTCGCGCTCGTTCAGCGTCAGGTGGTTAATGGAGGCCGAGGCGGTGACGGCAAGGCCGGCCCGCTTGGCACGGCGCAGTACCTCCAGAGATTCCGCGCAGGTCAGCGAGGCCGCGTGGTAGCGCCCGCCGGTGATGGCGGCGAGGCGCACGTCCCGCTCCAGCATGATCGTTTCTGCCGCCTTGGGCACACCGGCAAGGCCGAGCCGCGAGGCGAGCTCGCCCTCGTTCATCACACCTTCACCGGCCAGCGAGGCATCCTGCGTGTGATGCACGATCAGCGCGTCGAAGTTGCGCGCGTAGATGAGCGCGCGGCGGAGCACCTGCGCGGTCGGCACGGATGAGGTGCCGTCGGTGAAGGCGACCGCGCCGGCTTCGCGCAACAGCCCGATCTCCGTCATCTCGCGGCCTTCCAACCCCTTGGTGAGGGCGGCCATCGGATGAACGTGAACGATGGCGGTGTCGCGCGCCCGGCGCAGCACGAAGTCGACGATGGCAGGTTCGTCGATGACCGGATCGGTGTCGGGCTGGCAGATGATGGTGGTGACGCCGCCGGCGGCCGCGGCCTGGCTGGCGGAGGCCAGCGTCTCGCGGTGTTCGGCACCCGGCTCGCCGATGAAGGCGCGCATGTCGACCAGGCCGGGCACGGCGATGAGGCCGGCGCAGTCGACGATCTCGGTGCCCTCCGGCAGGCCGGCGCCTTTCAGATTGCCGGCAATGTCCTTGATGACGCCGTCGGCGACGAGGATGTCGCCATGGGTGTCGAGGTCGCGCGACGGGTCGATGATGCGCGCATTGGCGAGGAGGGCGGGGCGGGGGTCACGCATTGGGCAGATTCCGCGAAAGCGCGTCGAGCACGGCCATGCGGACGGCGACGCCCATCTCGACCTGCTCGCGAATGAGCGACTGGGCGCCGTCGGCGACGGCCGAGTCGATCTCGACGCCGCGGTTCATCGGGCCGGGATGCATCACCAGCGCGTCGGGCTTGGCAAAGCGCAGCTTCGCCTCGTCCAGCCCCCAGAAGTGGAAATACTCTTTCACTGAGGGGACATACGAGCCGTTCATGCGCTCGCGCTGCAGGCGCAGCATCATGACGATGTCGACATCCGCAAGACCTCGACGCATGTCGTGGAAAACCTCGACACCGAAGCGGTCGATGCCCGTCGGCAGCAGGGTCGGGGGGGCGATGACGCGTACCTGCGCGCCGAGCGCCTGCAGCAGCAGGATGTTGGAACGGGCCACGCGCGAGTGGATGATGTCGCCGCAGATGGCGACGGTGAGCCCCTGGATGCGGCCCTTGTTACGGCGGATGGTCAGCGCGTCCAGAAGGGCCTGCGTGGGATGCTCATGCGCGCCGTCGCCGGCATTCACCACCGAGCAGTCCACCTTGCGGGCCAGCAGTTCCACCGCGCCGGACGCGTTGTGGCGCACGATCAGCACATCGGGGTGCATGGCGTTCAGCGTCGCCGCCGTGTCGATCAGCGTCTCGCCTTTCTTCACCGAGGAGGTGCTGACCGACATGTTCATCACATCGGCGCCGAGCCGTTTGCCGGCGATCTCGAAGGAAGACTGGGTGCGGGTCGAGGCCTCGAAGAAGAGATTGATCTGGGTGCGGCCGCGCAGGGTCGCACGCTTCTTCTCGACCTGACGGTTCAGGATCACGAACTCTTCGGCAAGGTCGAGGAGTCCGACGATCTCGTCGGGAGTCAGCCCTTCGATGCCAAGCAGATGCCGGCGGGAGAGGGTGAAGCTGGCAGTCGGGTTCGATGTCATATCGAAGTCGGCTGGATAGACACAGAGAGCCTGCACCGCAAGCGATTAAGCGCGGCTTTCCAGATGATTCGATGACGGTTGCAGCCGCAGCGCCGTGCTCGGCGCGCGGGCCTGCCGGGAACCTCCGCGCTGTCCCGACGTTTATTTGCCGAAGCGCCGAGCGGCGCGAAAGGAGTGCAAACGATGACGAACACGACCTTGAACAAGTCCGGCGTCGGCAAGCTCGCGGCTATCGGCGTCATGGCGGCGATGACCGCCTTCACCGCTCTTCCCGCTTCCGCTGCACCTCTTGGCGGCGCAGGCATGGCCGATACCGTCAAGGCGAG
>QFQD01000046.1 GCA_003241485.1 Ancylobacter novellus
GAGGCGCGCACCCTCGCCAAGCTGCTGGATATCGGCACGCCGCGCCGTTGGGCCCCCGTGCTCGACCAGATACGTGTGGCGCGTGGCTTCGAGACCGCGCTCGGCGCAGCGCTGGGCGACGATCTCGATGCGCCGGCCGATGTCTCCGCCCCGGTGCACTGGGCGCTGGTGCCGGCCGAGGACGATGCGCCGCTCCCCGACGGGGTAGAGCCGCTCTCCGCTCATGTGGAGGCGCCCGCCGAGCTTGCCCGCCGTCTGGCGCAGATCGGCGTGGTCGCGCGTGGAGAGGGGTCGCGCCTCGCGCCTCTTCTCAAGCCGGGCCAGCGGCTTGTGTCGCGCGAGGGCGATATCTGGCGCTGGGACGGGCTGACCGCCGCCGCAGACGCCCCGACCGCGGCCGCCCGACGCCTTGCCGAGCGCAACCGGCTTTCGGACATTCAGGCACAACTGATCGAGGCCCGCGCCGAGGTCGCGACCCATCGCGCTGCGCTGGAGGCGAGCGAGGCGGCGCTGCGCGCGGCCGGCTCGCGCGAGAACGTCGCCCGCGAGGCCCGCCGCGCCGCGCTGCGTGTGATGGAGACGGCGCGCGATGAACTCGCCCGCGCCGAACGACAGGCGACCGAGCAGGCGGCCCGGCTTTCCACGCTTCTCGCCGGCCTTGCCCGCGTCGAGGCGGACCGCGACACATGTGCGGCCGCGCTCGAAGAGGCCCGCAACCAGGTGGCCAGCCTGCCAGCGGGTACCGAGAGCGAGGCGCATCTCGCCGAGGTGCGCGCCCGCGTGGCGCAAGATCGTGCTGCGCTTGCCGAAGCCCGCGCTCGTACCGAGGGGCTTGCCCGCGAGCGTGAGCAGCGCGTGCGCCGGCTTTCCGCGATCGGCGCCGAGCGCGCCTCCTGGCAGGCGCGGGCCAGCGGCACCTTTGAGCGGGTGGCGGCGCTGGAAGCGCGTGTTGCCGAAGCAGCGGAGGAGCGCGCGCTTCTGGAGGAGGCACCGGACGAATTCGCCGCTCGTCGCAGGGCATTGCTCTCCGAGATTGAGAAGGCCGACAAGGCGCGGCGTGAATCGGCAGACCGGCTGGTTGCGGCCGAATCATCGCAGGCCGAGGCCGAGCGCGCGGCCCGTGCGGCGCTCGATGCGCTCGCTTCCGCCCGCGAGACCGCGGCGCGCACGGAAGCCCATGTCGAGGCCGCGCGCCAGCGTCGCGAGGATCTGGTGCGCGAGATCGCCGATATTCTCGACGGTCCGCCGGACAGCGCACGCACCATTGCGGGCTTTGAGCCTGACGATGCTCTGCCTGACGCTGCCGGTGTCGAGGCCGACCTCGATCGGCTGAAGCGGGAGCGCGAACGGCTCGGCGCGGTCAATCTCCGGGCGGAGGAGGAATTGGCCGAGATCGAGACGCAGCAGCAGGGCCTGTCCGCTGAGCGCGAGGACCTGACCGAGGCTATCAAGCGGCTGCGCCAGGGCATCTACAGTCTCAACCGCGAGGCACGCGAGCGGCTGCAGGCGAGCTTCGTCGTGGTGGACGGCCATTTCCAGCAGCTTTTCGGCACGCTGTTCGGCGGCGGCGAGGCGCGCCTCGTGCTGACCGATTCGGACGACCCGCTGGACGCCGGGCTCGACATCATCGCCAAGCCGCCGGGCAAAAAGCCGCAGTCGCTCTCGCTGCTGTCGGGCGGCGAGCAGGCGCTGACCGCCATGGCGCTGATCTTCGCGGTGTTCCTCACCAATCCGGCGCCGATCTGCGTGCTCGACGAGGTCGACGCGCCGCTCGACGACGCCAATGTCGAGCGTTTCTGCAACCTTCTCGATGAGATGCAGCGCCTTACTGAGACAAGGTTTCTGACAATTACCCACAACCCGATCACCATGAGCCGGATGAACCGGCTGTTCGGCGTCACCATGGCCGAACGTGGTGTCTCCAAGTTGGTCTCGGTCGACCTCGCCACTGCCGAGTCGTTCCGCGAGGCGAGCTGAGGACGGGAATCACCGGCGCGGCGCGCGTCCGGGTAGATCGCCGAATTCTTCGTGGTCTCTGGCATGCCAAAAACCACCTGAGGGACTCACCCCGCGACCTTCCCTTGGTGCGAACGGGGCGCGAGCTGCCTGCGACAGAGCGTCCACCTGTTGATTTTTCACATATTTTTCAAATAGTTAAAACATCAGTTCACGTTCTTGACACCCCATGGGCCGAACACTATGGTGCGCCCGGTTTCGGGGATGAAAATCCTTCTCCGGCAAAGGCTGAGCGTGGATGATGGGCGACCGGAACGAAACGGACGGCCAGAAGGGCTCGGGCAAGCCGGACATTTCCGACACTGAGCTCTCCGGCAGGCTTCGGGGGCTCGGCAGCGAGCTGGACAAGGTGCGCGCCGAGCGACGAGCCGACGAGAAGGCGTCCAAGGTCCCGGACCGGACGTCTTCTGCGGCGGGAATGACGCTGGCTTTCCGATTGGGGAGCGAGTTCGTCGCGGGGGTTCTTGTCGGTGCCGGCCTTGGCTGGGTGCTCGACCATTTCCTTGGCATCGCGCCGTGGGGGATGATCGTGTTCATGTTGCTCGGCTTCGGCGCGGGTATCGCGAACATGATGCGCGCCGCTGGTGAGACCGGCCGGAAAGCGCCGCCGAAGGGCGGGGCGTGAACTGAGAATTTGGCGGTCAGCCTTGCGGCGGATCTGCGGACTTCGAACCAGTCGGTCTTCGGGCCGACTTCTGAGGCAGGGAGCGGGCGCCTGAGGCGCCGCGTTTGAGGGCAGCGACCGACGATGGCCAGCGGAAGCGTGATCGATCCGATCCATCAGTTCCAGATCACCAATATCGTGCATCTCGGGGCGCCGGGCGGGTTCAATATCTCGTTCACCAATTCCGCCGCCTTCATGTTCGGCATTGTGGCGCTGGTGTTCTTCTTCCTTACCTACGCGACCCGCGGGCGCACGCTGGTGCCCGGCCGGCTGCAGTCGCTGGCTGAGATGTCATACGAATTCGTCGCCAATACGGTGCGGGGCTCGGCCGGTAACGAGGGGATGAAGTTCTTCCCTCTCGTCTTCTCGCTGTTCATCTTCGTGCTGACGGCGAATTTCGTTGGCATGATCCCCTATTCGTTCACTGTCACCAGCCACCTCATTGTCACCGCCGCGCTGGCCCTGGTGGTGATCCTGACGGTCATCATCTACGGCTTTGTCCGGCACGGGACGCATTTCCTGCACTTGTTCGTGCCGTCGGGCGTGCCGGCCTTCCTGCTGCCCTTCATGGTCGTGATCGAGGTCATCTCTTTCCTCTCGCGCCCCATCAGCCTGTCGCTGCGTCTGTTCGCCAACATGCTGGCAGGCCATATCGCTATGAAGGTGTTCGCGGGCTTCATCGTGATGATGACCGCCTCGGGCGTCGTCGGCTGGTTCGGCGCTGTGCTGCCGCTGACGATGGTGGTGGCGCTGACCGCACTCGAATTCCTGGTTGCCGCCCTGCAGGCTTATGTCTTCGCGGTGCTGACCTGCATCTATCTCAACGACGCGCTGCATCCCGGTCATTGATCGGCACGTCGCGGGACCCTCATCCAGCCAATCAACCAATCTGACGAATCCAACAGGAGAAGATCATGGAAGCGGAAGCCGCCAAGTTCCTCGGCGCCGGTCTCGCTACGCTCGGCATGGGCCTCGCCGCCATCGGCGTGGGCACCATTTTCGGCAACTTCCTCTCGGGCGCCCTGCGCAACCCATCGGCGGCTGACGGCCAGTTCGCCCGCGCCTTCATCGGCGCGGCGCTCGCGGAAGGTCTCGGCATCTTCTCGCTCGTCGTCGCCCTCGTCCTGCTCTTCGTGGTCTGACGTCCTGCGGAATGCGGGCGCACCCTTGCGGGGTGCGTCCGGTTCCGCGATGATCGAGGAAGCCTGAACCATGTCCGAGGCCAACGGTCCGGCCGGTACATTCGTCATCGCTCAGGCTGCAACGCCTGGGGCGCCCGACAATCTGTCGGCGCAGAGCGGCGTGGAGATTGCTGTGCCCCCAGCGGAAGCGCACGGTGGTGGCTTTCCCCCGTTCGATGCCCACACTTTCCCCTCGCAGCTGATCTGGCTGGCGATCGCGTTCGCGGCACTTTACGTGCTGATGAGCCGTATCGCCCTGCCGCGCATCGCCACCATTCTCGAGGAGCGTCACGATCGCATCGCTGACGATCTTGAGGAGGCCGGCAAGCTGAAGGCGGAGAGCGAGGCGGCGTCCGTTGCCTATGAGAAGGCGCTCAACAGCGCCCGCACCAAGGCACAGGGTATTGCCGCTGAAACTCGCGATAAGCTCAACGCTGAATCCGACCTGAGCCGCAAGTCGCTGGAAGCTGAGCTTTCGGCGAAGCTGGCGGCCGCGGAAGCCACGATCAGCTCGACCAAGACGGCGGCCATGGCCAATGTGCGCGGCATCGCTGTCGATACGGCCGGCGCCATCGTGAATGAGCTCATCGGGTCGCAGCCCGCCCCGGGCGCCGTCGAGGCGGCGGTCGACACCGCCATCAAGAGCTGAGGACGCGCCATGGGTAGCGATACTTTCTGGGTCGCCGTCGCTTTCGTCATCTTCATGGGCATTCTCGCCAAGGCGGGTGCGTTCTCGGGTATTGTCTCCAAGCTGGACGAGCGCGGCGACCGGATCCGGAAGGACCTCGAAGAGGCTCGCAGGCTGAAGGAAGAGGCGCAGAAGCTGGTTGCCGAATATAAGCGCCGGCAGCGCGAGGCGGAGGCCGAGGCCGAGGCGATTGTCTCCACGGCCAAGGTCGAGGCCGAGCGTCTTGCTTCCGAGGCGAAGCAGAAGCTTGAAGATCTCATCGCCCGCCGCACCAAGATGGCCGAGCAGAAGATCGCTCAGGCTGAGGCGCAGGCGTTGGCCGACGTCAAGGCGGCGGCCGCCGATGCGGCGGTGAAGGCGGCGGAAGTGCTGTTGGCGGCGAATGTCGTCGGCGACACCGCCGACCGCATTCTGGCTTCCGCCGTGTCCGAGGTGAAGTCGAAGCTCAACTGAGCTGAGCGACCATACGAGATCCAAAAGCCCGGCCCTTGCGGCCGGGCTTTTTGTTTGGGCGGCGCGGGCGTCCGGTTCCAATGCCCGTTGGCACATCCCGCTGAACTTCCGCAGACTTCGAGTTGGGGAGACGGGCGAGGAGCTGTGTGGTCGCCGGGAGCGTCCCTGCTTGGAGGGCGCCGCTTTCTGTTGCCGTGGAAGGGCGCCCCATGAGGCCGTCGCGGGCGCGTTGGCGAGCACAGTCTGCCGCTATCCACGCGTTCGTCCGCGGCCTGTCCCGCGCTGCAGATACCGGAATTCAAAGGCGAAGCATCGTCTGCTGGCTGATGCAGCGAGTGGGTCTGCTCAGTAACGCCGGCAAAGGCCGCCCGTGGCGTGCCGCGGGTCAGCTCGTCCAGCGCCGCGGCCGATAGAAGGTGTGCTCGCCGATACGATCGAGCTTGCGCATCTCGCGGATCCAGTTCGGCCGCACCGATTGGGCGTGATAATGCGTCGCGCGTCCGACTTTCTCGTCCCACAGCAGCCCGTCGAGCATGTCGGCGGCAATCTGTTTTGCTTGGTTCCACAAGCGCGGCTCTGTCACCACGTCGGGGATATTGTCGCAGGCGAATGTAAACTGGCAGGCGAGCTTGCGATTGGCATTCTGATAGACCGCGCGACAAACATCGGCGGGATAATAGCCGGAGAAGACCCGGTTCATCACCACCTGAGCGACGGCCACCTGCCCGCGAATCGGTTCGCCCCGGCTCTCGAAATACACGGCCTCTGCGAGGCACTTTTCCGAGCGTTCGCGCCGTTTTCCGCTGAGCCCGAGGCGTTCGGCGGGGGTGGGGGATTGGAGGGTGCGGGTGGTGGCGTCGGTCTTTTCAGTGGTGGTGGTTCCGCCGTCCGCGACGACGGGTTCGTCGTGCAGGAAGGGCTGCGGGGGGAGGGCGGCGCGGTCATAGCCGAAGATGAAGGCGGACTGGCGATAGAGCGGCAGCGAGGGGTCGTCGAAGGCGGCCGCCTCGTCTTCGGAAACCTCGGTGGATAAAGCGATTGCGGGCCCCGCGACCTCCAGCTGGGAGGGGTCGCCGGTGGGGTCGCCAGCCGACAGCGCATGGGCGGCGACGCCCTCGCGCGCGGCCATGGCGTTGAGGTCGTCGGTCATTTCCGGACCGTCTTCCTCGGCCTCCGAGGGATCGGTGGTGATGCCGGCAGCGAGGGTGGTGCCGTCGGTGGTCGTGCCGGTCATGCCGGTCATGCCGCCTTCATCGGTGCCGGTTCCCGCGCCGGCGATGCTCGGCAGCGTCGGACGGCCGGCGGCGGCCAGCGGGTCGCCGTCGAGCGCATCGGCCGGGGCCGGATCCAGCCGGTCGGTCTTGTCGTCGCGATTGACGCTGAGCGCGAGCAGCGGCGTGGCGGGCGGCTCGGGAATGACGGAATTGGACAGCAGCGAGGAGCGCGAGGGCCAGGCGAAGGTCGCCGCCTTCAGCGTGTGCAGCGGGCCCGACAGCACGGAAATTCGGACCCGCTCGGCGACGCCCGGCTGATGCGCCAGCCGGCCGGTAATGTCCTGCAGGCCGATAGAGGTGCTGCCCCCCAGGAAGAGGACAAGCAGCAGCCCAGCCCTGGCCCCATGCCGACGCATCCCGCTCCCAGCCTTCATCCCCGACGCCTACGCAACGAACTGAACAACCCCGTGGCCCGCCAGTGACAGGCAAGCCTGCGCGCCCCACGTTTTATGGTTGTCGCGCATTAACCTTGAGAGGCGGTTAATGACCGGGGCCGGCGGCGCGCGCATGTCGCGCGCGGGGCGGGATCAGGACGCGAATCGGGTGAAGTTGGGCCGCGCGGCGAGGCTGACCGGCAAAGCTAGCGCGGGGCGGCGGCGCGGCGCAGCCGGTCGGCGATGGCTTCGCCAAGGCCCCGGCGGGGCAGGGGAACCACCGCGATGGCGCTGGCGCCGCTGGCGTCGAGCGCGCGCAGATAGTCGAACAAATTGGCCGCCGCCTCATCGAGATCGCCGGCCGGGCTGAGATCGCGCACCGCACGCGCGGCCTCCGCGCCCGGCGGGCGGGCGCCGGCAAAGGTGAGCAGCGCTTCGCCCGGCCGCACCTCGCCGGCCCGCAGCCGCACCGGCACGGCCGGCGCGTAATGCGAGGCCAGCATGCCCGGCGCCACCGGCGCGTTCTCGCCGGCGTGCGGCGCGGGATCGTCGAGCGGAGCGCCCAGCGCCGCCTCGATCGCCTCGCGCGGCAGCCCGCCGGGGCGCAGCATGACCGGCACGGGGCCGGTGCAGTCGACAATGGTGGATTCAACGCCCACCGTGCTGGGGCCGGCGTCGAGGATGAGGTCGATCCGCCCGTCGAGATCGGCCAGCACATGGCCGGCGCGGGTGGGGGAGACATGGCCGGAGCGGTTGGCGCTCGGCGCGGCGATGGCGCGGCCGGCGGCGCGCAGCACCGCCTGCGCCACCGGATGGGTCGGCACGCGGATGGCAACGCTGGCAAGGCCGGCGCGCGCCAGCGCCGAGGTCGCCTCCTCGATGGCCGGGACCACGAGGGTGAGCGGGCCGGGCCAGAAGTGCGCGGCCAGCCGCTCCGCCGCCGGGGTGAGCCGGCCGACCTGCCGCGCGCTCGCCACGTCCGGCACATGGGCGATGAGGGGGTTGAAGCTGGGGCGACCCTTGGCGGTGTAGAGGCTGGCGACGGCCAAGGGATTGGTGGCGTCGCAGGCGAGGCCGTAGACGGTCTCGGTCGGCAGGGCGACGAGGCCACCCTCCACCAGCAGGCGCGCGGCCTCCTGGATGCCGGCGTCATCCGCCGCCACCAGCTTTGTCCTGCGTCCCGCCGCGGCGCCGCGCGTGCTCATGGTCTCTCCCGCTCCGGCGGCTGCGATAGGACCTCGCCGGGCCGGGGTCAACCGCCGCCGATGCGTAGAAAAACGCATGGCGGTGCCCGGCGCGGCTGGTCCGCCGCGCGCACGTGGCATATCGTCCACCATCTGATGAGGCGGGAGCGATGCCGAATCCGTCCGGCCGCTGAACGAGAAGATCAAGAATCCCGCCGACGACATCGACCGAACCGACAAGAACCAAACGCCCAGGGAATGCCATGACCACGCTGCTGATCGCGCACGACGCCTGTCTGGAACACCTCACCCCCGCCGGCCACCCCGAGCGGCCCGACCGGGTGCGCGTGCTCAACCGCGTCTTCGAGGACGAGTCCTTCGCGACGCTGGCCCGCGAGCAGGCGCCCATCGCCCAGCGCGAAGACATCGTGCGCGTGCACCCGGAAGATTTCGTCGCCGCGCTGGAGGCCGCCATGCCCGAGGAAGGGCTGGTGCGTATTGATGGCGACACGGTGATGTCGCCGGGCACGGGCGAGGCGATCTGGCGCGGCGTCGGCGGCGCGGTGCTGGGGGTCGACGAGGTGCTCTCGGGCCGGGTGCACAATGCCTTCGTCTCCATGCGCCCGCCCGGCCACCATGCGGAGACCCGCACGCCCATGGGCTTCTGCCTGTTCAACAATGTCGCCATCGCCGCGCGCCACGCGCAGGCGGTGTATGGCATCGACCGTGTCGCCATCGTCGATTTCGACGTGCATCACGGCAATGGCACGCAGGAGATCTTCTGGTCCGATCCGAGCGTGCTCTACGCCTCCACCCACCAGATGCCGCTGTTTCCCGGCACCGGCGCGGTGGGCGAGCGCGGCACCACGGACAACATCGTCAACGCGCCGCTGCGCTCGGGCGACGATGGCGAGAAGTTCCGCGAAGCCTTCGAGAGCCGCATCCTGCCGCGGCTGACGGCGTTCGGGCCGGAACTCATCATCATCTCCGCCGGCTTCGACGCGCACACGCGCGACCCGCTCGGCAACATCAACCTCTTGGAAGACGACTACACCTGGGTCACCAAGAAGCTGATGGACGTGGCCGACAAGCATTGCGGCGGCAAGATCGTCTCGGTGCTGGAGGGCGGCTACGACCTCGAAGGGCTGGCGCGCTCCGCCTCCGCCCATGTGAAGGCGCTGATGCGCGGCTGACGGGGGTGAGCGCGCGCCCCCGAGCCTGTATAAGGGGCGCGACTCATTCCGGGAGGCAGCCATGACAGACGCGGCGCATGTGGACACGCTCAGCTTCGAGAAGGCGCTGGCTGAACTTGAATCGATCGTCGCCAAGCTGGAAGGCGGCAATGTCCCGCTGGAAGAGTCGATCACGCTCTATGCGCGCGGCGAGGCGCTGAAGGCGCGCTGCGACGCGCTGCTGAAGGACGCCGAGGCGCGGGTCGAGAAGATCACCCAGGGCGCCGATGGCCGCGCCGCCGGCACGGTGCCGCTGGACGGCGACTAGGCCGCGGGGCTGGCAGAGGGCGGCCCGTGACCGTCAGGCTGCGCGCGCACCATCTGCTGTGCCTGCTGACCTATGTCGGCAAGGGCTACACCCCCTCATTCGTCGCCCAGTACGACGCCCTCGTCACGCGGCTGAACGCGGGCGAGGAGGCGGTGCTGGTCGCGGGGCCGGACGATATCTGCGCGCCCCTGCTGGAGGGCGGGCATCACTGCCTCAAGCCGCGCATCACCGCCCGCGACGGGCAGGCACTGGACGAGCTGGGCCGGCTTCTCGGCCATCCCCTTGAAGCGGGCGCGCCCGTGCCGCTCGATCGCGCCACGCTGGCGCGGATGCGGCGTGCCTTCGCGGAGGGCACCATCCGGCAGGCCTGCGCCCGCTGCCAGTGGTCGGAACTGTGCACGGGCGTCGCGGCGGGCGGCTTTGCCGAGGTGCGCCTCGCCGGCGCCTGAGGAGGTCAGCCGGCGGCCCGGCGGCGGCAGTCGGGGTTGAACACCCGCGTGGTGGAGGCCGGGTTGCGCGCCAGCGGACCCGCCGGGCGCACCGGCCGGCGCACCAGCTCGCCGCCGCAATTTGGGCAGATGCCGTGCAGCACTTCGCCGGCGCAATCGGCGCAGAAGGTGCACTCGAAGCTGCACATCATCGCCTCGCGCGAGGCCGGCGGCAGGTCGGCGTCGCAGCACTCGCAGTTCGGTCTCAGTTCCAGCATGGGCGCTTCCTGCCGCGGGATGCCGTGTTCAGTAGATGCCGGGGATGAGCCGGGCGGTGCGGGCGCTGTAGGCGCGGTATTCGTCGCCGAAGGTGTCGAGCATCATCTGCTCCTCGCGGCCGATGCGGAAGGCATAGAGGATGCCGAAGCCGACGACGCCCGCCGGGCCGGCGATCCAGTTCGGGATCAGGATGAGCTGCGCCAGCGCCCACAGGAAGAAGGCGGAGTACATGGGGTGGCGGACATAGCGGTACACGCCGCCGGTGATGAGGTTGTGGTTGTCCTTGATCTCCAGCGTCACCGACCAGTTGCGGCCGAGATCGGCATGGGTGCGGCGGAACAGCCAGAGCGCGAAGGCGAAGACCAGCGTGCCGAGCGCGAACTGCACCGGCGAATAGGGGTAGTTCGCGTGGTCGAACACATGCGAGGTCGCCCAGAACAGCGGGATGATGCCGAGGCCCAGGGTCGAGCAGGAGAGCAGCAGCAGCTCGCGCAGCCGGTGGCGCGCATCAATGACGCGCTCACGCTTCACCTTGCGCTCGAAGGGGATGCGGATGACGTACCAGCCGACCACGCCGACGGCCCAGACGATCTTCGCTGCGAGAAGGAGGTTCATTGAGTTTCCGTTGTCTAGAGCAATTCCCGCAAAAGTGCGTAGCGGTTTTGCGAAAGGAATTGCGTAAAATCAATGGGCTAGAGCGCCTACGGTGAGCTGGCGCTCGCCGTAGGCGCTCTAGCCGATCAGGGAGCCGTCCGGCGCGAAGCGTCCCAGCGGCCCTTCGGGGCGCGAGGACAGCTCGGCGAAGGGGAGCGGCCCGAGCACGAACATGAAGTAGTCGTAGGGAGCTTTCTGCTCGTTCGCCAGCAGGAACTGGTAGTGGATGCGCATGGCATGCCAGCGCAGCTTGTCGAGCTTTTCCTGGGTGAGCATCTGCTTGATGTTGGCGTCGCGCAGCAGCGGCTGCCCGTCGCTCGTCACGCCGAAATCGAGGTCGCGCAGCGTGACCGGGTGGAATCGGTAGAAATTGATCGCGTCGTGCCGCGCCTGATACTCGACCCAGCACAGGCCCGGCGTGGTGGCGACGCGCTTTGCCTGCCGGCGCACCTTGTCGCCCCGCCGGTGCAGGGCGAGCTTGGGGATGGTGGCGCCGCAGGTGAGGAAGGCGAGCCTTGTCGGCCCCTCCGCCAGCGCCGGCTCGCGGTCGAGCGCGCGGTCGAGCACGCCGAGCATCAAGGTGGCGCCGAGGCTGTGGCCGACGAGAATGATCTCGTCATAGCCGCGCGAGCGCACCGCCTCGACCAGCACCTCGGCGAATGCGTCGAGCCGGCGGTCGAGAAAGGGCGTGCGGTCGTGCAGATAGTCGCGGGCGAGGTCCCAGTCGTCGAGCGCCTGGTGCAGGCGCCAGTCGCGCCCCGGCCGGTGGAACAGCGCGAAGAAGACGGCGATCCCGGCGGCAAGTCCGGCAAGGGCGGGCAGCGGCGCCGGCAGCACGCCCGCGAGCAGCCAGTCCACCAGCCACCCCACCAGCGCCCCTGCGCCGATGAACAGGCCGACGATCAGGAAGGGGAAGAAGAAGAAGATGCCGTAGCGCAGATTGGCCGGGAAATAGCGCCGCGCCGCGCCGCCGGCGAGGAAGTCGAACAGTCCGCCGAAGCCGCGCCACAGCCGCACCGGGTCCGGCCGCTCGTCGAGCTGGACGATGATGTCTTCCCAGCGCAGCACGCGGTAGTCGGTGTGATGCGACCAGTTCGGCCCGTGGGTTTCCACATCCCAGCGCGCATAGGGCTGCTGCCCGTCATCGCGCCGGGCGGATACGTCCACCCCCAGCGACCACAGCGCGGCGAAGCGCCCAGCCTGGTTGGCGAAGCGGCCGTGATGATAGTCCATATCGGTGGGATCGTGGCCGGGCAGGAACAGCACGAGCCGGCGGCCGCGCTCGCGCCCGGAGGACGGCTGTTCACCAGCGGATGCCGCGCTTCCCGGCGCTTCAACGTTCATGATGCGGGTTCTAGCGGAAGCCGGCGTGCCGATCCAACATTTGTGGTGCGCGGCGCGTGCGTCTCCACATTGTCCTGCAGCGTGCCGTGCGTTTGCACGCTTTGCGCGGTGTCCCGCGTGCGCCCGCCGGCGGCTCGCGTTGCGGTTCGGTTAACAACTGTGTATGCCGTTGAACTTCGTCCGTGGCACCGTAGTTGTCCGGATGGAGACGTAATCGGAGACGTCATTGACCCGCCCGTCCACGCCGCTTCTCGACACGATCAAGGAGCCAGCCGATCTTCGCCGCCTGCCGGATGAGCAACTGCCCCGGCTGGCCGAAGAGCTGCGCGCGGAGACGATCGACGCCGTGTCGGTGACCGGCGGGCATCTGGGCGCCGGGCTCGGCGTGGTCGAACTGACCGTGGCCCTGCACCATGTGTTCAACACGCCCGACGACCGGCTGATCTGGGATGTCGGCCACCAGTGCTACCCGCACAAGATCCTGACCGGGCGGCGCGAGCGCATCCGCACGCTGCGCCAGGGCGGCGGGCTTTCCGGCTTCACCAACCGCGCGGAAAGCCAGTACGACCCGTTCGGCGCCGGCCATTCCTCGACCTCCATCTCGGCTGGCCTCGGCATGGCGGTGGCGCGCGACCTCGACGCGCTGAAGGAGCCCTTCAAGCCCCAGCGCAACGTGGTCTGCGTCATCGGCGACGGCGCCATGTCCGCCGGCATGGCCTATGAGGCGATGAACAATGCCGGGGCGATGGATTCCCGCCTCATCGTCATTCTCAACGATAACGACATGTCGATCGCCCCGCCGGTGGGCGCCATGTCGGCCTATCTGGCGCGGCTGATCTCCGGGCGCACCTATCGCTCGCTGCGCGAGACCGCCAAACAGCTCGCCGGCAGCCTGCCGAAGTTCTTCGGCCGCCAGGCGGCGCGGGCGGAGGAATTCGCGCGCGGCTTCTGGACCGGCGGCACGCTGTTCGAGGAACTCGGCTTCTATTATGTCGGGCCGATCGACGGGCATAATCTCGACCACCTTCTGCCGGTGCTGCGCAATGTGCGCGACGCGGAGACCGGGCCGGTGCTGGTCCATGTGGTGACGCAGAAGGGCAAGGGCTATCCGCCGGCGGAAGCCTCGGCCGACAAATATCACGGCGTGCAGCGCTTCGATGTCGCCACCGGCACGCAGAAGAAGGCCGCGTCCAACGCGCCGAGCTACACCAGCGTGTTCGCCGAGAGCCTGATCGACGAGGCGCGGCGCGACGACAGGATCGTCGCCATCAATGCCGCCATGCCGGCCGGGACCGGGCTCGACCTGTTCGGCCGCGAGTTTCCCGAGCGCACGTTCGACGTCGGCATTGCCGAGCAGCACGCCGTGACCTTTGCGGCGGGGCTGGCGACGGAGGGCTACAAGCCGTTCTGCGCCATCTATTCCACCTTCCTGCAGCGTGCCTACGACCAGATCGTGCATGACGTGGCGATCCAGCGCCTGCCGGTGCGCTTCGCCATCGACCGCGCCGGGCTGGTGGGCGCGGATGGTTCCACCCATGTCGGTGCCTTCGACGTGCCCATGCTGGCCTGCCTGCCGGGCATGGTGGTGATGGCTCCCGCCGACGAGGCGGAGCTGGTGCACATGGTCGCCACCGCTGCCGCCTATGACGAGGGCCCGATCGCCTTCCGCTATCCGCGCGGCGAGGGTGTCGGCGTCGAGCGCCCGGCCCGTGGCGTGAAGCTGGAGATCGGGCGCGGGCGCATCGTGCGCGAGGGCTCGAAAGTGGCGCTGCTCTCGCTCGGCACACGGCTCGCCGCCTGTGTGGCCGCCGCCGAGCAGCTGGGCAGCTTCGGCCTGCCGACAACCGTGGCCGATGCCCGCTTCGCCAAGCCGATCGACCGCGAGCTGGTGCTGCGGCTGGCGCGCGAGCACGAGGTGCTGGTCATCGTGGAAGAGGGCGCCACGGGCGGCTTCGGCAGCCATGTGCTGACCCTGCTGGCGGAAGCCGGCGCGCTGGAGCGCGGCCTCAAGGTGCGCAGCCTCGCGCTGCCGGACCGCTTCATCGACCATGAGGCCCCCGCCGTGCAGCTCGGCGAGGCCGGGCTCGACGTGCAGGGCATTCTGCGCGGCGTGTTCGGCGCGCTCGGCCGCTCGGATGACGCGGGCGTCGCCCTGCTGCGCGGCTGAGCCCGGCAAAGGGCCGCTTCCATGAACACCGATGATCCCAAGGGTACGGCGCGCGCGAGCACCGCACGCGAGCGCGCCGACCGTGTGCTGGTGGCGCGCGGCCTGTTCGACAGTCGCGCCCGCGCGCAGGCCGCCATCGCCGCCGGGCTGGTGACCGTCGCCGGCCGGGTGGTCGCCAAGCCCTCCGAAATGATCGCCGGCGATACCGAGATCGAGGCGCGCGAGGCCTATGAATGGGTGTCGCGCGCCGGGCTGAAGCTGGAGGCCGCGCTCGACGCCGCCGGGCTCGAGGTCACCGGCATGGAGGCGCTGGATGTCGGCGCCTCCACCGGCGGGTTCTCGCAGGTGCTGCTGGCGCGCGGGGCGCGGCGGGTGCACGCGGTGGATGTCGGCCGCGACCAGCTGCATGCGCGGCTGCGGGGGGAGGCGCGCCTCGTCTCGCGCGAAGCGACCGATATCCGCGACCTCGCGCCCGGCGAATTGCCGCCGGCCGATATCGTCACCATCGATGTCAGCTTCATTTCGCTGGAACAGGTGCTGCCGGCCGCGCTGGCGCATGCCGCGCCGGGCGCCGTTCTGGTGGCGCTGGTGAAGCCGCAATTCGAGGTGGGCCGCGACAAGCTTTCCAAGGGCGGCATCGTCCGCGACGCGGCGGCGCGCCAGGAGGCGGTGGAGCGGATCGCCGCGCTCTTGTCGGCGCGGGGCTGGCGGGTGACGCACCGGCTGGCCTCGCCCATTCTCGGCGGCGACGGCAATGAGGAGTTCCTGCTGGTGGCGGCGCGGGCGGGGTGAAGCCGTCCGCGCCGGGTTTCTTCGCCGGTGTCCGCCGCTCAGGCGGCGCGGCGGGCCGGGCCCTTGTCGGCGACAAGCGCGCCGGCGACCTTCTCCGAGACATAGCCGAGTACGGCGCCGGCGATCATCGACAGGATGATGGTCACCAGCGGGTTGGCAAGGTTGGCCACGGTGAGGTTGGCGACCCCGTCGGTGGTCAGCAGCGTGAAGGCGGCGACGGCGGCGAAGCCGTAGACCAGCGCCGGGATGGCGGCGAAGGCGGGCAGGTTGGCGAGCAGGATCATGACCAGCACGCCGACGCCGACGCAGATGCCGGCCCAGAGCGGCAGGCCAAGGCTGGCGCCAAGGCCGCCGCGCGTGACCGCGAGCAGGGTGAGCCACGCCATGATGGCGCCGGCGAGGTTGGCCAGTATGGTGGCCTTGAGGCCGGCTTCCTTGCCACCGCAGTGGAAGAAGCAGGCCCAGGCGATGAAGGCGGCCCAGATCTGCAGGCCGCCGGCGAGAGGTCCGAGGAACAACCAGGTGGCTACGCCCCCGAGTACGCCGATACTGATTGCAAGCGCCGAGATGATCGACATGAATTTCCCCTATGCGTGCGCTTCCGAACTTATTATTATGTGCATATGCGAAGTAAAAGCGGCTGAATATACGGGAATCGGCATCAGCCGCGGGAAGAATACATTAAGCAGGCAAAAGATAAACATGGCTGCAAG
The DNA here is from genome assembly GCA_003241485.1 of Ancylobacter novellus. Lineage (GTDB taxonomy): Bacteria > Pseudomonadota > Alphaproteobacteria > Rhizobiales > Xanthobacteraceae > Ancylobacter > Ancylobacter novellum_A. The sequence continues at coordinate 15,712 of QFQD01000046.1, forward strand.
GTTGGTTGTAAATTGACGCGCTCATCTATTGTTTCAATACATAATACTGCATGGATCATTTCACGGAGGGGCCAGCGATGAGCGCGGTACGGCTCGACATTGCGCGGATCGGCCCGCGCGGCGACGGCGTGGCGACGACGGCGGAGGGGCCGGTCTATGTGCCGCTCACCCTGCCCGGCGAGAGCGTCGAGGTCGAACGCGAGCATGATCGCGGGCGGCTGGTCTCGGTGGTGGCGCCCAGCGCGGACCGCATCGCGCCGATCTGCCGCCATGTCGGCCCGTGCGGCGGCTGCGCGCTGCAGCACTGGCGCGCTGAGCCCTATGAGGAATGGAAGCGCGCGCTGGTGGTGGACGCGCTGGCGCGGGTGGGGCTTACCCCGCCCGTCGCGCCGCTGCTGCCGGCGCATGGCGCCGGGCGGCGCCGCGCCACCTTCCATGCCCGCTCCAGCGGCGGCAGCGCGCGCAAGGGGCAGGACGTGCTCACCGTCGGCTTCGCCGGGCGGCGCAGCCACGCCATCGTCGCCATAGAGGACTGCCCGATCCTGGCGCCGGACCTCGCCGGCGCGCTGCCGGCCGCCTGGGCGGTGGCGCAGGTGCTGGCGCCGCTGGCCAAGCCGCTCGACATCCAGGTGACGGCGAGCGAGACCGGCCTCGACATGGATGTGCGCGGCTCCGGGCCGCTGGCGCCGCGCGTCGTCGCCGCGCTGGCGGAGGTCGCCGGCCAGCAGCGCCTCGCCCGGCTTACCCGCCATGGCGAACTGGTGCTGCAGCGCGAGCCGCCGCTCGTCACCATGGGCCGCGCGCGGGTGCGGCTGCCGCCCGGCTCCTTCCTGCAGGCGACGGCGCTGGGCGAGGCGACGCTGTCGCGGCTGGTGGTCGAGGCGCTGGCGGGGGCGGGCCGGGTCGCGGACCTGTTCTCCGGCGTCGGCACCTTCGCCCTGCGGCTGGCGGAGACCGCGCGCGTGGCGGCCTACGAGACCTCGGTGCCGGCCGTGGAGGCGCTGCTCAACGCCGTGCGCAACACGCCGGGGCTGAAGCCGGTGAGCGCCGAGGCGCGCGACCTGTTCCGCCGCCCGCTGCTGCCGCTGGAGCTGAAGAGCCTCGACGCCGCGGTGTTCGACCCGCCGCGCCAGGGGGCGGAGGCGCAGGCGACCCAGCTGGCGGCGAGCAAGCTGCCGCTGGTGGTGGGCGTGTCCTGCGATCCCGTGACCTTCGCGCGCGATGCCGCCATCCTGATCGAGGGCGGCTTCCGGCTGGAGAGCGTGACGCCGGTGGACCAGTTCCTGTATTCCGCGCATGTGGAGATGGTGGGCGTGTTCCGGCGCTGATTTCGCGCGAAAACCGCGCGCGCGGCCTGCAAAATCCGCTGGCGTCCACGCGGGAAGACGGCGAGGATGGGGGCTCATCTCATCCTGGGAGTGAACCATGAGGGTTCTGTTTCTCGCCTCGGCCGTGGCTCTGGTCGTGGGGTCTACCTGCGTGCGCGCCGAAACCATGGCCATGCCGTCCGCCGCCGGGCCGAGCGCGCATCACCTCGCCGCCGCCGCCAAGGTGCCCTCGACGCAGGCGTTCGTCGACACGGCGGCCGCGGCGAACCAGTTCGAGATCGCCTCCAGCAAGCTCGCGCTGATGAAGAGCTTCAACCCGAAGATCCGCAGCTTCGCCGCCAAGATGGTCGAGGACCACACCGTCATCGGCAAGAACTTCGTCGCCGCGCTCGACAAGGCCAAGACCGGCATCACCCCGCCCGCCGGCCTCGGCGCCGATCTCGACGCCATCATGGTGAAGCTGCGCGGCACCTATGGGCCGGCTTTTGACGCGGAGTACATCGCGGCGCAGACCAAGGGCCACCAGGCGGCGGTCGGGCTGTTCGCCGGCTATGCCAAGGGTGGCGCCAATCCGGTGATGAAGGCCTTCGCCAAGGCGACGCTTCCCACCATCGAGATGCATCTGGGCATGTGCTACGAGCTTGCCGCGGCGATGAAGAAATAACCGCGACAGCCCGGAGGGGAGAGGGGCCGGCAGGGCCCTCTCCCGAAGCTCGGCTCAATTGCCCCAGCGTTCCATCCACATGCGCTCGCCGATGGTGCAGGAGACGCGCGGCGCGTCGGCGGCGCGTTGGACCAGCTGCGGCCTTGGTGGCACCACGCCGGCGATCTCCAGCACCAGCTTGGTCTTGATCGCGTCGGCGAATTGATGCGTGCCGCGCACCGGGATGACGAAGGCGCCCGGCCCGCCGATCACGCAGTCCTCGTAATAGGTGTCGAGGTCGCCAATATCGAGCATGGAGCTGGCCGGCTCCTTCAGCATCAGCGGCAGCCCGTTGATGGTGATGCCGCGCGCCACCACGTCGTCGCGCGTCGGCTCGACCATGGCGCCCTGGTTGTTGGTGCCGTCGCCGGAAATGTCGATGACGCGCCGCAGGCCCTTGATGGCGTTCTGCTCGATGAGGGCGGCGCCGAATTCCATCGCCCCGGAGATGGAGGTGCGGTAGACGCGCCGCACGGGGGCGCTGTCGATCGCGGCGGCGAAGCGGCGCGCATCGTCCGGGCCGGCGATCAGCATCCAGTCGACGACGATCTTCTGCTCGTCCGAGCCCGCCCATTCGACATAGGCGAGGGCGACCCGGCCATTGGGGCCCAGCTTCAGCGCATTGAGGAATTCGGGCGAGGTGACGGCGTTGATGTAGCCCTCGCGCTGCAGGGCCAGTTCGTCGAGGTCCATGGAATAGGAGACGTCGACGGCCAGCACCAGTTCGACGTCGACCTGTTCGTCGGCCATGGCGGCAGGCACCGCGAACGGCGCCAGCAGCAGGGCGAGGGTGGTCAGCCACATGCGCATGCACGACATCGCGACCTCCGTCTGTGACGGGACCTCGACGTGTCAGGGACGCGTCGTCACGATGGTGACACGGCCGGCGGCTGGCCAGAAGTCGAAATTGCGGGCACCGGGCCGGGCCCGATGCCGTTCGCGTGAGCGCGCGCTACCGAGGTAGGGCGTGCTCAGACATCCAGCGTTTCGGTGCCGGTGATCTCGATGCCGAAGCCGGCGACGCCGACATAGGTGCGGGCGCGCGAGGCGAGAAGGCGGATCGAGGAAATGCCGAGATCGCGCAGGATCTGGGCGCCGAGGCCCACTTCACGCCAGTTCTCGTCGCGCAGGCGCGTGCTGTCCTGCATCTCGTCGGCGCCCACCGTGCTGGCGGGCACGCCGGTGGTGCCGTCGCGCAGATAGACCAGCACGCCGCGGCCCTCGGCCTTGATGCGCTCCAGCGAGGCGCGGATCGCCTTGCCGCCGGTGAACACGTCGCCGATCGGGTCGGCGCGGTGCAGGCGCACCAGCACGTCCCGCCCGTCGCCGATCTTGCCGTACACGAGGGCGATGTGGTTCACCGATTCGAACGGGGTGACATAGGAGAGGCCCAGCATCTCACCCACCACGGTCGGGGCGGCGAATTCGGCGGTGCGCGTGACCAGCTTCTCGCGCAGCTGGCGGTAGGCGATGAGATCGGCCACCGAGATGCGGGTCAATTTGTGATGGGCGGCGAAGTCCGCGACCTTCGGGCCGCGCATCACCGTGCCGTCGTCGTTCACCAGCTCGCAGATGACGCCGACCGGTTCGAGATTGGCCAGCTTGCACAGATCGACCGCCGCCTCGGTATGGCCCGAGCGCATCAGCACGCCGCCCTCTCGGGCGATGAGCGGGAAGATGTGGCCGGGGCGCACGAAATCGGCGGCGCCGGCATTCGGGTTCGCAAGGCCGCGCACCGTGGCGGTGCGGTCCTCGGCGGAAATGCCGGTGGTGGTGCCGTGCTTGTAGTCGACCGAGATGGTGAAGGCGGTCGAATGGGGCGCGTCATTGTCGGCGACCATCGGGCTGAGACGCAGCCGCTTGGCATATTCCGCCGGCAGCGGGGTGCAGACGATGCCCGAGGTGTGGCGCACGATGAAGGCCAGCTTCTCCGCCGTGGCGAACTGCGCGGCGACGATGAGGTCGCCTTCGTTCTCGCGGTCGTCGTCATCCGTGACCACGAGCATCTCGCCGCGCGCGAATGCCTCGATCGCCGCATCCACGCGGGTCTGCAGATTGTCGCTCATCAATGCCACCTCGACGCTATCCAGTCCGAGAAAGTCGTTCGGCGTCACTGCCCCGCTGGTGGCGGTGGCGATGCGAGCGCCCGCTTCCCGGGAGACCCAGGCCTGCTGGTCGTTGCACAATGCGGTGATGCTGGCCGGCGACAGGCCGGCGGCGCGGGCAAAGGCGCTGCGCGTCGTTCCGGTAAGGGTCAGCCAATCCGCAAGTTTCATGCGCACATGCTAGGACGGGGCGGTTTCGCCCGCAATGAAAAGATGAGGCGAGTTTCAGCAATACTGAAATTGCCGGTTTGCGGGAGGGGGATTCGGCCGGGAAGAGTTTTGCGCTGGGTTCCGGATCGGCGTTCCGCCTGCGGCGTCACTTGTCCGGGACACGAGGCCTTCTGTTTCCCGGACCAGCTGCGCGTAGCGCAGCGCCGATCCGGGACCCGGCGCACGACTCTCCCGGCAATCGTCATCCCGGACGGCCAGAGGCCGATCCGGGATCGCGCGAAATCGGAGAGCGATCCCGGCTCTGCGGCCGGGATGACGGAAGACGGTTCAGCGCGGGAACGGCCAGACCGGCGGGGTGCCGACCTGGGCGCGGGCGCGCAGCAGATGGTCCGCCAGCACGCAGGCGACCATCGCCTCGCCCACCGGCACGGCGCGGATGCCCACGCACGGGTCGTGCCGGCCCTTGGTGACGATTTCCGCATCCTCGCCATGACGCGTCACCGTGCGGCGCGGGGTGAGGATGGAGGAGGTCGGCTTCACCGCGAAACGCACCACCACCGGCTGGCCGGTGGAGATGCCCCCGAGGATGCCGCCGGCATGGTTGGCGAGAAAGACGGGCTTGCCGTCATTGCCCATGCGCATCTCGTCGGCATTGTCCTCGCCGGTAAGCGTGGCGCTGGCGAAGCCCTCGCCGATCTCCACGCCCTTCACCGCGTTGATGCTCATCAGCGCGCCCGCCAGATCCGCGTCGAGCTTGCCGTAGAGCGGCGCGCCGAGGCCCGGCGGCACGCCTTCCGCCACCACCTCGATGACGGCGCCGACCGAGGAACCGGCCTTGCGGATGGCGTCGAGATAGTCGGCCATGCGCGCGGCCGCCTGCGCGTCCGGGCAGAAGAACGGGTTGCGGCCGATCTCGGCGCTGTCCCAATTGGCGCGGTCGATGGTGATCTCGCCCATCTGCACCAGCGCGCCGGTGAGGGTGACGCCGGGCAGCACCTTGGCGGCGATGGCGCCGGCGGCGACGCGCACCGCCGTCTCGCGCGCCGAGGAGCGCCCGCCGCCGCGATGGTCGCGCAGGCCGTATTTCACGTCATAGGCATAGTCGGCATGGCCGGGGCGGTAGCTCTCGGAGATCGCCGAATAGTCCTTGGAGCGCTGGTCGACATTCTCGATCAAGAGGGCGATCGGCGTGCCGGTGGTCACCAGCGTGCCGTCCTCTTGCCCCAGCGTGCCGGAGAGGATCTTTACCTCGTCCGGTTCGCGGCGCTGGGTGGTGAAGCGCGAGGTGCCGGGGCGGCGGCGGTCCAGCGCGTCCTGCACCTCCTCCAGCCGGAAGCGGATGCCGGGCGGGCAGCCATCGACGACGCCGCCGATCGCCGGGCCGTGGCTCTCGCCGAAGGTGGTCACGCGGAAAAGATGGCCGAAACTGTTGAAGGACATGCCGTTCGTCGCGGAAAGCGTGAAACTCAGGCGGCTTGTAGGCGCCCCCGCGACGGGCGTCAAACAGGCCGCGGCATCGGCCGTGGCGGTAAGGCGGGAGGCCGGGCATGGCCAAATGAGGCATCCATGCTACATAATGTCGACACAAGGATGCCAACCCAACCCCAATGCCCCTGTTTGAAATCGCCGTCGTCGTCCTGCTCGTCCTGATCAATGGCGTGCTCGCCATGGCCGAGCTTTCCGTCGTTTCCGCCCGCCCGGCGCGCCTGCGCGCCATGGCCGACAAGGGCTCCACCGGCGCGCGCACCGCGCTCGCGCTGGCTGCCGACCCCGGACGCTTTCTCTCCACCGTGCAGATCGGCATCACGCTGATCGGCATTCTGGCCGGCGCCTTCTCCGGCGCCACGCTCGGCGACATGCTGGGCGAATGGCTGCGCGAGCAGGGCATGGCGCCCGGCCTTGCCGGCGGCCTCGGCTATTCGATCGTGGTCGCGGCGATCACCTATATCTCGCTCATCATCGGCGAACTCATCCCCAAGCGGCTGGCGCTGCAGAGCCCGGAAAAGCTGGCGAGCTTCATCGCGCCGCTCATGCTGCTGCTGTCGCGCGTCTCGCTGCCGGCGGTGTGGCTGCTCGACATTTCCTCGCGGCTGGTGCTGCGCCTGCTCGGCGAGAACGGCAAGGACGAGGACAGCAACATCACCGACGAGGAAATCCGCGCCATCGTCGCCGAAGCCGAAACCGCCGGGGTGATCGACCCGGAGGAGCGCCGGATGATCGCCGGCGTGATGCGCCTCGCCGACCGGCCGGTGCGCGCGGTGATGACGCCGCGCACCGACATCGACTGGATCGACCTGACCGACGATCCCGACCTGGTGCGCCAGACCATCCGCGAGACCAGCCACACCCGCCTGCCGGCCTGCGAGGGCACGGTGGAGGAGGCGGTGGGCGTCATCGACATTCGCGACCTGCTGGAAGCCTATCTCGACGGCGAGACGCCGGACCCGCGCCAGTTCGTGAAACCCGGCGCGGTGCTGGTGGAGACCGCCGGCGCGCTCGACGCCATGCGGGTGCTGCGCCACGCGGAATCGCCGCTGGCGCTGGTGGTGGACGAATATGGCTCGATGGTCGGCATTTTGACGCCGGCCGATCTGCTCGACGCCATTGCCGGCACGGTGGTGCTGGACGAGGCGGGCAAGGTGAAGCCGGATGTGGTGGAGCGCGCCGATGGCAGCTTCCTCATCGCCGGCTCGACGCCGATCGACGAACTGGCCGACGTGCTCGGCATCCGCATTCCGCAGGATGCCGGCTTCCATACGGCGGCCGGCTATGTGCTGCACGAGCTCAAGGCACTGCCGGAAGAGGGCGCCGTGTTCGAGGCGCTGGGCTGGCGCTTCGAGGTGGTCGACATGGACGGCAGGCGGATCGACAAGATCCTCGTCGCCCGCGCCGTGGTGCCGCGCCGCCGCGCGCCGATGATGGGCTAGCGCGCTTTCCCCGAACTAGCGCAGGTTGCGGTCCATGGCATTGGCCATGGACCCGCCATTCGTCGCCGTCGCGCCGCCATAGCGGGTGCCGAGGCCGGCGACGACGGTGACGATCGCCACCGCCAGCGCGGCGGCGATGAGGCCATATTCCAGGCCCGTTCCGTGAGGGCGGCGAACGACGGCGGCGCGGCGCCGGTGCACCATGTCGCGTCCTGCCATTTCCCTGTCCGCCAATTCTCTCATGGCCGTACTCTGCTTACGCTTGACTGCATCGCCGTCCGTTGTTGGCGGCTTTTATTATGGGTGCACCTTGGGCCCGAGAGGTTGCTCAGCTGTTAAAACGCTGCCGCCGCCCGGCCGGGCGGGGCGCAGACTTGGCCTGTGGTTAATGTTTTGCCGCCGTCGGTAGTGCCTGGGCACCACCTTCGGGTTCAGCTGCCGCGCGGCTTGGCGCGGCGCGTGGGCTCGGCCGCGGCGGGATCTTCCGGCCAGGGATGCCGGGGATAGCGCCCGCGCATGTCGGCGCGCACATCGCGCCAGGAGCCGGCCCAGAAGGCCGGCAGGTTGCGCGTCAGCTGGATCGGCCGATGGGCCGGCGACAGCAGGGCGAGGGTCAGCGGCACCCTTCCGCCGGCAATCGCGGGGTGGGTGGTGAGGCCGAACAGTTCCTGCACGCGCACCGCGATCTGCGGCCCGCCCTCGGCGGCATAGTCGATGGGCAGCCTTGAGCCGGTCGGCACCTCGAAATGGGTCGGCGCGTCCTCCTCAAGCCGCCGCGCGAGGTCCCAGGGCAGCATGCCGGCGAGCGCGCGGCCGAGCCGGTCGGCATCGATCTGGCCGAGCGAGGTGAGCCCTTCCAGCGCCGGGGCGAGCCAGTGCTCCACGCTCGCTGCCAGTGTCTCTTGCGCGACATCCGGCCAGAGGTCCGGTGCGCCGGCATGGAGGAAGCGCAGGCGGTCCAGCCATTGCCGCTGATGGTCGGACCAGCCCAAGCGCTCCAGCCCGCGCGCGGCGGCGGCGCGGGCGAGCGCGCGGGCGGCTTCCGGTCCGAGCGTGACGGGGGCGGTGCGCTCGGCCAGTACCAGCGCGCCGAGGCGGCGCACATGGCGCGCGCGCAGCGCGCCGGCGGCGGCGTCGAACTGCGTCTCCACCCCTTCGGTGATGGCCTCGCCGAATTCGGCCTCGATCTCGGCCTCGCTCAGTTCCGCCGCCAGCAGGATGCGCGCCTCGTCCGCCGTGCCGGTGAGCTCGGCGATGGCGAGATGGCGCGCGCGGGCGAGCGGGGAGGCGGGATCGAGCGCGGCGCCGCGCCCGTTCGCCAGCACGAAGCGGCGCCCATCGCCGCGGGCGCGGGCGATGCGGTCGGGAAAGGCGAGCGCCAGCAGCACGGCCGGCGAGGGCGAAGCGGCGGTGGCCGGGCCGGGCAGGCTCCCGGCGGCGCGGGCGGCCTCCTGCGCCCAGCGCTCGGCCAGGCGGCGGGCTTCCTCGGTACGTCGCGCGCGGTCGCGGCGGAGATCGTCGAGCCGGTGGCGAAGGTCGGGCGCATCGCCGCCGAGGCCGCGCTCGGAGGCGATGGCCGCGATCAGCGCCGCCGGTTCGCCGGCGCCGCGACGGGCGCCGTCGATCACCATGCGGGCAAGGCGCGGCTCCAGCGGCAGGCGAGCCATGGCGCGTCCGCGCGCGCTGACCTGCCCGTCACGGTCGAGCGCACCGAGCGCCGTGAGCAGGGCTCTCGCCTCCTTCACCGCCGGCTCGGGCGGCGGATCGAGGAAGGCGAGGCTCGCCGGGTCGCGCACGCCCCATACGGCGAGGTCGAGCACGAGGCGCGAGAGGTCGGCGGCGAGGATTTCCGGCGTTGCGAAGGCGGGCAGGCTCACCGTCTCCGGCTCGCTCCACAACCGCCAGCAGATGCCGGGCGCGGTGCGGCCTGCGCGGCCGCGGCGCTGGTCGGCGGCGGCGCGGGAGACGCGCACCGTCTCCAGCCGGGTCAGCCCGACGCCGGGCTCGAAGCGCGGCACGCGGGCAAGGCCGCTGTCGATGACGATCCGCACGCCTTCAATGGTGAGGCTGGTCTCGGCGATGGAGGTGGCGAGCACCACCTTGCGCCGCCCGGCCGGGGCGGGGGAGATGGCGCGGTCCTGCTCGGCGGGGGAGAGCGCGCCATAGAGCGGGTCGATGTCGATGGCGGGGTCGCGCACCGCCTCGCGCAAGGCGCGCTCGGTGCGGCGGATCTCGCCCGCGCCGGGCAGGAAGGCGAGGATCGAGCCGGTCTCGCTGTTCAGCGCGCGCAGCACGGCGTCGGTCATCTGCCGGTCGATGGGGGCGCGGGCATCGCGGCCGAGATAGCGCGTCTCGACGGGGTAGGCACGCCCGAGACTCTCGATGACCGGGACGTCGCCCATGAGCGAGGCCACCCGCGCGCCGTCGAGCGTGGCGGACATGACGAGGAGGCGCAAATCCTCGCGCAGCGCCGATTGCGCGTCGAGCGCCAGCGCCAGGCCGAGATCGGCGTCGAGGCCGCGTTCGTGAAACTCGTCGAACAGCACGGCGGCGACGCCGGAAAGCTCCGGGTCGTCCAGCACCATGCGGGTGAAGATGCCCTCGGTGATGACCTCGATGCGGGTGTCGCGGCCGATCTTCGAGCCGAAGCGGGCGCGGTAGCCCACGCTCTCGCCTGCCTTCTCCCCGAGCGTGGCGGCCATGCGCTCGGCGCTGGCGCGGGCCGCGATGCGGCGCGGCTCCAGCACCAGGATGCGGCGGCCGGCGACCCAGGGCTCGTCGAGGAGCGCCAGCGGCACGTGCGTGGTCTTTCCCGCCCCCGGCGGGGCGACGAGCACGGCGGACGGCCCCGCCCGCAGCGCGGCGGTCAGCGCCGGCAGGGCGTCGTCGATGGGGAGGGGGGAAGAGAAGGCGCGCATGGCCCGGGAGGAGACCGCCAGAGGCGACGCAGACGCGGAAAGCATCTATGAGTTGTATATTGACATAAATACAACCTAAAATAATATCCGGCGTCGCGGGAAGCTGGCGGGGGCCGCGACCATGAGGATGCACAGCGAGCGGATAGCGGCCTTCCTCTGCGCGATGGTTCTGCTCGCGCCGGCGCCTTCAGCGGCCGAGAGACTGCCGGCGGACGACCGCCGGATGGCCTGCAGCCTCTACGCGCCGGGCGAGGTCATTTCCGCGCTCCAGCATGGCGATACCTACGAACGTACGATGAGGATTCTGCGGGACAACCTGCAGTCCATCGACTGGCCGGCGGCCTATGCGCGCTTTGTGCGCAGCGGTGCGCCGAAGCGGCTACGGGCGTTCGCCGACCGGCAGGCCGCGCGCTACGCCGCGCGGACTGCCTATTCCACCGCTCTCTGTCGTGATCTCAACCCCATTTTCGCGGCGGCACGCATGTTGGACATCGCGTCTGGCATCGGCATGAAGATTGGGCCGAGCCCTCTGTTCGTCCGCTGCGGGAAGGAGCGCTGCGCGGCTCCCTCGATCGCCGCCATCGCCGAGAAGTGCGACTTCCTGCCGTTCAACATTCCCGTGCAACCGATCTGCAATTAGGGGGCGAAGATGCCGGAACGTGCCATCTACATTTGGAAGCTCAAGCCGGTGCTGGACGCTGAAGGCGGCGCGGCAGCGATGGTGCAGAAGGCCAGGCGGGCCGGCATCAGCCAGCTCTGGGTGAAGATTGCCGACGGCCGCTCACCCTATGCCAATGTGCGCGACGGGGCCGGCGCGCAGTTCCGCCAGTTGATCAATCTGGCCCGCGACGCGGATATCGCGGTCTGGGGCTGGCAGGTCCCTCACTGTGCCACCGAGGCGGACGTGGATGCCGAGGTGGCGACAATGCGCGCGCTCGCGGAGAGCTTCCGTCTCGACGGGCTGATCATGGACGCGGAAGGCGGGCCGGAGTTCTTCAAGGGCGATCTTGACTGCGCCCGGCACTACGGCGCGGGAATGCGTAAAGTCGCCGACGACATGAAGGTGCCGCTCGCGCTTTCCAGCAACGACATCCCCTCGAACATCGAGGGCTGGATGCCGCGCTTCAACGCCATCGCCGCCCATGCCGACCATAACTTCCCGCAGACCTATTACGGCGGCAGTCCGAGCGTGGTGCACCGGGTGGACCGTGCCGAGCGGGACAATGCGCATCTGACCATCCCGTTCTCGCCGGTGGGGGCGGCGTGGATCGGCGACGGGGGCGGGTGCGCCTCGGCCTCGGCCTGTGCGGAGCGGGCCGAGCGTTTCATCGCCCTGGCGGGCGAGCGCGGCTATCCCATCTACAGCTTCTGGCACTGGGGCGGCGCGCCGCTGGCCTTCTGGGAAGTGCTCAATCGCGTGCCCGCCTGAACGGCGGCCTCCAAATAAAAACGCCCGACGCGCAGAGCGGTCGGGCGTTTTCGTTCGATGTCATCGGCGATCTCGCCGCCTGGTGCCGCCCTGACGCTCATTGCACCCCGGTGACGCTCTGTCCGGGCAATTGGAGGCGGCGAAGACTGTTCTGCAGTTCCAGCCCGCCCAGCCCGCCATCCGGCCGAATGGACTGGGCATTCATCCCCCCTGTCACGCCGGGCATGGGTAGCAGCAGAGGATCGACGTTGCCGGGACGGCCGGGCGTCGGCGAGGACACAACCGGCTTCGGACATGCCGCGCTGGATTCGAACATGCAGGAAGGGTAGGGCGTGCAGGCGGGATCAGGCAGGCATGGCGTATCGTAGGCTGTGGTCGGGGTGGCGCTCGCACCGTCCAGCAACTGGGGGCTGTCGGCGGGCTGTGCGCGCGCGCAGGTTAAGGACAGCATGCTGCCGCAGGCGAACAGGCCGGCGGCGAGGGTAAGGGAGCGGGTCATCCTGCTCATGGCTTCTTCCCATCGGGTGGCGGGGCGCGGTCCGGTGCGCTGGCTGGCAGCGCAAAGGCCAGAGAGCGATAGCCAAACGCCAGAGGGCGCTGGAACACGCGGTTGGTCATGCCGATTTCCGACGACTGGGAGTCCCCCAGCGTCAGGCCGGGTGCGCCGTCCGCTTTTCCCCGGATGCTGGCCATGCGCTGATCAATGCTGGTCTGCGTGCTCGGCGGTGGCTTGGTGGCTTCGGCGCCGGTCGCGGTATCCTGCTTTTCCGTGCTGTCTTCCGATCGGGTGCCGGAAAGCGGCGCCTTGGCCGCGACCCCTCGCGCGCGCGTCGATACGATTTGGTGGTTGATTTCCCGCATGAGATAGACACGGGCAATCACCACCAGCTGGAGCGTGTGGAGATAGGCACCCTCCTTCTCATCGAGAATCCAGGGGTTGGTGTAGGAGAATATCTGCCTTGCCACCTTGTCGGTGCACAGCGCACGCGTTGTCTCGGCACGGCACCAGCGCAGATAGCCGCCATAAAGGTCGACCGCCGATGCGCCATAGGTCGCGACCGCTGGAATGGAAATTCGCTCCACCAGATCGCCCTGCGCGTCCGCACCGCCGAACCATCCTGCCAGCGACCACTGGCCGCTGCCCTGAAAGGCGCGGGTAATCGACAGGTCGGGGAATTCCGCCATCGTCATAGGAATGCCTCCACCGGCCTGTGACCCGCCGAACGTCACGTGTGCGGACATTGGACGGTATCCGGCGGCAGTCTTTTGCGGCGTGTCGTCGAATTGCGGATGGGCTCCCTGGGGCGATTTCCACAATTGCGTCAGGTCAAGCGAACCAAGCCGCACGGCACGGCGGTGGATGTCGGTCGCCTCGTTGGCGGTGCTGATCGGCATCGCCCATACGTCGCCGACATGGAAATCTTCCTGCGGCGGATACAGCACCTCCAGTCCGAATCTGGAGATGCTGGCGTGCCAGTCGCGGGCGATATTCGTTTCGAGAGGGGGCGGTGGCGGTCGGAGCAATAGCCAGCCAGACACACCGAGAACCGCAGCGGCGAAACCAAGCTGCGCCAAGCGGGAGAGGCCATCTCCCTGCAACGACGCAATCAGGCCGGACGTGCCGCTCCTGAGCGTCTGCCAACCGGCGATCAAGGCATCTCGTATCATGCCAGCGTTTCGCAGCGACGGGTATGCCGCTGCGGAACACGATAGGGCATGAAAGGTGTACCCGTAAAGGGTGTATTCCTAGCTAATACAACCCTGAGAATGCGTTCACATCACCGCGTCGATGGTGCGGCCGATCTTTTCCACCAGCTCGCCGATCTGCGATTCCGAGATGATGAGAGGCGGGCTGACGGCGATGGTGTCGCCGGTGATGCGGAACATCACGTCCTGGTTGTGGAAGCCGGCTTCCATCGCCTCATAGCCGCGCTTGCCGGGGCCTTCCGCCTTGGGCGCCATGTCGAAGGCGGCGACGAGGCCGACGGTGCGGATGTCGAGCACGCCGGGCTTGCCCTTCAGGCTCATCACCGCATCGGCGAAGGTGGGCTCCAGCGCGCGGGCGCGCTCGAACAGGCCCTCGTCGCGATACAGGTCCAGCGTCGCGATGGAGGCGGCGCAGGCCAGCGGGTGGCCGGAATAGGTGTAGCCGTGGAACAGCTCGATCACGTGGTCCGGGCCGTTCATGAAGGCGTCGTAGATGTGCTTGCGCACGATCACGCCGCCCATCGGCACCGCGCCCGAGGTCACGCCCTTGGCGAAGGTAATCATGTCCGGCACGACGCCGTAGCGCTCGGCGGCGAAGGGGAAGCCGAGGCGGCCGAAGCCGGTGATGACCTCGTCGAAGATCAGCAGGATGCCGTATTTGTCGCAGATCTCGCGCAGGCGCTTGAGATAGCCCTTGGGCGCGGGCAGGCCGCCCGTGGAGCCGGCCATGGGCTCGACGATGACGGCGGCGATGGTCTGCGCGTCGTGGAGGGCGACGAGGCTTTCCAGCGCGTCGGCGCGCTCGGCGCCCCATTCCGGCTCGCCCTTGGAGAAGGCCTGCTTCTCGCGGTCATAGGTGTGGGGCAGATGATCGGTGCCGACCAGCAGGCCGCCGAAGAAGCGGCGGTTCGGCGAGATGCCGCCGACGGAAATGCCGCCGAAGCCGACGCCGTGATAGCCGCGCTCGCGGCCGATCAGCCGGGTGCGGGTGCCCTTGCCCGTCACCGCATGGTAGGCGAGCGCGATCTTCAGCGCGGTGTCGCCGGCTTCCGAGCCGGAATTGCAGAAGAACACATGGTCGAGGTCGCCCGGCGCCAGCTCGGCAATGCGCGAGGCGGCGGTGAAGGCGAGCGGGTGACCGAACTGGAAGGTGGGGGCGAAGTCCATCTCCGCCGCCTGCTTCTGGATCGCCTGCACGATGCGGTCGCGGTTGTGGCCCGCATTGGAGCACCACAGGCCGGCCGAACCGTCGAGGATCGCGCGACCCTCGGGGGTGTAATAGTGCATGTCCTTGGCGCGGGACACCATGCGCGGGCGGCGCTTGAACGCCCGGTTGGCGGTGAAGCCCATCCAGAACGCCTCAAGGTCGTTCGGGGTGGCCGTGCTTGTGGCGTCGATATCGTAGGCGACAGACATGGGTGAGCTCCGGTGCAGGGCGGACAAGGACGGCGGGGCCGCCTTTTTTAAGGTCATGTATAATGCCGCGGCACAGGTGCGCTCACGAGAAAAAGTGATGATGTGATCACTTTCTTTTCTGATCGTGGGCGCGCGGCTTGACCCTGCGGTGCTGCGCCGCCATCAACTCGCCGCAAGCCGTGGTAAAGTCACCTAAGGTCATCGCTCGCTTTCACGATGGCGCGCATGACAACAGGAATTCACTGGTGCCCGAAAGTCCGACAGCCGATTCCCCGGAGGCCGCCACGGCGCTGCCGGACGGCGCCTCGCCGGAAGCCGACGCGGAGGTCGTGCGCCGGGCGCTGGTGCGGGTGCTGGAGGCGGACGAACTGCGCTCCTCGCCGCAGCTGGGTAATATTCTGCGCTTCGTCGTCGAGGCCACGCTGGAGGGCCGCAGCGACGCCATCAAGGGCTACACCATAGCGGTCGAGGCGCTGGGGCGGGATGCGTCCTTCGACCCGCAGGCGGACCCGATCGTCCGGGTGGAGGCGACCCGGCTGCGCCGCGCGCTGGAGCGCTATTATGCCGGGGCGGGCGCCGCCGACGAGATCGAGATCGTGGTGCCGCGCGGCAGCTATGTGCCGCAGTTCATTCCCCGCCAGACGGCTCCGCCGGCCGATGTCGCGCCGCCGCCGCAGCTGGCGCCGGGCGACCTGCCGGGCGAGGTGCCGCCGGGCGAGGCCTCACTCGTGCCGGCGCCGGTGGACAGGGCCGCGCGCTGGAGCGTCAGTCGCGTCGCCGGGCTCATTGCCATTACGCTGCTGCTGCTCGGGCTCGCCACCGCCTTCACCGTCGATGTCGTCGACCCCACCGGCTGGCGCGCGCTGGTTTCAAGCGCCCTGCTGCGCCCGCTGGAGCGCACGAACCGCCTCGGCATCCCGATGGTGGAGGTGCGTGCCTTCGACACCACAGGCGGCCAGCCGCTGCCGCCCAGCGTGGTGGCCAGCGCGGCCGGCGTGGTGAGCGCAGGCGATTTCACCGCGCGGGCGGTGGAGGTGCGCATACGCGACGCGCTGGCGCGCTTCGATCTGCTCGACGTGCTGGCGAGCCCGGATGCCCGCCCCGCGCTCGATTGCGGTGCCGGCGGGGTGTCGGCCAATTCCGCCTTCGCGCTCAGCGGGCTGATCGAGAACCATGAGGACGGCTCGCTCTCGCTGCTGCTGCGGCTCTCGGATCTGTGCGACGGCACCATCGTCTGGTCGCACGAATTCGACGGCATGAAGCGCGGCGGGGATTCGACGCAGGCCGAGACCCGGCTGGTGCGCGACATCATGGCCGCGGTCGCCGAGCCCTATGGCGTGATCCAGGCCCGTGCCCGCGCGCGCGTGACGGCGGCGGGCGGGCCGGCTCAGGCCGGGCCCTATGGCTGCGTGCTGATGGCCTACAGCTACTGGCGCAGCTTCCTGCTGGCGGACCATCTGAAGGCGCGCCAGTGCCTCGAACAGGCGGTGGCGGCGGACGGCACCTTCGCGCTCGGCTACGCGCTGCTGGCCGAGCTCTATCTCGACGAGATGCGCAACGGCGCCAACCCGCAGGGCGGCGCGCCCGCGCTGAACCGCGCCCTCGCCGCCGCGGAGCAGGCGGTGGAACTCGCCCCCACCAGCGCCTATGCGCGGCGCGTGCTGATGGATGTGCACTTCTTCCGCGGCGAGCGCGGTGCGGCCATCGCCTCCGGCGAGGCGGCGCTGGAGCTGAACCCTTACGATGTCGAGGTTCAGGCGGATGTGGGCGGGCGCTTCATCTCGCTGGGCGAGGTCGAGCGCGGCGAGGCGCTGCTGACCAGCGCCCTGCATGCCGCGCCCGGCATGCCGACCTGGGTGGACTATCACCGGGTGATCGCCGCCTATCTGCGCGACGACGCACCTGCCGCCGCCGCCGCCGCCGACCATCTGATGGGCGATGGCTATGCGCCGGGGCTGCTGGCGCGCGCGCTGGCCGCCCATCTGGCGGGCGAGAGCGATGCCGCACGGGCCGATCTGCGCAAGCTGACCGAGATCGCACCGGCCTGGGGCCGGGATCCCGACGCCATGGTCGCGCGGTTCTTCCCCCAGCCGGAGATTGCGCGGCGCGTGCGCGACGATCTTGCCGCCATCGGCCTGCCGGTGCGCAAATCGTCCACCGCCGCCAACTGATCACGCGGAAATTGCGCCACCCCGCGCGGGTGTCGCATGGCGCGGCGCGTGCGAACGGGGTATGAGCGGGAAACCTGCCTCCTCTCGTTTTCCCTCCTCGCCAGCCGGGATTGACCCCATGTCGGACAGCTACGATCTCGCCATTGTCGGTGCGGGCGTCGTCGGGCTCGGCCACGCCATCGCCGCGCTGCGGCGCGGGCTCAAGGTGGTGGTGATCGACCGCGACGCGCAGGCAAATGGCGCCTCGATCCGCAATTTCGGCTTCGTCACGGTCACCGGCCAGCAGCGCGGGGAATGCTGGCGCCGCGCCATGCGCTCGCGCGACATCTGGGCCGAGATCGCCCCGCAGGCGGGCATCGAGGTGATCCATCGCGGGCTGCTCGTGGCGGTGCGCCGGCCCGAGGCGATGCCGGTGCTGGAAGCCTTCCGCGCGACCGAAATGGGCGAGGGCTGCGAATTGCTGACGCCCGATGCGGCCCGCGACCGGCTGCCGGCTCTGACCGGAGAGCTTTCCGGCGCGCTGTGGAGCCCGCACGACATGCGGGTGGAATCGCGCGAGGCCATCCCCAGGCTCGCCGCCTGGCTCGCCGCGCAGGGCGTCACCTTCCGCCGCGAGAGCGCGGTGACGGCGGTGGAGCCGGGCCGGGTGGTGACCTCGGGCGGCACGGTGAGCGCGGCGCGCATCGTGGTGGCGCCGGGCGATGATTTCCACACGCTGTTCGAGGAGCGCTTCAAGCTCTACGGCGTCACCCGCTGCAAGCTGCACATGCTGCGCGTGGGCGACCCCGCGGTCGGCCGCCTGCCGGGCTCGGTGATGACGGACCTCTCGCTGGGGCGCTATCTCGGCTATGCCGAACTGCCCGAGGCCGAGCCGCTGAAGCGCCGCCTCGAAGCCGAGCAGGCCGAGCACCTCGCCCATGGCGTTCATCTCATCGTCGTGCAATCGGCCGATGGTTCGCTCGTGGTGGGTGACAGCCACCATTATGGCGCGACGCCCGATCCCTTCGCGCCGGACTTCGTCGACGAGCTGATTATCGACGAATATGCCGCGCTGTTCGGCCGCCGGCCGGCGGTGCTGGAGCGCTGGATCGGCACCTATGCCTCGGCGTCCGACCGGCTGGCCTTCATCGACCGGCCCGATGACACCACCCGCCTCGTGGTGGTGACGAGCGGCACCGGCGCCTCCACGGGCTTTGCCATCGCGGAAGAGGCGGTGGCGGAACTGTTCGACTGACCCGGCTTTTTCCGTCATCCCGGCCCGTTCACCGGCGGGGCGGCAACAGGAGACACGCATGGCCCTCAAGGCGCTTATTCTCGACTGGGCCGGCACGGCGGTCGATTTCGGTTCGCGCGCGCCGATGGGCGCCTTCGTGGAAGCCTTCGGTCAGGTCGGCGTGACGATTTCCATCGAGGAAGCGCGCGGGCCGATGGGCCTGCCCAAGCGCGACCATGTGGCGAGCCTGCTTTACAGCCCCGAGATCGCCGCCCGCTGGCAGGCCGCCCATGGCGCCGCGCCGACGGAAGCGGATGTCGACCGCGTGCTCGCCATCTTCGAGCCGCTGAATGTCGAGGTGATCCCGCGCCATGCCGACCTCATTCCCGGCCTGCTCGACGTCATCGCGGAAGCCCGCCGGCGCGGCATGAAGATCGGCTCCACCACCGGCTATACCCGGCCGATCATGGAGAAGCTGATGCCGCTGGCAGCCAGCGCCGGCTACGCGCCGGACAATGTGGTGTGCGCCGGCGACCTCGCTGCCGGCCGGCCGAGCCCCTTGATGATGTACCGCACCTTTGCCGATATCGGCGTGTGGCCGCCCTCGGCCTGCGTGAAGCTGGACGACACCGAGCCGGGCATCGCCGAGGGGCTGGCCGCCGGCACCTGGACGGTGGGGCTGTCGCTCTCGGGCAATGCGGCGGGGCTCTCCAAGGCCGAACTCGACCAGCTGGCGCCCGACGACCGCGCCGCGCTGGGCAAGCGCGCATCCGACAAGCTCTCTGGCGCGGGCGCGCATTTCGTCATCGACACGGTGGCGGACCTGCTGCCGGTGCTGGACGCGATCGAGGCAAGGTTGGCGGCGGGGCTGCGGCCGTAGGGCTATTGCCGCAAGGGTTTTGCGCTGGGTCCCGGATCGGCGCTGCGCTGCGCGCAGCTGGTCCGGGAAACAGGAGGCTTCGTGTCCCGGACAAGTGACGCCGCAGGCGCAGCGCCGATCCGGGCCCCGGCGCACGAGACTTTGGCCGACACCTCTCCCGCCCCGCGCCCCGCGCTTGCCGCCTGCGTCCGCGTCCTCTAAACCCGCGCCATCATTCGTGAAGGACGGCGCCTCACCATGGCCAAGGACAAGCCCAGCAAACTGAAAGCGCGCATGCCGCGCGGTCTTGCCGATCGCGGCCCGGCGGAACTCGCCTCCACCCGCGCCATGCTGGAGACCATCCGCAGGGTTTACGAGCTTTACGGCTTCGAGGCGCTGGAAACCCCGTTCATCGAATATACCGACGCGCTGGGAAAATTCCTGCCGGATCAGGACCGCCCGAATGAGGGCGTGTTCTCCTTCCAGGACGATGACGAGCAGTGGCTGTCGCTGCGCTACGACCTGACCGCGCCGCTCGCCCGCCATGTCGCGGAGAATTTCGACAAGCTGGCCAAGCCCTTCCGCAGCTACCGCGCCGGCTGGGTTTTCCGCAACGAGAAGCCCGGCCCCGGCCGCTTCCGCCAGTTCATGCAGTTCGACGCCGACACGGTGGGCGCCCCCAGCGTCGCGGCCGATGCCGAGATCTGCATGATGGCGGCCGACACGCTGGAAGCGCTCGGCATCAAGCGCGGCGACTACGTCATCAAGGTGAACAACCGCAAGGTGCTCGACGGCGTGCTGGAGGCCATCGGCCTCGGCGGCGACGAGAATGCCGGCCGGCGGCTCACCGTGCTGCGCGCCATCGACAAGTTCGACAAGGTGGGCATCGAGGGCGTGCGCGACTTGCTCGGCGAGGGACGCTGGGAGAACCCGGCGGCCAAGAGCGGCGACTTCACCAAGGGCGCGGGGCTGGACAACGGGCAGGCCGAGGTCGTTCTGTCCATGCTGACGCCCGGTGGGGGCGAATTCCTGCCGGCGAGCAATGCCTATCTCGAAGGCCGGCAGGAGCTTGACGAAATCGCCGCTCTGGTCGAGGGCGCCGGCTATGAGGGCCGCATCCGCATCGACCCCTCCGTCGTGCGTGGCCTCGAATATTACACCGGCCCGGTCTTCGAGGCCGAGCTGACCTTCGAGGTGAAGGACGAGAAGGGTCGTCCCGTGCGCTTCGGCTCGGTGGGTGGCGGCGGGCGCTATGACGGGCTGGTCGGGCGCTTCCGCTCGGAGCCCGTGCCGGCGACCGGCTTCTCCATCGGCGTCTCGCGCCTCGCTTCCGCGCTGTCCTATCTCAAGAGCGAGGACGCGCCGGCGTTCGGCCCGGTGGTGGTCGTCGTCATGGACCGCGACCAGAGCGCGCATTACATGGGCCTCGTCGCCAGGCTGCGGCAGGCGGGCATCCGTGCCGAGATGTATCTCGGCAACCCGAAGAATCTCGGCAACCAGTTCAAATATGCCGACCGCCGCAACGCGCCCTGCGTGGTCATTCAGGGCTCGGATGAGCGCGCCAGCGGGCAGGTGCAGATCAAGGACCTGATCGAGGGCGCCAAGGCCGCCGCCGCGATTGCCGACAATGCCGAGTGGCGCGGCAGCCGCCCGGCGCAGTTCGCCTGCGCGGAGACGGAGCTGGTGGCGAAGGTGATCGAGGTGCTCGACCATCACGGCGTGCCGCACGGCGACGCGCTGCGCTGACGCCGGTTTCCCGGACAAGTGACGCCGAAGGCGGAACGCTGATCCGGGATCCAGCGCAAGACTTCGCGCAGCGGCGGAATTCGTTCTCTTCCCGAGGAAGCGCCTTTGGCGGAGTCCTGCGCTGGGTCCCCGGATCGGCGCTCCGGCTTCGCCTCGGCTAGGCCGGGACACGGGGCCGGAAACCATGTCATCTCCCGTGCATGGACCGGGCCGGCCCGCTTTGCTAGAAGCGCGCAGCCTTATCGCGCCCTTTTGCACGCACACCGGACCCGAGCCTCATGATCGCCGACATCAGCCACGCCGAGGAACTGCTCGCGCTCTATGCGCGCGCCGGATTCTCGCGTGTCGAGCCGCCGGTGCTGCAGCCGGCCGACGCCTTTCTCGACCTGTCGGGCGAGGAGATGCGGCGCACCATGTTCATCACCACCGATCCGGACGGGCGCGAACTGTGCCTGCGGCCGGACCTCACCCTGCCGGTATGCCGGCTCTACATTGCCGATGGCGCCGTGCAGCCGCGCGATTTCGCCTATCTCGGCCCGGTGTTCCGCTCCGATGTGCGGGAAGGCGAACTGCTGCAGGCGGGCGTCGAATCCTTCGGCCGCGTCGACCGCGAGGCGGCGGACGCCGAATTGCTGGCGCTGGGGCTGGAGACGGCGGCAATCTGGGGCGTGATCGAGCCGACGATCCGGCTCGGCGATGCCGGCCTGTTCGCCGCGCTGCTCGATGCGCTGGACCTACCGCCCGGCTGGCGGCGGCGGCTCATCAAGGATTTCGCCCGCTCCGGCGACCTCGGCGCCGATCTTGAGGTGCTCAAGCGCCCGGAGGCCGGCGGCGTCGCCTCGCATGCCGGCGTGCTCTCGGCGCTGGCGGGCTCGGACCCGGCGGCGGCGCGGGCGCTGGTGACGGACCTGTTGTCCATCGCCGGCATCTCCACCGTGGGCGGGCGCAGCGTGTCGGAGATCGCCGAGCGCTTCCTCGAACAGGCCGCGCCGGGCGATGCGGAAGGGTTGTCGCCGGAAAAGGTGGCGGTGCTGGAGCGCTATCTCGCCATTCAGGGCAACCCGGATTCGGCCGCGCGCGCGCTGCGCACGCTGGCGGAGGAGGCCGGGTTGAACCTTGCCCACGCGCTCGACGCTTTTGAAGCGCGGACCAATTTCATCGCGGCGCAGGGCATCGAGGTGGAGCGGCTTTCCTTCGCCGCCGCCTTCGGCCGGCCGCTCGATTATTATTCCGGCATGGTGTTCGAGCTGCACGAGAATGGCGCGGGCGCGCCGCTGGTCGCCGGCGGGCGCTATGACGGGCTGCTGGCGCGGCTTGGCGCGGCCGCGCCCATTCCGGCCGTGGGCTTCGCCGTGTGGCTCGACCGGCTGGATGCCGTGGAGGCCCGCCTATGAGCACCCAGCTGATCGTCGCCGTGCCCTCCAAGGGCCGGCTGCAGGAAAACGCCACCGCCTTCTTCGCCCGCGCCGGCATGAACCTGACGCAGTCGCGCGGGGCGCGCGACTATCGCGGCACGCTGACCGGCGTCGAGGGCGTGGAAGTCGCCTATCTCTCCGCCTCCGAGATCGCCAGCCAGCTCGCCTCCGGGGCGGTGCATCTGGGCGTCACCGGCGAGGATCTGGTGCGCGAGAACATCGCGGACGCCGATTCCAAGGTGCTGCTGGTGGAAGGGCTGGGCTTCGGCCACGCCAATGTCGTCGTCGCCGTGCCGCAGGCCTGGATCGACGTGCGCACCATGCGCGACCTCGACGACGTGGCGACGCATTTCCACGCCACGCGCGGCCGGCGCGTGCGGGTGGCGACCAAATATCTGAACCTGACGCGGGCCTTCTTCGCCCGCCACGGCATTGTCGACTACCGCATCGTCGAGAGCCTCGGGGCGACCGAGGGCACCCCGGCGGCGGGGACGGCGGAGCTGATCGTCGACATCACCACCACCGGCTCGACGCTGGCGGCCAATGCGCTGAAGGTGATCGACGACGGGGTAATGCTGCGCTCGGAGGCCAATCTCGTCGCCTCGCTGCACGCCGATTGGAACGAGGGCGCGCGCGCGGCGGCGCGGGCGCTGTTCGACCGGGTGACGGCGGCCAAGCGCGCGGCGACCATGCGTGAGGTGAAGACGCGGTTTTCCGCCTGCGACAGCGCGGTGGTGCAGGAGGCGGTGCGCCGCTTCCGCGCAACGGCGCCGTTCGGCGCGCCGACCTCGTCCGGCATGGTGACGCTGCACTGCCCGCCGGACACGCTGCACGGCCTCGCCGTGTTCCTGCGCGAGCGCGGCGCGTCCACTGTCTCGGTCGGTCCGCTGGATTATGTGTTTGCGGCGGAGAACCCGCTTTACGAGAAGCTGGCCTTGAAGATCGGGTAGTTCTGTTTCCCGGCCCAGCGGAGGCGCAGCCGAAGCGCCGAGCCGGGACCCAGCGCAGGACTCTTTTGCCGAAATTCTTCTGTGCGGAAGGGATTCAGCCGCTGCGCGGAGTCTTGCGCTAGATCCCGGATCGGCGCCGTGCTGCGCACGGCTGGTCCGGGAAACGTGAAGGGTGGAACGGCGCCTTCGCTTCCACCGTCTTGTCGAGGCGCTATCCGCTGCCGCGGACCCAACGCAGGATGCTTGGGCCCTCAGTTCGGTCGTCATCCCGGACGGCCGCAGGCCGATCCGGGATCGTTTGACATTTCTACGCGATCCCGGCTCTGCGCTTCTCTTGGCCGGGATGACAGGGACGGGGGTGCGCGGTCCGTGTCACGCGGGCGGGGTCAGCCGCGCGCGGCCTGGGTTTCGGCCTCAGCCACGAGATCGCCGGCGAACGCCGCGGCCTCGCCCATGGCGTGGCCGAACAGGATGAGGCACGGGCCGGTCGCGCCATCCGCCACCGCCTGCTCCAGCGCGGCGGCGAGCGTCGCCACCGTGGCGGGCACCTGCCGCTCCTGCGGGCGGGTGGCGGAGAAGATCGCGATGGCCGGCGTCGCCGGGTCGAGCCCTGCCGCCATAGCCTTGCCCGCCAGTTCGCCCCAGGTGCGCTGGGGCATGTAGACCACCGTGGTCGCCGCCGGGTCGGCCAGCGCCTGCCAGTCGAGGTCGCGCGGCAGCTTGCCGTCGCGGGCATGGGCGGTGATGAACTGCAGCCGGCGGGCATGGTCGCGATGGGTGAGCGAGACGCCGAGCCGGCTCGACGCGCCCTGCGCGGCGGTGATGCCCGGCACCACCTCGACGGGAAGCCCGGCGAGGCGGGCGGCGGTGATTTCCTCGCCGGCGCGGCCGAACACCATGGGATCGCCGCCCTTGAGGCGGACCACCCGCTTGCCCTGCTTCGCCAGCGAGACCATCAGCGCGTTGATGTCGTCCTGCTTGCAGGAGGGCCGGTAGCCGGTCTTGCCGACCATCATCTTGCGCGCCTCGCGGCGGGCGACGTCCAGCACCGCCGGCGAGACGAGATCGTCATAGAGCACGACATCGGCCGATTGCAGCACGCGCACGGCCTTCAGTGTCAAAAGCTCCGGGTCGCCGGGCCCGGCGCCGACCAGCGCCACAGATCCGCGCGGCGCGTCCACGCGCTCGACCTCGGCGCGGTCGAGAAGGTGCTCGCGCAAGGTCGCGGAGGGCTCGGTCTCGGGCGCCTCCAGCGCGGCTTCGGTGAAGCGCTCCCAGAAGCGGCGGCGGCCCTGATAGGACAGGCCGAGCGCGGATACCGAGGGGCGCCAGCTGCGCGCGGCCTCGGCCCAGCGCTTGAAGCCCTGCGGAATGACCGATTCGATCTTGGCGCGCACCGCCTGCCCGAAAACCGGGGCCGCGCCGTCGGTGGAGATGCCGACGACAAGCGGCGAGCGGTTGACGATGGCGCCGAAGGCGAAGTCGCAGAAGGCGGGCTTGTCCACCACATTGACCGGCACGCCGGCCGCACGGGCGGCGCTGGCGAAGCGCGCGCCTTCCTCGTCGTCCTCGATGGCGCCGATGGCCAGTGCGGCACCGGGCAGGTCGGCTTCCGACCAGTCGCGGGCGATGAGGCGCAGGGGCCCGCCCGGCGGGTTGGCGGCAAGCGCGATGAGATCGTCGCAGGGCGCGGGGGAAAACACCTCGACCTCGGCACCGGCGGCGGAGATCAGCTCCGCCTTCCAGCTCGCCGCCTCCGAGCCGCCCGCCAGCACCACGCGGCGCCCGGCCAGCGCGAAGAACACCGGCAGCCGGGCGAGCGGCGCCATCCGCGCGCCCGTGTCGCGCGGGGTGGGTTCGCGAGGGGATGCGGCGGCGTCGCTCATGCGGAAAAACGGCTCCTGCGGGTCCATGGACGACATATCACACGAAATGCGCGTCCTTTGAAGTCAATAAACGGAGATATCGCGGAAATATCTCAGTGCTTTTCCGACAGGCGGTCGGTCCAGGCCAGCACCACGCCGGACAGCACGAAGACGACATGGATGATGACGAGCCACATCAGCTGCTTCTCGTCCACGCCGCGGTCGAGATTCATGAAGGCTTTCAGGAGCGCGATGGCCGAGATGGCGACGATGGAGGCGAGCAGCTTCTGCTTGAGGCCGGCAAAGTCGACCTTGGTCATCCATTCCGGCCAGTCGGAATGGCCGGTGGCGTCGATCTTGGAGACGAAGTTCTCATAGCCGGAGAAGATGACGATGATGACCAGGCTGCCGGTGAAGGCGAGGTCGATCAGCGACAGGATGCCGAGAATGGTGTCGCTCTCGTCATATTGCACGGCGTGGGTGACGAAATGGAACAGCTCCGCGCCGAACTTGAACAGCAGAACGAGCAGCGCGATGACCAGGCCGATATAGAACGGCGCCATGATCCAGCGGCTGACGAAGATGAAGCGTTCGATGATCTTTTCCATGCGCGGCGTCCGGTCCCTTTCGCGGCTGCGAGAGGGGTGACATGCCGCCGCGCCGGCGGCAAGTCCCCGCGCAGGTGCCGACGCAAGCTTCGCGCCGGCGCCTGCACGGACGCTCAGTTCGCCGCCACCTTCTGGTAGGTGTTCTTCAGGTCGTCCTGGATGACGGTCGCCGTGCCGTTGGCCGCGAGCAGGAGGTCCTTGTCCGGCGTGCGCACGCTGTAGGTCCAGCCGGCCGGCAGCTTCAGCCGGGCACCGAGGCCGGGCAGCTGGGCATAGGTGAGCGCGGGATCGACGATCTGCGCATAGGACTGCATGACATAGACCGCCCCATCCGGCGCGGTGAGCTGGAACACCGGCTTGCCGGCGGCGAAGCGATAGGTGGTGTCGCGCTCGATGGTCTGTTCGGTGTAGGCCGGGCCCATGGCCTGATGCAGCGAGAGCCCGACTTCGGCGCGCTTGGCGAGCGTGATGCCGCCGAGCGTTATCACCTCGCCGGTCTTGGTCGGGCCGGCGGCGATGATGCCGTCCATGAGGAAATGGCGCGGGCCGTTCATCACCACGGCGAGCGTGCCGAACTGGCCGAACAGCTCGCGCCGGGTGATGGCGTCCCATTTGCCGGCGGGGCAGTCGTCGAAGCCGAGCGTGTTGTAGACGGAGGCCCGGAGGCCTTCGCGCGTGACGTGGATCGGGATGATCTCGCAATAGCGCGCGTCACGCAGCACGGCCGGCAGCTGGGGCGAGGGCGCCTGCGCCATGGCGGCGAGCGGCAGGAGCGACAGGGCGAGCGCGGCGAGCGCGCGCAGGGCAGGGATGGCGTTCACGACAGGGCCCCGGGGCTGTTGGAGGATGCCCCAGACTACAGGCCCGCTCTCGCCCGGCGGAAGGTGCCGGGAGCGATGCGACCAAGAATAGGCACCCCGGCGATGGCCCCGGAGGCGAGGCGCCGGGCGAGGGACAGCCCCCGCCCGGTTCGATCACGCCGCGACGCCGGTGCCGATGGCGCAGGAGACCCCGGTGCCGCGGAGCCCGCAATAACCGTTCGGGTTCTTGGCGAGGTACTGCTGGTGGTGCGCCTCGGCGAAATAGAAGGTCGGGGCGTCGACGATCTCGGTGGTGACGGGCGGAAAACCCTTGGCCTTCAGCGCGGCGTCATAGGCCGCCTTGCTGCGCTCGGCCGGCGCGCGCTGATCGGGCGAGGTGAGATAGATGCCGGAGCGATAGGTGGTGCCCACATCATTGCCCTGGCGCATGCCCTGGGTGGGGTCATGGCTCTCCCAGAACAGCTTGAGCAGCTGCTCATAGCTGACGCTCGCCGGGTCGTAGACCACCAGCACCGCCTCCGCATGGCCGGTGAGGCCGGTGCAGGTTTCCTCATAGGTGGGGTTCGGGGTGAGGCCGTTAATGTAGCCGACGGCCGTCACGTAGACGCCGGGCGTCTGCCAGAACAGGCGCTCCGCTCCCCAGAAGCAGCCGAGCGCGAAGATCGCCGTCTCGAAGCCGTCGGGATAGGGGCCCTTGAGCGCGTTGCCATTGACATGATGGCGCGCGGCGGTGGGGATCGGCTGCGGGCGGCCGGGCAGGGCCTGCGCGGGGGTAGGCAGGTCGAGACTCTTCTTGGAGAAGAACATGGGGTCGTCCCTCGATTGGATGTTCCCAATGTAGGGAGTGGAACGCCCGGATGCGAGGGCGCGGCCTTCAGATGGCGGCGCTGCGCGTTTCCTTGCGCCGGCCGATCAGCATGAGCAGCAGGCCGAGCGCGGCGAGCACCGCGAAGAGCGGAGCCTGCAGCAGCGGCGCCATGACGACATCCCAGCTGCCGGCCGGCAGCTTGGCGTTCACCAGCTCCTGCAGATGCATGAGGCTGCCCTCGCTGACGGCCAGCCAGGCGACGCCGAGCGGGGTCATCACGATCTCCGAGGAGGCGATGGAACGCACGCCATCGAGCACCAGCGCGACGAAGCCGCCGGCGAGCAGCCAGATGCCGACGAAACGCAGCAGGAAACGGATCATGCGCAGTCGTGTCCCCGCAGCGCCCGGACCCTGTGGCGCTGTCGCTTCCTCTTAGACGCCATCGGCGAGCCCCTGCAAGGGGAGCGGTTCGCCGGCGCCCGCCCACGGGTGCGCCCGGTCGCTGCGGAAGCGGCGTCGCCGCGTCATTCCGCCACCCCGCTCGCGGGTCCGTGAAGACCCTTAGAGTTGATGTGAATCAAGGTTGAACGGCTGCCGTAGCGCGAATGGTCGACCCGGAAAAATGGAGTCGTTCCAGATCGATTTGCCAAATCGAACCGATCGGGGCGTGGAGGATCGCATGTCGGAACCGGATAGCTACGCCGCCGTGAAGAGCGTGCAGAAGAGCCTGACCTTCGGAGAGGGAGGGCTCGCCGTCGTCTTCGCTCTCCTCGCGCTGGGCTGCATCACCGTGGCGGCCAAGGCGCAGGACAGCGCCTATGCCTTCCACGCCTATCTCTCGGCCTTTGCGAGCCTGGCGAGCGTGTTCGTCATTCTCAACCGCTACATCGACCGCCCGGCCGCGCTGCCGGCGCGGGAGATCGAGGGCAAGCCGAACTACAATTTCGGCCCGGTGAAGTTCGCCACCCTCGCGGCGGTGTTCTGGGGCATCGCCGGCTTCCTGATCGGCGTCATCATCGCCTTCCAGCTCGCCTTCCCGGTGCTGAACTTCGACCTGCCCTGGACCGCCTTCGGCCGGCTGCGCCCGCTGCACACCTCCGCGGTGATCTTCGCCTTCGGCGGCAACGTGCTGCTGGCGACGTCGTTCTACGTGGTGCAGCGCACCTCGCGGGCCCGGCTCGCCGGCTATCTCGCGCCGTGGTTCGTGGTGCTCGGCTATAACTTCTTCATCGTCATCGCCGGCACGGGCTATCTGCTCGGCATCACCCAGGGCAAGGAATACGCCGAGCCGGAATGGTATGCCGACCTGTGGCTGACGATCGTGTGGGTGACCTATCTGCTGGTGTTCCTCGCCACGCTGTGGCGCCGCCGCGAACCCCACATCTATGTGGCGAACTGGTTCTACCTCGCCTTCATCGTCACCATCGCCGTGCTGCACCTCGGCAACAATGCCAGCGTGCCGATCTCGGTGTTCTCGCCCAAGTCCTACATCGTCTGGTCGGGCGTGCAGGATGCGATGGTGCAGTGGTGGTACGGCCATAACGCGGTCGGCTTCTTCCTGACCGCCGGCTTCCTCGCCATCATGTACTACTTCATCCCCAAGCGGGCCGACCGGCCGGTCTATTCCTACCGGCTGTCGATCATCCACTTCTGGGCGATCATCTTCCTCTACATCTGGGCCGGCCCGCACCACCTGCACTACACCGCGCTGCCGGACTGGGCGCAGACGCTGGGCATGACCTTCTCGATCATGCTGTGGATGCCCTCCTGGGGCGGCATGATCAACGGCCTGATGACGCTCTCGGGCGCGTGGGACAAGCTGCGCACCGACCCGGTGCTGCGCCTCATGGTGGTGTCGGTCGCCTTCTACGGCATGGCCACCTTCGAGGGGCCGCTGATGTCGGTGAAGGCGGTGAACTCGCTGTCGCACTACACCGACTGGACCATCGGCCATGTGCATGCCGGCGCGCTGGGCTGGGTCGCCTACATCTCCTTCGGCGCCATCTACTGCCTGGTGCCGTGGCTGTGGCAGAAGCGCGAGCTGTACTCGCTCAAGCTGGTGAACTGGCACTTCTGGATCTCGACGATCGGCATCGTCTTCTACATCTCGTCGATGTGGGTGGCGGGCATCCTGCAGGGCCTGATGTGGCGCGCCTACACCTCGCTCGGCTTCCTCGAATACTCGTTCATCGAGACCGTCGAGGCGATGCACCCCTTCTACATCATCCGCGCTCTGGGCGGCGTGCTGTTCCTGATCGGCGCCCTGCTGATGGCCTTCAACATCTACATGACCATCCGCCAGCCGGGCACGGTCGAGGCCGACACGAGCGCGCGCACCCCTTCCCTTGTGCCGGCTGAGTGAGGACAAAAACCATGGCTGAAGCAGCCGCACACAAGAAGTCGCTCTGGTCCCGGCATGCCATCTTCGAGAAGAACTCGATCCTGCTGGTCCTCGGCATCCTGATCGTCATCTCGATCGGCGGTCTGGTGGAGATCGTGCCACTCTTCTACCTGAAGAGCACCATCGAGAAGGTCTCCGGCGTGCGTCCCTGGACGCCGCTGGAACTGGCCGGGCGCAACATCTACGTCCGCGAGGGCTGCTACAACTGCCACTCGCAGATGATCCGCCCGCTGCGTGACGAGGTGGAGCGCTACGGCCACTACTCGCTGGCGGCCGAGAGCATGTATGACCGCCCGTTCCAGTGGGGCTCCAAGCGCACGGGCCCGGATCTCGCCCGCGTCGGCAACAAGTACTCCGACGAATGGCAGCGCCAGCACCTTGCCGATCCGCGTTCGGTGGTGCCGGGCTCGATCATGCCGGGCTATCCCTTCCTCGCGCAGACGCCGCTGAAATACGAGAACATCGGCGAGGACCTCGCGGTCAACGCGCTGATGGGCGTGCCCTATACCGACGAGATGAAGGAAAGCGCCCTGGCGGACCTGCGCCTGCAGGCGAGCGCGGACGGCGACGCGGCCGAGCTGCAGAAGCGCTACCCCGGCGCGCAGGTGCGCGATTTCGACGGCAATTCCAAGGTCGTGTCCGAAGCCGACGCGCTGATCGCCTATCTGCAGGCGCTCGGCACCATGGTCGACTTCAAGCTCTACGACGACAAGGCGAACATCCGCTGAGGAGGCATGAGATGAACGAGACCTATCGCGCCTTCGCGGAGTTCGCCCAGACCTGGGGGCTCCTCTACTTCGTCGGCATTTTCCTGTGCGTGCTGTTCTACGCGCTCGCTCCGAGCCGCAAGCAGCAGTTCGAGGAAGCCGCCCGCATGCCTCTGAGCGAGGACTGAGACCATGGCCGACATTCACGCGCCCGACGCGCACAAGAACGAAGTCGATGCCGTTACCGGCGTCACGACGACCGGCCACGAGTGGGACGGCATCCGCGAACTGAACAACCCGCTGCCGCGCTGGTGGCTGTGGACCTTCTATGCCTGCATCCTGTGGTCGGTGCTGTACTGGATCGCCTACCCGGCCTGGCCGATGGTCTCCAACTACACCTATGGCGTGCTCGGCTGGAAGTCGCGCGACGCCGTGCAGGTGCAGCTCGCGGACCTGCGGGCCCAGCGCGCGGTGTTCGCCGACAAGCTCGCGTCGGCCTCGCTGGAGCAGATCGAGGCCAATCCGGAGCTGCTGACCTTCGCCCGCGCACAGGGCCGGGCCGCGTTCGGCGACAATTGCGCGCCGTGCCACGGCTCGGGCGCCGCCGGATCCAAGGGCTATCCGAACCTGAACGACGACGACTGGCTGTGGGGCGGCTCGCTGGAGCAGGTGCAGCAGACCATTCTGCACGGCATCCGCTCCAACGACCCGGACGCGCATGTCGGCGACATGCTCGCCTTCGGCCGTGACGGCATCCTGCAGCGGCCGGACATCGTCGCGGTGGCGGACTATGTGCGCTCGCTGTCGAACCTGCCCGTGCCGGCCGGCGTTACGCCGGACCTCGCCAAGGGCAAGGAAGTGTTCGCCGCCAACTGCGCCGCCTGCCATGGCGACGAAGGCAAGGGCAACCCGGAACTCGGCGCGCCGAACCTGACGGACGGCATCTGGCTCTACGGTTCCGACCGCGACACGGTGATCGCCTCGATCACCAATGGCCGCGCCGGCATCATGCCGGCCTGGGCGGGGCGCCTCGACGGCAGCACGATCAAGGCGCTGACCGTCTATGTCCACTCGCTGGGCGGCGGCAAGTAAGACGGCCCTCAAGACGGCCGGAAGAACGACGGCCTTGTGTCACATGCGGCGGGGCGCCCCAGCGGCGCGCCGCCGCATAAGCATTTTCCCGCCCGGCAACACCCGGATCGAAGGCGTAGTTTCGACCGCCTAAAAGGAGCTGTC
The DNA here is from genome assembly GCA_003241485.1 of Ancylobacter novellus. Taxonomy (GTDB): domain Bacteria; phylum Pseudomonadota; class Alphaproteobacteria; order Rhizobiales; family Xanthobacteraceae; genus Ancylobacter; species Ancylobacter novellum_A. The sequence goes on from QFQD01000046.1 coordinate 47,216, forward strand.
CGTGGTTCGGGGATTGAAATGAACGTGGCGACCAAGGTGCAACCGGTACAGGGGGACGACGACGCCCCGCTCTATGAGGCACGCCGGAAGATCTATCCGATCGCGGTGCACGGCACGTTCCGCCGGATCAAGTGGACGCTGCTGCTCATCACGCTGGGCATCTATTATCTCACGCCCTTCATCCGCTGGGACCGCGGGCCGAACGCGCCCTCGCAGGCGGTGCTGGTCGATCTGGTGAACGGGCGCTTCTACTTCTTCTTCATCGAGATCTGGCCGCAGGAAATCTACTACGTCACCGGCCTGCTGATCCTCGCCGCGCTGACGCTGTTCCTGATGAACGCCGTCGCCGGCCGGCTGTGGTGCGGCTATCTCTGTCCGCAGACCGTGTGGACCGACCTGTTCCAGGCCATCGAGCGCATGGTCGAGGGCGACCCGCGCCAGCGCCGCGAGAAGCTGAAGACCGCCACCAAGGCGCAGCGCACCTTCGAGTTCGTCGCCAAGCATTTCCTCTGGCTGATGGTGGCCTGGTGGACCGGCGGCGCCTGGGTGCTTTATTTCGCCGACGCCCCCACCCTGACCATGCAGCTGCTGAAGGGCGAGGCGCCGCTGGTCGCCTATCTCTGGATCGGCATCCTCACCTTCACCACCTATGTGTTCGCCGGCCTCATGCGCGAGCAGGTGTGCACCTATATGTGCCCGTGGCCGCGCATCCAGGCCGCGCTGACCGACGAATACGCCTACAACGTCACCTATCGCTATGACCGCGGCGAGCCGCGCGGTTCGCTCAAGAAGGCCGAGGCGCTGAAGCTGCAGGGCCTGCCGGCGGGCGACTGCGTCGACTGCCGCCAGTGCGTCGCGGCCTGCCCGACCGGGGTCGACATCCGGCTCGGCAGCCAGCTCTCCTGCGTGCAGTGCGGCCTGTGCATCGACGCCTGCGACACGGTGATGAACAAGGTCGGCCGCCCCACCGGGCTGATCGCCTACGATACCGAGATGAACGTGCAGCGCCGCATCAAGGGCCTGCCGCCGGTGCACAAATTCGTCCGCCCGCGCACCGTGCTCTATGCCGCGCTCATCGTCATCATCGGCGGCGTCATGGTCGCGACGCTGGCGACCCGCGGCTCGGAGAGCGTCGCCGTCATCCATGACCGCAACCCGCTCTTCGTGCAGCTGTCCGACGGCTCGATCCGCAACGCCTATACGGTGCGGCTGGTCAACAAGCAGCCGCTGCCGCGCCGCTTCGCCATCGCGGTGGACGGCGTGCCGGACGCGAAGGTCGAGGTGACGGGCGCGGTGTCGACGGTCGAGGACGGGCGCCCGGTGGTCGAGGTCGGTCCCGACCAGACCTATGAGGTGCGCGTGCTGGTCTCGACCCACGCCAAGCTGCCGGCCAACGCCTCGCTCGGCATGAGCTTCCACATCACCGACGTCGCCGGCGGCGAGACCACGTCGGCACCCGATCACTTCAAGGGTCCCTGAACCCGGAGGATACGCATGGCCGCGCCCCTTTCCGGCGAACTTTCTCGCCGTCCCACCCCTGCGAAAGCTGGCCGTCCGCTCACCGGCCGCACCGTGCTCGCCTGCTTCCTCGGCTTCTTCGGCGTCGTCTTCACCGCCAATTTCTTCCTGGTGCGCGCGGCGATGACGAGCTTTGGCGGAGTGGAGACCGAAAGCTCCTACAAGGCGGGGCTGGCCTTCCGGCAGGAAAGCGAGGCCGCCGCCGCGCAGGCCAGGCTGCACTGGCAGGTCGACGCGCATATCGAGCCGGGCCGGCTCGACATCTCCGCGCGCGACGCGCAGGGGCTCCCGCTGACCGACGTCGCCCTGAGCGCCGCGCTGCATCACCCCACCGACCGCCGGTTCGACGTGACGCTCGATCCGGTGCAGCTGGCGGCCGGGCAGTGGCGCGCCAGCGACGCCGTGACTTCGGGCCAGTGGGAGCTGGTCATCGAGCTGAGCCGGGACGGCGAGCGCCTGTTCCGCTCCACCAACCGGGTTCTCGTGCGCTAGGGACGGTCGCCCATGAGCGTTCAGGTCATTGCCTTTCCAGCCTCCGGTGCCGGGCTCGCCGCTGCCGAGCCCGTCGCGCAGGACTATTCGCTGTTCCTGCGCGAGGATGCGACGGGCGCCAAGGAGATGGCCTTCGCGGTGGAGGGCATCGACTGCGCCGCCTGCATCGACGAGATCGAGGATGCCTGCGAGGCGCTGCCGGGCGTGGCGCGGGCGCGGCTGAACTACACCACCCATCGCCTGACTATCGGCTGGAACGCCGGCGCGGACCCCCGCCCCGGCGAGGCGCTGAACGCGCTCATGCGCATCGGCTACCGCGCCTATCCGTTCGAGGCGGACCGGCTGGAGGCGATGGAGCACGCCACCTCGCGCCATCTGCTGCGCTGCCTCGGCGTCGCCGGCTTCGCCATGATGAACATCATGCTGCTGTCGGTGTCGGTGTGGTCGGGCAATGCCAGCGACATCACGCCGGAAACGCGCGACCTGTTCCACTGGCTCTCGGCGCTGATCGCGCTGCCCGCCGCCGCCTATGCCGGCCAGCCGTTCTTCCAGAGCGCGCTCCGGGCGCTGAAGGCGCGCTCGCTCAACATGGACGTGCCGATCTCGCTGGGCGTGATGTTGGCGCTCGGCGTGTCGGTCTACGAGACGCTGAACCACGCCGAGCACGCCTATTTCGATTCGGCGGTGATGCTGCTGTTCTTCCTGCTCACCGGCCGCTATCTCGACCACGCCATGCGCCGGCGCACGCGGGCGGAGGCGGGCAATCTCGCCGCGCTGAAGGCGGTGAGCGCCAACCGCGTGGCGCCGGACGGCACGCTCGTCACCGTGCCCGCCGCCGCCGTGCGGCCGGGCGACGAGGTGATGCTGCGGGCCGGCGAGCGGGCCCCGGTCGACGGCGTGGTGCTGTTCGGCACGGCCTCCGTCGACGAAAGCCTGATTACCGGCGAGACGCTGCCGCGCGCGGTGGCGGCCGGGGAGACCGTGCATGCCGGTGCGCTGGTGCATGACGGCGTGCTGCGTGTCCGCACCACGGCGGTGGGCGAGGACACCTTCATCAACGAGATCGAGCGGCTGCTCGACAAGGCCTCGACCGCGCGCGGGCGCTATGTCCGCCTCGCCGACCGGGCCGCGCGGCTCTATGCGCCGGTGGTGCACACGACGGCGCTGCTCTCGCTCATCGGCTGGCTGATCGCCGGCGCCTCGGTGCATCAGGCGGTGCTGATCGCGGTGGCGGTCCTCATCATCACCTGCCCCTGCGCGCTGGCGCTCGCCGTGCCGGCCGTGCAGGTCGTGGCGGCGGGCGCGCTGATGCGGGCGGGCATCCTGCTCAATGCCGGCGACGCCTTCGAGCGGCTGGCGGAGGTGGATGCGGTCGCCTTCGACAAGACCGGCACGCTGACCCTGCCCGAGCCGGAGGTGGCCAATGAAGCCGCGCTGCCGGACGGGTTGCTCAATGCCGCGGCGCGGCTTGCCCATGCCAGCACGCACCCGCTGGCGCGCGCCATTGCCGCCGCGCGGCCGGAGGCGGTGCCGGTGGAGGCCGCGCGGGAGATTCCCGGCGCGGGTGTCGAGGCGCTTATCGAGGGCCAGGAGGCCCGGCTCGGCAGCCCCGCCTTCTGCGGCTGCGAGAATCTCGTGCCGCACGCGGCGCCCGACGCCTCGCTGGTCGCGGTGCGTCTGGGCGAAAAGCGCGCGCTGATCGAACTGCGGCAGGCGCTGCGGCCGGATGCGAGGGCCGTGGTGGACGGGCTGAAGCAGGCGGGCAAGCGCGTCGTCATCCTTTCCGGCGACCGCGCGGCGGCGGTGGCGCCGGTGGCGCAGGCGCTCGGTGTCGCGGACTGGTGGTCGCAGGCGCGCCCCGCCGACAAGATCGCCGTGCTGGAGAGCCTTTCCGGCGAGGGCCGCCGCGTGCTGATGGTCGGCGACGGGCTGAACGACGCGCCCTCGCTGGCTGCCGCCCATGTCTCGCTCTCGCCGATCACCGCGGCGGATGTGACGCGCGCCCATGCCGACGCGGTGTTCCTCGGCGACCGGCTGGAGCCGGTGGCGATCGCGCTCCATGTGGCGGGCAAGGCGCGCGCGCTGATGCGGCAGAACCTGATGATCGCGGTGGTCTATAATTTCATTGCCGTGCCGCTGGCCATTGGCGGCTATGTCACGCCGCTGATCGCCGCGCTGGCCATGTCCGGCTCCTCGGTGATCGTGACGCTGAACGCGCTGCGCGCCCGCACCGGCGCCAAGGAGGTCGCATGAGCGTGCTGCTCTATCTCGTGCCGGCGGCGCTGAGCCTCGGGCTCATGGGCCTTGCCGCCTTCATGTGGTCGCTGCGTTCGGGCCAGTATGAGGACATGGAGGGCGCGGCGGTGCGCGTGCTCAGCGACGACGACCTCGCGGACGTGCCCGCACGGACACCGGGGCACAAATGAGCGCGGGCGATTTCTTCGCGGCGGAGGAACAGGCACGGGCCGGGCGGCTCGGCTGCGCCTGCCCGGAGGACGCCCCGCGCGCGCTGCGCCGCGGCCTCGGCGCGGGCCGGCTCGCGGCGGGCTTCGCGCTCATCGTGCTGGCGCAGGCGCTGACGCTGGGCGTGCTGCCGCTGGCGGGGGCCATGCTGGCGCCGCGTCCGGCGCTCGACGCCCTGCCGCTCGCGGCATTTCTGGCCGGGGCGGCGGCGGCGAGCCTGCCGGCGAGCTTCCTGCTCGATGCTTTTGGCCGGCGTGCCGGCTTCGCGCTGGGCGCGAGCCTCGGCGTCGCCGGCGGGCTGATCGCCGCCTATGCGATGATGAGCGCCGCCTTCCCGATGCTGGTGCTGGGGGCCGCCTGGCTGGGCGCGGCGCAGGGCTTCGGCCTGTTCTACCGCCACGCCGCCGCCTTCGGCGCGGGAGCGGGCGGGCAGGGCCCGGCGATGGCGCGGCTGCTCGGTGCCGGCGCGCTGGCCGGGCTGATCGGGCCGGTGCTGGCGGGCGAGGCGGAGGCGCTGGCCGTGCCCTACACCTTTGCCGGAACGCTGATGCTGGCCGCGCTGGCGCAGCTCGGCGCGCTCGCTTTCGCGGTGAGCCTGCCGGAAGCGCGCTTCTCCCATGCCGAGCTGACGGTGGAGGCCATGGGTGCCGCCGTGGCGCCGCGCCCGCTGGCCTGGGGCGCGCTGATCGGCCCGACGCTTGTCGGCGCGCTCGCCTGGGCGGCGATGACCTCGGCCATGGCGGGGGCGCCGCTGGCCTTCGCCGGCTGCGGCATCGGCGTGCCGCTGATCTCCGGCTTCGTCGCCTGGCATGTGGTGGCGATGTATGCGCCCGCGCTGGCCGGCGGCCTGCTGGCGAAGCGCTTAGGCGCCGGGCCGCTGGCGCTGGCGGCGCTGGCGCTCTGCCTTGGCGCGGCGCTGGCGGTGCGGCTCGCGCCCGATGTCGCGGGCATTGCGGCGGCCTTCCTGCTGGTCGGCGCCGGCTGGTCGCTGGCGACGCTCGGCGCGACGCTGCGCCTGCACGAGCGAGGGGCCCCCTCGCGCCTCCAGCTCGCCGTCCATGACGGCCGCCGTCCATGACGGCACCCTGCTGCTCGCCGCCCTGGCGGGCGTGTTTTTGTAGGGAATTTCCGTCTTCATCCCGGACAGCCGGAGGCTGATCCGGGACCGCGTCACGTTCCAGTGGTTTTGATTCCGCTCAGTTTCGCGGGGGCGCTCTCCGGCCCGGCAGCGATCGCGGCTCTCGCGGCACGGCTTGACGCTGCGGCGATCTTATGTAAGTGATCGTTCACTAACATAAGATCGGGAGTCTGGACGGTGTTCACGCGGCTCATGTCCACACGGCGCTTC
>QFQD01000047.1 GCA_003241485.1 Ancylobacter novellus
CTGTCGGGATCAACCAGAGGAGCGTCAGCACCGCGTCAGCGGCGCGCCCCGTCGATGGCCGCTTTATAGGGGGAGCCCCCCAGAACTGTCAACGCCCTTTTTCGAGAAAAGTGACAGAGACACGACAACGGGGGATAAGCCGCCCGGCTTTTTCCGAATAATGCAGTTCTTTCAAAGCGTTGGTCACGTTGATCGCGCCACGTCCGGTAATCGGCTCGGCTCGGACCCTCGGCAATGGCGGTATTTTCGTCCTCGCAGACGGTGCGCAGAACGGTTCACCGCCGCCCCTGAAACCCGTCTTCCCACGGATGTGAAGGACGGTCCGCAGTTGCTACGCTGCCGCCTCTCATGACCGGCGGGCCACCAGCGATGACGCCTTCCTCCTCTTCCGACATCGGGTCCGGCACGGCACTCCACCCCGTCAACGGTGCGGGCGAGCGCCCCGACGGCCATCTCGTCGACGATCAGTCTGAGGTCTTCCGCCTGCTGGCCGATCCGGCCACCTATGGGCTGACGCAACCGGTGACGCGCATCGACACGCATGGCGCGGCGGTGTTTCTCGCGGGCGACGAGGCCTACAAGGTCAAGCGCGCCGTGCGCTTTCCCTTCATGGATCTCTCCACCCTGGCCCGGCGCCACGCCGCCTGCGCTCGCGAGGTGGAGATCAATCGACCGCAGGCGCCCGGCGTCTATCTCGGTCTCGTGCCGATCCTGCGCCGCGAGGGGCGGCTGCAGCTCGGCGGCGATGATCCGCGCGAGGACGAGATCGTCGAATGGGCCGTGCATATGCGCCGCTTCGACGAGCAGGCGACGCTAGACAACGTGGCGACACGCGGCGGGCTGACGCCCGCGCTGCTGGACGCGCTGGCGCGGGCGATTGCGCAGTCACATGAGCAGGCGGTCCGCCACCGCGAATTCGACGCGCCGGCGGCGCTGGCGCATGTCATTGGCGATGTGATGAGCGGGCTGAGGGAAGCGCCGGATCTGCTCGCCAGCGCGCGCATCGACGCACTGGAAGCGGGTCTGCGCGCGAGGCTGCACCGGCTCGCTCCCCTGCTCGACCGGCGCGCCAGGGCGGGCGAGGTGCGCCGCTGCCATGGCGATCTGCATCTCAGAAACATCGCGCTGATCGGGGGCACGCCCGTGCTGTTCGACGCGCTGGAATTCGACGAGGCGCTCGCCACGACCGACCGGCTCTACGACCTCGCCTTCCTGCTGATGGATCTGTGGGCGCGCGATCTGCGCTTTGAGGCCGATTTCGTGTTCAACCGCTATCTCGCAGCCTGCGCAGACGCGCCGCCCTATGACGGGCTGGCGGCGCTGCCGCTGTTCATCGGCCTGCGCGCGGCGATAAGGGCACAGGTGACGGCTGCGGCGCGGGTCAATCTGGCCGGTGACGCGCGCGCGACCGCTTCAGCGGAGGCCTGCGCCTATCTCGATCTGGCGGAGGCCGCGCTGGCGCCGTCGCCGGCGCTACTCGTGGGCATTGGCGGGCTGTCGGGCACGGGCAAGAGCACGCTTGCCGCCCGTCTCGCCCCGGAGATCGGCCCGATTCCCGGCGCGGTGCATCTGCGCAGCGACGTGGAGAGGAAGCGGCTGGCCGGCGCCGCCATACTCGCGGCCGGCCATGGCGTGGTGGTGGATGGCGTCCATCAGCGCATGGATGAACGTGCCGCGCTGGCGCAGGTGGCGCAGCAGGCCGGCGTACCCTTCACCGGGCTCTGGCTGCAAGCGCCGGTCGACGCGCTCGAAGCCCGCGTGGAAGCACGCCGGGGCGATGCGTCCGACGCCACGGCGGAGGTGGTGCGCCAGCAGGCCGCGCGTGCCATCGGCGACCTCGACTGGGTGTGCCTCGACGCCTCCGGCACGCCGGCCGAGGTGCTCGGGCGGGCGCAGGCCGCGCTTGCCTCCCGCAAGGGTTGACGACTATTTGCGCCCCAGCAGGCGCAGCGCATTGGCCGTCACCAGCACGGTGGCGCCGGTGTCGGCGAGGATGGCCGGCCACAGCCCGGTGATGCCGGCAATGGTGGTGACGAGGAACAGCGCCTTCAGCCCAAGCGCGATGGCGATGTTCTGGTGGATGTTGCGCATGGTCGCCCGCGACAGGCCGATCATCGCCGCGACATCGCCCACCCGCCCGTGCAGCACGGCGGCATCCGCCGTCTCCAGCGCCACATCGGTGCCACCGCCCATGGCGATGCCGACATTGGCCGCCGCGAGCGCGGGCGCGTCATTGATGCCGTCGCCGACCTTGGCGACGATCAGACCCTCGCGCTGCAATTCGCCAATGATGCGCTGCTTGTCGGCCGGCATCAGCCCGGCCCGCACCTCGATGCCGAGATCGCCGCCAATCGCCTTCGCCGTGCGTTCATTGTCGCCGGTGAGCATCACCATGCGGATGCCGGCCTGCCTCAGTGCCGCGAGGCCGGCGGCGGCATCCGCGCGCGGTTCGTCGCGCATGGCGATGAGGCCCGCCGCCGCGCCGTCGGCCAGCAGCACGGCAACGGTCTTGCCGGCATCGTTCAGCGTCGCGATGGCGGCCTGCTGCTCGGCGGTGAGCGTCGCCCGCGCCTGCGCCGCTTTGGGCGAGCCAAGGAACAGCTTCTGGCCCCCCACCGTCCCGGAGACGCCCTCCCCGCTCGCCGCGCCGGCATTCTGCACGGGCGGAATGGCAAGGCCGCGGGCGGCGGCCTCAAAGAGGATGGCGGAGGCCAGCGGATGGGTCGAGCCGGCTTCCAGCGCGGCGGCGCGGGCGAGCAGCGCCCCCTCATCGCCGTCGAAGGCGACGAGGTCCGTCACCTCCGGTTTGCCCTCGGTCAGCGTGCCGGTCTTGTCCAGCGCGACGGCGGTCACCGTGCGCAGAACCTCCAGAACTGCGCCGCCCTTGATCAGAAGGCCGCGCCGCGCGCCGGAGGCAAGGCCCGCCGCAATGGCCGCCGGGGTCGAGATGACGAGCGCGCAGGGGCAGCCGATCAGCAATATGGCGAGGCCCTTATAGATCCATTCGTCCCACCCCGCCCCGAACAGCAGCGGCGGCACCACGGCGACCAGCGCCGCCAGCGCCACGATGAAGGGCGTGTACCAGCGCGCGAAACGGTCGATGAAGCGCTCGGTCGGCGCCTTGCTCTCCTGCGCCTCCTCCACCAGACGCACGACGCGGGCGATGGTGTTGTCGGAAGGCTCGGTGGTGGCGCGGATGGTCAGCGCCGATTCGAAATTCACCGTGCCGGCATACACCCTGTCGCCCGGCATTTTCGCGACCGGCACGCTCTCGCCGGTCACCGGCGCCTCGTTCACCGCGCCGGTTCCCTCCAGCACCTCGCCATCGGCGGGAATGCGCTCGCCCGGCCGCACCAGGATGATGGCTCCGACGGTGAGGCTCTCGGCCGGCACCTCGCGCGTGGAGGCGCCCTCGACGAGCCGCGCTGTCTTCGGCACCAGGCTGGTCAGCGAGCGGATCGAATCGCGTGCGCGGCCGGCAGCGACGCCCTCCAGCAATTCGCCAACGAGGAACAGGAAGACGACCGCGGCCGCCTCCTCCACCGCGCCGATGATTACCGCGCCGACGGCGGCGATGGTCATCAGCATCTCGATGGAAAAGGGCGTGCCGGACAGGGCGGCCATGATGGCGCGGCGCGCTACCGGCACGAGGCCGATCAGCAGCGCCGCGATGAAAATCCAGGGATCAAGGACGGGGAAGAAATGCCCGGCCACGTAGGCGGCGACCAGCGCGGCGCCGCAGACGAGGGTGAGCCGGGCCTTGCCGCTCGCCCACCACGGCCCGTCGCCGGGCAGATGGGTGTGGTCGTGGCCGTCCGCCGCCTTCACCTCCGCGACAGGCGCCGTGGCGGGCGCGGCACGGGAATGCCCGTGGTCATGTCCATGGCCGTGATGGTCGTGACCATGGTCGTGCTCGTGCCCGCAACAGCTCTCATGCGCGTGATCCGCATGATCGTGGGCATGGTCGTGCGCATGATCGTGGTCGTGATGGAGATGGGCCGGCGCCGCCGCCTGCGCGGGAGCCGCCTTTACGGTCACGGGGAGCGGGAAGATGCCGTAGCCGAGGCCGGAGACGCGCTTTTCCACCAGCACGAGATCCGCGCCCTCATGCTCCACCGTCATCGTCCCGGCCGTCACCGACACCGAGACCTCCTCGACGCCGGACACCCGGCGCACTGCCGTGTCGATCTTCGCCGCGCAGGACGCGCAGTCCATGCCGTCGATGCGGTAGCGGGTCTTCACGGCCGACATGGCGTCACCTCTTGTCTCATCACAGCGGCGAGCCTAATTCCTCTAGCGACTAGAGGAGCAAGCGCGAAATGAGCCAGGGTGACCAGGGTCCCTTCAGCATTGGCGAGGTGGCGCGCGCCAGCGGCGTGAAGGTGCCGACCGTGCGCTATTACGAGGAGATCGGCCTGTTGCCCGCGCCGCCGCGCACGGAAGGCGGGCGGCGCTCCTATGGCACGACCGACATGCGTCGGCTCGCCTTCATCCGCCACGCCCGCGAACTCGGCTTCGAGATCGAGGCGATCCGCATGCTGCTGCAGTTGCAGGACCAGCCGGAACAATCCTGCGCCGCCGCGGACGCGATCGCCCGCGACCGCCTCATCGAGGTGGAGCGGCGCATCGCCAGCCTCAATGCGCTCAAAGCCGAGCTGGAGCGCATGGTGGAAGGCTGCTCGCACGGCCATGTCGCCGCCTGCCGGGTGATCGAAATCCTCGCCGACCATGGCGAGTGCCGGCATCATCACGGCGCCGCCGAGCCCGCGGGCCTCGGCCATTAGGCTGCGTCAGTGGCTCACACCACCACGAAACCGTGCGCGAAGGGGTCGCGGTCGTCGATGAAGATGGTGTTGTAGCCGGTCATCCGCGCCCAGCCGCCGATGGAGGGGATGATGGCGTCGCGCTCCCCCACCTTCACCGCCGCCTCGACCCGGCCCTTGAACAGCGAGCCGATGATGCTCTCATGCACGAACTCGTCGCCGACGCTCAAGCGGCCGAGCGCGGCGAGGTGAGCCATGCGCGAGGAGGTGCCGGTGCCGCAGGGCGAGCGGTCGATCGCCTTGTCGCCATAGAACACCGCGTTGCGCGCATGCGCCTCCGGGTGCTGGGCCACACCGGTCCAGAGGATGTGCGACAGGCCGCGGATCTCCGGCTTCTCGGGATGAACGAATGCGTACTTCTCGTTCAGCGCGCGGCGTAGCGCGCCACTCATGCCGATCAGCTCGCCGGCGGTGAAATCCGCCATGTCGCGGAACGCCTGCTGCGGCTCGACGATGGCATAGAAATTCCCGCCATAGGCAACATCCACCGTCACCTCGCCAAGGCCGGGGCAGTCGGCGGTGAGGCCGCGTTCATAGAGGAAGGCGGGCACATTGGTGATGCGCACCTCTTCCACATATTGCCCTTCCTGGCGGTATTCGGCCTTCACCACGCCGGCGGGGGTGTCGAGCATCAGGACGCCCGGCGTCTTCGGGGTGACGAGCCCGTGCTCGATCGCCATCGTCACCGTGCCGATGGTGCCATGGCCGCACATGGGCAGGCAGCCCGAGGTTTCGATGAAGAGAATGGCGATGTCGCAGTCCGGCCGCGTCGGCGGGTAGAGGATGGAACCCGACATCATGTCGTGGCCGCGCGGCTCGAACATCAGTCCGGTGCGGATCCAGTCGAATTCGCGCAGGAAATGCGCGCGCTTCTCCAGCATGGTCGAACCCTGAAGGTTCGGTCCGCCGCCGGCCACGAGGCGCACCGGGTTGCCGCAGGTGTGGCCGTCTATGCAGAAGAAGCTGTGTCGCGCCATGGCGTTTACTCGTCAGAAGCGGTCGGGACGGAAGGGGTCGAGCGGGATCGAGGACGTGCGGCCGGCCGCGAGATCGGCGATCAGCCGGCCCGTCGCCGCCGACTGCGTCAGCCCGAGATGGCCATGGCCGAAGGCATAGAACACGCGGCGGTCGGCACGGGAAGGCCCGATGACCGGCAGGGAATCCGGCAGCGAAGGGCGAAAGCCCATCCATTGCCGCCCGCCCTCCGCGCGAAGACCCGGCAGGAAGGCGGCGGCCTTTTTCATCATCGCCTGCGAGCGCTTGAAGTTCGGCGGCGCCTTCAGCCCGCCCAGCTCCACCGCCCCGCCGACGCGGATGCCGGTGGCGAGCGGGGTGACGACGAAGCCATGCCCGCCAAAGGTGAGCTGGCGCTTGAGGTCGAAGGCGCCGGGCGGCAGCGTGGTGTTGTAGCCGCGCTCGGTCTCAAGCGGGATCGCATCGCCCAGCGCTTTCGCCAGCGGGCGCGACCAGGCGCCGCCCGCCACCACCAGCTGGTTGGCCCGCAGCGTCGTGCCGTCGGCCAGATTCAGGCGTATCCCTTCGCTCGTCGGCTCGATGCGCACCGCTTCGCCATGGACGATCGACCCGCCGCGCCGCATCACCGCATCGAACAACGCGAGCGCGAAACGATAGGGATCGGACACGGTCTGCCAGTGCGGCGTGAAGGTGCCCACCGTGAAGCGCGGCGAGAGCCCCGGCTGGAGTTCGGCCAGACGCGCGCCGCGCGCATGTTCGAACGCGATGCCCTCCCGCGCCCGCGCATCCCAGCCCGGCTGGGCGGCGGCCAGTTCCGCCTCGCTTTCATAGAGCTGCAGATTGCCGTCCCGGCGCACCAGCGATTCCAGCTCCGCCTCGCGCAGCATCGTCTCCATCGCGCTGGACGCGAGGCGCATCAGCCGGCTCTGCACCAGGAGCGAATGCGCGTAGCGATCGGGCAGGCTCGCGCGCCAGAAGCGGAACAGCCACGGCAGGATCTGCGGCAGATAGGAAGGCGGGAGGGCGAGCGGCCCCAGCGGGTCGAGAAGCCATTTCGGCGCCTTGCGCAGGATGCCGGGCGAGGCGAGCGGCAGGATGTCGGTGAAGGCGAACGCGCCGGCATTGCCGAAGCTCGCCCCTTCCGCCACGCCGCCGCGCTCGACCAGCGTCACGCGCCGCCCCTCTCCGAGGAGATGGAACGCGCTGGCCAGACCGACGATGCCGGCGCCGACGACAAGGATATCGTGCGAGGTGTCCGAAGCGGACATGCTGCGTATTCCACCTGCTGTCATCCCGGACGGCCGACGGGCCGATCCGGGATTCGCACGGGAGTTGGAAAGCGATCCCGGCTACGCGACGCTTCGACCGGAAGGACGAAGCGCAAGGGGCATACGGCCCCGCCGCTCAGGCCGCCTTGGCGAGGAGCGGACGAGTGGCGAGCGCCTCGCGCACGATGGCCTCGACCTTGGCCCGGCGCTCGCCTTCGAGCGGCAGGCGCGGGGCGCGCACATGCTCGGTGGTGCCGGTCACCAGCGCCTCGACCAGCTTGAGGTTCTGCACGAGATAGGTCGACACATCGAGGTCGAGCAGCGGGCGGAACCAGCGGTAGATCGCCAGCGCCTCGTTATAGCGGCCGGCCTTCATCAGCCGGTAGATCGCGACCGTCTCTTCGGGGAAGGCGATGACGAGGCCGGCGACCCAGCCGACCGCGCCCACCGCCAGCGCCTCGAAGGCGAGGTTGTCGACGCCGGTGAAGACATCGTAGCGGTCGCCCAGCGCGTTGAAGATCTCGGTGGTGCGGCGAATGTCGTCGGACGATTCCTTGATGGCGACGAAGCGCGCATCCTTGGCAAGCTCGGCCATGATGTCGATGGTCACGTCCACCCGGTAGCCGATGCGGTTGGAATAGATCATCACCGGCAGGTCGGCCGCCTGCGCGATGGCGCTCAGCGTGGCGACGGTTTCCTTGGGGTTGGTGTGATAGACGAGGCTCGGAACGACCATGAGGCCGGAAGCGCCGGCCTTGGCGGCGCGGGAGGCCAATGAGGCACAGTCGCGCGTCGCGGCATCGGCAATGGTCATCAGCACGGGACGGGAGCCGGCCACGCCCTGCGCGACGGAGAGCACTTCGAGCCGCTCGTCATGCGAGAGCATCGGGCCTTCGCCGAGCGAGCCATTGACGATGATGCCGTCCACGCCGGCGGCGATCTGCCGGGCGAAGCAGCGCTCCATCTCCTTGTGGTCGAGGGCACCGTCTTCGGTGAACTTGGCGGTTACGGCCGGAAAAACACCTGTCCACATGGTCCGCGCTCCTGGCGATGAAGGTTTGTGACGTGACTATCTATTTTTTGGATCCAATTTGCAATATCCTTTTCCGGCCATTCGGGAGAAGCGCCACGTGAAGTTGAAAGCGACGGATATCGGCCTGATGGCCTCGGCCTCGGACGTCATCTTTGACGCGCTGCGCGAGGCCATCGCCCAGGGCGATCTGAAAGAGGGCGAAGCGCTCCGGCAGGACCACATCGCCCGCATGTTCAATGTCAGCCGCATCCCGGTGCGCGAGGCGCTCACCCGCCTTGAGGAACAGGGCCTCGTCACCACCCAGCGCTATCGCGGCGCGGTGGTCTCGCGCCTCTCCATCGAGGAGGTCGAGGAACTGTTCGAGTTCCGCGCGCTGGTCGAGCCGGAAGTCCTGCGCCGCTCCATCGCCCGCATCTCGCCGGAAGCGCTGGACCGCGCGGCGGCCTTCGCCGACGCCTTCGCGACCGAGCCCGACACGGCGCGCTGGGGCGAACTCAACCGGCGCTTTCACTATGCCCTGTACGAAGATTCCGGCCGGCCCTATTACCTGCAGACGATCAACGCGGCGCTCGACCGGGTCGACCGCTACTCACGCGTCCAGCTGGTGCAGACCGACGGCATGCGCCGCGCCCGGCTGGAACATGAGGAGATCCTGCGGGCGGCCGTCGCCCGCGATGCCGACAAGGCCGCCAGCCTGACCCGCGACCACATTCTCGGCGCGGGTCGATCACTGATCGATTTCCTGCGGCGCACCCGCAGCAGCGAGGCAAACGGGAAGCAAAAATGAGCCGTATCGAACGGGTCGGCGAGGCCGACGGCACCCCTGTCCACGAAATCACCCTGACCGGCCCGGACGGCACCTCGGCGCGTGTGCTGAGCTGGGGCGCGACCTTGCGCGACCTTCTCGTGCCGGGCCCGGACGGCGCGCTGACACGCGTGGTGCTCGGCTATGAGGATTTCGAGCCCTATCTCGCCAACCCGTCCTATCTCGGCGCCACCTGCGGGCGCGTCGCCAATCGCATCCATGACGGCCGCTTCACGCTCGACGGGCGCGACTATGACGTGGGTCGAAACGAGGCCGGGATCAGCCATCTGCATGGCGGCACGCGCGGCTTCTCGCACCGGCCGTGGGACATTCTCGCGGCGGACTGGACCTCGGTGACGCTCGGCCGCACCTCGCCCGACGGCGAGGAAGGCTATCCCGGCACGCTCGACGTGCGCTGCACCTACCGGCTGTCGGCGCCGGCGACCCTCACTGTCGAGATGACCGCCACCACCAACGCCCCGACCGCCGTGAACCTCGCCCATCATTCCTATTTCACGCTCGATCCCGAGGGGTCGGTGCGCGACCTCGAGGTCGAGATCGCCGCACACAGCTACACGCCGGTCGACGAGCAACTGATCCCCACCGGCGCGCTCGCGCCGGTCGCGGGAACCCCGTTCGACTTCACCCGGCCGCGACGGCTGGGCGAACAGGCGACGCTGTACGACGTCAATTTCGTGCTCGAAGGCACGCCTCACGCGACACCGCGCTTTGCCGCCCGCGCCCGTTCACCGCGCACCGGCATGGCCCTCACCGTGCTGACCACCGAGCCGGGGCTGCAGCTTTACGACGGCCAGTACCTGAAGCCGACCGCTCACGGCCTCGGTGGACAGACGCACGGACCACATGCGGGCATCTGCTTCGAGGCGCAGAACTTTCCGGACGCGGTCAACCGCACCGCTTTCCCTTCACCCTGGCTCCGGCCCGGCCGCCCCTACTGGCAGGTCACACGGTACCATTTCGCCGCTGGCGACAGCCCTTCCGAGTGACGCCAGCGGCGGCCGCGCGCGGTCCCGCGCTCAGATGAGCTCGCGGGCGATGGCCTCGTCCCAGCGGCGGCGCGCGACCTCCTGCCCGTTCTCAAGCACGACCAGTTCGCCCTTCAGGAAGAAGGTCGTGGCGTCGGCGGTCATCTCGGTCACGCTGTCGATGGCGATGCGCCAGCCCTCGCGGCCCATGTCGTAGCGCTGGGTGAGCACGTAGCGGGCCGAAAGCGGATCGTCGTCGCGGATGGTGAGTTCGCGTCGCAGATTGTGCCCCAGCTCGGTGCCGATCTCGTCGAAGCGCAGGATGCCCTCGCCGAACAGGCCGCCCACACCTTCCGTGACATAGGTGTTGATCCCCGTGACATGGTCCTGCGTCGAGACGCGGGCGATGCGGCCGGGGTCGAGCTGCGTCGTCGGCGCCGGCTTCCCGCGCGCGGGGTCCGGCAGGTAGATCGTGGCGTCGCTGTCGCGCGGGGGCCGAACGGGCAGTTCCAGCGCGCTCTCGCCGGTGCGGATGGTCAGGGTCGCCGCGCTGGGCGCCGGCCAGATCATCGGCCAGTAGGTGGTGGAGATTGAAACGCGCAGGCGATGCCCCGGCGCGAAACGGTGGCCGCAGTCGTTGAGCTTCACCTTCACGCGATACGCCTTGCCCGGCTCCAGCGGCGTCGGGTGCTCATGGCTGTCGCGATGGGTGAGGTTCAGCACCTGATAGCTGACGCGCGTCGCCTCGCCCTCGAACACGTCGCTGAGGCGCACGGCGATATGCGCGACCGGCGCATCGCTCGTCAGCACGAGATCGAGCACCGGCGCGCCGAGAATGTCGAACCCCTCCGTCACCGGCTCGCTCTCGAACACCAGCGCACCGCCCTCGTCGAGGCTCTGGTCGGTCGGCATTTCGCCGGGGCAGCCCGTGCCCATCCATTCGCCGGCCGCCTTGCCGTGGCTCTGCGGCGAGCGGATGGAAAGCTCCATCGCCGCGCCGGGCTCGGCGCCGAGGCCATGGCCGGCGGTGAGGGCGAGCCGGCGCGGCGCAATGCCCGGCGAGGGCCAGTGCGGCTCGGCGACCCAGCGGCCGGGCTGGTAGGTGCGGGTACCGTCCGGCGGCACATGGTCGTTGATATAGGCGGTCATGACAGGCTCGGCCTCGACACCATTGTCGATGCCCTTCAGCCAGCGGTCCCACCAGCGCACCGCCTCCTGCAGGAAGCCGATGGCCGGCCCGGGCACGCCGTCCTGCGGGTAGATGTGCCCCCACGGGCCGATGAGCGCCTTGCGCGGCACATTGAGGCGCTCCATCAGCCGCGGCACGGCATTGGTGTAGCTGTCGGCCCAGCCGCCAATGGCCAGCACCGGGCAGGTGATGGCGCTCCAGTCCTCGCGCACCGAGCCGTGCTTCCAATAGGCGTCGTAACGCTGATGCGCCGCCCACAGGGCGGGGAAAAACGGCATCGCCTCCAGCCGCTTCAACCACTCCTCCCGCCAGCGCGCCCCGACCACCTCCGGATCGAGCGGGCGTGCCTGATAGGCGAGCATGATGGTGCCCCACCACAGATTGTCGTTGAGCAGGCAGCCGCCCATGAAATGAATATCGTCGGTGAAGCGGTCATCGGTGGAATAGGCGGTGATGATCGCCTTGAGTGCGGGCGGGCGGCGGGCCGCCACCTGCAGCGAGTTGAAGCCGCCCCACGACTTGCCCATCATACCGACAGCGCCCGAGCACCAGGGCTGCGCGGCGATCCAGGCGATCACCTCCAGCGCGTCGTCCTGCTCCTGCTGCAGATATTCATCGGCCATCAGCCCGTCGCTTTCGCCGGTGCCGCGCATGTCGACGCGGATGGCGGCATAGCCATTGGCGGCGAAATAACCGTGCATCGGCTCATCGCGCCCGCGCGTGCCGTCGCGCAGGCGGTAGGGGATGTACTCCAGCACGGCCGGCACCGGGCTCGCCTCGGCCGTCTCCGGCAGCCAGAGGCGAGCCGAGAGGCGGGTGCCGTCGGCGAGCGGGATCCAGACGGTCTCGATGGTCTTCACGGGCATAATGCGGCTTCCGGCGAGATGGAGAGGATCGGCAAGAGGAAGGCGGGGCTCAGGCCGCGCCCGACGCGCGGCGGGCGAGCACATCGTCGAGCCAGTCGCGCCGGAGTTCCGGCACGGATTCGATGAGCTGGGCGGTGTAGGGCGCCTGCGGCGGGGTGAAGATGTCTTCCGTCGGCCCCTGCTCAACGACGCGGCCCTTCTGCATCACCATGGTGTCGTCGGCGAGCCGTCGCACCACGCCAAGGTCGTGGGTGATGAAGAGATAGGCCACGCCGCGCGCGTCCTGCAGCGCGCGCAGCAGATTGAGGATGTCCTCGGCCACCAGCGGATCGAGCGCCGAGGTAACCTCGTCGCAGATCACCAGGTCGGGCTTTGCCGCGAGCGCCCGCGCAATGCACACGCGCTGCTTCTGCCCGCCGGAGAGCGCACCGGGCAGGCGGTCGGCGAAATCGGCGGGCAGGCCGATCTCGGCAATCAGCCGCGCAACTTCGCGCTTCAGCTCCGCCCCGCGCAGGCCGAAATAGAAGGCGACCGGCCTGCCGATGATCTCGCCCACCGTCTGGCGCGGATTGAGCGCCACGTCGGGAAGCTGATAGACGAGTTGGATACGGCGCAGCTCGTCGCGGCTGCGCGCGCGATAGGAGCCGGCGAGCGGCGCGCCGGCAAAGCGCACCGTCCCGCGCCGTGGCGCCAGCAGGCCGGCGACGACACGGGCAAGGGTCGATTTGCCGGAGCCGGATTCGCCGACAACGGCGAGCGTGCCTCCCTTGTGCAGCCGGCACGACACGCCGTCGAGTACGGAGACGGAACTGTAGCCCGCCTCGATCGCGTCGACCTCCAGCAGGACTTCGCGCTCCGCGTGGTGGGCCCCGGTGCCGGTCAGGCTGGCCGCGCGTTCCTCGACGAGGCGCTTCGTATAGTCCTGCCGGGGATGTTCCAGAACCTCGGCGGTCGTGCCCGTCTCGACCATCCGGCCGTGGCGCAGCACCATGATGCGGTCGGCCACCTGCGCCACCACGGCGAGATCATGGGTGATGTAGAGCGCAGCGGTGTTGTAGCGGTGGATGAGCCGGCGCAGCAGCGCGAGCAATTCGATCTGCGTGGTCACGTCCAGCGCGGTGGTGGGTTCGTCCAGCACCAATATGTCGGGACGGCAAGCCATCGCCATCGCCACCATGGCCCGCTGCAGCTGTCCGCCGGACACCTGGTGGGGATAACGCTCGGCAAAGCCCGCCGGGTCGGGCAAATCGAGCGCCGCGAACAGCTCCAGCATCCAGGCCCGCGCCTCGGCCGCGCTCATCAGGCGGTGATAGAGCGGCGCCTCGATCACCTGCGCGCCGATGCGCATGGCGGGATTGAAGGCGGAGGCCGCGCTCTGCGCGACATAGGCGATGCGCGCACCGCGCACTTTCTCGCGGGTCGCCCGCCCCCCTGCCATCAGGTCGGTGCCGACGACATGGATGTCGCCGCCGGTGATGCGGCAGCCGCCCCGGCCATAACCCATGGCGGCAAGGCCGATGGTGGACTTGCCGGCACCTGATTCGCCGATGAGGCCGAGCACCTCGCCGGGCGCGAGGTCGAGGCTGACATCGTCGACCAGCAGCGCGCCGTTCGGGGCGCTGACCTTCAGGTTGCGGACGGTGAGGACATGGGGGCGATCGGCGGCGACGTTCATCGTCCCTCTCCCTGCACGGTGGTGCGCCCGGCCAGCATCCAGTCCACCACCAGATTGACGGCGATGGTGAGCAGCGCGATGGCGGCGGCGGGATAAAGCGGCGCCTCCAGGCCGTAGAGAATGGCCTGCTGGTTGTCCTTCACCATGCCGCCCCAATCCGCATAGGGCGGCTGGATGCCGAGGCCGAGATAGGACAGCCCGGCGACGAACAGGAAGGTGAAGCAGAAGCGCAGGCCGAACTCCGCCACCAGCGGCGGCAGCGCGTTGGGCAAGATCTCCCGGCGGATCAGCCAGCCGAGGCCTTCCCCGCGCAGGCGGGCGGTCTCGGCATATTCCAGCACGTTGATCGCCTGCGCGACGATACGCGACAGGCGGAACACGCGGGTGGCATCGAGCACGGCGATAGTGATGACCAGCACCGGCAGCGAGGAGCCGAGCGCCTGCAGCACCACCAGGGCGGAGATCAGCACCGGCACGCACATCAGCGTGTCGACAAGCCGGGAGAGCACGGTGTCGGTCCAGCCCCCGGAAATCGCCGCGAGGAAGCCGAGCGGGATGCCGATGGCGAAAGAGAGCAGCGTCGCGGCCAGCGACACGCCGATCGACATCTGCGCGCCGACCATCAGGCGGGAGAGCAGGTCACGGCCGTTCTGGTCGAGGCCGAACAGATGCTCGGGCGAAGGCGGATCGAACGGCGCGCCGACGATCTGCTCCTCGCCGAAGGGCGCGAGCGTGCGGCCGAACAGCAGGAGCGCGACATTGACCGCGATGATGGCGAGGCCGATCCACGCCGTGAGGGGAATTCGCTTCATGGGGCGCCTCTACCGGGGATGCCGCAGGCGCGGATTGAGCGCGATGGCCGAGATGTCGGCGATCATGTTGAGCAGCACATAGGTGGCCCCGAACACCATGGCGGCGGCCTGCACCATTGGCAGGTCGCGCTTGGCCACCGCATCCACCATGAACCGGCCGAGGCCGTTATAGTTGAACACCGCCTCCACCAGCACCACGCCGGTGATGAGGTAGGCGATGTTGAAGGCCACGACATTGACGATCGGCGCCGCCGCATTTGGCACCGCGTGGCGCAGGATGACGCGCGGCGTGCGCAGGCCCTTGAGATAGGCGGTCTCGATATAGGCCTGGTCGGTGACGCCGAGCACCGCGGTGCGCGTCATGCGCATGATCTGCGCCACCGTGACGAGCATCAGCGTCAGCATGGGCAGGGTGGTCGCCTGCAGCCAGGCGACGAACCCCATGCCGGGATAGACGTCGGCAAGGCTCGGCAGCAGGTCGGTGCGCACCGAAAAATAAAGGATCAGCAGCAGGCCGAGGAAATATTCCGGCAGCGACACAGCCGCGAGCGCGAGGATGTTGACCACGCGGTCGAACGGCCCGCCGCGCCGCACGGCGGTGAGAATGCCGAGGCCGATGGCGAGCGGAATGCCCGCCACCGCCGCATAGGCGGCCAGCGCCATGGTGTTCCAGAAGCGCGGCCACAAGAGATCGGCGACCGGCTGCTGGCTGGCGAGGGACGTGCCGAGATCGCCGGTGACGAAACCGGCCAGCCAGGCGACATAGCGCGCCATCGCGGGACGATCGAGGCCGAGATCGTGACGCAGCGCCGCCAGGGACTGCGGCGTCGCATTCTGCCCGAGGATGGCGGATGCCACGTCCCCGGGCAGGATCTGCGTCGCCGCGAAGATCAGCACCGAGACCAGCCACAGCGTGAACACGCCGAGCAGGACCCGTCTCAGAACAAGGCGGGCCATCAGTCTTCCAGCCAGACGCGCTCGGCGAGACGGGCGCCCATGAAGTTGAACATCGGGTGCGGGCGCAGGCCCTTCACCTTCACCGAGGCCGCGTCGAGATAGTCGCCGAACATCGGGATGACTGCGCCGCCCTCATCGGACACCATCTTCTGCAGCTCGAAATAGATCTCGCGGCGCTTGGCATCGTCGAGCAGCGCGCGCGCCTCGAGCAGCAGCTTGTCGAACTGCTCGTTCTTCCAGTGCGTGTCGTTCTGCGCGGAAGAGGAGAGATAGGCGATGGAGAACATCTGGTCGGCGGTGGGGCGCCCGCCCCAATAGGACATGGCGAAGGGCGCCTTCATCCACACATTGTCCCAGTAGCCATCGGCCGGCTCGCGCTTGATGGCGATGTCGATGCCACCCTTGGCGGCGCTGGTGCGGTAGATCGCGGCAGCGTCCACCGCGCCGGCAAAGGCGGCGTCCGAGGCCGAGAGCGTGACCTTGAGTTCCGACAGGCCGGCCTGCTTCAGGTGGAAGCGCGCCTTGTCCGGGTCATAGGGGCGCTGCGGCAGGTCCTTGGCGAAGAAGCGGTCGGTGGAGGGGATGGGCTGGTCATTGCCGATACGGCCATAGCCGCGCAGCGCCGTCTTCAGCATCTGCTCGCGATCAATGCCGTATTTCAGCGCGAGCCGAATGTTGTTGTCGGTGAAGGGCGCCTGCGTGCAGTCCATCAGGAAGGTGAAGTGCTGGCCGCCGGCGGACTGGATCACCTGGAGCTTCGGGTTGCGCTTCAGCAGGTCGACCGTCTTGAAGTCCAGCCGGTTGATGGCGTGCACCTGGCCCGACATCACCGCATTGGTGCGGGCGGAAATGTCATTGATGACGACGACTTCCACCGCGTCGACATTGGCGCAGCCCGGCTTCCAGTAATTCTCGTTGCGCACGAAGCGCGAGCGCACGCCCGGATCGTAGCTCTCGAACTTGAACGGCCCGGTGCCGATGGGCTTGGCCCAGTCGGTGAAGCCTTCCGGCACGACAAGGAAATGATAGTCCGACAGCACGAAGGGCAGATCGGCATTGGCATCGGTCAGCGTGATGGCGACCTCGCTGTCGGAGAGCTTGGTCACTTCCTTCAGCTGGGCGGCGACGGCGCGCGCGGCCGAGGACGTATCGCCGCGATGCAGGTTCAGCGAATAGACCACGTCGGCGGCGGTCAGCGGCTTGCCATTGTGGAAGGTCACGCCCTGCCGGACCTTGAACACCCATTCCAGCGCGCCGGGCTTGGCTTCCCAGCTCTCCAGCAGCTCCGGCACCGCCTCGTTGCGCCAGTCGATCTCGATCAGGCCGTTCATGATCATGTAGGCCTGATTGACCGGCACCCAGTCGGTCAGCTTGCGCGGATCGAGAATGTCCGTGGTGCTTCCGCCGCCAAGACCGAGCTTCAGCACGCCGCCACGGCGGGGCGTCTCGTCGGCGGCGCGGGCCGGTGACAGGCCGGCCGTGCCGAGCGCGAGGGCACCCAAGCCGGCGGCGCCACCCAGAAGCAGCTCGCGGCGGGACGGCATCAGAAGGTGACGGGATTCAGACATCTGTTCCAGCTCTCTGTTTTGGTTTTGCCGACGCATCGACCCGCCCGGGACAGGCCCGGCCTCGACCGCGCGTGGCTTGGTTTCGTGGCGAACCTAGAGGATTGCGAGGCCAAGGTGATATGATTTTGGTGCATACCCTCATGACGCAAACCGGTCTGGCGCCCGGTCGTGGTTGCGCTTAATCCCACCCACCCTGATCCGCGAGTGCAGCCTCTCCTTACGAAAGGTGCGCCCGGTCAAAGACGGTGGTTGCACCGTTTCTTCTCGACGTGCACCCGAGCGCGGCGGCGGCCCCTGCCGCCGGCGGGCTGGGGCGAAAGGGAGCGCAATGAGCGTCTCGGACTTCGTGGGCCTGGTCGGCGTGACAGCCTATCTCGCAGCCTACGGCCTTCTGCAGCTGCGTCTTCTGGAAGTCTCGGACGGGCGCTACGCGGCACTGAACGCGCTGGGCGGGGTGGCGCTCATCTATTCGCTGTGGTCGAACTTCAACCTCTCATCCTTCATCGCCCAGGTGATGTGGCTGGCCTTCACCGTCATTGGCTGGATGCGCTCGCGGCAGGCACGGGCGCGCGGCGCCTGACCCTTGGGGCCCTGCCGGAGCGCCCGGCCGCGATAGAGCGCGCAACGGCAAGCTGTGCGGATGGCTCATACCTGCCGGCGCGCATCCCGGTTCAGCACACGCGATCCGCCTCCGACGCCGCGACGATCCACTCGCTCACCTCGCGCACGATGCGCCGCGCATGGCGATCCAGCGGACGCAGCAGATAAAAGCGCCCCGAGGGGCGCAGCCAGTGCTTATGGACCGGCACCAGCCGGCCGCTGCGCAGATGATCGGCGACCAGCCAGCTCCAGCCGAGCGTCACGCCGATCCCCTGCGCGGCCGCTTCAACTGCGAGCCGATAGTCGCCGAGCTTCCAGTCTCGGGCTCCGGCCGGTCGGGTGACGGCCGCGTCGGTCAGCCAGTCGCCCCAGCCGAACCATTCGCGAACGGGATCGTCGATGCTCAGCAGGATCGGGCTTTCCTGCGCCTCAAGCGGTGCGGAACCGGGGCTCGCCACCGGGACAATCTCCTCGACCGCAAGTTCCGTCACCGCCAGCCCCGCCGGCCGCTCGCGCCGATAGAAGATGGCAAGGTCATATTCGTCGGTCCGCAGATGGGCGACGTCATCGGTCACGCGCAGGCGCAGTTCGAGATCGGGGACGTCGGCCTTGAGAGCGGCAAGGCGCGGCAGCACCCACAGATCGGCAATGCCGCGGGAACAGGCGATCGTGATCTGTCGCGGCCCCCGCCAGGCCCGGATGCCCTCCGTCGCGCCCGCGACGCCATCGAGCAGGCGGCTGACCTCCTGCACATAGGTCTCGCCGGTCACCGTGGGAATCACGCCCTGCGGCGTGCGGGTGAAGAGCTTGGAGCCGATGAAGGATTCCAGCTTGCCGATCTGCCGGCTCACCGCGCTCTGGGTCAGGCCCAGCTCGGCGCCGGCACGTGAGAAGCTGCCAGCCCGTGCGGCGGTCTCGAACACCACCAGCGCGTCCAGCGGCGGCAATTGCCGTCCCTTTGCCATGCTGCCTGCACTCCGCTTCGCTCCGGTCCGACGGCGGCACCCGACTGATCGCCCCGGCGCGCACCCGCATTTCGGCGAGAGCAATGCAATGCCTGCCGGCCGAAGACCAGAACATCTTCCTCGCACGCCCACAGGCGGGAGCGACGGCCCCTGCGGGCCGCCACCGGATCAGGAGCAGAACGCGGGGGGCTGGGCGAGCGCAGGACAGCGACATAAGCGGGCAGCGACGCGCGACGTCGCACCTGACGCCAAGAAAGCAAAAACGCCCCGAAGGGCGTTTGCTAACTATCAAATTCTATTGGGAAAATTGGAGCGGGCGATGGGATTCGAACCCACGACCCCAACCTTGGCAAGGTGCCCGAGAGCCATTCGCTGCAATATCCGCGAGTTTGCTAAAGCGCGATAAACTACTATAAACAAACGATTATTTTTTGAATGGTGCGCGCTAAAGGCCGCGTTTCATGCGCTATTTTGCGCTTCTGAGAGCTTGGAATTTGATTAGAATCCGGCTAGCCTCGTAAAATCTAAGCAAATTTTCGATAGGGCTTTGAACTCACTATGGAAAAGCTGACGAAGCGTTTTATCGACGCGCTGGAAGTTCCGAAACCTTCCAAGGTTGGGGTCAAGGTTCGGGAGAGTTTTGCGTGGGATCGGGAGCTTCGAGGCTTCGGCGTCCAGGTCATGCCCTCGGGGCTGAAGAGCTTCGTGATCCAGTATCGCTCGCCCGAAGGACGGCCTCGTCGCACCGTGATTGGACGCTACGGGCTGATGACGGTCGAGGAGGCACGCCGGATCGCCCACGAGAAGCTGGTGGCCGTCTCCAAGGGTCTCGACCCGTTGGATAGCCCGGACAGCAAGGTGAAGGGCATCACGGTTGCCGAGGTATGCGACTGGTATCTGGCCGAGGCCGAGGCCGGCCGCATACTCGGCCGCAGCCGTCGCCCCATCAAGGCATCGACCCTGGCCATGGATAAGAGCCGGATCGAGGTTCACATCAAGCCATTGCTGGGCCGGCGGCTGATTGCCACGCTGAAGCTCGGGGATATCGAAGGAGCGCAGGCAGATATTGCCGTCGGCAGAACATCCAAACCTCGCGCGGGCAGTCGAGGTGGAGCGACCACCGGCGGGGAAGGGGTGGCCGCGCGCACCATGTCGACACTGCATTCCATCTTCGAACACGCCGTTCGCCTTGGAAAGATCGACGCCAATCCCGCGCGCGGCGTTCGCCGGCTGGCCGGAAAGGCGCGCGAACGCCGCCTCAGCCGCAGCGAAATCGCCCGCTTTGGGAGGGCCATGCGTTTCGCTGCAGAGGCCGGAGAGCATCCGACGGGGCTGGCTGCCATCCGCTTCCTGCTCCTCACGGGTTTTCGGCGAATGGAGGGCCTTGGGGTGAAGCGGCTTTGGCTCAACACGGAGGAAGGCTCGGTCCGTTTTCCAGATACAAAAAGCGGAGCCCAGACACGGGTCATAGGCCGCGCTGCCATGGATCTTTTGCTGGGGCAGCCCAACATAGCATCACCGTACTTCTTCCCGGCGGATTGGGGCGAGGGCCACTTTATCGGCGTCGTTCGCGTCCTCGATCGGCTGTGTAGCAGCGCGAAGCTGGACGACGTGACTCCGCACACATTGAGGCACACATTTGCCAGCGTCGCGGCGGACCTGGGCTTTTCCGAACTGACCATTGCCGCGCTACTGGGTCATGCGGCCCGCGGCGTGACGCAGCGCTATATCCATATAGACGAAGCGCTCAGGCTCGCAGCCGACAGGGTTGCCGACGAGATTGACGCGATCTTGGATGATCCCGATCGGGCTGTCCGAGCAGCCCGGTCGGGGCACCGGCCGGCGGCGATATCTCCACCATCGGAATGAGGCATGCCCAAGTGTGGCGTTCCACGACGGTAAGGATGTGTAGCCGTAGGGCTGCAGGTGATCTGCTCCGATACGAAGGCGAGCTACCAGCGTTCATACGGCCCCATGGGGATATTCATGGGTCCCCGCGTCCCGATTTCAGTGATCGTCTGCGGCCGTATCATGGAAGGCTATGCAAATATGAGGACTCAGCCCTGCACCCGCACGAAAGTGCGCGGCTGGACTTGAATGTTCGCACGAACCTGCTCGTAGATCTGCGCCGCTCCGGGCATTTCGATCGTGACCGCAATACCGAACGGAATCGCCTCGTCGATTGGAGTTCCTTGATCTTTTTCTCGCTGAACCTGAAGCGGGATCGAAGCGCCATTGGCGATCACGCCGATGCGTGCATCACGCCATCTACGATGGACGATCGTTCCGCTCTCAGATTGGCTGTTGGACGGTTGGCTCGTGGAGGTCCCAACGCCTGCGATCTCCAGACTGTCGGGCTGAAGCGAGTCGATCTTCAGTTTGACGGCACGGTAGGCAAGGTGCCCAGGCCGGATTGGTGTGAACCATGCTAGCGTTGCCCGCACCTCCCGAATGCTTGCGCTGGCGCCGAGGGCTGGGGGGATCGGAATATCGAAAGCCAGCGATCCTTCTATCGGCAGCGTGCCGGTCGCCCACATGGTGGCTCGATCCGCAGCACAAGCAATCGCATCTTCCGGATCGACAAAGCCGTATCCCAGATGACGGCAAACCTCTCGTCGCCAATGTTCATGGTGCAAAGTAGCTGTCGGATCGATGAGGGGGCGGATGAACGTCTCTGCATCACGCCAGGAGGCACAATGAACGAGGAGTGCCTTGAGCAGCGCCGCTCGCTGAGCTAGCGGCATCCCCCCGATCAACTGAGGATAAGCATTCTCCAGGGCGTCAAAGATGCGATGAGTGGTATGTGTAGCAAGTGCGGTCGCTGCGCTGGTCCCTAGCGTGAAATGCAATCCCATTGCGCCGTTCTCAGGAGGCGCGGCAACCTTCAGCCCCCAGTATCTGCTCGGATTGGGATGCGAGAGCAGCACCGGCGGCGCGGCCACGGGATCCAGTCGCACAGGCTGGCGACCGCCGGCGAACAGCGCTTCCGGCTTTGTCCCGCGCCGCAATCCGAGGCCTAACCGAGACGAGAGGTTCGGCATCTCTCGGTCGGCATATGGTGGAAACGGCGAGGCGCCTCGAAAGACCTCTTGAGAGGCATCGCGATGCCAGGCGCCGATCGTCAATGCGTTGACGCTGTCGGCAGGAGCAAGGAGGCGACGATCGGCCTTCAGAGCATCCAGGCCCCGAAGAACCGCATTGGCTTTATCTGCAGGGTCCGCCGCTTGGAATGCCGCAGAATCTGCGTAATCCGCGAGCGTCACGCCGTCTCCAGCATTTCCTGCACTGACCAGGAAAAGAATGCCATAGGTGAACGCCAAATAATCCAGCGCGCGGCCCCAGGTCGATATCTTGCCTGCAAAGGGTTTGGTTATGTCGCCCAGCGAGATGTTGACGACAATCACTTGGGTGCCACCCTCGGCACGCATGCGCATCACCGCTTCGACGATAACGTCGATCACCAGCTTGTCGCTGTCGAAGAGCTCATCTCCAAATGCCGGCGCATACATGACAGGTCGGAAGTAGACGCGTCGGCTTACGGGTGATGGTTGTTCGTTCAGATCACCGTGCAGCACAAGCGAGGCCATTGCGGTGCCGTGAACGCGAGCTCCCACCGCTCGAGCCTCTAGGTCGTCGGGGTCGTCTATCGTGAGCCAATCACGGAGCAATGGGTGAGCCTGCACCGGTACAGCATCGAAGACGGCAGCGATCGGCTCGGGATTTGTCGGCAAGGGGCGAGCCGCGTCCAAGCCGAGTCGATCAGCAGCCTCGATCGGGGTTCCTACGCTCTGGGGAACAATCGACGCGATTGGATCGGCACCGGCCAATGAATGCAGGTCGAGTTCGGCGATTCGATGGATCTCGGCCGCGGACACATCAGCCAGGATCGCATGGTAAGCGAACGCCGCTCGGCGAGAGCGATGAATGATCTGCCCGCCGGTCTCTGCGATCCTGGCGGCGATCTCGTCCTCTGCGGATCGTGATGCCGCTTCGCTGCTCCGAAATACCAGTTCGATTTCAATCCTGAATAGATCGTTGTCGGGCGCGCCATCGGCGATGGCGCGAAAATAATCGCGATTGCGGGGTGAAACGCGATCAGCAGGCCCCCAGGGGCGGACCGCTCGCAGTTGCTGAAACAGATCGCGCCAGGGCGTATAGTTCCGGGGCACGGTTCCGTTGCGTCCCCAGCCTTCCCAAAGCGAAACGATTTCGCGTAGGGCGCCGAGCTGAGGCACAAGCAAGTAGAATTCTGGATTCTTATCCAGCTCGTCCGCTTCCAGTTCTTCTTCGCCAGCGAATTCGAGCCCCGAGATCCGCGCAACGGCATTGGCGAAATGCTGGATCGAGCCGGTGACTTCGAAGACCAGAAGGCGTTCCGGCGCCAGCGAATTGGCATCCGCACGCAATTGCAGCGCGGCGTCCTGCCGATTCAATACATTGCTGAGCTGGCGAAAAACCGGGCCGTACGCCTGGACTTGGGCATCCCGGTCAAACCGTCTTGCTCGTCCCCCGCCGCCGCCCGACGCTCGTCGAGCCACGTCCCTTGGATTGTTCAGCCGAAGAAGAGGTTTTTCCGGGTCGTGTGGCATCTGTACTTTCTGGCGCGACTCTCGTTGCCCAAAGCTCAACTTGCTCGCGCAAGATATCTTTCAGTGCCCTATTGGCCAGAGAGAGAATATGCTGGCGCCGCACGGTCTGGCAGAATTCGAGTGCTTCAGCAAAGCTAATGCTGCCGAGCTTCCCTGCTAAGGTTTTCGGCTCGATGCCGGCCGGTTCCGGCCACGTGTCGAACTGACGATCCAGGAAGGCTGCAAGCGCTTCCCGTGTCGGATGCGGCAGTGCAAGACGAAGCTGAAACCGCCGCCACACGGCGCGATCGAGCAACTCGGCATGGTTCGTCGCAGCCACGGTCACGACGTAGCTCGGCAGTTTATCGATCTGCATCAGGAGGAACGAGACGACGCGCTTGATCTCGCCGGTCTCATGGCTGTCGCCACGCTCTTTTCCGATTGAATCGAATTCATCGAAGAACAGGACGCATGGCACGGTTCGGGCATAGTCGAAGAGACGCGCCAATCGCGTATTGGTCTCGCCGAGGAAGGAGCCGACCAAGGCATCATAGCGGACGGTGAAGAACTGGACTGCGAGTGCCTCGGCTATTCCCTCGGCAACCGACGTTTTGCCGTTGCCAGGCGGGCCGGACAGCAGGATCCGATGACGGGGTTGCATCCCATGGGCTCTGAGCAGGTCCGCTCTATGCTGCTCTTCAATCAGTTGCCTGGTCTGCTGGGTTACCGGCAGAGGAAGAATCAGGTCTTCCAGCCGTTGCCGCGGCTCCGTTTCGAGGATCGTATCCTTGCCCGTTTGAGCGATTGGAGCCGAAGCGACCGGCGGCGTGACGGCAACGGCATTCAATGCACGCTGAAGGCGATCTGCAAGCGTGTGGTGATTCTTGCTTCGTTCTTCCGCAACGGCAGCCTCTACGGAAGAACGCAAAGCGGCTCGATCGCCGGTCGCGCCGGCGCGGACAATCGACAGAAGGAGATCGCTTCGAGCCACAGGCGTCACGTCCGAACAGAAAATCACTAGGCCTCAAAAGTTAACATCTTGGGGAAGCCCTTGACAGAGGGCTTGAGCGAACGGAGCTGCGCCAAGGTGGGCTATCCACGAACGAGCCGGGTCGACTGGAGCCCGGAGGCATCTCCCGTTACCTCGACCTATCAGCCTATACCATCGGAGAGACGCTGGTTTTTCTCGGCCCGGCAAGCCCACCGAAAACGCCTTCATCGAAGGGTTTAGAGCATTGGCCGATCGCTTGAATCTGGCGGGCTTTTCAAATGGGGGCCGAGATGATTCAAGCTTTCTGCCGAAGTTAGACGCCGGCAGGCATAGTGAAGGCGCTGTCGCTCGATCCTCGGGGCCGTGTTCTCGCCGCGGCGGCGGGTGGCAGTCGGTTTGTCCAGTGCAGAGAGTGAGAGGCCGGATGGGATTTCCGTGACGGGTTGAGGGCCGAGAGAGAGTCTTCCGGCGCCCGTCATGGAGGTGTTCCCCATGAACATGCAGGTTCTGGATGCCGGTCGCGACGCCAGTGGCGGCTACAAGGTGGATGTCACGCGCGGCGAGCGGGTCGGCCGCGTGTCGTCGGAGTGGTTCTCCCGGCCGGACGACGAACGGTTCCTGTCGCTCGGCGAGCTGGCCGCGATGGTGCGGGACCGTGCGGATCACAGCCGGTCACGTCTGATCGAAACGTCGCGCATCCATGTGGAGGCGAGCCGTTCCAACGCGGAGCGGCTGGCGCTGGTGCTGCCCGGGGCGGATGCACCCGTCGAGCCGAACCATTGGTCCTTCGGCCAGCTCGCGGCGCAGATCGGGGCGCCGGCCGCGTATCTGCGTCAGCTTCCCGCCGCGCTGGCAGGCATCAATCTGCAATATGGGCTGACCTCGCACCGCGCCGAGCAGATCAAGACGTTCGAAACCGCCAATGGCCGCGTCGAGCTGCGCGCCGTGACCGGCCCGGACTATGGCCGGATCTATGATCATGAGCTGGTCGAGGCAGTGCAGCGCATCGCCGGTAACGGCACCGGCGACACGCGCTGGAAGGTGCCGGGCGTGCTCGACTGGTCGACGGGCGTCTATAATCCGCGTGTCGACATCACCAGGGATACGACAACGCTTTATGCCTCCGACCGCGACGTGTTCCTGTTCCTGGTCGACGATCTCAACCCCATCGAAGCCGGGCGTTTGCCCGACGGCGCGCCGGACCTTTATTTCCGGGGCTTCTATTGCTGGAACTCGGAGGTGGGCGCCAAGACGCTCGGCATCGCGAGTTTCTATCTGCGTGCCGTGTGCCAGAACCGCAATCTCTGGGGCGTCGAGGATTTCCAGGAGATCACCATCCGCCACTCCAAATACGCGGCCTCCCGCTTCGCGCACGAGGCAGCGCCGGCACTCACCCGCTTCGCCAATTCTTCGCCGATGCCCTTCGTCAACGGCATCAAGGCGGCACGCGAGAAGATCGTGGCGCGTACCGACGAGGACCGCAGCGACTTCCTGCGCAACCGGGGCTTCTCCAGGGCCGAGACCGCCAAGATCATCGATACGGTTATGGCCGAGGAAGGGCGCAAGCCCGAGAGCATCTTCGACTTCGTGCAGGGCATTACCGCGGTCGCACGCGACAAGCCGCACCAGGATGCGCGGCTCGACCTCGAGGGCCGGGCCAAGAAGCTGCTCGATCGGGCAGCCTGACTTCCGCAAAGCCGGAGATGCGGACATCCGTGT
Organism: Ancylobacter novellus; assembly: GCA_003241485.1. Classification (GTDB taxonomy): domain Bacteria; phylum Pseudomonadota; class Alphaproteobacteria; order Rhizobiales; family Xanthobacteraceae; genus Ancylobacter; species Ancylobacter novellum_A. The sequence continues at coordinate 25,801 of QFQD01000047.1, forward strand.
CTCCGGCTTTGCGCTTTTGCGGATCTGCGGTTCTGCGGCGTCGCCCTCCAGAGTGAGAGGGCGGCGCTGCGCTTCGTGACGGGTTGGAGGCCGAGAGAGAGGCTCTTGGCCGCCCGTCGCGGAGGTGCCTTCCATGGCGACCAATGTTCAGAAGATCACGCTCTCGCCCTCGCGCGACATCCCCTTCAACAAGCTCCTGCTCAGCCAGTCGAACGTCCGGCGCATCAAGGCCGGGGTCTCGATCGAGGAACTGGCCGAGGACATCGCCCGCCGGGGCCTGCTGCAGGGCCTCAGCGTTCGGGCCGTCGTTGACGACGCCGGCGTCGAAACCGGCATGTTCGAGATTCCGGCCGGCGGGCGGCGCTATCGGGCGCTGGAATTGCTGGTGAAGCAGAAGCGCCTCGCCAGGACCGCGCCGGTGCCCTGCGTCATCCGCGAAGGCGGTATCGCCGAGGAGGATTCGCTCGCCGAGAATGTCCAGCGCGCGCCGCTGCATCCGCTCGACCAGTTCCGCGCCTTCCTCGCCCTGCGTGAGAAGGGCCAGTCCGAGGAAGAGATCGCCGCCGCCTTCTTCGTCTCGGTCAACGTGGTGAAGCAGCGCCTCAAGCTCGCCTCGGTCTCGCCGGCGCTGCTGGAGGTCTATGCTGAAGACGGCATGACGCTCGACCAGCTCATGGCCTTCACCGTTTCCGGCGACCATGCGCGCCAGGAGCAGGTCTTCGAGCGGCTGAAGACCTCCTACGACAAGCAGCCCTATGCCATCCGCCGCATGCTGACCGAGGGGGCGGTCCGCGCCTGTGACAAGCGTGCCCAGTTCTTCGGTCTTGAAGCCTATGTCGAAGCCGGCGGCACCATCCTGCGCGACCTGTTCCAGGGTGATGATGGCGGCTGGCTGCAGGATGTCGCGCTGGTCGACCGGCTGGTGGCCGGGAAGCTGAAGGCAGAGGCCGACGCTGTCGCCGCCGAGGGCTGGAAATGGGTCGAGATGGCCCCGGACTTCGCCTATGGCCACACCTACGGCCTGCGACAGCTGCGCGGCGAGACCATCCCGCTCACCACTGAGGAGGAAGCGAGCCGCGATGCCCTCCAGGCGGAATATGATCGCCTGTCCACGGAATACGCCGAGGCGGATGAACTGCCGGAGGAGGTCGACGCGCGACTCGGCGAGATCGAGACGGCGATCGAGGCCTTCGAGGCGCGTCCGATCGCCTTCGATCCGGCGGAGGTGGCGCGCGCAGGCACCTTCGTCAGCATCGCCCATGATGGGTCGGTGCGCATTGAGCGCGGCTATGTGCGGCCGGAGGACGAACGGCCGGTGGAGCTCGAAGTCGCCACGGAAGACGCCGGGCCGCGCCTTGCCGCCGCTGCGGCCATGCGTACCGGCGAGGCCGTCATGGCAGATGCGCCGATGCCCGAGCCCGAGGAGGATGAAGGGCTGTCTGCGCTCTCGGACCGGCTGATGACCGAACTGACCTCGCATCGCACGCTCGGCCTGCGCCAGGCGTTGGGCGAGCGGCCCGATGTCGCCTTCCTCGCGGCCCTGCATGCCCTGACGCTGAAGAGCTTCTACCGCTACGGCTCGGACAGTTGCCTTGATCTCGACCTGAAGAGCGTGGCGTTCAGCGCGCAGGCGCCGGGGCTGAACGACAGCGCCTCGGTCGCGGCAATCCACGCCCGGCATGAGGGCTGGGCCAAGGTCCTGCCGAAGGACGCGGCCGATCTCTGGGACGCTCTGCACGACTGGGATAGCGACAGCCGCTCCAGCCTGTTCGCCCATGTGGTGAGCCTGTCGGTGAATGCTGTTCATGAGGCCTGGAACCGACGCCCCCGCGCACTCAATCATGCGGATCAACTCGCCCGCGCCGTCGACCTCGACATGGCGGCCGCCGGGTGGAAGCCGACCGTGGACAATTTCCTCGGCCGGGTCACCAAGGCCCGCATTCTGCTGGCGGTGAGCGAGGCGAAGGGGGCGCGTGCGGCGGACCGCATCGCGCACCTGAAGAAGGGCGACATGGCCCGCGAGGCCGAAGCGCTGCTCACTGAGACCGGCTGGCTGCCGGAACCGCTGCGCGGAGCCGAACCAGCGGCCGGCGAAGAAACGGCGGCGCAGGACGGCACAACGGTCATGGGCGAAGACGAGAGTCTTGAGGATACTGAGGACACCACGGACGTCCCCCCTGCCGTGGCGGCGGAGTAACCCTCAACACGATCCTGAACCTCGGCCCGCCGGCTCTGTCGGCGGGCCTTTGTTTTTGAAAAGCTCGCCATGTCCGG
>QFQD01000048.1 GCA_003241485.1 Ancylobacter novellus
ACCGCGTCCATGGCCTGTATGGCGTTGAGCGCGAGATTGAGCGCGACCTGCTGGAGCTGTACCCGGTCACCCGCGATGACCGGCACGCTGCGGTCGAGCGCGAGTTCGAGGCCTACCCGGTGGATGGATAGTTCGCGCTCCACCAGCAGCAGCACGTCGTCGACCACCTCGTTGATATCAACGGGCAGGTGCCGGGGATCGCTGCGGCGTGCCAGTGAGCGCAGTCGCGCCACCACATCGCTGGCACGGCGGCCATTGGCGATCATGCGCTCGACGCTGGCCTTGGCCTCGCCAATATCGGGGACGGGGCGCCCGAGCCAGCGCAGGCACGCTTCGCCATTCGTCACCACCGCCGCCAGCGGCTGGTTGATCTCATGGGCGATGGACGCCGTGAGCTCGCCCATGGTGGTGACGCGCGTTACATGGGCCAGTTCGCCCTGAGCCTTGTGCAGGGCGTCCTCGGCATGCCGGCGCTCGGTGATGTCGCTGTTGGTTTCCATCGTCACCGAGGGGCGCCCGCGCTCGTCGCGCTGGAGCGACCAGCGGCTCATGACGACAACCTCGTTGCCGCTTTTACGCCGGTGGACAAGCTCGCCCTCCCAGCGACCGGTACGGAGGAGTTCGGCGCGGATGTCGGCGATCGGTGCGGGAAAGACCGTGCGCAGCAGCGCGGCCGCCTTCTGTCCGACCGCCTCCGCGCGCGTCCAGCCATAAAGCTCCTCGGCACCTTTGCTCCAGTAGCGGACGGTATCGGTGTCGTCGCGCACGAAGATGGCGTCGTGCGTCAGGTCCAGCAGGTCCGCCTGGTCCTTGAGCGAGAGTGTCGCCTCGCGGTTCTTCAGCGAGAGAAGGGTGGTGACGAGAATGGCAGCGAGGCTGACCAGGCAACGCATCACGGCGCTGGCGTCGAAATCGTCGCTGTGCATGATGAAGAAGCTGAACAGGGCGAGCGCGACGCACAGGCCCGCAATGGCCAGCAGACCGGTGCGGCCGAAATAGTTCGCCGACAGCAGAACCACGATGACGTAAAGCACCGCGATAGCCATATCGAGCGGTGAGAAGGTGTCGAGGGCGAAGATCCCGGCCGCGAGAACCGTGGCGATGACGGCCATCTTCCAGCTTTTCCGCGAGGTCTTGCCGGCATTGTTCAGGGTTGCGGCACGTAATCTGTCCATGTCTTTTTGTCTGTCCCCTGTCCGCCGCCGGCTGTTTTTCCGCCGTTCGCGTGTTCTCGCCGCACGTTCCGGAAGCTGGCGCTGGATGCCGATGCCGTCTTTCCGCGCCGCCGCAGTCTATCCAGATTGCACGGCTCGCGTGGTCACCGGTAGTGGTTTCACATGCGGCGATGACGGTGCTCAGGTGGCGCTGGCCGGGCGCGGCGCGCGCCGCCGACGGCCAATGCGGTCGAGATAGAGATAGATGACGGGCGTGGTGTAGAGCGTCAGCAACTGGCTGACGACGAGGCCGCCGACGATGGCATAGCCGAGCGGCTGGCGCAGCTCCGAGCCTGTTCCGTGGCCGATCATCAGCGGCACGCCCGCCAGCAGGGCGGCGAAGGTGGTCATCAGGATCGGCCGGAAGCGCAGCAGGCACGCCTCGCGTATGGCGTCATGCGGCGACAGACCGCCGGCGCGCTCGCGCTCGATGGCGAAGTCGACGATCATGATGCCGTTCTTCTTCACGATGCCGATGAGCAGGATGACCCCGACAAGGGCGATGATGGAGAAGTCGAAACCGAACATCCACAGCATGATGAGCGCGCCCAGTCCCGCCGAGGGCAGCGTCGACAGGATGGTGATGGGATGGACGTAGCTCTCATAGAGCACGCCGAGGATCACATAGATCACCGCCAGCGCCGCGGCGACGAGATAGGGCTCGCTCGCCAGCGACTGCTGGAACGCCTGCGCATTGCCCTGGAAATTGCCGACCACGGTCGCCGGCTTGCCGATCTCGGCCTCCGCGCGGTGGATGGCTGCCACGGCTTCGCCAAGGGCGACCTTCGGGGCGAGGTTGAAGGACAAAGTCACTGAGGGAAACTGCGACTGGTGATTGATGGAGAGAAAGCTGGTCGGCAGCGTCGTCCATTTCGCCAGCACGCTGAGCGGCACCTGCTGGCCGGTTGTCGGCGACTTCAGGTAAATCTCGTCGAGCGCATGGGGCGAGTTCTGCAGCTGGGGCAGCAGCTCCAATATGACGTGGTAGCTGTTGAGCTGGGTGAAATACTGCGTCACCTGCCGCTGGCCGAAGGCGTCGTACAGCGTGTTGTCGATATCGGCCGGGCTGATACCCAGGCGCTGGGCCTCCTCGCGGTCGATGGTCAGGGTGAGGGTGGCGCCGCCATTCTGCTGGTCGGAGGCAAGGCCCGTGAGTTCGGGTAGCGTCTTCAGCTTTTCCAGCAGCTTCGGCGCCCATTCGTTCAGCTCGTCGATATTGCCGTCCTGCAACGTGTACTGGAACTGCGTGCGCGCGAGGCGGCCCCCGACATTGAGGTCCTGCGCGGCCTGAAGGAACAGGGCGGCGCCCTCGACCTTGGCCAGCTGCTTCTCCAGCCGGTCGATGATCTGGAAGGCCGACGCCTCGCGCTCCTCGCGGGGCTTCAGCGTGATGAACATCTTGCCGTTGCTCACCGTCTGCCCCGCGCCGGCGCCGACACCCATGCCGACGGTGAGCACGTCCGGATCGCCGGCGACGATCTCGGCCAGCGCCAGCTGGCGCTTCACCATGGCGGCGAAGGACACATCCTGTGCCGCCTCGGACACGCCGATGATGAGGCCGGTGTCCTGCTGGGGAAAGAAGCCCTTGGGAATCTCGTAAAACAGCACGCCGGTCGCCGCCACCGCCGCGACGAAGACGGCGAGCGTCAGCCGCGCATGGTCGAGCGCCAGGTCGAGCGTGCGGCGATAGCCCGCCAGCATTGCGTCAAAGGCGTTCTCCGAAAGGCGGTAGAGCCGGCCATGAGCGACGTCCTCGCGCTTGGGCTTGAGGAACAGTGCGCACATGGTCGGGGTCAGCGTCAGCGAGACGAAGGCGGAGACGGCGATGGTGATCGTCACCGTGACGGCGAATTCGCGGAACAGCCGGCCGACGAGCCCTCCCATCAGCAGCAAGGGGATGAACACCGCAATCAGCGACAGGCTGATCGACAGGATGGTGAAGCCGATCTCCGCCGAGCCGTCGAGCGCGGCCTGGAGCGGCGTCTTGCCCATCTCCAGATGCCGCTCGATGTTCTCCAGCATCACGATGGCGTCGTCGACCACGAAGCCGACGGCGATGGAGAGCCCCATGAGCGAGAGATTGTCGAGACTGTAACCCAGCGCATACATCGCCGCGAAGGTGCCGACGATGGCCAGCGGCACGGCGATGGAGGGGATGATCGTCGCCCAGAGGCTGCGCAGGAAGACGAAGATCACCGCCACCACCAGCACGATGGTGATGATGAGCGTCTTCTCCACATCCTCCACCGAGGCGCGGATGGTGCCGGTGCGGTCGCTGACGATCTCGAGATGAAGGCCGGCGGGTGCCGAGGCGAGCAGCAGCGGAAGCTGCGCCTTGATCTGACTTACCGTCTCGATGACGTTGGCGCCCGGCAGCTTGAACACCGGCATGAGGATCGCCGGCTTGCCATTGGCCCAGGCGGCGAGCTGGTCGTTCTCGGCGGCGTCGATCGCGGTGCCGATGTCGCGCACGCGCACCGGCGCGCCGTTGCGAAAGGCGAGGATGGCGTCGAGCCATGGCGCGGCGGAGGTGAGCTGGTCGTTGTCATAGAGCGTGAAGGTGCGGCTCTTGCCCTGCACCGTGCCCTTCGGGTCGTTCACCGTGGTGGTGACGATGGCCTGGCGTATGTCTTCCAGCGACAGGCCGAGATTGGCGACCTTTGCCGGGTCGACCTGGATGCGCACGGATGGCTTCTGCTGGCCGAACACGCTGACCTGGCCGACGCCGTCAATCTGGCTGATGTGCTGCTCCAGCACGTTCTCGGCATAGTCGTCGACCTGGGTGATCGGCAGCGTCTGCGACGTGAGGGCGAGAACAAGTATCGGCGGGTCGGCCGGATTAACCTTGCGGTAGGTTGGCGGCGCCGGAAGGTTGGTCGGCAGCTGGCCGCCCGCGGCATTGATCGCGGTCTGCACGTCCTGCGCGGCACCGTTGATATCGACGTCGAGGTTGAACTGCAGTGTGATCGCGGAATTGCCGAGGGTGGAGATCGAGGTCATCTGCGCCAGCCCCGGAATCTCGCCGAACTGGCGCTCCAGCGGCTGTGTGACCGAGGAGGCGATGATCTCCGGGCTGGCGCCGGGCAATTGGGTGGTGACCTGAAGCGTCGGGAAATCGACGTCGGGAAGCGGCGCGACGGGCAGACGGGGGAAACTCGCCGCGCCCAGCGCCAGCAGGCCCGCCATCAGCAGCGAGGTGCCGATGGGGTGACGGATGAACCAGGAGGAGAGCGACATGGCGTTCAGCTTCCGCTCGACGCCGGGCCCGGAGCCGGGTTCGGCGTAATCCGCGTGCCGGGCGCGAGACGGTACTGGCCGTGCGTGACCACGCTCTGCCCTTCGGCAAGGCCCTTGGTGACGACGGCAATGCCATCGGCAATCTGACCGAGCTCGACCGGGGTCGCCGCCACCTTGCTGTCGGCATCAACCGTGTAGATAAACGGCCCGCCCGGGCCGCGCTGCACCGCGTCGGATGGCACGGTGACGACGCCGGCCAAGGTGGCGACCCGTAGCCGGAGGTCGACGAACTGGCCGGGCCAGAGTTTGTCGGCCTTGTTGGGGAAGACCGACTTTACCCGCAGCGTGCCGCTTTGCGGGTCGATCTGGTTGTCGATCAGCTCAAGCGTGCCGGTGTCGAGCACCGTGCCGTCGTCGCGCGACACCGCCTGCGCCTCGACCGTGCCGGCCGCGAGCGCATCGCGCACCGCCGCGACCTCGCGCTGCGGCAAGGTGGAGATGACCGTTATCGGGTGGATCTGGTTGAGCACCACGAGGCCATTGGTGTCGGCGGCGTGGATGATGTTGCCCTGGTCGACGAGCCGCAGGCCCGCCCGCCCGTCGATGGGCGCGACGATCTGCGTGTAGGAAAGCTGAGTGCGCGCGGTGTCGATCATCGCCTTGTCCTGGGCGATCTGCGCCTGCAGCTGCAGGACCGCGCTCTGCTCGTTATCGACCGTCTGCTGGCTGGCGAAGGCGTCCTTTCCGAGCTTGGAATCGCGCTGATAGTTCAGCTGGGCATTGGCCAGCGCCGCCTCGTCCTGCTGCAGCTTCGCCTGTGCCTGCTCCAGCGCCGCCTGGAAGGTGCGCGGGTCGATCACCGCGATGAGCTGGCCCTGCCGGATGTCCTGGCCTTCGCGGAAAAGCACCTGCTGCAACTCGCCATCCACCCGCGAGCGCACCGTCACGGTGTTGAAGGGCTCCACGGTGCCGATGTCGATGAGATGGACCGGCACATCCTGCCGGCGCGCCTGCGCCAGATCGACCGGCACGGCAGCTTTCGGCGCGGCTATGACCGGCTCTGCATCGGCCGCGCGCCATATGCCGTAGGCGGCCCCGCCCAGTCCGGCGAGAATGACGAGAACGACGCCGAGGCGCCGCATGTTTGGATGTCGCATCTGGGCAATGCCCTCGCTCGGGCTCTCGTCTCGCGGCGCAATGCCGGAGAAAGCCATGGTCGGCACCCAACGTGGCGCCTCGTGAGCTTGGGGTCTTTCGCGATCGCCGTCGCCTTGCCGATCCGCCGCCCCGACTTGCCGACGGCTCTATTCAGTTGGCCGACTATACAAAGGTATGGCCCCTGCAAACTCATCATATAGCCGTCGAAACCCTCGTAGAATGGAGAGAATGACAGGGTCCGCTCATCCTTGGGACATCGCCAGCACCGCCCTGGACGAGCCGATTGGAAGACGTGTCGCGAATACTTCTGGAGATGTGGGTGAAACCCGTCCCTCGAAGCCTTCGCAAAACCCCGATCCGGCAGCCTCCAGCGGTCAACGCAACTTCGAGGATAAGGGATCAGGCCATGTCGCTCCATGTCTCGCCGCCAATCGAAGGTGTCGCCGTCAATCACGGCGCCGGTCATCTGCTGTCCGCCCGCGCCCCTGCGGCGCCCTCGTTCGGCACTCTTCCGGCACGCACGCCCGCGGCCGACCAGCTGTCCGTCCGCCTCGGCCATATGGGCGTGGTGATCGCCGTTTCCGCCCCCGGCCAGACGGCGTCGGCCGGTGCCGCGCTCGACCCCGTCGCCATGACCGAGACCATTCAGCTGAAGGTCGATCCTTCCGATTTCAGCCGTCTTGCCGGCGCGCTGATCCAGAATGGCGCGCACCAGGAAGGGCTCTCGCGCTCCAGCGACCCGGTGATCCGCCGGCTGACCCGCGCGCTCAGCTCCGCCGAGCGCAGCAACAAGGAATTCGGCGGGCTCTATGCCGACGCGCTTCGCCTTGCCATCGTGACCCGCCTGCTGGGCACCAGCGCTTCCGGCGACTGTCTGGACGAGGTGGACTTCACCTCGATCGACGAGACGACCGAGACCGCCCGCCAGCCGCGCCGCCCGAAGTCGGGCCTGCCGAAGTGGCGCCTCAAGCGCGTCGCGGCCTATGTCGAGGAGAACCTCGCCGAGCCCATCACGCTCGCCGACATGGCCTCGGCGGCCGGGCTGAGCCGGATGCACTTCGCTGCGCAGTTCCGTGTCGCCACCGGCATGCGCCCGCATGAATATCTGCTGCGCCAGCGCATCGAGCGCGCGCAGAAGATGCTGGTGGAAACCCGCGACTCCCTGGTGGAGATCGCGCTCGGCGTCGGCTTCCAGACCCAGGCGCATTTCACCACCGTGTTCCGCCGCTTCGTTGGCGACACGCCCTATCAGTGGCGCTGCGCCAACCGCGCGCGGAACTGACCCTGCCGTGTCAGGACCGGGGGGAGAGGAAGACATGTCTTCCGTCGATACGAGCCATGTCGGTTTCGTCGGGGCAGACCACCCCGCCGAACCGTCATCCCACTGGGTTGCGAGCGTACGGCGGCTGATCATTCCGGCAGCCGTGATCGCCGCCGTCATCTGTCTCATTGTTGTTTTCAACGACCGTTGGGGCACTTGGGTCAGCGAGGCGGCGATCCAGTCGACCGACGACGCCTATGTCGAGGCCGACGTCTCGACCCTCAGCGCGCGCGTCAGCGGCAATGTGCTTAACGTTCTCGTAAACGACTTCCAGCCGGTGAAGGCCGGCGAGGTGCTGGTCGAGATCGACCCATCCGACTATCAGGCCGCGGTGGCGGGCGCTCAGGCGGCTGTTGCCGGTGCCAAGGCGGCGCTCGACAATCTCGCCAATCAGGAAACGCTGCAGCGCGCGCTGCTGGAGCAGGCCAAGGCGCAGCGCGATTCTGCCGTCGCCGCGCAGACCTGGGCGCTGGAGGAGCGCAACCGCCAGCAGACGCTGGTGCAGGGCGGCATCGCCGGCACCGAGCAGAAATTGCAGCAGTCCATCGCCAGCTATACCGAGGCGGTGGCGAATGTCGCCTCCGCGGAATCGGCGATCCAGGCCCAGCAGGCTCAACTCGATGTACTGATCGGGCAGGAAGGCACGCTGCGGGCCAATCTCGACGCGGCGCGGGCGAACCTGAAGACGGCCGAACTCAAGCTCGGCTACACCAAGGTCGTGGCCCCGTTCGACGGCGTGGCCAGCACGCGCAAGGTGCAGCCGGCCGATTATGTGAATGTCGGCACCAGCCTGATCGCCGTGGTGCCTGTGCCCAACGTCTATGTGATCGCCAACTTCAAGGAAACGCAGCTCACGCGGGTCGAGGCCGGCCAGCCGGTCGAACTGACGGTGGACACCTTCCCCGGCCAGACCCTGCATGGCCATGTCGGCCGGCTCTCGCCCGCCAGCGGCGCGGTGTTCGCGCTGCTGCCGCCGGACAACGCCACCGGCAATTTCACCAAGGTCGTCCAGCGCATTCCCGTCCGTATCGAGATCGATCCGGATCAACCGCTTACGGACAGGCTGCGCGCGGGCATGTCGGTCGAGGCTCACATCCATGTCGACCACGTCGCCGCCGGCAAAACCCTTTGAGGGGCAGGCCACGCGGCCGGTCTGCGCCGTCGCCGCGGTGCTGCTCGGTTCGTTTCTGGTCGGGTTCGACACGCGCCTGTTCAGCGTCGGCCTGCCGGACCTGCGCGGCGCCTATGGTCTTTCCTTCGACCAGGGTGCCTGGCTCAACACCTTCGCCACGGCGCCGCAGATCCTGATCGCGCCGGCAGTGGCGTGGCTGGCGGCGACCTTCGGCGTGCGCCGCGTGCTGTTCTGGCCGAGCCTTGCCTATGCCGCCATCTCTTTCGCCATGCCGCTGGTTCGCGGCTGGGAAGTGCTGGTGGTGCTGCACGCGCTGCGCGGCCTGCTGCTCGGGGTGTTCATTCCCGCCACCATAATGATCGTACTGCGCACGCTCCCGCCGCGCTGGTGGGTGCCGACGCTGGCGATCTACGCCTTCCGCCTCGCCTTCTCGCTCAATACCGGGCCGTTGCTGATCGGCCTGTATGAGGACCGCTTCGGCTGGGAGTGGATTTACTGGCAGGACATGATCATCGCCCCGGTGATGGGGCTGCTGGTCTCGCTCGGCACGCCCAAGCAGAAGCCCGATATCGGCCTGCTGGAGCGCGCCGATTGGGGCGGCATGGCGCTTCTGGGTGGCGGCTGGGCGCTCATCTATGCCGGGTTGGATCAGGGCAACCGGCTGGACTGGTTTGAATCCGGGCTGATTACTTCGCTGATCGGCGGCGGCGCGATCCTCATCGTCGCCTTCTTCATCAATGAACTGTCGGTCCGCAATCCGTGGGCGAGCCACAAGGTGATCGCGACGCGCAATGTGGCGCTGGGCTGTCTTGCGGTGCTCGGCTACACGTCGACGAGCCTGTCGAACTCCCAGCTGGTGCCGGGCTTCCTCACCACCGTGATCGCGCTGCGGCCCGAGCAGATCGGTCTCACTCTTTTCCTCACCACAGGTTTGCCGCTGGTGGTGACCACCATCCTGTCGGTCTGGCTGGTTCGTCACTTCGATGCGCGGCTGTCGATGCTGCTCGGCTTCGTAGCCTTCGCCGTCGCGGCGAAAATGGGGACGCAGCTCACCTCTGAGTGGGCGCCATGGACCTTCGCGCCGATGGGCGTGGTGCAGGCCATAGGGCAGGGCTTCACGCTGCTCGCGGTGATTATCTACATCCTCGCCAATTCCGACCCGAAGAGCGCTACTGCCTCGGCGGCCTATATCCAGGTGCTGCGGCTCGGTGGGGCGGAAAGTGCGACGGCACTGATGGCGACCTTCCTGCGCCATCGCGAGCAGCTGCATTCCTATCTTCTGGGCTTGCATGTGCCCGCCGGCGGGGGGCGTACTGAAGATGCGCTCGGGTTGCTGTCCGGGGTGTTCGAGCGCGATGGAGCCTCACCCCAGGCGCTGGCCGCACGCAGCGCGCTCACGCTCAACCAGCTGGTGAGCCAGCAGGCCAATGTGCTCGCCTATATTGACGGCTTCCAGCTCACCTACTGGGCGGCGCTGGTGGCGCTGATCCTCGTGGCGCTGATGGGAAAGGCGCCTAAAGGTCCGCTCTCGCCGGTGCCGTGGCGGGCGGACAAGGGTGGAGCCAGCGGCGCGGCCTCACGCTCGCCCGCCTGATCTATACCTGTGTATGAGTTTCGCATGCGAAGGGTGAAAGACGGCAAACGCTTGTCCAGATAGAAGAATTCGGCGCCACCGGTAAAGTTGCCTTACTCGAACGCCGCCGCGCAGCCCATTCCGGGTGAGCGATGGAGGCACGCTGCCGGGATCGGAGCACGACGATGAATGTGACGGTCGCCCTCATCAATCTGATTGCCGGTCTTCTCCTGCTGGTGGTGTGTGGTGCTCTGGCGGTTCATCTGCCGCGTCCGCGCCGCTGGATGGTCGCCGCTTTTGTCGCCGTTGACGCGGGATTGCTGGTGACCAGTCTCCTTGCTCTGCCCTTCATTCTCCATCTCGGGCTCGAGTGAAGTTTCGCCGGTCCTTGCACATGTGCCGGGGCCGTTTCTGCAGATTCACCTGAACGGATGATGCCCGATGGCTGGACCGATCAACTCCCTCATGCCGGCCCCGTCGCGTCGCGACGTGATGGTGCTTGGCCTCGGTGCCGCTGCCATGGCCTCGATGTCTCTTCCGGCCGACGCGCAGGCGCCGGTCGCCACAGCTGCGAATTCCAGACCCGAAAGGAATGACACCATGGGTTACGTTACCACCAAGGACGGCGTCGAGATCTTCTACAAGGATTGGGGCCCGAAGGACGCGCAGCCGATCGTGTTCCATCACGGCTGGCCGCTCTCGTCGGACGACTGGGACGCCCAGATGCTCTACTTCCTCGGCAAGGGCTTCCGCGTCGTTGCCAGCGACCGCCGCGGCCATGGCCGCTCGGCGCAGGTGAGCGATGGGCACGACATGGACCACTACGCCGCCGACGTCTCGGCGGTTGTCGAGCATCTCGATCTCAAGAACTCGGTGCATATCGGCCACTCCACCGGCGGCGGCCAGGTTGCCCGCTATGTCGCCAAATATGGCCAGCCCCAGGGCCGCGTCGCCAAGGCCGTGCTTGTTGCCGCCGTGCCACCGATCATGGTGAAGACCGAAGCCTATCCCGGCGGCCTTCCGGTCGAGGTGTTCGACGGCTTGCGCGCCGCGCTCGCCGCCAACCGCTCCCAGTTCTACATCGACCTCGCCTCCGGCCCGTTCTACGGCTTCAACCGCGAAGGTGCGAAGGTCTCCCAGGGCGTGATCGACAATTGGTGGCGCCAGGGCATGACCGGTGCCGCGAATGCGCATTATCTCGGCATCAAGGCGTTCTCCGAGACAGACCAGACCGAGGACCTGAAGGCGATCACGGTACCGGTGCTGGTGCTGCAGGGCGACGACGACCAGATCGTGCCCTACAAGAACGCGTCCGAGCTTCAGGCGAAGCTGCTGAAGAACGCCACGCTGAAGATCTATCCGGGCTTCCCGCACGGCATGCTCACCACGCACGCCGATGTGCTCAATCCGGAGCTGCTTGCCTTCATCAAGGGCTGAGCCGTCGTCACATTCCGATTGTTATGGCCGGCCATCCGCTTGCGGGTGGCCGGCTTTTTTCTGGCGGAGGCTGAGTTCCTTCTGTTCAAAAGTGCTCACTCAGATAGCTGGCGGTATTTCGGGATAAATTACCCAGGGTGATGTTCAGTGGTGCGGCGAAATATGTCGCGTGTATTGGTAATTTAGTAATCCGTGTTTTGATTTATTATTAGTTATGGTCTGTAGTGGGGGAAATCTATAGAGCGTCGGAAGGTCTCAAACGACGACGGCGTAGCTTTGTTCCGCCTTCCTACGAAAATTAACTTATTGACCCACGGCGTTGCAAAGCGCTTTCTGGCGCCACCCAGGCGACCAACAAGTGTCGCCCCAGAACCTCATCGCACAGGGAGACGCGCCAATGACGCAGCAGAGCACTCAGCCTGCCACCCCCGGATGGCGGGACCAGTTGCACCAGATGCCAGAGCGCGCCGGCAACAGGGTCAAGGCAAACACCGATACCTACTACATTCTCTACTATGCGGAGACCTCCCCGACGGGCGTCATGGGCACGATGAAGCGCGCCCGCTACGCCACCGCTCACGAAGCCGCGGATCGCGCACATGAGATGCGGCGCTCCGGCCTTCTGCGCCCGGTGGAAATTCGTGACCAACAGGATCAGCTTGTGACCTGCGAACTCATGGGCTGGAAACTGCCGGCGCTGGCGCGCCCGGCTTCCCCTCCGCCCATGGACACGCAGCAGCGCCGGACCGCCTGATCGCCGCGCACGACCACATTGTCTTCGTACTCGATCGCCGGCCTCAGGGCCGGCGATGTTGTTTTGCGACGTCTTTTCTTCCTCTTCAGCTGACGCTGGGGCAGGCGCGCGCAGGCCACACAGGCGCGCGGATCGTTCATTCCTGCGGGTTACATCGCCGACATGGGTTAAATTGCCTGAGACGATGGTCTATCTTGCCGAAAATGTCTGGGGCGGCGAATGCAGCCATTCCACGTCGCAACGATAAAAGTCGGCACCGACCGAGGGGGAACGTTTGATGGCAGGGCTTCTGGCCTTCAGTCGAGGAATCGATTGGCTCAACGAGCGGTTCGGCCGGCTCGCTGATTACTGTGTCCTGTTCGCCTGTCTCATCAGCGCCGGCAATGCGTCGGTGCGCTATATGCTGAGCTACAGCACCAACGGGTTGCTGGAGATCCAGTGGTATCTGTTCGGCGCGGTCGTGCTGCTCGGCGCGCCCTACACGCTGAAGCTCAACGAACATGTGCGTGTCGACCTGCTCTACATGTCGCTGACGCCGCGCGGGCGGCTTTGGGTCGATACGCTCGGCTTCATCGTGATCCTCATCCCGGCCGGCCTGTTCCTGACCTGGCTGAGCCTTCCGTTCTTCTGGCAGTCCTTCGTCTCGGACGAAATGTCCCAGAACGCCGGCGGCCTCATTCTTTGGCCGGCCAAGCTGCTGTTGCCGCTGGGCTTTGCCCTGCTGACCATTCAGGGCGTATCGGAACTCATCAAGCGGATCGCCGCTCTCAAGGGCGAGATCGAGCTCGAAACCGATTACGAGAAGCCGCTTCAGTGAGACGCCGGCGCGTGCCGCCCCGTCCGACCCGACCCTTTTCCCGATCCTGAAGAACGAGCGAGCCCAGCATGTTCTCCTACGGCGTGATGCCCCCGCTTATGTTCGGCGGAATGATCTGTTTCATGATCATCGGCTTTCCGGTCGCGTTCTCGCTTGTTGCGGTCGGGCTGTTCTTTGGCACGATCGGCATTCTGACCGATCATTTCCACCCGAGCTTCCTTCAGGCTTTGCCGTTCCGCTTTTACGGCATCATCTCCAACGACCTGCTGCTGGCGATCCCGTTCTTCACCTTCATGGGCGCCATCCTTGAGCGTTGCGGCCTCGCCGAGGACCTGCTGGAGGGAACCGGCAAGCTGTTCGGCAAGGTGCCGGGCGGCCTCGCCTATGCGGTCATCGTCGTCGGCGCCATTCTGGGTGCCATCACCGGCACGGTGGCCGCCTCGGTCATCGCCATGGGCGTGATCTCGCTTCCGGTGATGATGCGCTATGGCTACGACCAGAAGCTCGCGACGGGTGTCATCGCCGCTTCCGGCACAATCACGCAGCTCATCCCGCCCTCGCTGGTGCTGATTATCCTTGCCGAACAGCTCGGCAAGCCGGTGGGCGACATGTATCTCGGCGCCATCGGCCCCTCGCTGCTGCAGGTGCTGATCTTCCTCGCCTATGTCTTCGTGCTCTCGCTCATCAAGCCGCACCACATGCCGCCGCTGCCGCCGGAGGCTATCGGCGAGGGCGGCTGGCCGCTGATCAAGCAGGTCATGTGGGGAATGATCCCCTCCATCGTGCTCATCATGCTGGTGCTCGGTACGCTCGCCATGGGCCTTGCCACCCCGACCGAAGCGGGCGCCATGGGCGCGGTCGGCGCCATCGTGCTGGCGGCGATGCACCGCCGGCTGACCTGGCCGCTGGTACGTCAGGCCATGGCCTCCACCGCACGACTGACCGCCATGGTGGTGTTCATCCTCATCGGCGCGACCGTGTTCAGTCTGGTGTTCCAGGGAATGGACGGCGCGCTGTGGATCGAACACCTGCTGGCGCAGTTGCCGGGCGGGCGGGTCGGCTTCCTGATCTTCGTCAACGTCTTCGTGTTCTTCATCGCGTTCTTCCTCGATTTCTTCGAGATCGCGTTCATCATCGTGCCGCTGCTCGTGCCGGTGGCGATCAAGCTCGACATCAACCTCATCTGGTTCGGCGTCCTGCTCTGCGTGAACATGCAGACCGCCTTCATGCACCCGCCCTTCGGCTTCGCGCTGTTCTACCTGCGCGGCATCGCGCCGAAGTCGATCCGCACCTCGCAGATCTACTGGGGCGCCATTCCGTGGCTGCTGATGCAGCTCATCCTCGTTGTGGTGGTGATCATGTGGCCGGAGGCGGTGACCTACTGGATCAGCGCAGGTCCGACGGTCGATCCCGCCACCATCCAGCTGGACATTCCCCAGTTCGAGCCGCCGCCGCTGAACATGGGGCCGCCGCAGTTCTGAGGTCGGTCACGAGAAAGGGCACCGCAGGCCGGAAGGCGTGCGGTGCTCTTTGCTTGAGGGGTATCAGACGGCCGGGCGCGCCATGGCGCGCGACCCGCGCACGGCAGAGAAGCCGGCGAGCACGAACAGCGCCAGCACGACAAGCTGGGCGATGGCGAAGGGCGGCTCCGATTGCGTCGGCGCCAGCGCCTTAAGCGCGCCAATCTTGGCGAAGGCCTGGGCAACCGCGACGAAGACCAGCAGCGAGAGGCTGATGACGACACCTGCGGCGTAGATCCAGTTCCAGTGGCCGGCGCGGCGGAAGTGGTAGCGGGCCGGCAGGGTGGCCGCCAGCACCAGCAGCGCGACAATGCCGACGATGTGCGAGGGCAGCACGCCCGTGAAGGGAAAGCCGAAGCCGGTGGCGCTGGTGGCCACGGCGGTGGCGAGAAACACCATCGTCCACACCGGACGCTCGCGGCCCGCGATCAGGTCGAGCAGCACCACGAAGCCGGTGGCGATGGCGATCAGGCTCAGCCAGGTATGAAAGCCGGTCCAGCTGGTGGGATCGAACATGTTCGGATTGGTCATGGCAGGCGCTCCCCAGTTTGCCACGGATGCGCTCCGTCCCGCCGAAGCGCCGTCATTGCCCGGAACGAGATCCCGCGCGCGACGCTTTCATGATAGCCATCATTTTTGTATCGGCCAGTGGGATAGAGCGGCCGATTTCACCGTTCTGTGTCTTTCCGTCTCTAGGGGGGCGCCGGATTCTGCGGCATAAGTCCCGCCCTGACTGCCGCGCCGCCGCATGAACTCATTGGACTTCGCATGACCACCTCCGTGCCCACGCCGGACAATCCGCATCCCGGCATGGGCTTTCGCCAGTTCGTCGCCTTCATCGCGGCGCTGATGGCGACCAATGCCATCGCCATCGATTCCATGCTGCCCGCGCTGCCGGAGATCGGCCACGCGCTGCACATCGACACGGCGAACCACACGCAGATCGTCATCACGGCCTATCTGCTCGGCTTCGGCGGGGCGCAGATCATCTACGGCACGCTGGCGGACCGCTTCGGCCGCCGGGTGGTCCTGCTGGCGGGTCTTGCCATCTACACCGCGGCGTCGGTCGCGGCCTATTTCGCCGGCTCGCTGGAGGTAATGATGGTCGCGCGCGCGGTGCAGGGCATCGGCTCGGCGGCGACTCGCATCCTTGCCATCACCATCGTGCGCGACTGCTATCACGGACGGCAGATGGCGCGGGTGATGTCGCTTGCCTTCATCGTCTTCCTCGCCGTGCCGATCGCGGCGCCCTCCATCGGCCAGATCATCATGCTGGCAGCGCCGTGGCGGGCGATCTTCCTCATGCTCTGCGTGTTCGGCGTCGTGCTGTTTTGCTGGACCGCCCTGCGGTTGCCGGAGACTCTCGATCCCGAGGACCGCACCCCCATCTCCATTCGCGGCGTGAGCCATGCCTTCGCCCTGGTGCTCCGCAGCCGGATCACCGTCGGCTATATGTGCGCGATGACGATGGTGATGGGCGGCCTGTTCGGCTTCATCAACTCGGCGCAGCAGGTCTTCGCCGACGCCTTCGATGCGAAGGAACTGTTCACGCTGGTCTTCGCCATCGTTGCCGCGTTCATGGCGCTGTCGTCGTTGCTCAATTCACGGGTGGTGGAGAAGCTCGGCATGCGGCGCGTCTCGCATGCGGCGCTGCTGGGCTACCTCAGCATCACGCTGGTCCACGCCGGCGTGGTGATCGCCGGGTGGGAGAACATCTGGAGCTTCTCCGTGCTCCAGGCGGCGATGATGTTCTTCTTCGGCCTCATGGTGTCGAACTTCAACGCCATGGCGATGGAGCCGGTGGGGCATGTCGCGGGAACGGCGTCCTCGGTACTGGGCTTTTGCTCCACGGTCGGCGGCGCGACGCTGGGCTTCATCATCGGCCAGCATTTCGACGGCACGACGCTGCCGCTGACCTTCGGCTTCGCAGCGCTGGGCACCGCGGCGCTGGTCTTCGTGCTGATCGCCGAACGCGGCCGCTTGTTCGGCACGTCGAGCACCGCGATACGGCAGGCGGCCGTTCCGGTGGTTGCCGACGACTAGCTGTTCGCCGACAGGCGAGGGCGCGACAGAGCGTCCTCGCGCTCGGCCTTGGGCGCGCGGGACTTGGGCTTGGTCTTGGCAAGCTGGTTCGCGACGACCTTTTGCCAGATCCCCGAGTGCGCGAATTCGACGATCAGCGCGCCCAGTTCCGTCTCGTCGATGAGCAGGGCAGCGTCCTCGGGCGACAGCCAGGTCTGAACACGCTCATGCCGCTCCGGCCAGTCCGACAGCTGGCGTTTGGCGGCGAAGGGGTAGACCGAGACTTTCACCAGCGAGAAGTGGGTGTCGAAGCGTTTCCAGTACAGATACTGGCCGAGCCGTTTGCGGCTGATCTCGCCGATCACGCCGGCTTCCTGCCGTGCTTCGATCTGCGCCGACTTCCAATCCTTGCGGTTCTTCATCGGCCAGCCCTTGGGAATGACCGCACGGCGGGTCTCGCGCGACGACAGTACGAGGATCTGAAGACTGCCGTCAGGAGCCAGGCGATAGGGAAGGGCCGCCACCTGTTCCAGCGGGCGTCCATCGGCGAGTCGTTTCCGTTGTTTTGCCTTTCCCATGGTCGTTAGATGTAGCGATCCCCCCCGCCAAATGCGATGGGTTTCGATCCGGGCAATCACCGAGTGGTGCTATAATGACGACAGAACTGACCCTGCTCGGCTGGACTCTGGTCCTGGCGCTGGTCCAGATCATGCTGCCGGCCATGTTGCGCAATGGCGAGACCGGCATTGCCTATAATGCGAGCGCGCGTGACGAATCAGGTCCGCCGGTGGGCGTGGTCACGGGCCGGCTGCGCCGGGCTCAGGCAAACCTCTTCGAGACACTGCCAGTCTTCGCCGCGGCCGTGCTGATTGCCCATTTGGGCGACCGGGAGGGCGCGCTCACCCTCTGGGGTGCCTGGCTCTATCTCGCCGCGCGCGTCGTCTATGTACCGCTCTATGCCTTGGGCGTGCCTTATCTGCGCTCGCTGGTATGGGGCGTATCGATGCTCGGTCTGTTGATGATCCTCGCCGCCATCCTTAGCCCAGCCTGACCGCCCGGCGGGCTGCTCGCGCGTCAAGCGCGGGCAGCGGCGGGGCGGGTGCGGGCGCTCAGTGCTGGGCCAGAATCTTCACGAGCGCCTGCGCCACCTGCCGGGTCACGCGCCGGCGATACTTGCGGTGGACCAGCTGGCCGTTGTGATAGACGTCCTGCTCCACATACAGGTTGTCGCCGTCCCAGTGCAGGACGTTGTCAGACTCGGTGGTCTCGATCACTCCCATCTCGGCGATGAGGTGACCTTCGGGCGCGGTGGTGGACATGCGCTTCTCCTCGGCATGGCGGAAGCTCTGGCGGCTTCCTCGAATCTGAAGATACCGCGCTGGCGCGCGAACGCCATGGGTTGAATCAAGCCGCGTTCGCGGGCGTCTCCTGCGTGGTCTCGATCTGGCCTCGCCGCTGCAGCCACAGCGCGACGATCCAGCAGATCAGGGCCCAGGCGCTGCCGGCGCACCAGCCGGCAAGAACGTCGGTCGGCCAGTGCACCCCAAGATAGATGCGGCTGAGGCCGATCAGGAGGGTGAGGCCGGTGGCGACCGCCAGCACATAAGCCTTCACGCGGCGGCGGCTTTCGGTGCGCACGATGATGGCGCCGAGCGTGAGATAGGTCACCGCGGCGCCCATGGCGTGGCCGCTGGGAAAGCTCAGCGTGTGCACGTCGACGAGATGGGCGACAAGATCCGGGCGGGGCCGGTCGAAACCCAGCTTCAGCAGATAGCTCAGCGCCCCGCCGCCCGCCGTCGCCGCGAGCAGGAACAGCGCGGCGGCGCGCTTGCCGTCGGTTATCAGGAAGCCGAAGACGATGGCGGTGATGAGGGCGAGCACGGTGGTGCTGCCGAGCGAGGTGATGTCGCGCATGACGATTTCCAGCCAGGCCGGTCCGATCGGATCGGCGGTATCGCCTGGCGTGCGGAAGGCAAGCAGTATCGCCTCGTCGAAGGCATGTACGTCGCCCTCCACCACTTCCTCGGCGATAAGCGCGAAGGCGAAAAGGCCAGCGGCGGCGCCGGCGAGCGCGCTGAGTATGCCGAATTCGGCGGCGACCCAGCTCGGCAGGAATGTACGTAGCCTCACGTCGTCTCTCGATCCCTATTTCGGTGCCGTCGCATAGCGAAGTCCGACCTTCATGTGCAACGGGAACCCAAATGCCCGTCCCCGTGTTCCTCTACCGAACGTAACGGGAGAAGATCATGTTCAAGGGTGGACTTCTATGGCTGCTGGGCATTCCGCTGCCGATCATCATCGTGCTCTGGCTGCTGGGCTACCTCTGACGGGTGCGGCCGGCGCGACGAATCCGGTTGCGGAAGCGTGATGCGTGTGATGATCGGTTTGGGTGCATCGTCCTGATCTTCGCGGCTGCGGCGCGGGGTTTGGGGCACCAGCCGATCGTCAGTGGGGGAAGCTGTGAAACTGGCTGTCGATATGGTCGGAACCCACGACTGGGGGCTCGTCGTGCTCTCGGTCCTGCTGGCGATTGCCGCCTCTTTCACCGCGCTGGATCTCGCCGGACGGGTTCCTCATTATTCCGGCCGGACCCGTGCGGGCTGGCTCGCCACCGCCGCCTTCGTGCTGGGCGGGGGCATCTGGGCGATGCACTTCGTCGCGATGCTCGCGCTGCATGTGGGAATGCCGGTCACCTACGATCTCGGGCTTACCGCGCTCTCCCTCGGGATTGCGGTGGCGGCGACGGGTGCGGCGCTGAGCTGCGTCAGCCACCGTGGCATCACGCCGGCCGGCCTCGTGCTGGCCGGCGTGTTCATGGGGCTCGCCATCGTCGGCATGCACTATACCGGCATGATGGCGATGCGCGTGCCGGGAACCATCACCTATGACCCGCTGTTCGCCGGTGCGGCGGTGGTGCTGGCGGTCGGCGCATCGACGGCTGCGCTGTGGCTGGCCTTCCACACCAACAGCCTGTGGGAGCGCCTTGGTGGCGCGCTTGCCATGGGGCTCGGCATTGCCGGCATGCATTACGTCGCCATGGCGGGGGTGACCTTTGCCGGTGTCGATGGTGGCCCCATTGTCCATGGTGCAGGGGCCGCCGGGACGATGGACAACGTGCATCTCGTCATCGCGGTTTCGGCGGCCAGCTTCGCCATCTTTGCCGCAGCGCTGCTGGCGGCGATCTATGACCGGCGGCTCAACCTGCTCACAGAACGCGAAACGGCCATCTGGCGCGAAAGCGAGGAGCGTTTCCGCACGCTTTATCGCCGCACGCCGCTGCCCCTGCACTCCCTGGGCGCGGACGGGCGCATCGAACAGGTCAGCGACCGCTGGCTTGACCTCCTCGGCTATGGGCGCGACGAGGTGATAGGGCGGCCGCTCACGGATTTCATGACGGCGGAATCGGCGCGCCAGCGCAATGACGAGCACTGGCCACGGCTGGTCGGTACCGGCGAACTTCGCGAAGCCGAATATCGCCTTGTCGCCAAGAATGGGCGCGTCTTCGACTGCGTTTTGTCGGCTGTCGTGGAGCGCGATGCCGAGGGGAACGTCGTCAAGACCCTGTGCGGCCTCATCGACGTGACCGAGCGCCGCCGCGCCGAGGATGCGCTGCGTCAGGCGCAGAAGCTGGAGGCGGTGGGCCAGCTCACCGGCGGCATCGCTCACGACTTCAACAACCTGCTCGCCGTCGTGATGGGCAATCTCGAACTGGTGCGCAAGCGGGCCCCGGACGAGCCGCGCCTGCTGACGCTGATCGACAATACGATGCAGGCCGCCCAGCGCGGCGCGGCGCTGACCCAGCGCATGCTGGCCTTTGCGCGGCGGCAGGATTTGCGGCCCGAACCGGTGGCGGTGCCGGACCTCGTCCTCGGCATGGCCGAATTGCTGCGCCGCTCGATCGGGCCCAGCGTGCGCATCGAGACGCGCTTCCCGCTCGGCCTTCCGCTGGCTCGCGTCGATGCCAACCAGCTGGAACTTGCGCTGCTCAATCTCGCGGTAAATGCCCGCGACGCGATGCCCGATGGCGGATGCATCACCATTGCCGCGCGCGAGGAGATTATCCCGGAGCGCGAAGGCGAGGGTCAGGGTGAGCCCGGCGGGCTGACGCCGGGCCGCTATTTCTGTCTCGCCATCTCCGACACGGGCGCGGGAATGGATGAGGAAACCCTCGCACATGCCGCCGAACCCTTTTTCACCACCAAGGGGGTGGGGAAGGGCACCGGGCTTGGCCTTGCCATGGTGCATGGCCTTGCCGCGCAGTCCGGCGGCCGGCTGCTGCTGGCCAGCGCCCCCGGAAAGGGAACCACCGCGACCATTCTGCTTCCCATCGTACAGCCCGCCGCCAAGGAAGACACGGCGCGCGAGGCGGCTCCGGTCGCCGAAGAGGCCGAGACACCGCTGCCCGCCGGCGCGGCGAGGGTCCTCGTCGTCGATGACGATCCTCTGGTATTGTCGGCCACGGCGGCGATGTTGGAAGATATCGGCTTCGTCGTCTCCGAGGCCTGCTCTGGCCGCGAGGCGCTCGCCCTGCTGAACAATGGGGTCGTCGTCGACGTCGTGCTGACCGATCAGGCCATGCCGGGCATGACCGGCGTACAGCTCGCCGTCGCGATAGGCGAGAAATGGCCGGCGCTGCCGATCGTGCTCGGCACCGGCTATGCCGAGCTGCCGCCTGATGCGCGCGCCGGCATGCCGCGCCTCGGCAAGCCGTTCAGCCGCGACAGCCTGCGGCGGGCGATCATCGACGCGACACGCCCGGACAATGTGGTCGCCCTTTCCGCACGCACCCGCTAGCGCGGCTCCCCATGGCCAGTACCGTTAGCGTCTCCGTCTGGGCCACGTATTTTCCCTGATCGGAAATCCGCCTCCCGCATGCAGATTGTCGGCGCCGGCAACGTGACAATCGCGTGTCGAGTGCTTATATCCAGCCCGTCCAGGGGAGCCTCGTCAGGAGGCTGAGAGGCCATCATCGCGCAACCGCGTGGCATGGCGACCCTTCGAACCTGATCCAGTTGAGACTGGCGGAGGGAGGAGTTGAAGATGTCCCCGCACACTCAGACGACAGACGAAGCGCCGGTGGCAAACGCGATGCGCGTGCGCATTGTCGGTGGCGGCGTCGCCGGATTGACCTGCGCGCATGCCTTCGCCCGGCGCGGCGCGCAGGTGACGCTGGTCGAGCGTAAATCCGCGACCGGGCAGGGTTGCTCCTGGTACGCCGGCGGCATGCTGGCGCCCTGGTGTGAGCGTGAGAGCGCCGAGCCGATCATCGCCGAGCTGGGCTTCGAATCGCTGGACTACTGGCGCAACGCGGTGCCGGACGTGCCGAACGAGGGTAGCCTCGTGCTGGCCCCGCCGCGCGACATGCCGGACCTCAAGCGTTTTTCGCGCCGGACGCAGGGCTATGAATGGGTCGACGGCGCCGGCATCGCCGCGCTCGAGCCCGATCTGGAAGGGCGCTTCGACCAGGGCCTGTTCTTCCCCACCGAAGCGCATCTGGAGCCGCGCAAGGCGCTCGCCGCGCTGACGCGCAAGCTGGTCGACGAGCATCAGGTGACGATCCGCTATGAGTCTGACGGCTTCGACGCCGACGCGTCGCCGGCCGATGTCGTCGTCGACTGCCGGGGTCTTGCCGCACGCGACGTGCTCGCCGATCTGCGCGGCGTGAAGGGCGAGATGCTGGTGCTCTACTCCACCGAGATTTCGCTCAAGCGCCCGGTGCGCATGCTTCATCCGCGCATTCCGGTCTACATCGTGCCGCGTGGCGATGGTCATTTCATGATCGGCGCCACCTCGATCGAGAATGACGAGCGCGGCCGGGTCACGGGGCGCTCCATGCTGGAGCTGCTCTCGGCCACCTATGCGCTGCACCCCGCCTTTGGCGAGGCGGAGATCGTCGAGATCGGCGCGGATGTCCGCCCCGCCTATCCCGACAACATCCCGCGCCTGCGCCGGCGCGGCAATACGATCTATGTGAACGGGCTTTACCGGCACGGTTTCCTCGCCGCGCCCGCGCTGGCGCGTCGTGCGGCGGAACTGGCTTTTGACGGGACGTATTTCCCCGAGGTGATGGATGAAGATCATCGTGAATGGTGAGCCGGCCGATACACGTTCCGGCACGCTGAAGGACCTCCTGGCCGAGCTGGGCCTGGGCGACGCCACCGTCGCGACCGCGCTCAATGGCGCGATGGTCCGTGCCACCAAACGCGAGGCGACCGCCATTGGCGAGGGCGACCGGGTGGAAATCCTCGCCCCGATGCAGGGAGGCTGAGATGGATGCGATGACCAATGCCACCGGTACGCGCGTCGATCCGGTCGAATTCTACGGTACGGCGGTGACCTCCCGCCTGTTGCTCGGCACGGCGCAATATCCCTCGCCCGCCATCCTTTCCGAGGCGATCCGCGCTTCGGGGGCCGAGATCGTCACCGTCTCGCTGCGGCGCGAATCCGGCGTCGCCAAATCCGGCCAGAGTTTCTGGCAGATCATCCGCGACCTCGGCGTGAAGGTGCTGCCCAATACGGCGGGCTGCAAGACGGTGAAGGAAGCCGTCACCACCGCGGAGATGGCGCGCGAGCTGTTCGGTACCGACTGGGTGAAGCTGGAGGTGATCGGCGAGGATGACACGTTGCAGCCCGACGTGTTCGGTCTGGTCGAGGCGGCGCGGATCCTCGCACGCGACGGCTTCCACGTCTTTCCCTACACGACCGAGGACCTCGTGGTCGCGGAGAAGCTGATCTCCGCCGGCTGCGAGGTGCTGATGCCGTGGGGCGCGCCGATCGGCTCCGGCCGGGGCCTCAACAACCCCTATGGCCTGCGCTCGCTGCGCGCGCATTTCCCCGGCATTCCGCTGGTGGTCGATGCCGGCGTCGGCGTGCCCTCGCATGCGGCGGCGGCGATGGAAATGGGTTATGACGCTGTGCTGCTGAACACCGCTGTGGCGAAGGCCGGCGATCCCGTGCGCATGGCGAGGGCCTTTGCCCGTGCCATCGAGGCCGGCCGCGAGGCGCTGCTGGCCGACCCGATGGATGTGCGCGACATGGCGGCGCCCTCGACGCCGGTGATGGGCCGCGCGGTGCTGGGCGAGTGACGTTTTCCTGTGAGTGACCTGATGAAGCTCGACCCGTTCTACCTCATCGTCGACCGTGCCTCTTGGCTGCCGCGCCTGCTGCCACAGGGCGTGAAGCTGGTGCAGCTGCGCGCGAAGGACATGGAAGAGGCCGAACTGCGGCGCGAGATCGACACTGCGCGCGCGGTGTGCGAGCGCTATGGCGCACAGCTTGTCGTCAATGATCACTGGCGTCTTGCCATAGATCTGGGTTGCGACTTCGTGCATCTCGGCCAGGAAGACCTCGCCGATGCCGACCTTGAAGCGATCCGCCGCGCCGGTGTGAGGCTCGGTATCAGCACGCATGACGAGGCGGAGCTGGAGATCGCGCTGCTGGCGCGGCCGGATTATGTGGCGCTTGGGCCGGTCTATCCGACCATTCTCAAGAAGATGCGCTGGGCCCCGCAGGGGCTGGATCGCGTCGCCCAGTGGAAGAAGCGCATCGGCGCCTTGCCGCTGGTCGGCATTGGCGGGCTCACCATTGAACGTGCGCCGGGCGTACTGCGTGCCGGGGCGGACAGCGTGGCGGTTGTCACCGACGTGCTGCTCAACGCCGATCCCGAGGCGCGTGCGCGTGAATGGGTGATGGCGACACGCGAGACGGCGTGAGGCGCCGAAGCCGCGTTCGGCCGGCGCCTCGCCCTTTCATCCCGGTCGTGCAACCGGGCGGTTTTCTCGGCGTAGCAGGGTAAGCAGGGCGGGCAGCTCCGGCGGTGGGGGCTGCTCGACGCGGGAATATTCTCGCCCGTCCGGCGTGCGCCGGAACAGGCCGAGTTCGACCAGTTCACGGCGCAGCAGCGCGTGGTCGCCGAAGCCGTGATGCTGGTTGAGCAGCTCGTTCATCCGCCGTTCCGGGAACGTCTCCCCCGCCGGCAGGCGCGACCACAGAACCCACAGGCACAAGACCTGCTGATTGCGCTTCTTCGGCCAGCGGACGAGGCCGCCCTGCGCATCGAACAGCCGCAGTGCCTTTTCGCAGCGCGCCAGATCCGCGGGTGCGACGGGAGCCGGAGGAGGCTCACTAGCGCGGTGACGCGCCTGCGTTTCCGCCCGTAAATGCTGGAAGTTCCGGAAGCCGGCGGCGCGCGCCAGCATGTTGAGCAGTTCGACATGGCCGGGCACCTTGTCGTGCGCGGTCAGCTGGCTGCGGAGCGTGCGGGCGAGGGCGGAGATGTCCGGCGCCTCGAAGGCCAGAACGGTTCTGGTCATGACTCATCCTCGTTCGTGCCGATCCAAGAGGAGTGTCGGGGTTGCCGTCTTGCGACCGGGCACGGGGACAAGTGCAGGGTCCGGATAGGAAATGCAGGTTTAGCTCCCCTTGCGGGGCGGCAACGCCTCGGTGAACTGCAGACCGTGCCGGGAGAAATAGACGCGCCGGCGCGGTCTGTCCAGCGGGTGGGGCGAGGTGCCGGCTATTCCGCCGTTTCCTTCTCGACCTCCGCGAAAGCGTGCTCCATCTCCCGTCGCAGCCGGACGATCGGGCTGTCGGCGAAATCGACATCGGCCCAGCCGACGGTTTCGCCCTCGGCAAGGTCGCGCTTCAGCGTCATGTGATGGGCGAGGCCGATGGGCAGCGCGCCGCGCGCGAGCGAGCTCGCCGCCGGCAGCAGCTTGCCCCACACGGTATAGCCGCCCTCGCCGTCGAGCACCTCGCCCGCCTTCAGCGGACGCTTGGCGACGGCGACGACGTCGGCGTTGAAGTGCTCGGTCGTGCCGGTGGGCTCGCCGCGCAGCGCCGCTGAAGCGACGCTGACGCCGAGTTCCAGCCCGATGAGGTGATAGGGCCGGTAGAGTGCGGTGTAGCGGCCGGAGGAATCCGTCACCACGCCATATTCCTTGAAGCAGCGGCGGGCATAGTCGCCGCGCGGGCCGGGCTCGGCCTCGAAAGTGACGTAGACGCCCCAGCGCAGGTCGCGAAACACCGGCCGACCGTCGCGCTCCAGGCTGGAGACGGTTTCCACCGTGCCGGAATGCTCCAGCACGCCGCCGGCCTCGCGCGGGCGCAGTATGGTGGCGAGATCATCGACGCCGCAGGGCGGGAAGAGCAGGCCGTCCGAGGGGGCCTGCAGATCGGCGGCGTTGGCGATGGCGGCCATCTCGATGGAGGATTTGGTGCCGTCCGCGAAGGAGTTGAACATCTGCGCGTTCATGCCGCCGAGCGCTGCCTGCTCGGGCGTGAGGCCGTACAAGCTCCAGATCGTGTCCGGCGTCGATTTGTGGAAGCTTGGCAGGTACTTGGTGCCCTTGCCGGCGCAGACGACGCGGAAGCCGCAGGTGCGCGCCCAGTCCACCATCTCGCAGACCAGCGCGGGCTGGTCGCCCGAGCCCATGGAGTAGACCACGCCAGCCTTGCGCGCGCGCTCGGCCAGCAGCGGGCCGACCAGCACGTCCGCCTCCACCGTGACCATGACGATATGGCGGCCGTGCTCGATAGCCTTGAGAGCATGGGCCGCGCCGGCGGCCGGGCTGCCCGTCGCTTCCACCACGACGTCCAGACCGTCGGTGCGGATCAGCGCATCGGCATCCTCGGTGAGCATGGTGCGACCGGTGCGCAGCGCCTCGTCGAAGCTGGTCGCGACGGCCGCGTCCGCGTCCCAGCCGGTGCGTTCAAGTGCGGCGCGGGCGCGCGGCACGGAGAGGTCGGCGATGCCGAGCAGGTGCATGCCGGGCGTCGTGCGCACCTGCGACAGGAACATGGAGCCGAACTTGCCGGCGCCAATCAGGCCGACACGCACGGGGCGGCCGGCATCGGCACGCGCTTTCAACAGGCGGGCGAGATTCATCAGTGGTTCCTCCCGGCGAGGCCTGCCGCAACCGGCGCCTCGCTCCTTGGTTTTGGCGAACGCTATGACTGCGTTCTGGCTCCATCGTTTTCGGCAGGCGCGGCGTTGGCGCGCCTCTCCTGCCGTCGCTACGTGCTCAGCCGGCGACGGCGCGATCGCTGGCGGCGCGGCTCTTGGCGCGGCGCGGCGCGGCTGCGACTTCTTCCGCGACCTTGGGCTCGGACGGCCCGCGCAT
>QFQD01000049.1 GCA_003241485.1 Ancylobacter novellus
AAGGCGTCGGCGCATCATTTCTCGCGCTCCTGCGTGCGTTCCGACATGGAGACGGCGCCCTATTGGCGCGATGTCGGCACGGTGGATGCCTATTGGGAAGCCAATATCGACCTCACCGGCATCGTGCCCGAGCTTGACCTCTACGATCGCGACTGGCCGATCTGGACCTATGCCGAGATCACGCCGCCGGCCAAGTTCGTGCATGACGACGAGGGCCGGCGCGGGCAGGCGATCTCCTCGCTTGTGTCGGGCGGCTGCATCGTCTCCGGCTCGTCGCTGCGCCGGGCGCTGCTCTTCACCGGGGTGCGGGTGAATTCCTACGGGGCGATCGAGAACGGCGTCATCCTGCCCTATGTCGAGATTGGTCGCGGCGCGCTCTTGAAGAACGTGGTCATTGACGCCCATGTGCGTATCCCCGAGGGGCTTGTTGTCGGCGAGGATCCCGTGCTCGACGCCAAGCGCTTTCGTCGGACGGACAAGGGGATCTGCCTCATCACCCAGTCCATGATCGACAAATTGGGCACGTAAGCCCGGTTCGGCCGCGCGCCATCATGCGATCGACAGGAAGATGCGGTAGGCCCTTGCGGGCGCAATGAAGACGGGGACTTGGACGAGTGTCGGATCTGAAGGTTCTTTCGGTCGCGTCCGAAATCTACCCGCTGGTGAAAACCGGTGGCCTGGCGGATGTCGCGGGTGCGCTACCGGCGGCGCTGGAGCCGCAGGGCATCGAGGTGCGCACGCTCGTTCCCGGCTATCCCCAGCTTCTCGGTGCGCTCACCAGCGCGGAACCGGTCTACTATTTCGACCATCTCTTCGGCGGTCCCGGTCGCCTGCTGGCGGCGGAGGCGGCGGGACTCAAGCTGTTCGTGATCGAGGCCGGCCATCTCTATGACCGGCCGGGCGGGCCCTATGTCGGGCCCAACGGGCAGGACTGGCCCGACAATGCGCAGCGCTTTGCTGCACTCGCCGCGGTGGCGTCCGGCATCGGGCTTGGCCTGGTGCCCGCCTTCGTGCCGGATGTGGTGCACGCGCATGACTGGCAGGCCGGGCTGGCGCCGGCCTATCTGCATTATTCGGGCGGGCGGCGGCCGGGAACGGTGATGACCGTCCACAACATCGCCTTCCAGGGCAAGTTCCCCGCTGAACTCGTGCCGGAGCTGGGCTTTCCGACGGATGCCTTCTCGATCCACGGCATCGAATATTACGGCACGCTCGGCTACCTGAAGTCCGGGTTGAAGCTCTCCGATCGCATCACCACGGTGTCGCCGAGCTATGCCGGCGAGATCCTGCTGCCCGAAGGCGGCATGGGCCTCGAAGGGCTGCTGAACGACCGCAGCAGCGTGCTTTCCGGTATTCTCAACGGGCTCGACGCGGCGGCGTGGAACCCGGCGACGGACAGCCTGATCCCGGCGCCCTTCGATGTGAAGCGGCTTAAAGCACGCGCGGCCAACAAGGCGGAGCTGCAGAAGCGCTTCGGCCTCGATCTCGACCCCGAGGCGCTGCTGTTCGGCGTTGTCAGCCGGTTGACCTGGCAGAAGGGCCTCGATCTTCTCGCCGACAGCCTCGACATGCTGCGGGAGATGGGCGCGCAACTCGCGCTGCTGGGCTCGGGCGACGCGGATCTCGCCGAGCGCTTCACGGGGGCATCGCAAGTCCATCGCGGCCGTATCGGCGTCTGGCTCGGCTATGACGAGGCCATCGCCCATCTCGTGCAGGCGGGGTCCGACGCGCTGATCGTGCCCTCGCGCTTCGAGCCGTGCGGGCTGACCCAGCTTTCGGCGCTGCGCTATGGCGCGCTACCGGTGGTGGCGCGGGTCGGCGGCCTTGCCGACACGGTCATCGACGTCAATGAAATGGCGCGCAGCGCCGGCGTCGGCACCGGCGTGCAGTTCTCGCCCGTCACCGCGCCGGCCCTGCAGCAGGCGCTGAAGCGCATGGGAAAGCTCTGGCAGGACAAAACGCTGTGGAAGAAGCTGCAGCGCAACGCCATGGCGACCGACGTCTCCTGGGAGCGGGCCGCCCGTGACTATGACAAGCTGTTCCGCGATCTCGTCGCGGAGCGCGCTGCGTGAGCGACTGGCGCGTCTCGACCGGAAGCCCTACGCCGCTTGGCGTCACACCGGATGCCCGCGGCGTCAATGTCGCGGTGTTCTCCCGCCACGCGACGCGGATCGAGTTCTGCCTCTTTGACGCCGCCGGCGAGGCCGAGCTTGCCCGCCTTCCCCTGCCCGAGCGCACGGGCGACGTGTTCCACGCCCATATTGCCGGGGTGCCGCCGGGAGCCCGTTACGGGCTGCGCGCCGCGGGCCCTTGGGCGCCGGGCGAGGGACACCGCTTCAATCCGTACAAGCTGCTGGTCGATCCCTATGCGAGCCGGCTCGACCGGCCGTTCAGGCTGGAGGCCAGTCTGTTCGACACGCGCGCCTACGGCGCCGAGCGCGACGAGGCCGATAGCTCGCCTTTCGTGCCGAAGGCGATCGTGGCGCCGCCGGGGGACGCTCCCGTCTATTCAGCGCCGCCGTTCCAATGGTCCGACGAGGTGTTTTACGAGCTGCATGTGCGCGGCTTCACCCAGCTGAACCCGGACATCCCGCTCGACATGCGCGGCACCTTCGGCGCGCTGGCGCAGCCGGCGGCGCTCGACCATCTCGTCAATCTCGGCATCACCACGGTCGAACTGATGCCGGCCATGGCGTGGGTCGACGAACGCCATCTGCCTCCGCTCGGCCTCAGCAATTACTGGGGCTACAACCCGGTGGTGTTCGGCGCGCCCGATCCGCGCCTCGCGCCGGGCGGTTTCGAGGACGTCACGCGCGCGGTCGCGGCGCTGCACGGGGCCGGCATCAAGGTCGTGCTCGACGTGGTGCTGAACCATTCCGGCGAGAGCGACGAACTCGGTCCGACCCTGAGCCTGCGCGGGCTCGACAATGCGACCTATTACCGGCATGCCCGCGAGGATGCGGGTCGCCTGCTCAACGATGCCGGCACCGGCAACACGCTGGCGCTGGAGCGCGCCCCCGTGCTGCAGCTCGGCATGGACATGCTGCGGCGCTGGGCGGCGACCGGGCTCGACGGTTTCCGCTTCGACCTCGCCGCGACACTCGGCCGGCGGGTCGACGGCTTCGATCCCGATGCGCCCTTCCTCGCCGCCCTGCAGCAGGACCCGACGCTGCGCGATCTCGCGCTGATCGCCGAGCCATGGGACATCGGGCCGGGCGGCTATCAGGTCGGTCAGTTCCCGCCGGGCTGGGGCGAATGGAACGACAAGTTCCGCGACGCGGTCCGCCGTTTCTGGCGCGGCGACGCCCCCATGATCGGCGAACTGGCGACGCGCCTTGCCGGCTCGGCCGATGTGTTCGCCGCGCGGCGACGGCCGCTGTCGCGGGCGATCAATTTCATCACCGCCCATGACGGCTTCACCGCGGCCGACCTCGTCGCCTTCAACGACAAGCACAATGAGGCGAACGGCGAGGACAACCGCGACGGTACCGGCGCGAATTACAGCTGGAACCACGGCGTCGAGGGCTGGACCGACGATGCCGCCGTCATGGCGGCCCGTCAGGGTGATGTGCGCGCCCTGCTGGCGACGCTGCTCGTGGCGCGCGGCACGCCGATGCTCACCATGGGCGACGAGTGCGGCCGCTCGCAGGCCGGCAACAACAATGCCTATGCGCAGGACAATGTCCTGACCTGGCTCGACTGGTCGAAGCTCGACGGCGCTCTCGCCGCCTTCACCGCGCGTCTCATCAAGCTCCGGCGCGACCATCGCGCGCTGCGGCTGGAGGCGCCGCTCACCGGCCAGATCGTCGATGCCAGCGGCCTCCCCGATGTCGAATGGCGTGCGCCGGAAGGCGGCGCCCCGGCATGGGACGACGCCGGCACGCGCGCGCTGGTCGCGGTGTTCTACGCGCCGGCCTCCGAAGACGCGGCGGCCGACCGGGTGGCGGTGGCGTTGAACGCCTCGGACGAAACGCGGACCCTCGCGCTGCCCGCCCCGCGCGAGGGCTTCACGTGGCAGGTGGCGGCCGATACCGCGCACCCCGAGGGGAAAGGCGCAACGGTCGAGGCTGTTGCGGCGCGCTCCGTGCTCATCCTCGTCGAGGCCGCCGCGCCGGATTCGCCGCGCCGCGCTGCCGATCCCGCCTTGCTGGAAACGCTTGCCGTCGCCGCCGGCATCGCACCGGAATGGTGGGATGTGGAGGGCACGCATCATCCCGTCAGCGACGACACCAAGCGGGCGCTGCTTGCCGCGCTGCACCTGCCGGCTGGCGGCGATGGCGAGGTGCGCGACAGCCTGGCGCAACTGTCCGAGCAGCGCGTCGGCCGCGACGTGCCGTTCGCCCGTGTGCTGCGTGAGGGGCAGGCCCCGATGCTGATGCTTGCCGGGGCGGCCGCGCAGGCGGTGCGCCGGCTCGATCTGACGATCCGACTGGAAGATGGCGGTACGGTCGATCTCGCTGTGCGCCCCGAGGAGGGGCGGCGTGAAGAGGTCCTGCGGCCGGATGGGCGGCGCGCATTCACGCGTACCATCGATCTGCCGGCGCTGCCGGTCGGTCGACACACGCTGATGCTTGGGGATGCGGCCTGCCGCCTGACCGTGGCGCCGCAGGCCTGCTACCTCCCGCCCGACCTCGCGGCCGGAGAACGGCGCTTCGGGATAGGCGCGCATCTCTACACGCTACGGCGAGCGCAGGGCGACCAGGGCATCGGCGACTTCACGGCGCTGGGCGACCTCGCGGAACGGGCGGGCGCACAGGGCGCGGCAGTGCTCGGGCTCAACCCGCTGCATGCGCTGTTTCCGGGCGATCGCACGCGGGTGAGCCCTTATTCGCCTTCCGACCGACGCTTCCTCGATCCGATCTATATCGATGTCGCCGCGCTTGGCGCGGATATGACGGGCTTCGCGTCGTTCTCGGCCGCTTCGAGCGTCGACTACACGGCCGTCTGGGCCGCCAAACAGGCGGCGCTGCGCGCGGCGTTCGCGACCTTCGACGCGGCAACCGACGCGACCTTTGCGGGGTTCGTTGCCGAGGGCGGCGAAAGGCTTCGCCGCTTCGCCATCTTCCAGGCGATCGCGGAACGCTTCCCCGGCATGGGCTGGCGGGCCTGGCCGGACGGGCTGAGCGATGCCGCGAGTTCGGCGGTGGATCGCTTTGCCGACGCCCATGGGGATGGGGTGCGCCTCGCGCTCTGGCAGCAATGGATCGCCGACCGGCAGCTCGCCGGCGCCGCCGCGCGCGCGGCAGCCGGCGGTCTGTCGCTCGGCTTCTATCGCGATCTCGCCGTCGGCACCACGCCGGACGGCGCCGAGGCCTGGTCGGAAGCCTCCCTCATCATGCAGGGCGTGAATGTGGGCGCCCCGCCTGATCCGCTCGGGCCGGAAGGGCAGAACTGGAACCTGCCGCCCTTCGACCCGCTGGCCTGGCAGCGCGAGGGCTATGACGGCTTCGCCCGGCTGGTCGCGGCCAATATGCGCCACGCCGGTGCGCTGCGGATCGACCATGTCATGGGCCTGCGCCGCCTCTTCCTCATCCCCGAGGGCGCGCGCGGCACGGAAGGGACGTACCTGTCCATGCCGTTCGAGGACCTTGCGGGGCAGGTGGCGCTGGAAAGTCACCGGGCCGGTTGCCTCGTCGTCGGCGAGGATCTCGGCACCGTGCCGGCGGGGATGCGCGAGCAACTGAGCGAGGAGCGCATGCTCTCCTACCGCGTGCTCTGGTTCGAGCGCCGCGGAACGCAGTTTCTTCCCCCGCAGGAATATCCGGCGCTGGCGGCGGCCTGCGTGTCGACGCATGACCTGCCGACCATCGCCGGCTGGTGGGATGGCGTGGATCTCGCGGAGCGGCGGACGCTGGGGCTGGAGACCGATCTCTCGCTGGTGGCGGCCCTGGCCACCCGCGCGGCCGAGAAGGCGGAACTCGCGGCGGCGCTCCTGCGTGAGGGGCTGATTGGCGCAGAGCCGGAGCCCGGCGCTCCGCTGACCGATGATTTCGTGGCGGCGCTGCATGCCTATGTGGCCCGCACGCCCTCCGTCCTCGCGCTGGCGCAGATCGACGATCTCGCCGGCGAGGCGGTCGCCGTAAACCTGCCCGGCACCGACCGGGAGCGGCCGAACTGGCGGCGCAGGATGGGGCGCGACATCGAGGCGGTGATGGGCGATGCGCGGGCCCGCGCCATCCTTGCGGCGATGGCACAGGCGCGCGCATCCTCGGCGGCTTAAGGCGTGGCCGGAGGACTTCCGACCGGCGGCGTTGGGTTCTCGGTCGGCTGCGTGGTCATGCGGCCGGAATACTGCACGGCCGCATAGGCCGCGATAATCAGCACGATCGCCGCGATGATGAGTGTCACGTTTCGGCTCATGGACAGCGTTCTCCTTGCTTGTTTCCGTTTGGGTCTGAGCGGATATGCTGCGCGGCGGCGGGGCTGATACGTCTAGACGAAATCGGCGCCAATATTACGCAGAAATTCTGGATTTACGTTCGACGTTGAAGCGCCTCTAAACTTCGTTTTCGCGGCGCGGCAGGACATATTTTCGTTGTCCCAACGCCTCGATTAGACCAAAGTTCCGGTCAGATGGCCGCCGGTGGGCTTTCGGACCTGCGGCTCAAGCGCGTCATAGGCGCGTTGCTCCGGCGGCGCGGGCCAGAAAAGGGGAGGATGAACATGCCGCACGGCGATTTCGACGTGGTCACGCTTTCGCCTTCCACGGTGCGCGTCATGCACAAAACGGCGCATCACATCTATGAGTTCGCCGTCATTGACGATGGCTGCGGGCGCCGCGTCGTCTCCAGCGGGCCGTCTATCGTTTTCGGCCGGGAGGGCGAATTGGCGGCGTGGGATCTCGTCGCCGCCGCCGAGCGTGTCGCCTCCGATACGGCGCGTCAGACCGGCGTCACCGACTGACGGTCTGCTCAACGCGATCTTCCATCACGAAGAAGGCCGGCGCGATGTGCCGGCCTTTCCTTTTGGCCTGTCCACAGCGCCCGCCAATATGAGCGGAACCGCGCTTTCGCGCTGGTATCCCAGACCTGTTCATGTATATGGACGGATACATGTATATAGGTGGATATACCAAGCCGGGGAGCCACGCCATGCCGTCACGCCTTGTTCTTTCTCGTCGCCCTCTCGTCCGTCACGCCGTGGCCGCGCTCGCCCTGGCGGCGCTGGTAGCGTTGCCCTTCGCCAGCGCGCGGGCGCAGGAGACGACCACCGTCTTCGCCGCCGCCAGCCTGACCAACGCGTTCCAGGACATCGGCAAGCTCTACAAGGAGAAGACCGGCAAGGACGTGAACTTCTCCTTTGCCGCCTCCTCGGCGCTGGCCAAGCAGCTGGAGGCCGGGGCGCCCGCCGCCATCTTCGCCTCCGCCGACAACAAATGGATGGACTATGCCGAAGGCAAGGACCTGACGCTCAAGGCCACCCGCGTCACCCCCATCGGCAACAGCCTCGTGCTCATCGCGCCGGCGGACAAGGCGAAGGACGTGACCATCGACGCGTCCTTTGACTGGCTCGCCTTCCTCGGCGCGGACGGCAAGATCGCCACCGGCCTCACCGACAGCGTGCCGATCGGCATCTATGCCAAGACCGCGCTGACCAATCTCGGCCAGTGGGACAAGCTGCGCGAGCGCATCGTCGGTGCCGAGAGCGTGCGCGCCGCGCTGGCGCTGGTCGAGCGGGGCGAGGCGCGGGCCGGCATCGTCTATTCGACGGATGCCGCCATCGCCAAGAACGTGAAGGTCATCGCCACCTTCCCGGCCAACAGCCACCCGCCGGTCGAATACCCGTTCGAGATCGTGAAGGGGCAGGACACGCCGGCGACCCAGGCGTTCTTCGCCTTCCTCACCGGCCCGGAGGCGAAGGCCATCTATGCGAAATACGGTTTCGTGGTGAAGTGAGCCGCGTTCGGCCGCTCTCGAAAGCGTCGTCCCGGAATGGTTGCTAGCCGTATCCGGGATGACGCGCAGGATCAGATGGTACGCGATCCCGGCTCTCGTTACGCTCGGCCGGGATTGCGATGGTTGAGGGGATGACGTTTCGGCTATGGACATGCTCACCCCCGAAGAATGGACCGCGGTCTATCTCAGCCTGAAGGTGGCGTTCTGGGCGACGTTCTGGAGCCTGCCCTTCGCCATTCTTGCCGCCTGGGTGCTGGCGCGGGTGAGGTTTCCCGGCAAGGGGCTGCTCGATGGCCTGGTCTATCTGCCGCTGGTGCTGCCGAAAGTGGTGGTGGGCTATCTGCTGCTCGTCACGCTCGGCGCGCGCGGCTCCATCGGCCAGTATCTCGACGCTTGGTTCGGCATAAAGCTGATCTTCACCACGGCGGGCGCGACCGTGGCGGCGGCGGTGGTGAGCTTTCCGCTGACGGTGAACGCCATCCGCCTCGCGCTGGAGGCGGTCGACCGCGGGCTGGAGACGGCCGCGCGCACGCTCGGCGCTTCGCGGGTCGACGTGTTCTTCACCATCACCTTGCCGCTGATGCTGCCGGGCGTGCTCTCCGGTGCGCTGCTCGCCATCGCCTCGGCGCTCGGCGAGTTCGGCGCCACCATCACCTTTGTCTCCAATATTGAGGGACAGACCCGCACCATTCCGCTGGCCATCTATTCCGCGACCCATATGCCGGACGGGGACGCCATGGCGCTTCGGCTCACTCTCGTGTCCGTCGTGCTGGCGCTGGGCTCGCTGCTGCTGGCCAGCCTCGTCGACCGCCGCATACGGGTGATGATCGGGCGCGCATGATCGAGATCGACATCCATATCGCGCGGCCCGGCTTCGCGCTGCAGGCGGCCTTCGCCGCGCCCAATGCCGGCGTCACCGCGCTGTTCGGCCGCTCGGGCGCGGGCAAGACCACCATCATCCAGGCGGTGGCGGGCGTGGTGCGGCCCGATCGCGGGCGCATCGCGGTCAATGGCGATGTGTTCTTCGACAGCGCGGCCCGCATCAATGTGCCGATCGAAGCCCGTCGGGTCGGCTATGTCTTCCAGGATTCACGGCTGTTTCCCCATCTCTCCGTCGCGCGCAATTTGCGCTATGGCGAGCGGCGCTGCCGCGCCACCGAGCGCCCGATCGGCTTCGAGGCCGTGGTCGAGCTGTTGGGTATCGGCCATCTGCTGGCGCGCCGGCCGCACACGCTGTCCGGCGGCGAACGCCAGCGCGTCGCCATTGGCCGGGCGCTGCTCTCCCAGCCGCGCCTGCTCCTGATGGACGAGCCGCTGGCGGCGCTGGACGAGGCGCGCAAGAGCGAAATCCTGCCCTATCTGGAGCGGCTGCGCGACGAGATGGGGCTGCCCATACTCTATGTCAGCCACGCCATTGACGAGGTGCTGCGCCTCGCCGACCGGGTGGTGGCGCTGCGCGAGGGGCGCCAGATCGCCGCCGGGCCGGTGGGCGAGGTGATGTCCCTGCCGGAAATCCTGCCGGTCATCGGCCGCTTCGATGTCGGCACGCTGCTCGACTGCGTGGTCAGTCGCCACGATGCCGGCTTCGCCCTCTCGACGCTCGCCTTCGCTGGAGGTGAGCTGCGCGTGCCGCTGGTTGATCGCGCGGTCGGCACACGGGTGCGCGCACGGGTGAGGGCGCGCGATGTCGCCATTGCACTCAGCAAGCCGGAGGACGTGTCGGTGTCCAACCTTCTGGCGGCGCAGGTGGACGATATCCGGCTGCAGGAAGGCCCGTATGCTGATGTCGCGCTCACGGTCGGGCCGACGCGGCTCACGGCGACGGTTACCCGCGAAAGCGTCGAGCGCCTCGGCCTGCGGCCGGGGCTCGCGGTGTGGGCCATGGTCAAGTCCGTGGCGGTGGACAGCCGCAATCCGGACTTCGGCGTGCCCGGCTAGTTCGGCCCCTGCATGATCGGGGCGACGCCGGGCCCGACAGCAAACTCGTCGCTGACGAAGCCGACCACCGCGAGGATCAGCAGCGCGATCACCAGCGCGATGATAACGCCGCGCACACCGTTGGTGCGGTGGCCGAGATAGCCCGTCGCCGACAGCAGCACGAGGATCAGTATGACGATGATGAGGGTCTGCATGATGTCTCCGCTCTAAACGGAGAACGGCAGCGCTTGGCGAAAGGTTCCCGCCTACCCCTCATTCGCCGGCGGCTCGGACGCGGATGGCGACGCAAGGCCGGCCCGCAGTTCCTCGACCGCCGCGTGGCTGGCGGCGGCGCTCGCGGCCTCGATCTGGCGATAAAGCGCGATCAGCCGCTCGCCGAAGGCGGTGAGATCGGTGCCGTGGCCACGCCGGCCGGGATGCGTGACCACCACAGGCTCGCGGAAGTTGCGCCCGATTTCGTCCACCAGCAGCCAGGCGCGGCGATAGCTCATGCCCATTCTGCGCGCGGCCGAGAGGATGGAGCGCTCGCTGCGAATGGTTTCCAGCAGTTCCACCATGCCGGGGCCGAGATGGCGTCCGTCGCCGAAATAGACCCGGATGAACAGCCCGTCGCGCAGCTTCGCAACTTTGGCGGGAAGGTCGTCGGAGGCCTCTGGATCGGACGCGTGGGGGGCCTGTGTCGGGGCGAGCTTGTTCCGGGTCGTCGTACTTCTTGGAGCTGTATTCTTGGGAGCCATGCGCGCCTCTTCCATCCCGGGGACATTAGGCGAAGAGGCGCGCGGCTGGAACCCGTCCAGACTGTAACGGTCAGGCGGTCCTCACCCGTGTACGGCGCCGGGCGAAGGCGAAGTCGAGCAGCACCATCACCACCAGCGAGGCCCCGACCAGCGGGAAGATCAGTCCGATCAACGCCATGATGGCGATGAGACCGCGCATCACCGAGGGATCGGTCGGCGCGGGCGGAATGCCGAGCGATCCGGCGGGCCGGCGCTTCCACCACATCACGCCGGCCGAGACCGACATCAGTATGGTGGCGAGGCACAGGGCCAGCATGAACAGCTGGTTGGCGAGGCCATACTCCTGGCCCATATGGACGTTGATGCCCCATTCCATCGCCTTGCCGGCCGGGCCATAGTCGGCGAAGGTCATGTTTATCAGAGGCTTGCCGCTGTATTGATCGAGATGGACGACGTGCTGCTTCGACAGGTCGTCGGGGTAGACCGAGGCGCTGTAGACGCCGGTGGGCGAGCCCGGCAGGCTGAGCGTGTAGCCGGGCGAGACGCCAAGCTTTTCGACGATGGCAGCGGCGGCATCGATGCCGATGGGCTGACCGGTCGCGCTGGTCGAGAGCGGCACCTTGGCCTGCTCCAGCGACCAGGTGGTGGGGCCGTTCACGTGTTCCAGATGCTCGTCCGACATCGGTATGTTGGCGCGCACCCCGTTCGGATAGCCGTAATTGGAGCTGTTGGCCCACTCATTGACCTTGGCGCCCCACAGTACCGACCACGGCATGCCCGACAGCGCCATGAAACCGATGGCGATGCCGGCAAAGGCGCCGGTCACGGCATGCAGGTCGCGCCAGAACACCCGCTGGCGCGGCGCGCCACGCACGGAGACGACACC
Source organism: Ancylobacter novellus (assembly GCA_003241485.1). Lineage (GTDB taxonomy): Bacteria > Pseudomonadota > Alphaproteobacteria > Rhizobiales > Xanthobacteraceae > Ancylobacter > Ancylobacter novellum_A. The sequence goes on from QFQD01000049.1 coordinate 11,457, forward strand.
TCCGGTCTGGCGCCTTGGCCACCAGAGATAGAAGCCGGTGCCCACGAGCAGGATCGCCCAGCCGCCGACGATCTCGATGATGCCGTTGGTGACGGTGCCGAACTCGGCAAGGCTGTGCAGCCGGCGCACCAGCCACATCACCGTGCCGCGGTCAGCCAGCTCGCCAAGCACGCGCGAATCATAGGGGTCGACATAGACCGAACGACGCGCGCCCTCGGCGGTCTTGATGACGACCTCCGCCGAGGCCGTGGGCGCGGCGGGCGTGATGATCTTGAGCACCGTGCCGGGCCGCGCCTTGAGCGCCGCGGCGATCCAGGCGCTGGGCGCCTCGACCGAGGCTGCGCGCGCGGTGACCTGCTTGAGGTCACGGTGCCACGCATTGTCGAGTTCGTCGCGGAACAGATACAGCCCGCCGGTAACCGCCAGCAGGACCATGAAGGGAAGCACCAGCAGGCCGGCATAGAAGTGCCAGCGCCACACGGCACGGTAGAGATTGGCCGCGCGCTCGGGGGCGTCGGCAGGCAAGGTGGTGGCGTTCATCGGAGAGCATCCGGAAATGGGGGATCATCGAGGCGCACAAGAACAGGCCCGGCCGTTGGGCGGCCGGACATCGGTCTGCGCGGCGGAGAAGCGGGGCGGTGCCGCCTAGTTTGCCGGCATCGGCAAGGTGTGGGCGCTATGGGCGTCGTGCGCCTCCGGCTGCGCGCCCTTCGGGCCGGCCATGCCTTCGATCTTGAACTCGACGTTCACCGTGCCGGCCTTGGCGAAGGTGAGCGTGCCCTTGAAGGATTCGCCTTCCTTCAGCGGCTGCTTCAGGTCGAGCAGCATCAGGTGGTAGCCGCCCGGTGCCAGCTTCACCTCGGCGCCGGCGGGAACCGCCACGCCGTCCGGCAGCGGGCGCATGGTCATGATCCCGTCCTTGACCGCCATCTCGTGGATCTCGACCTTGCCGGCGACTTCCGCCGTGGCCGAGACGAGGGTGTCGGCGTCCTTGCCCTCATTATGGACGGTGAGATAGCCGCCGCCGACCTTGGCGCCGGCCGGCGTCATGCGCGCCCAGGGATGGCCGATCTCCAGCTCACCGATCTTGAAGCCGTGCGCGAAGGCGGGCTGGACGGCGAAGAGCGCGAGGGCGGCGGCGAGGATGAGGAATCCGATGCGGTCCTCGGCGTGGCGCAGCACGCGCGTGCAAGCGAAGCGAATCATGAAAGGCACTCCCAACGTGCCGGCGCGCCCCTCGGGCGAAGGCCGGCGATACTCGACTGATGCGCGAAAAGGGGCCCGCCACTGGCGGGGATCAGGCGAGGGGAGGCGCTCGTGTATGGCGCGGTGTGCGTTCGTCGGATGCGGCGACGAGAGCCGCGCGCGGCAGCAGCGGCCGCGCATGGGCGATCGCCTCGGGCAAGGCCAGCGCGGTGCCCGCGGACGGTGGCAGGGCGGCACCGACGCTGGTCTGGCAGCCGGTGGTGCAGCAATCGGGCGTATGGTGGGCGGGGTCGCCCGGCGACGTCGTGTCGGCCTGTGCGCCGCGGCACAGGATCTGGCCGAAGCCGTCGACCGAGACGAGGCTGCCGGCATGGGCGCCGGAGGAGACGCCGCCGAGCAGGGCCTGCAACACAACGAGATACGCGACGGCCAAAGCCATCGCCATTCGTCGCAGCGTGTTGCGGGTGTGTGTCATCTCGTTCCGGCTTCCCTCACCATAGCGTTACCATGGACGAGGGAAGGGAGGGAACAGCGGCACGCTGCCGCTGTTCCCGATCGTCCGTCAGTGCGAGGCGCCAGGGCCGGGAATGGCGCCGGGAGGGCTCTTGCCGAGGATGATCATGCCCAGCACCTCGTCCTTGGTGACGTCCGAGGTCTTGGCGGTGCCGACCAGCTTGCCGTTCTTCATCACGCTCACCCGGTCCGCGAGGTCGAACACATCGTGGATGTCGTGGCTGATGAGGAAGATGCCGATGCCTTCCGCCTTGAGCTGCTTGATCAGCTCGGCCACCTGCGCCGTTTCCTGCGGGCCGAGCGCGGCGGTCGGCTCGTCCATGATGAGGATCTTGGCGTTGAAGTGGATGGCGCGGGCGATGGCGACCGACTGGCGCTGGCCGCCGGAGAGGCCGCGCACCGGCTCCTTGAACTTGCGGAAGTTCGGGTTGAGCCGGCCCATCACCTCGCGGGTGGCCGCCTCCATCGCCACGTCGTCCAGCGTGCCCCAGGGCGTGCGCAGCTCGCGGCCGAGGAACAGGTTCGCGGCGGCGTCGACATTGTCGGCGAGCGCGAGCGTCTGGTAGATCGTCTCGATGCCGTAGCGCTTGGCATCGCGCGGGTTGGCGATGTCGGCGCGCTCGCCGCTGATGCGGATCTCGCCGCTGTCGGGCCGGTAGGCGCCGGCGAGGATCTTGATCAGCGTCGACTTGCCGGCGCCGTTGTGGCCGAGCAGGCCGACCACCTCGCCGGGATACAGATCGACATCGACCCCGTCGACGGCGCGGATGCCGCCGAACGAGATGCTGATGTCCTTCATCTGGACCAGCGGCGTGCCGGTGCGGGCGACGGGTGCGGTCATGGGTTCGGCGGTTGCAGCGTTCATGTCGGAACCCCTCACTTGATCCGCTTGCGGTAGACGGTGTCGATCCACACCGCGAAAACGAGCACGATGCCGACCACGATGTTCTGGTAGGGCGTGTCGACCCGCATCAGCACCATGCCCGACTGCAGGCTCTGCATCACCAGCGCGCCGACCATGGCGCCGGCAATGGTGCCCGAGCCGCCGGAGAGCGAGGTGCCGCCGATGACGGCGGCGGCGATGACATAAAGTTCGTCCAGCGTGCCCTGCGCATTGGTCGCGGAGTTGAGGCGGGCGGTGGAGATCGCCGCGCCGATGGCGGCGAGGGCGCCCATCAGCGCAAACACGGCGAGCGTGACGCGCTTGGTGTTGATGCCGGCCAGCTCGGCCGCCTCCGGATTGCCGCCGATGGCGAAGACATAGCGGCCGAAGCGGGTGCGGGTGGTGATGAAGGTCATGACGATGCCGACCGCCACCGCAACGAGCACCGGCACGGCATAGCCGAAGCTGATGGACAACCCTTCCGGCGGCACCGGGATGCCGGCGGCCTCGGCGTAGCGCCGGGCGAGTACGGCGGGCAGGGTGTAGGCATTGACCATCAGCGTCGCGGCGATAACGGCCAGACAGCCGGCGGCGACGGTGACGATCTCCGCCCAGACGGGCTTCAGCGGGAAGTGAAAGCGCTGGCGCTGGCGGCGGGCCTGCACGGCCGCGGCGGCGATGGCGACGCAGGCGACAATGGCGACGACCCAGCTCCAGGTGGCGCCGATCGAACCGTCCGCACCACCGCCGAGCAGCTTGAAATTGTCGTCGACCAGCGGAATGGTCTTGCCCTCGGCCACCGCCCAGGCGGCGCCGCGCCATACCAGCAGGCCACCCAGCGTGACGATGAAGGCGGGAACGCCGAGATAGGCGATGACGAAGCCGTGCAGCGCGCCAATGGCGGCGCCGATGCCGATGCCCACGACAAGCGTGAGGATCATCACCGCGGGATGATTGAAGCCAAACGCCGGAAGCAGGTAGTTCACCTGAAACACGGCCATGATCATGCCGGTGACGCCGAGGATGGAGCCGACCGACAGGTCGATGTGGCGCATCACGATGACCAGCACCATGCCGGTGGACATGACGGCGATGGAGGAGCTCTGGACCGACAGATTCCAGAGGTTGCGCGGCGTCAGGAACGTGCCGTCGGCCAGGAAATCGAACGCGATCCAGATGACGGCGAGGGCGCCGATCATGCCGAGAAAGCGCATGTCGATCTCAAGCGCGCCGAGGAACGAGGTCGGCGCGCTCGCCGGGGCGCCTGCCGGTGCTCCCTTGGGCTGCGGTGACGGAACCGGAGCGGCCGTCGTGGTGTCGGTCATGAGCGTCCTCCTCGGGCCCGCGCTTTCATGCGCGAGGTGCCCCTGATGGGCAGGCGGCGGGGAAAACCCCGCCGCCATACGTTTTAGGGATCAGTTGCAGGCCTTAACCGCGCCGGGCTTCACGCCCTGGCAGACGGTCGCCTTCGGCACCCAGCCGGCCTCGATGATCACGTCGAGATTGTCCTTGGTGATCGGGAGCGGCTTGAGGAAGGTCGAGTTCATCGCCTGCTTCTTCGGGCCGCCGGTGAAGGTGGCGGTGCCGGGGATCGCCTTCGGGTCGGTGCCCTTGGCCAGCGCCAGCGCGATCTCGGCCGCCTTCTTGCCGAGTTCGCGGCTGTCCTTCCACACCGACACGGTCTGCGTGCCGAGGGCGATGCGGTTCAGCGCGGCGAAGTCGGCGTCCTGGCCGGAAACCGGGACGGAGCCGGCAAGGCCCTGCGCCGCCAGCGCGGCGATGGCGCCACCGGCGGTGCCGTCATTGGAGGCGACGACGGCGTCGACCTTGTTGTTGTTCGCGGTCAGGAACTGCTCGGTGTTGCGCTGGGCATTGGCCGGCAGCCAGCTGTCCGTATAGGCCTCGCCGACATTCTTGATGTCGCCCTTGTCGATGGCGGGCTTCAGCACTTCCATCTGACCGGAGAACAGGAAGTCGGCATTGGGGTCGGAGGCCGAGCCCTTGATGAAGAGGTAGTTGCCCTTCGGCTTCAGCTTCTGCACCTCGGCAGCCTGCAGGCGACCGACTTCCTTGTTGTCGAAGGTGATGTAGTAAGCGTACGGAATCTCGATCAGGCGGTCATAGCCGACCACCGGGATGCCCTCGGCCTGGGCCTTGGCGATCGCCGGGGCGATGGCGTCGGAATCCTGCGCAAGGATGATGAGGGCGTTGGCGCCCTGCGCGATCAGCGCCTCGACGTCCGATAGCTGCTTGGCGGCGGAGGACTGGGCGTCGGCAGAGATGTACTTGGCGCCGGCGGCTTCCAGCGCCTTCTTGATGGCCGCTTCATCGGTCTTCCAGCGCTCTTCCTGGAAATTCGACCAGCTGACGCCGACGACGGTGTCGGCGGCGCGGGCGGCGCCGATGGTAGCGACGGTCGCGAGGGCGGCAAGAGTAAGGGTCAGTCTCGACTTCATGGGTTTATCCTCCAGGGGGATACGGTGTTTCCTGTCGCCCGGCCTCGCTGCGCGGTGGCGCGCGTGCCGCAGTCTCGTTCTGATGTCCGAACCTCATAGCGAAGCTGGATCACCATCTTATTGGCCGATCTTCTCAGACCGGCGTGCCCTTCAGAACCTCGGAGTGCCGAGCGATCAGCCTGAAACCTAGCAAATCATGCAGCCCGTGGCGCTCCACTTTTGGTCTAAGCCGGCATTTCACCTCATGAGTTGCGTACCTCAGATTTTGAGGGCATCCTTGCCGCATGTCCAGAGGCGTTTCGCGCATAACACTGCAGGATGTGGCTCGCGAGGCCGGTGTCTCGCTGGCAACGGCGGACCGTGTGCTGAACGGCCGTGCCGGCGTGCGCGGTGCCACGGCCGATCGCGTCAAGGACGCGGTGGCGCGGCTCGGCTACCGCCCGAATCTGGCCGCTGCCCGTCTAGCGCGCGGTGAAACCTACCGATTCTGCTTCGTGCTGCCGGTCGGCTCGAACATTTTCATGCGCATGCTGGCCGAGCAGGTGGCGAACACCGCGAACTGGCTGGCGGCCAACAACGCCTATATCGACACGCTGCGCGTCGATGTTTTCGCGCCGGAGACGCTGGCCTCGGCGCTTGAGGGGTTGATCGGCCGTTATGACGGCATTGCCGTGGTGGCGCTCGATCATCCCCGCGTGCGGGCAGCCATCGACGACCTCACCGCCGCCGGCGTCGCCGTGGTGACGCTGGTGTCGGACGTGCCGTCTTCGCACCGGCTGCATTATGTCGGGATCGACAACATCGCCGCCGGGCGCACTGCGGGAACGCTGATGGGGCGGTTCGCGGCGGGGCGACAGGGGGCGATCGGGCTCATCGTCGGCACGCCGGCACTGCGTGACCATGCCGAGCGCCAGTTCGGCTTCATGCAGGTGATCTCCGGCGAATATCCGGGCCTCAAGGTGCTGCCGGCGCAGGAGAGCTTCGACGAGGAGGAGCGGACCGAGGCCATTACCGCGCAGATGCTGCGCGAGGTGCCGGACCTTGTCGGCCTCTACAATGTCGGCGCCGGCAATCGCGGTATAGCGGCGGCGATCTCGTCCGCGAACCGCGCCACCGACCTCGTCTTCATCGGCCATGACCTGACCGAGGACACGCGCCGCTTCCTGCTGCGCGGTGTCATGGACGCGGTGATAAACCAGGACGCCGGGCACCAGTCACGCTCGGCGGCCCGCGTGCTGCTGGCGCATTGCGCCGGCGAGCCGCTGCTGAATGAGCAGGAACGTATCCGCATCGACATCTTCGTGCGGGACAACCTGCCGTGATCCCCACACGTCGCATGCAAGGAATGTGAGGCATGTTTCTCGGCCTCGATATCGGGACCTCCGCCGTCAAGGCGGTGCTGGTCGACGGCAACCAGTCCGTCATTGCCACCGCCGAAACCCCGCTCGCCATCTCGCGCCCGCAGCCGGGCTTCAGCGAGCAGAACCCGGAAGACTGGTGGCAGGCGACGCTTGCCAGCATCGATGCGCTGAAGGCGCAGGCCCCTGCGGCCCTCTCGGCCGTTCAGGGGCTCGGCCTGTCCGGCCAGATGCACGGCGCCGTGCTTCTGGACAAAAATGGCGAGGTGCTGCGCCCCGCCATCCTGTGGAATGACGGGCGCGCCTCCGCCGAATGCCGCGAACTGGAGGAGCGCTTTCCCGCGCTGCACCAGGTGGCGGGCAACCTCGCTTTCCCCGGCTTCACCGCGCCCAAGCTGATCTGGGTGAAGAAGCACGAGCCGGAAATCTTCGCGCGCACCGCCAAGGTGCTGCTGCCGAAGGCCTATGTCGGCTATCGCCTGACCGGCGAGATGGTCGAGGAAATGTCGGACGCTTCCGGCACGCTGTGGCTGGATGTCGGCGCCCGCGACTGGTCGGACGCCGCGCTGGCGGCGACCGATCTCTCGCGCGCCCACATGCCACGCCTCGTCGAGGGCAGCGCCGCCGCCGGCCGCATCAAGCCGGAGCTGGCCGCCCGCTGGGGCATGGCGACGCCGCCCGTGCTGGCAGGCGGGGCGGGCGACAATGCGGCGGGCGCCGTGGGGCTCGGTGCCATCAAGGCGGGCAACGCTTTCGTCTCGCTCGGCACATCGGGAGTGCTGTGGGCGACCACCGACCGTTACGCGCCGAACCCGCAATCGAGCGTGCACGCCTTCTGCCACGCCGTGCCGGGCACCTGGCACCAGATGGGGGTGATCCTCTCCGCCGCCTCGGCACTGGGCTGGTGGTCGGATGTCGCGAAGGTCGCGCCCGGCGATCTTCTCGCCCCGCTCGGCGATGCGCCGGCGGGCCCTTCGCGCGCGACGTTCCTGCCCTATCTCTCGGGCGAGCGCACGCCGCACAATGATACGGCGATCCGCGGCGCTTTCATCGGCCTCGACCATGACACCTCGCGCGAGACGCTGACTCAAGGAGTGCTGGAAGGCGTCGCCTTCGCCTTCAAGGACTGCCTCGACGCGCTGGTCGCCGCCGGAACCCATCTCGAACAGGCCGACGTGATCGGCGGCGGCTCGCGCTCGCGCTTCTGGATCGCGGTGCTGGCCAATGTGCTGGGTCTGCCGCTCAACCGCATCGAGGATGGTGAGCGGGGCGGGGCCTTCGGCGCCGCGCGCCTCGCCCGCATGGCGGCGACCGGCGAGGCGCCGGGCGACATCTGCCTGCCCCCGCGCCGCATCGAGACCATCCTGCCCGACCCCAATCTGCAACAAGCCTATGCGGACCGGCATGCGCTCTACCGGGCGCTCTACCCCGCATTGAAGGGAGTGACGTCATGAATGCCCCCGCCCATTTTTTCCCCGTGGCCGAGCCGCTGAAATATGCCGGCCCCGAGAGCCGCGACCCCTTCACCTTCCGCTGGTACGACAAGGACCGCGTGGTGCTCGGCAAGCGGATGGAAGACCATCTGCGCTTCGCCGTCGCCTATTGGCACAGCTTCACCTGGCCGGGCGGTGATCCGTTCGGCGGCGAGACCTTCTTCCGCCCGTGGATGCACGGTTCGGATGACATGGCGCTTGCCCGCGCCAAGGCGGACGTCGCCTTCGACCTGTTCCGCGTGCTCGACGTGCCGTTCTTCGCGTTCCACGACCGCGACATCGCCCCGGAAGGCGCGTCGCTGAAGGAATCCAACGCGAATGTCCGCGCCATTGCCGACATCTTCGCCAAGAAGATGGAGACCTCGAAGACCAGGCTGCTCTGGGGCACGGCGAACCTGTTCTCCAACCGCCGCTTCATGGCCGGTGCCGCGACCAATCCGGACCCGGACGTGTTCGCCTATTCCGCCGCGCAGGTGAAGAACGTGCTGGAGATCACGCACGAGCTCGGCGGCGAGAACTATGTGCTGTGGGGTGGCCGCGAGGGCTATGAGACGCTGCTCAACACCGACCTGAAGCGCGAGCTCGACCAGATGGGCCGCTTCCTCAATCTCGTCGTCGAGCACAAGCACAAGATCGGCTTCAAGGGCACGATCCTGATCGAGCCGAAGCCGCAGGAGCCGACCAAGCACCAGTACGACTTCGATGTCGGCACGGTGTACGGCCTGCTCTGCCGCGCCGGACTGGAGAAGGAAGTGAAGCTGAACCTCGAGGGCAACCACGCCACGCTGGCGGGCCATTCTTTCGAGCACGAGATCGCGATGGCGGCGGCGCTCGGCGTGTTCGGCTCGATCGACATGAACAAGGGCGATGCTCAGTCCGGCTGGGACACCGACCAGTTCCCCACCAATGTCGAGGACACCGCGCTCGCCTTCTACGAGATCCTCAAGGCCGGCGGCTTCACCACGGGCGGCACCAATTTCGACGCCAAGGTGCGGCGCCAGTCGATCGATCCCGAGGATCTGGTGCTGGCCCATGCCAGCGCGATGGATGTGTGCGCCCGCGCGCTCCTCATCGCCGCCGACATGATCGAGGACGGTGCGCTGCAGAAGGCGGTCAATGAGCGCTATGCCGGCTGGGACAAGCCGCAGAACAAGGCGATGCTCGCCAGCGGCTCCTCGCTGGAGGCCATCGCGGTCCGCGTCGAGGCGGAGAATCTCGATCCGCAGCCCCGCTCCGGCCGCCAGGAACGGCTGGAAGCCCTTGCGGGCAGCTATTTGCGCTGAGTTGCGCAAATGGGCCTCCCGCGCCGGTACCCCGCAAACCGGGGCGGGAGGCTCTCTTCTTTCATTGACTTAGCGGCATTTCCCCCTTTCGATCGCGCTTGGGAGCGACTTGATTGAATCGCCGACGGCCGAAGGCAGGCTTTGCGGCTCGGGATCATCACCCCGACACGCAGTTGCGCCAGACTTGGGAAGTCGCGAGACGCCGTGAGAGGGGAAGAGAATGCGTGTAAGCGTTTTGGGTGTGGCGCTGGCCGCCACGCTCGGTTTGTCCCTCACCGCCGCCGACGCGCAGATGCGGCCGACGGCGGGCGTAGGCAACCAAATCGTCGACGTGCCGGAAAAGCCCGGTTACGTGCCGACGCCGGAAGAAGAGCAGATCGACCCGGCCTTCCGCCGGCAGCCGGTCTATTTCCGCACCACCGAGCCGCCGGGCACCATCATCATTCATACCGATGAGCGCTTTCTGTATCTGGTGCAGGGCGACAACCGCGCGTTGCGCTACGGCATCGGCGTCGGCCGCGACGGCTTCCAGTGGGCCGGCATGCAGAAGGTGAGCCGCAAGGCCGAGTGGCCGGACTGGACGCCGCCGCCGGAAATGATCGAGCGCCAGCCCTATCTGCCGCGCTTCATGGCGGGCGGGCCAGGCAATCCGATGGGTGCCGCTGCGCTGTATCTCGGCCAGACGGTGTACCGCATCCATGGCACCAACATGCCGAACACGATCGGTATGGCCATTTCCTCGGGCTGCTTCCGTCTCGTGAACTCGGACGTGCAGGATCTGTTCAGCCGCGTGCCCGTGGGCACAAAGGTCATCATCCGGCAGGCACCGTCGCTTTGAGCTGCGCGCCGATGCTGCTTGAACGGCGTTCGGCGCCCAAGTCCGATTTGGGGGAAACATGAAGAAATATGCTCTCGCGCTGGCCGCCGCCGGCGCCCTGCTGTCCGCCTCGCTCGCGCAGGCCGATACGCTGGCGGATGTGAAGGCGCGCGGCACGCTCAAGTGCGGCGTAAACCAGGGGCTGCTCGGCTTCTCCGCCAAGGACGACAAGGGCCAGTGGACCGGCTTCGATGTCGATCTGTGCCGCGCCGTTGCCTCGGCGGTGCTCGGCGACGCCTCGAAGGTGGATTATGTGCCGCTGTCCGCCGAGGCGCGCTTCCCGGCGTTGCAGAAGGGCGAGATCGACCTGCTCTCGCGCAACTCCACCTGGACGCTCGGCCGCGAGGCGGAACTCAAGCTGCAGTTTCCCGGCGTCTCCTATTATGACGGCCAGGGCTTCCTCGTGCCGGTGGCCAAGAAGGTCGACAGCGCACTGGAGCTGACCAATTCAAAGGTCTGCGTGCAGGCCGGCACCACCAGCGTGCTCAATGCGCGCGACTATTCCAGCCAGAACAACCTCTCGCTGGAACTGGTCGAGCTGCCGGGCGTCGATGAGGTGGTGAAAGGCTATGCCGACGGCAGGTGCGACGTCATCACCACGGACGTCTCGCAGCTCTACGCGCTGCGTCTGAAGCTCGCCAAGCCGGCTGACCACATCGTGCTGCCGGACGTGATCTCCAAGGAGCCGCTCGGCCCGGTGGTGCGCCAGGGCGACGATGCGTGGCTCAATGTGGTGAAGTGGAGCCTGTTCGCGCTTATCAACGCCGAGGAGATGGGCATCAGCCAGGCCACGCTCGACCAGGCGCTGAAGTCGGAGAAACCCGACGTGAAGCGCTTTGTCGGCACCGAGGGCAGCTATGGCGCGCAGCTCGGGCTCGGCAAGGACTGGGCGGTGCTGATCGTGAAGAATGTCGGCAATTATGGCGAGGTGTTCGAGCGCAATGTCGGCTCGGGCTCCAAGCTCGGCATTCCGCGCGGCATCAACCAGCTGTGGAGCACCGGCGGCATCCAGTACGCTCCGCCGATCCGCTGAGAGGATTGGGCGCGACATCGAGCCGGCGGCCGCGAGGCTGCCGGCTTTTTCGTGCCTGGCGGATGGCCAGCGCGCCGGCCTCGCGGTGCCAAGCGCGCCGTCATCGCCCTCGCGCGCGATGGGAGCTGACGACCCCGCTTTGCCGGCGGCGGCCGAGCATGCGGAGACGTATTTGCGCTGGGTGTTCAGCTTCATTGGCGTGGCACCGGCGTTCATCCGCGCCGATGGCATCTCTGCCGGCCAGCGCGAGGCGGCGCTGAGCGGGGCACTGAAGAGCGCGGCCGAGCTGAAGGCCGCTTGATCGGCTTTGGCGCGGCTTGTATCGCTGGGGCATCCATAGACCGGCGGTGCGGGGGCACGGGAGCCTCCTGCCGGCCACCAGCGAGAGTTGCCGCGCATGACCCTTAGTCTCAAAGCCGCCCAGACGATCCTCTCCACCGCGCTCGACGCCTGCCGGAAAGGCAATTTCAAGCCGATGGCAGTCGTGGTGCTGGATGCGCGCGGGGCGGTGAAGGTCTCCGCCGCCGAGGACAGCACCAGCCTCAAGCGTTTCGAGGTCGCTCACGGCAAGGCCTTCGGCGCCCTCTCGCTCGGCATGGGCTCGCGTTCGCTCTTCAAGCGGGCGAAGGAGCAGGCGTTCTTCGTCGCGGCGGTCAGCCATGTGGCGGGGGGCGCGCTGGTGCCGGTGCCGGGCGGCGTGCTCATCCGCGACGGCGCGGGCGAGGTGATCGGCGCGGTCGGCATTTCGGGCGACACCTCAGAGAATGACGAGGCGGCGGCCATTGCCGGCATCGAGGCGGCGGGCTTCAAGGCGGATCCCGGCGCGGACTGACCGCTTTTTTCATCCATATTCACTGCGGAAGGGGTGCCGGGCGGGAACGCAAGGCGCCCCTTCTGCGTTGTTAGCGGCCTCGAACCTGTCCTGCCGCTTTGAACGCCGGCGTCCCGCCCCATTCTCGACGGATTTCGTTCAGGAGGCATTCATTGATCGTATGTAAATCTGCGGTCATGGATCGTATCCTTGGAGGATATTAAAATGAAAAAGATCGCCATCGCCGCTCTTTCTGCGGTTACTCTTGTAACATCCGCCATCGTTCCTGCGGCGGCCGCGCCGTGGGGTCCGACGACACTGTCCGTGCCTGGAAACGGTGTCGAGAATGTCCAGTATCGCCCGGCTTACCGCCAGGGTTATAGGCAGGGATACCGCCAGGGCGCGCGTCAGGGCTTCTACCGCCACGGTGGCTATGGCTATTACAACGGCTATCGCGGCTATAATTACTACCGCCCCGGCTATCGCCAGTATAATGGCTGGTGGTTCCCGGCCGGCGCCCTGGCCGCTGGCGCGATCATCGGCGGGGCCATCGCCGCGCAGCAGCAGCCGAGCTATGGCGGGCAGGTCAGCGGCCATGTGCAGTGGTGCGCCAACCGCTACCGTTCCTACCGGGCCTCGGACAACACTTTCCAGCCCAATTACGGCCCGCGCCAGCAGTGCGTCTCGCCCTATTGAGCTGACGAACCGGCCGGCCTAACCGGCCTGAGAACAAAGAACCCTCGCGCGGCTCTGCCGGCGAGGGTTTCTTTTTGCGCCCGCGGCGCCGGCACGCGCCCTAAGGCTGTGCCACGCGGCGTCCTGTGCGGTTTGGAAACGTCTCTGGAAGCCATGGTAGCGGGAGAGCGCTACCGCCAGAACCCCACTACAGAAACCCTTATGTTCTCGCTACGTTTCAGCTGAGACGGCCTCAATTGGCGCCCCTTGCAACGCCGCGAGCGCCAACCAAGCCAGCCACGCCTCGGTGAAGCCGGCATGCGCCGCATCGCGCGTGAGGCCGCCGCCGCGTCGCGAGCCGCCCCGCTCGCAATCGTAGACTGCGCTGGATGTCCAATACCACTGACTAGTGTCGACCCCGAACGCTCGGCCGACCAGCCCCAAGGCGACACCATTGGATGCGACGGTGTAATCCTCCGAAGGTCCGCCGTCGCGGGGATCGAGAGCGAGGGGCGGCGGATCGCGCGGCGTCGCATCCCCCTCGATCTCGCCCAACCCAGCCAGCGACAGCCACAACCGCCAGCGCGTGGCGAGCATCGCCATGGCCTCTTCACGGTCGCCGCCGGAGCCATGAGCCGGACCGCGCCCATCCGCAGACAAGTTTACGGTGCCGATAGTCCATACCCATGACTTCGCCGGTGCGTGGTCCTGATGCTGGATTCCGCCGACCATGAACCCGCCGCTGCGCACATGATAGGCGGCGAACCCGACATCGTGCCGGCGCTGTAACTTGAGCATCAGTCGAAAGCAGGCGGCCGGGCGAGGCCATCGGGGATCTCACCGATTGCTGCGAGGATGGTCGGCGCCGAGTGCTCGCCGGTGTGCCTGTCGATCTTGCGGGAGAAGGCCAGGACGCCGGCGTGCTTGGGCGCAAGCTCGGCCGCCAGCGCCAGGGCACCGCGCTTGGTGCGGGGCTGCTCGGCGTCGCCCTGCTGCAGCAGGCCATCGCCATCGCGGTCGATCGGCAGCACCACGAAATATGTCCCGGTCATCGCATTCCCCTCATGTCTCAAATGAGAACATAGTGAGAACAAACGGCGTCGAGAGTCAAAGATCGATGCGCCAGCGAAACGACCGCACCTAGCTGTCGCTCACGCAAAAAAGACCCCACCCTCCCGAAGGAGGGCGGGGCGTATCGTCGTTCGTCAGACACCGAAAAGAGTGCTCTGTCTGGCGGGCATTGCCGCCGTCCGGGCATCGAGGATGAGCAATTCCGCCGCCTCGGTGCTGGCCTTTTGCGCGATCGAGTATTTCAGCTTGAGCGGGATCATGGTGAAGCCGGAGAAGATGCGACGGATCTCCGGCACATCATTGATTGAGACGATGAACCGGCCCTGTATCTGGCCAAGCAGCGCGGCCAGCTTCTCAAAGTCCTCCCGCTGAAACACCCCGCTGCCGTAATCCGCCTCGCCCCCGTAATAGGGAGGATCGAGGTAGAACAGCGAGGCCGGGCGGTCATATCGCTCGATCACCTCCGCATAGGGCAAGTTCTCAATCACCACGCCCGCCAGCCGAGCCGACAAGGCACGGATCAAGGGTGCCAGGCGCACATGGTCGATGCTACCCGGCTCGCTCGGCGACACGCCAAAACTCCGGCCGGCTACCTTTCCGCCGAATGCGGCCCGCTGCAGATAGAGAAAGCGCACCGCGCGCTCGATATCTGTGAGATCGGCCGGCTCCGCACGGCAAAACCGTTCAAAGACGCTCCGTGATGTAATGTGGAAGCGGAAAGCGTCTTCAAGCGCATCGCTATGGCGCTGGGCGACCCTGAATAGGTTCACGACATCGCCCGAAATGTCATTGATCACCTCGACAGGCGGCACAGCCTCCCGCCGCAGAAAAATGCCGCCCATGCCGATGAAGGGTTCGATGTAGCTCCGATGAGGAATCTCCGCGATCTTTTGCGTGATAAGAGGGGCGAGGCGTAGCTTCCCGCCGATATAGGCCGCGATCGGTCGCGTGGGGTTCACGCGCCGAAGGGTGGTCGTCTCCATGATTTGGTAATCCGCGATGCGGCAGGATCCACCCGCGCGCCGGCTGCGCTCGGCGGGTTGCCTTATCGCTCGGGGTCAAGTCAATGCGCGGCTCGGCACGCCTCCCAATCCGCAGCGATGATCTCCGCAGCGAGCCGGAGCAGTTCCTCGCGCGATCCCGACACGCAGTTGTCGCCGATGCTGACAATCCGCAGCCCTGTCGGCCGATGCAGTGTCGCGCGGGTGGAGGGATCGAGCGTCGGCAGGCGGACGATGTCCGCCTGGCGGCTGGTTCCGGTGCTATGGCTGTCTGAGCACATGGAGCTTAATGCCCGTCCACACGACAATGAGCAGGCCGCCGGTCACAACGGCGAGCACGGTGTAGCCGACCTTCGCGGCGATCCCATCCGACGCCTTCCGCCAGCGACGGAGAAAACGAAGGTCTTCTCGCGCTTCACGTCGGTCGTCGGCGTCCTCCGTGTAGAGGCCCACATCCTCAAGACCGCGCTGAACGGCCCTCTCCATCATTTCCTTCAGTTCATCCTTCGAAATGGAGAGGACGACAGACTCATTCAGCTCGTTCCGCATCAGCGCTGCCCCTCGAATCCAGCCTTCACCTCGCCGTACCAGGCGCGGCCCTGCTCAAGCCTGCCGTTGGCCAGCGCGAGCGCCGTATAGGTCCGCGCCAGCGCCACGCGCGCATCCATGCCTACCTTGATGGCCGGCGACGGCACCGGGGCCAACCAGTCCGGCGCGGCCGGCAGTTGCACCGGCGCCGGCTTAGGGCTTGCCGAGCACGCCCCGCAGATCGTCGCCAGTAAGAGCGCAGCGAGCATCGGGCCGTCGCGCGGCGTGTCGCGTCTTCGGCTGCCGCGCGGGAGATGGTGAGGTCGCGCTTTGCCGCGGCGAGCTCGTCGCGCAACTTGTCGGCTTCGCAGGACGCGACCGCCGTGCGGTAGCCGTGCAGCCAGACGCCGGCGAGCAACGCGGCGCCGAGCGCCATGGCGATCAGCACGCGGACAATGGGAGATGCGAGGGCGGCGATCATGCCGCCTCCCAATCCGGCAGGTCGACCGTCTGGCCTGCGAGTGCGTGGGTGCAGTCGCTGAGGTGGCAGACCTTCTCGACCTTCGTCTGAGGCCATGGCGATCGGCGCCACTCCTCAAGGTTTTCTGAAGTCACCGGGGGCTCCGCTTCGGTCCAGCGAGCGAGAACCGATGGCGTAAAGGTCGGCCGCTCGGCGTCGCCGTTGTAGCCCCAGCGTGGGCCGGGGCCCTCGCCGACGCGCACCTGATGCGCGCCGTCGCAGCCGGGGCACCAGAACAGGGCCACTACCGCAGCCCCTCCAGGCAAAGCTCGCGCTCACCGATCCGCGTCGCGTCGCCGTTCTCCCGGCGCAGCACCAGGCCGCGCAGCACCTTGCCGCCGGCGCGGTTGAACGCCGTCATCGCCTCGCAGCTCTCGCGATACTTGCCCTCGCGGGCGAGACGCGCCGCCGTCGACCTGCAGACGGCCGAGACGCCGACATTGTAGGAGAGCGAGATTGCCGCGGCCTGCCAGCTCACCGGCTTGAGGTCGAAGCCCGCGATGCACTGGCGCAGCGGCTCGTAAAAGTCGCGCTGCACCCGCTCTGCAAGCATCCGCTCGCACTGCACGGGCGTCGCCCGCTGGCCGGGCGTGACGCCCTTGGTCTCGCCGTAGCAGATGGTGAGGACGCCAACCGCGTCGCGATAGGCGACAAGCTCCCGCCCCTCCCACGGCTTGATGAGGACGCCGGCAGCCAGTGCGACAGCCGTCGCCGCGCCCGCGAGCGCCATCTTGGCCCGCTTGCTCATGGTTTATCTCCGAGGTTTGCGGATGGCTGGGCGACGACGCGAAACACCAGTGCCAGCATGGTGATGAGGAAATAGATTGCCGCCCGGACCCCATCCGGGAACGGCAGTGTCTCGCCGAATAACTGGAGCACCACCTCGGCGCCGGAGAAGATGCCGGCAAGGATGATGAAGCGCACGCTATAGGCGCGCAGCAGCACCCGCCTCCAATCGGGGACGAGACGCATGGTAGACTCCAGATTTTCAGGGGATCGAGGGGCGACGATGCCGAGCGTGACGGGGATATGGCTCGGGCTGGCGATAGCCTGCGGCGGGACGCTGCTCGGCGTCGCGTGGATCAGGTGGCGTCAGTGGCGGGCGCGGCAGGAACCCTAGGTGGATAGTAGCGCGGCCTATTCCGGCCAGGCGAAGGAGCAGGCGGCGCCGATCGCGGCGAGGAAGGCCTCGACAGTCGGCACCTCGCGGGTGCCGGCCTGCACCGCCGCCATCTCGGCGAGCGCGTAGCTCCAAAC
>QFQD01000113.1 GCA_003241485.1 Ancylobacter novellus
AGGGCGAAGGAGGTCACGATCAGGAAGGCGGGGTATTCCCAGCCGCCGCCAGTGGCCGAGAACACCCAGCCATTGGGAATGTGCACGCTCGCCGCCGCCGCCATCACCGGAATGAGCAGCAGCGCGACGTGACGGGCGTAGACGCCGAGAACGATGAGCAGGCCGCCGATAAGTTCGATGAGAATGACCGGTCCGGCCAGCCCGGTGGGAAAGCCGACGCTGCCGAGATAGCCGGCAAAGCCACCAACGGTGAAGACGAAGTACTTCATGAGGGCATGCGAAACCCACATGGCGCCCAGCGCGACACGCAGGAGGAAGACGCCATAAGGCGCCGAGTTCTTGTCGATCATGGCTCGATCCTTGGAAAGTCAGCGACAGGGAGGCGGATGCCGGCGGGGTCGCCCATTTCTGGGTTTCCCCTGCGCTCCGTTTGATGACGCCAAGCTAATCGAGCCTGATACGCAATGCGATAATCAAAAATATCCGACCCATCTTGCAAAACTGCAATACAGCGTCAGGCATATGTTGCCGGCCGCCCGTGAGGCGCGGCAGGACCTCAGTGCTGGTCGGCGGGAGGGGCCATCTCGTTGGCGACGGTCACTTCCACCGTCGGCGCGGCGCTGGCGGTTTCCGTGCTCTTGGGAACCGCCCGCTCGGCGAGGCGCGTGCGGCCATTGCCGCGGTTGAACTCGCACCACAGCCGGTCGGCACCGGCGAGATTGCCGCGGAAAGCCTTGTCGCTCAGCTTGTCGAGCTCGAAGCAGGGCTGGAAGGCGAGGCCCTTCACCTTGGCGCACACCTTGTCGCCCTTCACCAGAATGGTGCCGGCCGGCAGCGTCACGTAGCGGGCATTGCCCTTGCCGCGCATCTGGATGGTCCCGGCGACGGAGCCGTCCGGCATGATGCGGCCGGCACCGGCGGTGCCCTCATAGCAGGAATAGGAGAAGGTGCGGCCATAGACGAAGCGCTGTGCCGCGTCGACATTCATCGGCTCGGCCGAGACCGGCGCCGCCGCCACGAGGGCGGGAGCTGCGAGGCACAGGGCGGCCATGAAGGCAGAATGAGCGCGCATAAGGGTTTCCATCGTCGATCAGCTTCTACGTTGCGCCGCGAAAGCCCTATCTTGTCAAGCCAGAGCAAGCCCTTCGACACGCAGCAGGACGCATGGAGAACGCTTGCTGTGGCGCCGACGCAACGACTTCGGCACCACGACACCATGTTGCAGCAACAGGGTTAACACCCGGCAAACATCGAGGCCCGCACCCGGGGCGCCTCGACTGCGGGCGGTTTCACGCCGGCTGGGCGGCCCGATCGACCGGCCGCTCCACCGGCCGCTCGACGATGGGAAGGTTGATCGCCGCCGAGGCGAAGCTCAGCGCCACGGAGAGCCACCATACGAGATCGTAGGAGCCGAGCTTTTCATAGAGCAGGCCACCCAGCCACACGCCGAGGAAGCCGCCCACCTGGTGCGAGAAGAAAGCGAAGCCGTACAGCATGGCGAGATAGCGCGTGCCGAACATCAGCATCACCAGCCCCGAGGTCGGCGGCACGGTCGACAGCCAAAGCAGCCCGAGCACGATGCCGAAGCCGATCGACACCACGGGGGACGCCGGCAGCAGCACGAAGACCGCGATGGCGACGCCGCGCGCGAAATAGATGGCTGCCAGCAGATAGCGGCGCGGCATGCGGCTCGACAGCCAGCCCGATCCCAGCGAGCCCACCATATTGGCGAGGCCGATTGCGGCCAGCGTCCAGCCGCCAATGGCGATAGAAAGGCCACGGTCGTTGAGATAAGCCGGCAGGTGCGTGGTGACGAAGGCGAGCTGGAAACCGCAGGTGAAGAAGCCGAGCACCAGCAGCACATAGGAGCGATGGCGGAACGCCTCGCTGAGCGCCGCGCCGATCGACTGCGGCCGCTCCTCGCCGGCCTTGGGCCGAGCCGGCGCATTGGCCAGCGCCAGCGAGAACGGCATCACCAGCAGCATGACGACGCCGAAGATGACCAGCGTCTCGTGCCAGCCGATGCTGGCATTCAGCCCCGCCGCCAGCGGGGGAAACAGGAACTGGCCGAAGGAGCCCGCCGCCGTACCGGCGCCGAAGGCCATGGGCCGCCAGCGCTCCGGCAGCATCTTGCCGAAGGCGGCGAGCACGATGTTGAAGGAACAGCCCGACAGGCCGAAGCCGACAAGGCCGCCAGCCGACATAAACAGCAGCGACGGCGTCGAGGCATAGGCCATCAGCACCAGCCCGAGCGCGTAGAGCGCCGCGCCGACGCAGAGCACGCGCATGACGCCGAAACGGTCGGCAATGGCGCCGGCGAACGGCGTGCCCACGCCCCAGAGCAGGTTCTGGATCGCGATGGCGAAGCCGAACGTGTCGCGCCCCCAGCCGAATTCGCCGGTCATCGGCAGCAGGAAAATGCCGGAGGAGGCGCGCGGGCCGAAGGTGAGCATGGCGATCATGCAGCCGCACAGCACCACGAGAAGCGGCGCGCGCGCCGCAAGGCTCGGGCGGGCGGGGGCGGCGGCGCTGGAAGACGGGCGGGGCATGTCGAACCTTTCCCGGTCACGCGGGTGTGCCACGGTGCGCATGCGTGGCCAGCTTTTTGAACCCGTCAGCTCTGTGGAATAGGCCCGCCGCCGGTTCAAGTGAAACAAATTGTTTTGAGGCTCACCATCAGGAAAAGCGATCCATCCCGCGCCGCGGCGTGCTGCGGCTTCTCGGCCACAGCGCCTGGGCAAATGCCCTCCATAACGCCTCCGTGAAGCCCGCCGGGGAAGCGCAGGCGGTTTCGCGGGTTATACGGGGACGACGCCTTTCCAATGCCCCTGTCCGATACCCCGGTTGCCCTTGCCCATGTCCCTTGATCGTCGCCTGTTCCTGCTCTCGGCCCCGCTTGCCCTCGCCGCCTGCACCACCACCCAGAGCCCGCGCGTCAGCCGCGTTCTGCCGCCGTCGATGGATCCGCAGTTCCTGAGCATGTACGGGGCGATCAATGACGAGCCCTTCCCCGTGCCGGCCGTCGACTTGTCGGAGGTCGACCCCCGCTTCCTGCGTCAGGAAGTGGATTTCCGCACGCAATATCAGCCGGGCACGATCGTGGTCGATCCGAATGAGCGCCATGCCTATCTGGTGATGGCGAACAACCGGGCGCTGCGCTACGGCGTGGGCGTGGGCAAGCAGGAAGGCTTCAACTTCCGCGGCGAAGGCGTGATCGCCCGCAAGGCGGTGTGGCCGCGCTGGACGCCGACCCCGGCGATGATCGCCCGCGAACCGGAGCGCTATGGCCCCTATGCCGCCGGCATGCCGGGTGGCGAAACCAACCCGCTCGGGCCCCGTGCGCTTTACATCTACAAGGACGGCCAGGACACGCTCTACCGCCTGCATGGCACGACGGAGCCGTGGACCATCGGCACCATGGTCTCCTCCGGCTGCATCCGCTTCATGAATCAGGACATCATCGACCTGTACCGCCGCGTGCCGACCGGCACCAAGGTGGTCGTACTGCCCGCCACCGGCGCGGGGAACGGCGTCAGCTGACGCCGTTGCCACCCCTCGGGTTAGGCGAGGGTCGACGCCCGTGATGTCATGACGGCCGTGCCGGCGTCGTCTCGCGCGCACCGGCGTCGCGCTCATACCAGCCCTTCGAGCGGTTCACGATCCAGACGACCGTCAGCATGACCGGCACTTCGATCAGCACACCCACCACGGTCGCCAGCGCCGCACCGGAATGAAGGCCGAACAGGCTGATCGCCGCAGCGACCGCCAGTTCAAAGAAGTTGGATGCGCCGATCAACGCCGAGGGCCCCGCGACGCAGTGCTTCTCTCCCGCCAGCCGGTTGAGAATGTAGGCCAGCCCGGCATTGAGATAGACCTGGATCAGGATCGGCACCGCCAGCAACCCGATGATGAGCGGCTGCCGGACGATCTGCTCGCCCTGAAAGCCGAACAGCAGCACAAGTGTTGCCAGTAGCGACACCAGTGACACGGGCTGGAGGAAGGCGAGAACCCGGGACAGCGCTACCTCGCCACCCGAGCGCAGGACCCAGCGACGGATCAGCTGAGCGAGCGCTACCGGCACCACGATGTACAGCAGCACGGACAGCAGCAGCGTGTCCCACGGCACCGTTATCGCCGAGAGCCCCAGCAGCAGTCCGACGATGGGAGCGAACGCCACCACCATGATGGCGTCATTGAGCGCGACCTGGCTGAGCGTGAAGTTCGGTTCGCCACGGGTCAGGTTCGACCAGACAAACACCATGGCGGTGCAGGGCGCGGCGGCGAGGATGATGAGGCCGGCAATATAGCTTTCGATCTGATCGGCCGGCAGCCAGGGGCGAAACAGCCAGCCGATGAAAAGCCAGCCAAGCACCGCCATCGAGAACGGCTTGACGGCCCAGTTGACGAACAGGGTGACGCCGATGCCCCGCCAATGCTGCCCGACCTCCGCCATGGCGGCGAAGTCGATGCGCAGCAGCATCGGGATGATCATCAGCCAGATGAGCACGGCAACGGGCAGATTGACGTTGGACACCTCCGCCGCCGCCACGGCCTGGAACAGGTCCGGCAGCCAGTGCCCGAGAGTCACCCCGACGAGAATGCACAGGGCGACCCACAGCGTGAGGTAACGTTCAAATATCGACATGGCGTCCTCAGAGCGTGATGCGACGGCGCAGGAGCGCGGCGGTCGAAGGGCACAGCGTGGCAGCCTGGGGGCTTTGCCGGATCGCTTCGGGAGCGTCATCGCGCGGCACAGCCTTGAAGCCCATGCGCTCGAAGAAGGCCGAGGCGGCGCTGGTGAGAAGCCATGCCTGACGTGCCCCCTCGTCGAACGCCCGGCTCATCAGCAGCAGCACGATATTGCGGCCAGCGCCGACGCCGCGCATCTCTGGCATCACCACGACCGAACGGATGAGCACGTCCTCGCCATGGCGCTCGAAGCCGCCATAGCCGACAAGCCTGCCCCCGAGAGTGCGGAAGGCGAAGAACCGGCCGGGCGAATTCCAGAGATCATCCGTGGGCAGTTCCGCCGACCGCAGCGCCTTCGCCAGACGCGGCTCCCGCGGGGACACCTGCTCATCGCGCAGGAACGGGCTGCCATCGTCCTTGTCGAGGTCCACCGTTGGCGGCAGCGGAACGATGTCCAGCACGGTTTCCGAGGGGCGGCAGAGTTTTACCCCCAGCGGCGTGACGACGAGCGGCCGGTTGATGAGGATCGGGTGGGCCTCTATCGCAGCCAGCAGCGCCTGCGCGTCCAGCGACGGATCGCCCAGCCCCAGTTCGTCGAAGGGGGTGCCGCGTTCGCGCAGAAGATCGCGCAGCGGCACGCCCATCCGCTCGGCCAGCTGGACCAGCAGGGCCCGGCTGGGCGGCGTCTTCAGATACTCGATGACATGCGGCTCGATGCCGGCATGACGCAGCAGTGCCAGCGTGTTGCGCGAGGTGCCGCAGTCCGGGTTGTGATAGACGATGACATCCATGATCGTCAGGCCACATCCGGGCGCCGCGAGGTGCTTCCCTCAGCCTGCCCGATTTCGCGGAGCTTTGTGCCAAGGGCGACGGCGTCGAGGCTCCTGATCGGCAGCGCAGTGAAGATGGCAATACGGTTTCGCAGGTAGCGGAAAGCGTCGGCGAAGGCGGCTTCCTGCTGGATATCTGTTCCGGTCACGGCCGCCGGGTCTTCAATGCCCCAGTGCGCCGTCATCGGCTGGCCGGGCCAGATGGGGCACGTCTCGCCAGCGGCGTTGTCGCAGACCGTGAACACGAAATCCATGACCGGAGCGCCTGGCTTTGCGAACTCGTCCCATCCTTTGGAGCGCAATCCGTCCGTGGGATAGCCGAGGCTCTCCAGCGTCCTGAGCGCGACCGGATTGACCGTTCCCTTCGGCTGGCTTCCCGCGGAGAAGGCACGGAACCGGCCCGCACCGAGTTTATTCAGGATGCTCTCCGCGAGTATCGACCGGGCGGAGTTACCCGTGCAGAGGAACAGCACGTTGTAGATGGGGGCCGACGGATGGTCAGGCATTGGCGGCGCCTTTCATGGGCTCGCAGCAGGATGACAGTGAGGCGACGGCGGGTTCGCAGACCTCGGGCCGTCCCTGACAGCAATCGCGCATCAGAAACTGGATGATGCCAGACAGCGCGGGGTAGGCGGCGCTGTAGATGACGGAGCGGCCGTCGCGACGCGACTGAACCAGCCCGGCATGTTCGAGATGGCTGAGATGAAACGACAGGCGCGAGGACGC
>QFQD01000050.1 GCA_003241485.1 Ancylobacter novellus
CGGTCCGCTCAATTAGGGCGAGGAATCCACCCATCCGGGAAGAGGGGAGGCGAAAACGACAGGTTTCCGGGCGATTCCAGCCATCTCGGCCGAGCGACAGCCGGACTCTCTCTATAAAGGTGTAGAACGTCCGATAATGCAACATTATCGGACATTATTATTTACGGACAGGGCGTGCGGTTCAAACGCGATTTCATGGACGAAAGCGCACGCTTGCGATAGCCTCGCTCCATGGATGTCGCGCTGATTCCGCCCTCTTCGACGCCGGTCGCCGTACTCGCGGTCCCCGGCTGGGCGCTACCGCGTGGGCCCGTGACCGACCCGGTGGAAGCGGCCTTCCTCGCCGGCGCGGCATTGACTTCACTGGATAATCTCGTGCGCGCGGGCCCGCCCTGGGCCGGCGCCTGGCGCGCCCGGCTGGCGCTCAGCTGCGCCGCCGCGGCGGCACGCCACGTTGGTCGCGCGGAGGACGAGGCGGCCCTGCGCGATGCCTGGATGCTGCGGCCCGCCGATGGGGATCCCGGGCCCGCCGGCCGGCTGCTGGGGGCGTGGCGGCGGCTCGCCGAGCGCTCCGCGACGATCGATGCGACGATCCTTCAATCGACCTGCGGCCTGCTCGGCCTGGGCTGGAGCCCGGTCCTGGCCGCTCTTCCGGTGGAGATCGACCGGCTGGTCGGCGAGGGGCGTCCCGCGCCGCTTGTTGCCGCGGCGGTGGTGCGTGCCGTCGACACGGCGGCACCGAATGCTGGGCTGCTCGGCTGGTGGCTGGCCGACCATGTGCTGGCGCAGCGTCTGCGCTGGCCGCTGCCTGTGCCGCTGCTCATAGTCGAGGCGCACGGCGCCGCCTTCCGTGGCGCCGGTCGGGGAGGGCGGCTGCGCCCGGCGGACGACGGCTTCGACGCCGCCGTCTGCCTCGCCGTGGCGCAGGGCGCGGCGCGGACCTTGCGCTGTGCCGCCGAGATCGCCCCCCGCGCCGCCCGGCTGGAGCAGGTGGTTCCAAAGCTGCGCGCCAAGGGAGCAGGGGAGGCCATCGCCCGGCTGCTCGACGACGACGCGGTGCCGGGCACGCTGGCCACGCCAAAGCTGTCGCGCTGGGGTGCCCGGCGGTTGTTCGAGCGGCTCGAGGCGCTGGGGGCGGTGCGCGAGCTCACCGGCCGCTCAGCGTTCCGACTCTACGGGTTGTGAGCCATGGCCCGGCGCTCCAAAACCCCGGTGAGCTTCGATGTTGAGCTCAGCGCATTGCCGCCGGAGCTGCGCTGGCGCGAATGGATGGGTCGGGTTGAGGCGGTGATCTTCGCCTCGCCCGAGCCGGTCACCCGCGAGGTGCTGGCCAAGGTGGTCGGCCGCGACTGCAGCCTGGAGCTCCTGATCGACGATATCCGCGCCGAGCTCACCGGGCGGCCCTATGAGCTGGTGGCGGTCGCCGGCGGCTGGCAGCACCGCACCCGCAAGAACTTTTCCGAGGCGATCCAGGTGGCGACCGGGCTCGGCACCGACGATCCCAAGCCGCTGTCGCAATCCGAGCAACTGGTGCTGCTGTGCATCGGCTACTTCCAGCCGATCACCCGCGGCGAGCTCAGCCAGTTCTTCGGCCGCGACATCAGCCGCGACACCATCGGTCATCTGCGCCGGCTTGGCTTCATCGCCGCCGGGCCGCGCTCGCCGCAGCCCGGCGCGCCCTACACCTATGTGACGACCAGGGAATTCCTGTCGCACTTCGGCTTCGACACGCTGCGCGACCTGCCGGACATGGAGGCGCTCGAGGATGCCGGCCTGCTCAGCAAAGACATGCTCCTGGCGGGGGATCTATCGCCGTTTGGAACTGGTGTCGAGCAGGTCGAAGATAGCGAGGAGAGCTTCGATGAGTAGGCAGCAGATTTCAGTATGAGCGGTTATGCATGTAAGATCGGACTCGGCGGGTGGCTTGCGTCGGAGTTACCGCCTCGGTACCAGTGAGGCGCAGGGCGAAGGATACCGTGGACGCATACCTTGAACTCGCGGAGATGGTTCTTCGGGCGGCCCGGCGGCCGCTGAGCCCGCGCGCTATATTAGACGCCGCTTATAAGGCCGGCGTTGTGCCGAGCCATCTATATGGCAAGACACAACATAAAACGCTACAGGCACGTCTGAGCGAGGACATTCTTCGGCTCAAGTTGGAAAGTCGCTTCTACCGGACCGATCCCGGTATCTTCTTTTTGTCGGAGTTGAGATCCGACCCGGACGTATTGGAAGAGTTCAAGGACCCCTTCCACGCGCGCCGTCGCACTCGCGATTTAGCAAAGCCATTCACTCTCGCTATCGCCAAGGAATATGTTGAAAGCAGTATCTCCTTGTCAGTTGGCTGGCACGAGTTTCTTCGCAATGCCGGTCACAGTGGCGCCGTCCAGTATGTAGATGCACGAGACGTTCCCGTTGATTTCTATCTAGTATGGGCATTCTCCATACTGAGGCGTAGGTCACAAGTCCTGTCGTATCGAATTGGGCGATATCGAGATGATCGTGACGCATTCGTAAATCGACAATCCATAGGCTTCACTGATGTCGTCGGTTATGATGACGCAAGTCTGTTCAGCGACGACCTAGGCGTAACGGAGCGCGGCTTGTCTGTGCTTCTCGATGATCTGGATTTGTCTAGATCCATGTTCAGGACCAGCGAAGGAATTGAAGTCCCCAAGGTTCTGTTCTCCGAAGTTGCGATTGACGATTCGTCGCAACCGGCACTACTTTTCGTGATGGAGTGGGACTGTCCCGAATGGTTTGAGCCGACGGCCCGCAGATTGTCGCTGAACGAAGTTCGATGGATAGACGCCACGCGGATGCCGAACGACCTCAATGACTTCGAGCCCTGGTCATCCGCTGCGCTCTCGGCAATCGTTGGCGATAATCAAAGATGTCGCGATGAAGAAGAAGAAAATAAGCGATCAGCAAGCTGCCTTCATCGAGTCCGAACTAAAGCATGGTGATTCAAAGGCCAGAAAAGTTGCTTTGCAGAATCTCTCCGCGCTTTATCGGCAAGGGGGAGTTTTAGGCGTCGAGCGGATCACTACTGTCGAAGCGCAAATCGTCTCTCTATTGCTGG
This sequence comes from Ancylobacter novellus, assembly GCA_003241485.1. Classification (GTDB taxonomy): domain Bacteria; phylum Pseudomonadota; class Alphaproteobacteria; order Rhizobiales; family Xanthobacteraceae; genus Ancylobacter; species Ancylobacter novellum_A. The sequence goes on from QFQD01000050.1 coordinate 3,080, forward strand.
TCATCGGTCAAGACAGAAAAGTTGTCCGGTGGGGCCTCAATGCCTTGGCGCAATGTGGTCGTTGGACGACTTGTCAACGGTACATTGAATCCACTCTCACGATGTATTCTGGTGATCCAGAAATTGAAGCGGCCGGCGCTGCCGCTCTGTGCAAATTGCTTCCAAGCCATACTGACCAAATCGACGGTTTATCCAAGATAGATCCTCGGCTCTGGAAGCTTGCTGCGCTGCAGACCACCGATCCGCGGCGGATCGATTTGAGAGGTCTGAAGATCAATGTAGAGAGGGACGACAAGGAAATACTCAAACTGGCGCTTATTACCATAGGTGTTAATAGGGACATCGAGAACCTATTTGATCCGCGCCACTCAAATGGTACGTTCGTTCGAGAATTGTGCGCCCATGACGATCCGATTGTGCAGCAATATAGTGTATGGGCTGTAACCGAGAATGCCCGCCTCGATCTGGAGCATCTCGGATTGAGCTTTGATGACATTGACGGACTGCGTCCTAATGTTCAATCGAAGATGTACCAGCTTGCGGCCCAGCGTCTGCCGGACTTCAGGCGCCGTCTCGACCTCATCGTGCAAGGCTCCTATGCAGAGAGTTCCGAAGCGCGTGAGGGCCTCGCCAAAGGCGTTCGAAGGGTGTTCTTCGATGGTCTGGAAGCGGCGACCTTACCTTGGTTCGAGCAGGAAACGGATCGGGGCATTCGTGGCAATCTAGCCGAACACATCGCTGCATATGCCTCGGAGTGTGGACCTTATCTCGATGTCGCCCAGCAATCTTTCGAAGAGGATGCGGGCCTTCGCGCCCGCATCCTTCTGGGAGCAGAGGGAACGTCATTCTACGGTCAGCTCAAATCTCGGCAGGAGCCGGACCTGTTTTCGAGGATTGGCGACGAGGGCGACCTTACGAGAATGCTGAGGGCCGCAGGAGAGGCTAAATCCGTGACGAAGAAAACCGTGTGTATGCTAATGGCTGCCCCCCGAGATGAGAAGCCGCTGCGGCTGGACGAGGAAGTCCGGGATGCTCTGCAAAGGCTCAAACTAGTCGAAGAGCGTCGTGTCGACATCGAACTCCGCAGTGAATGGGCGGTCAAACTCAGCGAAATGACGGACCATCTCCTCAATGCTAAGCCTCAGATCGTCCATTTCAGCGGCCATGGGGGTGCTGGAGCGATCTTTCTCGAGAACGAGGCCGGCGAAGCGACCCCGCTTTCAGCTGACGGATTGGCGGGGATCATCGACGCAGTAGGAAATATTGAATGCGTCATATTGAATGCGTGTAACAGTGCCGACCTCGGCGCAGCTACTAAGCAGTATGTCAGAATCGTGATTGGCTGCGACGATACGATTGCAGACGATGCTGCAATCACTTTCACACGATCATTCTATCGCTCGTTAGCTCATGGTCGGGACTACAGGCAAAGTTTTAAATTAGCTGTAGCTGATGTAAATGCGCAACACGGCGCGATAGAAGCCAAGAAATACAAGATTCTATTCTAGGGAGGCGCGTTCTTCAGCGACAATTCCTCGAACCTACCGTCGAAGAACTCGTCTACCGGGCGCACCCAAAGCTTCCCATCCTCGCTCTGATAGATTACGACGCTGGCGTCATCCGCGATCGGCGAACTGGTCTGAAGCGTTGCGTTTGCCACAACCGTGTACGTGGATCCGCGCTTTCGATGCCGGAAGACCGTTCCTTTGGCTGCTTGGAGAATGGGAGAGGAGGGCATGATCGGATTCCGTCCTATGTGATTGCGCTTATCGCATATCTTGGCGATATGGCTTCGGCATGGTGATGACCGGCAGCCGGGAAGCAGCCACCCATATAGAGAAAATGTGCGCCTTCCTGACCAGTGCTCTCCGCACGCCAATGCTCCTCGCCGAGTAACCTATGGCCATGACGATTGATCCTTCGGCAGCTGATGATCGGGATCGTGGACCATGACAGTGTCGTCAGCGAGAAGATTGGCGGGAAAGATCACCAGGTTGGTGCCGCCGGCATGGCGAAGTGAGGGAAACAGGATTCCGCGAAGCCCAGCGGTGATCACCCGATCGGCAAGCTTCCAGGATGGCGGCACTTTTCCCTCGATGCGGGCAATCCGGCGCCACGCACAATCCCAGTCCTTCCAGGCGTCATCCCAGACGCTCGGATCGTATCCCTGCGAGAGATCCGCTACCTCGCCGAGCGTGACCTTGTAGGCGGCAAGGGTTGCCGGCGGCGTGATGCTGGCGCCTTGCCGGTATTCTTCAAGCGCCGTCTGCGGCGCGCGGGAGAGATAAAGCGCCTCGACGCCCGGCCGGTTGAAACGGCCACCATCGATCGCGGCACCCACGCCGCTGGTCGGTACGAACGCCCATTTAGGTGTCAGATAGCGGTGGAATATCTCGTCCGGACCGAGGCGGGTGGTTCTCACCCACGGGCTCCGTTCTCGAGATCGCGGATGAAGGCCAGCACCGCCTCCACCTGACCATCGGCCACGAGCTCAGCCGCCGTGCGGTGCCCATAATCGGCGATCGGCTCGTTGCGGTACCAATAGATCGCCTTGTCGATATCGCCGGTGAGTTCCGTTGCTGCCGAGATCACCTTTACCATCTCGCGCATCCGTCCCTGCAGCCGCTCTGAGGAGGGGTTGCGCAAGGTGTTGCGATGAACCCCGGTGAGCTCGGCCAGATTGGCGACGTTGACGCCGAGTGCCTTGGACAGGCGCTTTGGAGAAATATAGGGCGTCCGGGGCTCCTGAAGGCTGTCTACGAACCCGGAAACCATCGCAGTGTGTGCCAGCTGAGCATGGACCATTGGCAGAACCTCGCTTGTGCCATGCACAATATATGCACATTTCCAAGCACATCAAGTGACGGCCCCGTCCCCTCTCACCGGTACCGAAGATTACCGCCCGGAGGACGGTCGGAAGAGACGGTGGCTGGTCGTCTCTTGATGATCCTTGGCACGTTGTGGTGAATGTGCAGGGGGGAGAGCGAGCTTCATTTCAATAGCGCTTGCTCATGCTACCTGCCTATCGTCGTCTCTATAAGAGAAAGGGGCCGGAGATGCCGCAGCGGACACCGCCAGTCTTGCAACAATACCGACGTCCGGCGCGCGTCCTGCACTGGATCATGGCGGCCATCGTGATTACGATGTTGCCGCTCGGCATCGCGGTGAACTACCTGCCCTGGGACGCCTTCCAGGACTGGCTCTTCAATCTGCACAAGTCGCTGGGCATCGTGGTGCTGGGGCTGGTCATCATCCGCCTTGCCTATCGCCTGACGCACAAGCCGCCACCTCTGCCCACGTCGATCCCGCCCTTCAGCGGCTGCTGGCGGAGAGCGTCCACATCGTCCTCTACGCTATTCTCTTCGCCATGCCGGTGATCGGTTGGATCGGCACCAACGCCTATGGCGAGCCGATGAACGTGTTCTGGTCGGTCACTCTGCCGGCCGTGACCGGGAAGAACGAGGCGGTCTCAGACGTGCTATGGACCCTGCACAACGTCCTCGGGCTGACGCTCGGCGGATTGATCGTCGTCCACGCCGGCGCGGCCTTGGCGCATCGCTTCGTTCTGAAGGACGGCGTGCTCGGCCGCATGTGGCCGCCATAGAGGCCGCGGTGAACCCACAGAAACGGATCGGCTGGCGCTCATTCATCGAAGCGTCATCGATCCGGTGGTTCCGGAGTTGACCCGTTGCGGTAGTTGGGAACGTCCGCTTCCAAGCAGGCAGATCGAACGATCGGCCCAGTGCCGGTTTGACCTGCATGCTGGCCAACATTGCCGATAACAGATCAGACGGGTGGTTGGAATGGCCCATTCACCACTCGATCGTACGGCTCAAGCCAGTTTGTGATCTTTCCGGCTTATCGTTTTATGCGAGTGACGCTTCTCTTCAAGTCTGATGGCTTCCGGCCAGCGGAGCCGCTGCACGGATGGAATAAGGGGACCGGAGAGCCTCCCCTGGCAGCCCCGCAATAACACAGCCAAGCGCCAACTCAGCCCGACAGCGTTTGATGTTTCTCGACGAGCAGGCCCTTCGGCACCCTCGCCCGGCTCGCAAGCGCGGCGCGATTGGGCATCTTTGCGCCTCCCGGCGCTCTGCCCATACTCACTCCGCACACAAAATAGGCAGGGCGACATTATCATCAAAATCACACCCTCTTTTTCTGATGTATCACTTGACATGAGGGGGCGTGCCAACCGACACTTTCCGTCATGTTGGTGAGCCCGTGGCACATCGATAGATTTTGATGGCCAGAATGAACGAAGAGGGTCGTGTGATGCGAAATTATGACCGTCGTCTTGCCATTGGCATGGTAGCCGCGCTTGGTATTGCGCTGAGTTCGGTCGGAGTTGCACAGGCTGAACCGGTCAGGATCCGGGCTGGGTGGGCGAACATGCCCCATCACATGATTCCTGTACTGTTCTCAAAGCCTGAAATACTTAAACACTATGGCAAGACCTACGTGGTCGAGCCGGTGCAGTTCCGCGGCAGCTCGGCGCAGATTCCGGCGCTGGCGGCCAAGCAGCTCGACGTCGGCGTTAGCGCTGCCTCGGCCTTCGCGCTCGCCGTCAACAATGCCAATGTCGAGATGAAGGTGCTCGCGGACGTCATTCAGGACGGTGTCGAGGGCTATGGCAGCGACGCCTTCCTGGTGCGCAAGGATTCCGGCATCGAGACCGTCAAGGACCTGCGCGGCAAGCGCATCGGCACCAACGGCATCGGCTCCTTCACCGACACCGTCCAGCGCGTCATGTATATGAAGGCCGGCCTGAAGCCCGAAGACTACACCATGGTCGAGGCCAGCTTCGCCAACATGCCGACCATGATCGCCGAGAACAAGCTGGACCTCGTGCCGACCATCCAGCCGTTCCGCGACCAGATGATGGCCACCGGCAACTACAAGATCCTCTACGACCAGGGCGACGCCATGGGGCCGACCAACGGCACCTTCCTCGCCGGCCGCGCCGAGTTCATCAACGAGAACAAGCAGGCCATGTACGACTTCATGGAAGACTATGTGCGCGCCTCGCGCTGGTTCCATGACCCCAAGAACCGCGACGAGGTTCTGACCATCATCTCCACCTTCATGAAGCAGCCCAAGGAGAGTCTCTCCTCGACCTTCACCAAGGCGGACTATTACCGGGACCCGTACATGATCCCGAACGTGCCGAACATCCAGAAGGTCATCGACGTCCCCAACGAGCTCGGCCTCTCCGACGTCAAGCTGAAGCTGGAGCCGAACTACGTCGCGACCGAGTACGTCGAAGAGGCCAAGCGCCGGATCGAAGCGAACCCGTAGTCCGGTCATCCGCTGACCCCAGGAGAAGGGCCCGACCATGTCCGTCAACGGCATTCTCGTCGACAAGCTGACCCACAAGTACCAGGCGCGAAGCGGCAGCACCGTCACCGCGCTCGACAACATCAACCTGTCGGTCGGCCGTCATGAGTTCCATGCCCTTCTGGGGCCTTCCGGTTGCGGCAAGAGCACCTTACTCTACCTGATCGGAGGCTTCCTCCCGATCCAGGCCGGCGCGATATCGACCTCGCGCGGCAAGGTGGCGGGGCCGGGGCCGGAGCGCGGCATCGTGTTCCAGAATTTCGCGCTCTTCCCGTGGAAGACCGTGCTCGAGAATGTGCTCTACGGCCTCGAGCACAAGAAGGTGCCTCGCGCCGAGCGGCGCGACCTCGCCCAGCACAACATCGATCTGGTGCATCTCACCGGCTTCGAGAATGCCTATCCCTCCCAGCTCTCCGGCGGCATGCAGCAGCGCGCCGCCATCGCCCGCACCCTGGCGGTCGATCCGGAGATCCTGCTCATGGATGAGCCGTTCGGCGCGCTCGACGCGCAGACGCGGCGCGTCATGCAGGAAGAACTACTCGCCATCTGGCGGGAGCGCCCCAAGACCGTGGTGTTCGTGACCCACGACGTCACCGAGGCGGTGTTCCTCGCCAACCGCATCTCGATCATGAGCGCGCGGCCGGGCCGCATCGAGCACAGCCTCGAGGTCGGCATCGACCGCTCCGGCGGCGACGACGCGTTCCGCCTGCCGGAATTCGTCGAGATGTCCGAGCACATCTGGAACCTGGTGCGCGGGCAATCCGCCGCCAAGACGCGGGCGGCGGCATGAGTGCGCGCTTCATCTCGTCGATGATCCCGATCGCGATCCTGGTCGCGGCCTGGGCCTTCGTCTCCGCCGTGGGACTGATCCCGCAGGGCCTGCTGCCGAGCCCCGGCGCCGTCGTCGTGGCGCTGATCGATCTGCTCGGCGATCCCGTGGTGATCACCAATTGCGCGATGTCGCTCTATCGCGGCGTGGTCGGGCTCTCGCTCGCCATTGTCGTCGGCATGTCCGCGGGCGTGCTGATGGCCTCGTTCAAGCCGATCCAACTGGTGGTGAACCCGCTGCTGCAGATCCTTTATCCCATGCCGAAATCGGCGCTGCTGCCGCTGATGATGATGTGGTTCGGGCTCGGCGACATGTCGAAGATCGTCTACATCTTCATCGGCTGTCTGCTGCCCATGGTGCTGAGCTCCTATAATGGCGCGCGCGGCGTCAATGAGCGGCTGATCTGGTCCGCCGCCAGCTTCGGCGCCAGCCGGCTGACCATCATCCGGCAGGTGATCATCCCTGCCGCCATGCCGGAAATCCTTGCCGGCATCCGCATGGCGATCGGCTTCGCCTTCCTGTTCATCGTGACCTCCGAGGTCCTCATCGCCACCAACGGCGTCGGCTATCTCATCTCCGCTTTCGGCGATGGCGGTGCCTATCCGGCGATGTTCGCGCTCATCTTCTTCATCTCATTGCTCGGCTTCGTGGCGGACCAGGTCTATCTGGCCTTCATGCGGCGCGCGCTGCGCTGGAGGGAGGCATGAGCGAGGTAACCAGCATGGACTCGCCCGGGCGATCCCGAAGCGCTCCCCGCGCATCCTCCGCTGGCCGGCCTTCCGGCGACGCCAAGGCGGGCATCCGCTGGCGGAGCGTGCTGCGCTGGGAGACCGCGGTGCAGGCCAGCGTGATCATCGCGCTGCTTGCGGCCTGGCAGCTTTCCAGCCAGTTCGGCTGGGCCAATTCCTTCCTGTTGCCGCCGCCCGCCGCGGTGCTGGCACGGATCGGCCGGCACATCGCCTCCGGAACTCTGTTCGTCGATGTCGGCGTCACGCTGTACCGGACGGTCGCCGGCTTCGCCCTGGCGGCAGCCATCGGCGTACCGCTCGGCGTGCTGATGGGGCGCCTGCCGCGGGTGCGCTGGTTCTTCGAGCCCATCGTCTCGGTCGGCTTCCCCATGCCCAAGATCGCTTTCCTGCCGATCATGGTGCTGTGGTTCGACATCTACGACACGTCGAAGATCCTGATGATCGCCTTTTCCTGCATCTTCCCGATGATCACCTCCGCCTTCCTCGCGACGGTGAGCATCGACAAGTGGCAGATCTGGTCGGCACGTTCCTTCGGCGTGTCGGAGACCACCATATTGCGGCAGGTCATCCTGCCGCTCGCCTCGCCGCAGATCCTGACCGGGCTGCAGATCGCCACGCCGGTCGCGCTCATCACCGCCATCGTCTGCGAGATGATGCTCGGCGGCGCCGGGCTGGGCGGCAAGATGATGATCGCTGGCCGCTTCGCCGACTCGGTCGGCGTCTTCGCAGGCATCGTCGAGATCGGCCTGCTCGGGCTCGCGGTGATGCGGCTGCAGATCTGGCTGCGCGGGCGCCTGCTGCGCTGGCACGCCGAGGCACCGAAATAGCCGGCGCCTCGGTCGCCTTCCATCGATCTTCAGGAGACACACGATGAATCTCGGCGCTCGCCTCTCCGGCACCCGCGATGGCGGCGCGCCCATGGCCTGGAACTTCAAGCTCCTGGTGCATCACGAGCTCGACGGCTTTGGCGGCATCGGCGAGGGGCTGTCGGTCCAGATCGCCAAGGACGGCCGGCGCATCCTCTGGATGGCGCATGAATCCGCGCCGAAGAACTTCACCGGCGTCGACGTCACCGACCCACGCAATCCGCGCGTGGTCTGCCGCACCGACCTGCCGGCCGCCCATATGCGCTCGAATTCGCTGGAAGTGACCGGCGACATCATGGCCGTGGCCTACCAGTGCCAGAAGGTCGGGCAAGGCCCGTGCGGCTTCGAGCTGTTCGACATATCGCGCCCCGAGGAGCCTCGCTCCATTTCCTTCGTCGATGCTTCCGGGCCTTATTCGCGCGGCGTGCACCAGCTCTGGTTCTGCGACGGCGAGTTCGTGCACATGGCGGCCGGCGCGCCGGACTTCCAAGCGCGCAACCCGCTCGACGATCAGTGCTACCGCATCTTCGACGTCCGCAATCCGAGCAAGCCGGTCGAGGCCGGTCGCTGGTGGCTGCCGGGCACGCGGGAGGGCGATGCCGCGCCGCCACCGCCGCGCCACACCGCACCGGGGGCTGACAACGGATTCCGTGCGCACAACACCAATGTCTATCCCCAGCGGCCGGACCGCTGCTATCTCGGCTATCTCGATGCGGGGATGTTCATCCTCGATATTTCCGACAAGGCGAATCCGAAGCCGATCACGCGCTGGGACAACTCGCCGCCCTTCATGGGCTTCACCCACACCGCCCTGCCGCTGTTCGACCGCGACCTGATCGTGGTGAGCGACGAGACCATCGTCGATGGCGGCGCCGACGAGCCCAAGCTGATCTGGATCCTCGACGCGCGGGACGAGACCAATCCGGTCCCGATTGCGACCTGCCCACCGCCGTCCGAGACCTTCCGGCATCATGGCGGGCGGTTCGGCGCGCATAATCTGCACGAGAACGTCCCGCTGCCGACCTCCTGGTCGTCCAGCGAGATCATCGTCGGCACCTTCTTCAATGCCGGGCTTCGCGCCTACGACATCTCCAACCCGTACCGGCCCGAGGAGATCGGCTATTTCGTGCCGCCGGCGCCGTCGCTCTCGCCGGTCGGGGCGATCCAGCTCAACGACGTGTTCATCGACGAGCGCGGCATCGTCTATGTCGTCGACCGCCATGTCGGCGGGCTCTACATCCTCGAGATGGAGTTCTGACGGCGTGTCGCCGCTGTTCGGCAGAGCGCCCGGCCGCCGCGTCTCGCGGCCGGGAGCCGGCCGCATCCCGATCGTCATCGTTTCCGGTTTTCTCGGCGCCGGAAAGACCACCCTGCTGCGGCGTCTGCTCGCCGAGCCGGAGGGGGCACGCACCGCGCTCATCGTCAACGAGTTCGGCGAGGTCGGGATCGACGACGTGCTGCTGCGCGGCGCCAGCGAGATCACGACGCTGATCGGCAATGGCTGCCTGTGTTGCGCGGCGAGCAGCGATGTTCACCGCGTGCTGCGCAGCCTGTTCGCCGATCGGGTGACGGGGAGGGTGCCGGACTTCGACCGCGTAGTGGTAGAAACCTCCGGACTCGCCGATCCGCAGCCGCTGCTGCAATTGCTCGCCACCGACCGGACGATCGCCAGCCGCTTCGTGCTTTCGGGCCTCGTTACCGTCGTCGACGCGCTCAACGCCGAGGCCTCGGCCGGTACCGCCGAATGGCAGCGCCAGATCGCACTGGCGGATCGTCTCGTCGTTACCAAGACCGAGAAGGCCGGTGCCGAGCGCGCCGCCGCCGTGCTGGACAGGCTCGCCGCGCTGGCGCCGTTCGCCCCGACCCGGATGTCCTCAAGCGCGGACGCCGCCTTCGTGTTCGGCCAGGCGACGGGCGATACTGCCGGCCCGCCTTTGCTGTGTGAGCCGGTGGATGATCGCCATCCCGAGCCATTCACGACGCTGACCATAAGGCGCGATGCGCCGGTGAGCTGGGTCGCCATCGAGGCCTCGCTCGACGCGCTGCGCGCGCTGTGGGGACCGGATCTCCTTCGGATCAAGGGTTTCGTACGCGTCGAGGGCCGGGAAGGGCCGGTGCTCATCCATATGGTCCGCCACCTCGCCGACCGTCCGGAAGAACTGCTCTCCTGGTCGAGCCCGCCGCGCACCGAGCTGGTGGTGATCGGCCGCAACCTGCCGCCCGAACGCCTCGTCGCCGTCGTCCAGTCGATCTGGCAATTCGCCGATCCGCTGCCGGTCGCCGCCAGCGGCTCGCTCGCTCCTGCCGACAGCGGGGCTTAGGCCCGCTTTGCCCTCCGATGCCTCCTGAGAGGCACGTGCCGAGAGAACCCACATGCCAAGCCGCAAGATCATCATCACCTGCGCCGTCACCGGTGCGATCCACACCCCGTCCATGTCGCCCTTCCTGCCGGTGACGCCGGACGAGATCGCGGAAGGCGCCATTGCGGCGGCAGAGGCGGGTGCCACCATCCTGCACCTGCACGCCCGCGACCCGCAGGATGGCCGCCCGACGCAGGAACCCGAGGCGTTTCGCGCCTTCCTGCCGCGGATCAAGCAGGCGACCGACGCGGTAATCAACATCACCACCGGCGGCAGCCCACGCATGACCGTGGATGAACGCATCCGCCCGGCGCTGGAGCTGAAGCCGGAGGTCGCCTCGCTGAACATGGGCACGATGAATTTCGGCCTATTTCCGATGCTCAACCGCTTCAAGGAATTCAAGCACGACTGGGAGCGGCCTTATCTGGAAAACAGCACCTCGCTGATCTTCCGCAACACGTTCGAGGATATCGAGCGCATCCTTAGCGCCTGCGGCGCCAACGGCACCCGGTTCGAGTTCGAGTGCTACGACATCGGCCACCTCTATACGCTGGCGCATTTCCTCGACCGGAAGCTGGTGAAGCCGCCGCTCTTAGTGCAGTCGGTGTTCGGGATTCTCGGCGGCATCGGGGCGCATCCCGAGGATGTCGCCCATATGCGCCGCACCGCCGACCGCCTGTTCGGCGGGGACTATGTATGGTCGGTGCTCGGAGCGGGCCGCAACCAGATGCCGGTGGGTGCCATCGCGACGTCAATGGGCGGCAATGTCCGCGTCGGGCTGGAGGATTCGCTCTGGAACGGGCCGGGAAGGCTCGCTGAGAGCAATGCCGAGCAGGTGCGGCAGATCCGCAAGATCATCGAGGGCCTGTCCCTCGAAGTCGCGACGCCTGCGGATGCGCGCAGCATGCTCGGCCTCAAGGGCGGCGCCAACGTCGCCTTCTAGGGCACGGCGATGCCATGCTCCTCGGCCGCTGAGCCGGATACGGCGGTCGCCGACGCCAGAAAGGTCGATTTGCGGCGTGCGCCCGACGGTTCCGCAGCCGGGCGCAGCATCGGCAATATGTCCTTCGACGCGTTGAGAATATCCTGGTGCAACGCCTGCTCGGCGGTGTCGGGATCATTGCGTGACAGCGCGTCCAGCATCGTCTCGTGCGCCGAGGCGGAAATCGCGAGTTCGCCGGAGATCGTATAGAATTTGTTCAGCGTTGGCCCGATGCGAGTCCAGGTGCTCTCGATCATCTTGGTCAACGTATCCGAGCCGGCTAAGCAATAGATATTAAAGTGGAACTGGAAGTTGCGCATCCGGGCGCGCGCCAGATTGTCCCGCCCCCCACGCAGCAGGGCAGCATAGACGTCATTCAGTTCGCGGATGTCTTCGAGGTCCGCCGGGGTTGCGGCCAGGGCGGCGCGACGAATCGCCAGCCCCTCCAGCCGCAGGCGTATCTCGACGATGTCCTGGAATTCCTTCTGGTCGGGATCGTTCACGAAGAAGGCGCTCTTGCTCTTGCTCCACAGCGCGCCCTCCGCTTCGAGCTGCTTCATCGCGTCGCGAACCGGCGTTGCACCGACGCCGAGCGCCGCCGCGACCGAGCGCGAGGTCAGCGACATGCCCGGCAGGATGGCGCCCGACATCAACCCGACCCGCAGGCTGTCGTAGACCCCTTCGGCGAGCGAGGTGTCATGGTGGTGACGGACGGGCAGCAGTTCCGGCGCCTCTGCCTTGCGGCGGCCGGCGCCGGGGCGCTTAGCCGGCTTGTGGCGTGATGACACTTGGCGATCCCTCGCTTTGTCATTTTGATATATCAAAAATTTGAGCCTGTACAGGCTCCCAGCCGGCCACCTGTCTATTCTGCCGTGGTTGCAGGCATTTGGCGACCATTTTCGGATTTTTGAGCCTAATAAATGTGCATGCCCTGAGATTGACATTGCGGCGCACAATTCCGTAAATGTGATGCATCAGAAATAAGTTTCCTGAGCCTCTCACATCTTCCTGTCGCTCACGAGGGTCGGCTGGCGACGCGCCTGGAAAGGCGCTCGCAGAGACACGGCGCTTTGACGACGGCACCCGCATGCAGTCTGGGTCCGGCAAGGATCCGAGAGCGTCTGCGGCACATGAAGGACATGGTCGTGCAATTCGCAGTCGATACTGGCGGCACATTCACTGACTTGGTCGTCCGCGAACGCAGCGGAATCGCGCGCATGTTCAAGGCGCCGACGACACCGGACGATCCGATCCGCGGCGTGCTCGACGTTCTCGGCATCGCGGCCGAAGCGGCCGGCGAGCCGCTCGCCGCTTTCCTGGCGAGGGGCGAGCGTCTGGTGCACGGCACCACCCATGCCCTCAACGCGGTGGTGACGGGCAACACCGCCCGCACCGCGCTTCTGGTGACGGTAGGCCATCCCGACATTTTGGTGCTGCGGGAAGGCGGTCGCGAGGAGGCCTTCAACTTCACCAACGCCTATCCCGCGCCCTATATTCCGCGCGGTCTGACCTTCGAGATTCCCGAGCGCATCCGGCCGGACGGTTCGGTGATGACCTCGCTCGACGAGGCCGCCGTCGTCGAAACGCTCCATAAGATCGAGGATCTCGGCGTGGCCGCCATCGCGGTGTGCCTGCTCTGGTCCATTGCCAATGGCGCGCATGAACTGCGTGTCGGCGAGCTGATCGAAGAACACCTGCCCGGCATTCCCTATACGCTGTCGCATCAGCTCAATCCGTCGATCCGCGAGTTCCGCCGCGCCTCGTCGGTCGCCATCGACGCGTCGCTGAAGCCGCAGATGGCGCGCTATATGAACGATCTCGAGGCTCGCCTGCGCCAGGCCGGCTTTCCCGGCCGCGTCCTGGTCGTGACCTCGCAGGCCGGCGTGATCGACGCCGCCGACGCCGCTGCCGCGCCGATCCACATCGTGAATTCCGGCCCCTCCATGGCGCCGATCGCCGGGCGCTACTTTGCCCGGATCGATGAGGGAGCCGAAAACGCCATCGTCGCCGACACCGGCGGCACAACCTATGACGTCAGCCTGGTGCGCCGGGGCGAGATCCCGACCTCCCGCGAGGCCTGGATCGGCCCGCCGTTCCGCGGCGTGATGATCGGGTTTCCCTGGGTCGACGTGAAGAGCGTCGGCGCCGGCGGCGGCTCGATCGCCTGGGTCGATCGCGGCGGGCTGCTTCATGTCGGGCCGCAGAGCGCCGGCGCCGTGCCGGGTCCCGTCGCCTATGGCCGTGGCGGCACCAGGCCGACCGTGACCGACGCTTCGCTGGTGCTCGGCCATCTCGACGCCGACAATTTCCTCGGCGGCGCCATGAAGCTCGATGTCGATGCCGCGCGCTTCGCCATCGAGACCCATGTCGCCACCCCGCTCGGCATCACCGTCGAGCAGGCCGCCGACGCCATCCTCGCGGTGGTCACCGAGAACATGGTGCAGGCGATCGTCGACATCACCGTGAATCAGGGTGCCGATCCGCGCGAGGCGGTGTTGATCGGCGGCGGCGGCGCGGCGGGCCTCAATTCGGTGCGCATCGCCCGGCGGCTCTCCTGCCGCACGCTGCTGGTTCCGGAAGTCGGCGCCACGCTCTCGGCGGCCGGCGCCTCGATGTCGGATCTCAAGGGAACGTTCCGCACGGCCCGCTTCGCCACAACCGCGGATTTCGACTTCAAGGCGATCTCAGGTGCGATCACGCAGCTGCGCGAAGAGGCGAACGCCTTCATCGCCAATGCCGGCACCGATGCGATCTCTTCGGAGATCCGATTCTCGGCTGATGCGCGCTATGCCACCCAGGTCTGGGAGATCGAGGTGCCGCTCACCGCCGGCGCCCTCGCCAGCGAGGAAGATGTCGCGCGCTTCGTCCGCGACTTCCACCGGACCCACAAATCGCTGTTCGCCTTCGACGATCCGAACTCCGCGGTGGAGATCATCGGCATCACCGCGGAAGCGATCTGCCGCTTCAGCCAGATCGAGACGCTGAAGCTGGAGACCGCGCAGCAGGCCGGCGGCGCGGGCTTCCGGAAGGCCTATTTCGGCGCGACCGGCTGGATCGACGTGCCGGTGCATCCCTTCGATTCGCTGGCCGTCGACCACGAGATCGAAGGTCCGGCCATCGTCGAAAGCCCGTTCACCACGGTGGTCGTCGATCCTGGCGCCACCGCGACGCGCCGGGCCTCGGGAAGTCTGTCGATCAATACGGAGGGACGCGCATGACCCGCGCCATGGATGGTGTCCAGCTTGCGCTCATCAACAACCGCTTCCAGGGCGTCGCCTGGAAGATGGCCAACACGCTGATGCGCACCGGCCGGTCCGGCGTGCTCAACATCGCCCGCGATTTCTCGTGCTGCATCCTGACGGGCGATTGCGAGCTGCTGGCGGCGAACGACGCGCTGCCGATCCACATCCTGTCGGGCCCGGACATGATGGCGAAAGTGATGAAGAGCTATCACCCCGATCTGAAGCGCGGCGACCTCTTCCTCAACAACTCGGTCTATCACGGCTGCAGCCACGCCGCCGACCACACCATGCTCATGCCGGTGATCGACGATGAGGGCCGCCACCGCTTCACCGTGCTGTGCAAGGCGCATCAGGCCGACATCGGCAACAGCATCCCGACCACCTATCACGGCACGGCGCGCGATGTTTACGAGGAAGGCGCGCTGATCTTTCCGTCGGTGAAGGTCCAGTCGGACTATGTGATCAACGAGGACTATGTGCGGATGTGCCGGATGCGCATCCGCGTGCCCGACCAGTGGTGGGGCGACTTCCTCGCCATGGCGGGTGCCGCCCGCATCGGCGAGCAGGAAATCATGACCATGGCCGACGAGCTCGGCTGGGACACGCTGGAGCGCTTCGCGCAGGACTGGTTCGCCTATTCCGAGCGCCAGATGGTCCATGCCATCCGCGCGCTGCCCGCAGGCCACGCCGAATGCTCCTCGACCCACGACGCCATTCCCGGCACCCCCGCCGAGGGCGTCACGATCAAGGTCGGCGTCGATGTCGATCCGGAGGCGGCGCGGATCGCCGTCGACCTCACCGACAATGTCGACTGCCTGCCTTGCGGCCTGAACCTGTCCGAAGCCTGCGCGCGCACCTCGGCGATGGTGGGGATCTTCAACTCCATCGACCACAATGTGCCGAAGAATGCCGGAGCCTTCCGGCGGCTCCACATCAAGCTGCGCGAGAACTGCGTCGTCGGCATTCCGCGCTTTCCCCACTCGACCTCGGCAGCCACCACTAATATCGCCGACCGCGTGGCCAACTCGATCCAGCGGGCGATGGCGGAGATCGCGGATGGCCGTGGCCTTGCCGAATGCGGGGCGGGCCAGCCCTCCGCGACCGGCGTCATCTCCGGGGTGCATCCCAAGACCGGGGCGTTCGTCAACCAGATCTTCCTCGGCATCACCGCCGGAGCCGGCGCGCCGGACACCGATGCCTGGCTCACCATCTGCCATGTCGGCAATGGCGGGCTGTGCAATCTCGACAGCGTCGAGCTCGACGAGCAGCGCCAGCCGCTGCACGTCTATTCGCGGCGCCTCGTCACCGATTCCGAAGGACCGGGCACCTTCACCGGCGCGGCGTCGGTCGCGGTCGAGTTCGGCCCGATCGGCTGTGACATGACCGTCGCCTATGTCTCCGACGGCGAGATCAACGCGCCGAAGGGCGTGCGCGGTGGCGGCATGGGCGGCGGCGCCTCCCAGATGCATATCCGCGAGGACGGCTCGCGGGTGCGCCTGCCGAACTGCGCCCAGGCCGTGCTCGCCGATGGCGAGCGCATCCTCTCCACTTCCACCGGCGGCGGCGGCTACGGCGCTCCGGAGAAGCGCGATCCCGAGCGGGTCGCCGTCGACGTCGCCGAAGGCCGGGTCACCCGCGAGCGCGCCGGCGCCGTCTACCGCGTCGCGCTGACGCCGGCCGGCGCGGTCGACGAGGCCGCCACCGCGCGACTGCGTCTGCCGCAAGGCGACACGACTTCCACCGTCCCGCAGCAGCGGGAACTCATTGCTGAACTTCAAGGAGAATAAAATGGAGCTCACGGGCAAGATCGCCGTCGTCACCGGCGGTTCTCAGGGCATCGGCGCAGCCATCGCGAGGCAGCTTGCGGCGGATGGCGCGATGGTGGGCATCATCGCGAGCTCCGATGTGGGCAAGGCGAAAGCCGTCGTGGCCGAGATCGAGGCCAAGGGCGGGAAGGCCTTCGCCGAGGCCGCCAACGTGACCGACGTCGCCGGCGTGCAGGCTCTTGTCGAGCGCGTCATCGCCAAATATGGCCGCATCGACATCCTGATCAACAGCGCCGGTGTATTCTACCCGACCCCGGTGACCGAGGGTGCCGATATCCCTGCGGCACACCGGATGATCGACATCAATCTGAACGGCACCTTCAACGTCATCGCCGCCGTCGCGCCGCACATGAAGAAGACCGGCGGCAAGATCGTGAACATTGCCTCCTGCGCCGGCGTGATGGGGCTGAAGGCCTATTCGGTGTACTGCGCCACCAAGGCCGCCATCATCATGCTGAGCCGCTCGCTGGCGATCGAACTGGCGCCCTTCGACATCAACGTCAACGCCATTGCTCCCGGCAACACGGCGACGCCAATGAACGAGGATATCCGCACCAAGCCCGAACTGGCCGGCTTCCTGACCGCAATGGCCGAGCGCACGCCGAGTGGCCAGACCTATTCCGAGCCGCAGGACATGGCGAACCTCGTCTCGTTCCTCGTCAGCTCGAAATCGCGGGCCATCCACGGCGCGACGGTGCTCGCGGATGAAGGCTTCTCGGCCGGCATGTAGTCCGCGCCTTTCTCAAGGACAGCTACCCGAGCCGCGTCGCGTGCCGCGGCGCTCGGATGCCTTGCGCGCGTCTCATCGAGGCGCCGCATCCAGAACGAGGCCGGAGCGATGGAGCGTGTGTCATCAATGCTTGCGTTGGCCATTGTCATTTGCATCGGCGCTGGCTTCGCCATGTCGTTCCAGCCAGTTTTCAACGCGGAGCTGGCGCGGGGCGCGGGCTCGCCTTTCTGGGCCGCGCTGATCTCGGTCGGCGTCTCCACGCTGGCGATGACGGTCCTCGTGCTGGTGTTCCGGGTGCCGCCCCCGGGCTGGGGGCTGCTGGCCATCCCGCCCTGGGGATGGCTCGGCGGCACCGTCGGCGTGATGTTCATCTGCGCCACGATCTGGTCGGTGGGTCGGCTCGGCCTGACCGGCGTGATCGTGCTCGCCGTGGCCGGCCAGTTCCTGGGCGCGGCGTTGGCCGACCATTTCGGCCTGTTCAATCTCGTGCGCCGTCCCTTCGATCTGACGCGGCTGGGCGGACTTTTGCTGATCGCGTCCGGCGTCGCGCTGATCCTGCGACGGCTTTGACACAAGGTGATTTCGTTGAGTGCACAGAAAATCCTCGGGCAGGTCGCCCCGCTCGAAATCGGTCTGACGGTGCGCGACCTTGAAGGTTCTCTCGCCTTCTGGCGGGACGCGCTGGGACTGGCGGAAATCTCCCGCATCGACAATCCGGTCGACACGGCGTGCAGCAGCGGCATTGCTTCCGGCGCCTATACTGTGGTGCGGCTTCAGCTGCCCGGCGGCGAGCGGCTCAAACTGTTCGAGCCGGTCGCGCCTGCCGGTGCCGCCCATCCCGGCGAACGGCCCTTGTCGACGGTTGGGCTGGCGTTCATCACCCTCATCGTCGACGACATTGCCGGCGTCATCGACGACATGGCCGCGCGCTCATTCGAGGCCCGCCTGCCGGATCCGGTGGAGCTGCGGCCGGGCGTATTCGTGGCGCTGGTCGACGATCCGGACGGCAACGTCGTCGAGCTAGTGCAATACGTCGATCTGGCTGTGTATCGGCCGGAACTCGCTTTGCATCGGGCGCGCATCGCTGTCGGCCCGGCCTAGAGCGCACCCTTCTTCAGGCTCACTTCGCGTCATTTTCAATCCTCCTTCAGGAAGATCGCCATGCCCTTCATCAATGTGAAAGTGCCGCAGCGCGGCCTGTCCCGTGCCCAGAAGGAAAGCGTTGTCCACGGCATCACCGCCGTCATGGTTGATATTCTTGGCGAAGCCGCGCGCCCAGCCACTCTGGTGCTGGTGGAGGAAGTGCCCGACGGTGGCTATGGTCGCGGCGATGAGATCCTGATCATTCCGGACAGCTCGACGGCGTCGCCAGGGACAGGTGTCGAGTAGGCTATGGCTTAGAGATCGGCAAAGATGGTGCATTATTGCCGAAGTTGGCTTCTCGCTATCAGCCCCGAACCTCGGCCTGAATTTGCAGGCTCCGGCTCAGCCGGCTGAGATCCCCTTACCTATCGAGATTCCGCGCGCGGGCGCGAGAGTTGAGCTCGCGATCATGCAAACGGGCGACGTTCGATGCGGGCGAAAGGTCGTCCAGCAGGGCTCATCCCGAATGTCCCGTCAGGCCGTCTAACCTGCGGTGGAGACGTGGTAAGGTCATCATCGGACAGTCCGTGTCCGCGCACGACTATCCTTGGCCACCCGCCTTCTTCCGGGGCGCCGCAGCTTCTTGCGGAAGACCGGGGCGCCGGCAGCATCTGCGCCGTGCGCCTGAAAGACGTTTTTGGCCAGATCCAGGCCGATCGTGCTGACCTCCGTCACGGACGCTCTCCTCTGGTGGTTCCGAAACGCCACCACCTTGGCACGTCGGTGCCGTCGGGGGCGTCCACCCCATCATTGGAAGACCACGACCTTCGTCGGCGCGCTGACCCTTCGCGGCTTCATCGCTCCTTGGGTGGCCGGCTGAGGTCGCGCTCGCCTGGCTGATAGCGCAGGAAGGCGTCACCGCGCCTATCGCCAGCGCGACCCATATCGGCCATGTCGAGAGCTTCGCTCGCGCCGCCGCGCTCGTCTTGACGGCGGAGGACATTGGCGAATTTGATAGCGCCAATAGGTAACGCAGTTGACCTGTCGATCGACGTCAGACTTAGCAGCAGGTCCGCGAGCCCGTCGACTGGCTCGTATTCTTCCATGCACGCGGGGCCCGAGGATATTGTGGCCGCTTGTTGCGCTGCTCGACATGCTCACCGGCGGGCTCTCAGACGGTGAACTGCGCCGAGCGATTTTCGTGCGCAATCCCGAAGCCTCCTCGTCGGCCGATGCGGAAGCTACCGCACCCGCCCGGGATTCAGTTCCGGTCCTAGGAGCCTGTCCGAGTAACGGGGGCGACGGCCCAGAATGGTATGGTGATGGTGCGTTAGTGCTCCTTCAGTGCGGGTTCTTCGCGAGCTTGAGGAGATTGTGGGCGGTGCAGATCATGGCCCATTCAGCCCGGACGTGATCGAGACCTCGTAGCAGGAATTGGCGAAATCCCCTGGCCTGCTTGATCTGTCCGAAGACGGGCTCGACCACCTGTTTGC
Source organism: Ancylobacter novellus (assembly GCA_003241485.1). Taxonomy (GTDB): domain Bacteria; phylum Pseudomonadota; class Alphaproteobacteria; order Rhizobiales; family Xanthobacteraceae; genus Ancylobacter; species Ancylobacter novellum_A. The sequence goes on from QFQD01000050.1 coordinate 22,577, forward strand.
GGAGCCGGTATCGGCTGTGCCGTCCCGCGCGGCGAAGGGTTTTGGCCATTTCGCTCATCAGGGGCATCTTCTTCAGTCTGCGCCGGCCTGCGGCGTGCGCCTCGCCATGACGGGTGTGAATATGCGCGAAAATTGGCCTCCCTCAAATGACTTTCAACGCGTTGACTTTACTTGAAAAATCTCATGCCTCCTGGGGTCCCGATCAGCGCCGATCGGGACCCCAGTCGTTTTCGGAATTTATGTGCTGAATGAAGGAGCTAGGCCATCTCTAGCCGGGGTCCCATTTCCGCGCTTATTCACACGGACTCAGCGGAAAATCCGCCTCATCGTCATTCCACGGGTCGAACACGCTTGCGCCGGAGGGCTTCGTATCCCTCAGATTGCGCGTAACGAGATACAGATCATGCTCGATGGCGCATGCGGCGAGCAGCGTGTCGATCACCGGCGGCGCATGTCCGCTGGCCCGTTTCACCTCACCGGAGATTCGCCCCCAGCGCCGCACGACGGCGTCGCCAAGCGAAAGCACGCGCGGGCCGAACCGCTCGGCGAGCGCATCGCGCGCCGCGATGTAACGCGGCCGCTCGGCGTGGTCGGCGGGCAGGTTGTGGATGCCCTTGTCGTACTCGGCGAGGGTCAGCACACTGATATGGAAGGTGTCCTCGTCCTGCCGCGCCGCCCAGGACTTCACCGATGGCGCGCCTCTCGGATTGATCAGTGCGGCGACGACATTGGTATCGAGCAGCCAGCCCTTCAAAGCTCGACATCCCGGCCGCGATCCGCCTCGCGTTCCAGGTCGAGGCCGCCGAGATGCAGGCTCTCCATGAACGCGACGAAGGGCGGCCGCGGCTTCTCGGGCACGAGACGTTCGAACTCCTCGACGCTCATGACGACGACGGCGTCCTGACCCCGCACCGTGACGCGCTGCGGGCCATCCTCGCGGGCATGGCGCACGACCTCGCTGAACCGGGCCTTCGCATCCTCGAGCTTCCAGCGTCGGGCCGCCGTTCGGCTACGGGATGCTTTGCCTGCCCTTGCACGCTCTGCCTGTTTGGCCATCGATCCATACCTAGTCAGCTAGTCAGATATATAGCACGCGGCTCTGCGATTTTCCAGACCGTCGCGATGGGAGAGCGGCCGGGAATGGCGCGCTGGCGCGGCCCGTCCCGGACGGCGGTCCTGCCGGGTCCGGCGGCCCGCGCAACGGCTGCGCCGTCCTCCACTGTCGTTCCGGCCCTGACCACCCCGTCGCGCAGGTGCGCCGGGGACCCCGGTCGGGTGCGCGGACCTCATGACCGTCCCCGCCTGACGGACCTCCGTGACGGGGCCGCGATCGGCGCGGCCTCCATGAATGAGGTCCAGGACAATGAAAAGGAATGAAAGCGGACCGCGCACCGACATCTATGCGCGGATCACGGAAAAGCTCGTCGCCGCACTGGAGAAGGGGGTGCGTCCCTGGGTGCAGCCCTGGAGCGCAGGCAATGTGAAGGGCCGCGTCACGCGGCCGCTGCGCCACAATGGCGAACCCTACACCGGCATGAATGTGCTGCTGCTCTGGTCGGAGAGCATGGCGCGCGGCTTGGCCTCAGCGGCCTATGCCGCCGAAGAATGCTGCGTGGAAATTCTCAGCGGGCTCGTCCTGGCCGATCTGGGAGTCGCCCACCATCCGCGCCCCGACCACGCCGCCTATGTTGCCTCGTGGCTCAAGGTCCTGAAGGACGATCCCAAGGCCATCTTCACCGCAGCGAGCAAGGCGCAGCAAGCAGCCGATTGGATGCACGCCCAGCAGCCCCAGGCAGAGGAGATGGCGGCATGATCAGCACCATCTTCATCGCGGAAAAATTTCAGATTGGGGCTGGACTGTCAGGATATATCGCCGATCTCGGAATCGTGCCGGAGCTGGAGCCGAGGCCGGACCATGCCAGCTATCTGGAATTCTGGCTGAAGGTGCTGGCCGAGGACAGACGGGCGATCTTCTCGGCGGCGGCGCACGCGCAGCGCGCCGTCGCCTTCCTGCACAGCCTCCAGCCGGCGGTCTCTGAACAGCGCGAGGCCGCCTGATGTTGCACGCTCCGATCATCTCGGGGGAGGGCGGCGCGCCCTCCCCCATCCGGATGGCCTCCATCCTGACGGCAGATCATTGCGTTCGCCGGCATGTGCAAGGGACGCATAGTCATGAGAAGGCTGGCAATTGTCATTCAATCGCATTACATTGACGGATTGAGGAGGCGCCGATGGTCGCAAACGCTCTCGTTCAAACCCGCATCAATGCCGAGATCCGGGATCGCGCGTCGGCCGTGCTCGAAAGCATGGGCCTGACGGTTTCCGATGCCGTGCGCATCCTGCTCACCCGGACCGCCAATGAGGGCGCGCTTCCGCTGGAACTGATGGTAAACAGCGAGGCGCATGATGCCTGGTTTCGGGCCTAGGTGCTGGAAGCGCTGAACGATGCCCGATCCGATATTTCCGACGATGAGGCCGAGGTGCATTTCGCGGCACGCCGGGCGGCGGCACGGCGCCGCGCGGGTAACGTCCAATCGTGAAGCTCGTCTGGTCAGCCTGGGCGCTCTCCGATCGCGACGGCATATTCTCTCATATCGAGGCGGATAACCCGTCCGCCGCAGTTTCGGTCGATGAGCGGATCGCGAGTGCGGCGCGCCGCCTGCGCGATTTTCCTGACAGCGGCCGTCCCGGAAGGATCGACGGGACGCGCGAACCGGTGATCGCCGGCACGCCTTATGTCGCGGCCTATGTCGTTACGGAAACGACGGTCCGTATCCTTCGCGTCCTGCATGGTGCGCAGCGCTGGCCGGAGACCTTGCCGGAGGCTTGATGTTCTCGCCACGGGCCTCGACGAGGAGGTGCCGGCTCGGATGTCGGCTGACAGGCACCATCCGCGCGAGCCTCGTTAGGGAAGGCGCCGCCGCGATTGGCGTGCTGTCTGGCGCAGGCGTCCATTCTCATGTGGCCGTGACGATGGTTCGTGATGCGCCTGCCCGGAGGGGTATTCGTCAGAACCCGCCGGTCCTTGAATTCGGTGGGGCGTGGCGACCTAATCGATCTTCCGTGCGGTGGTGAGGATGAGAGCGCCGAGGTTCTGGCTCTGCCACGGTCGTCCTTTCCTCTTGTACCGGCCGACCCTCCTGCGGGCTCGATGGGGCATGTCTGACCGGAGACCGGCTTCGCCTCGATCGTCTTCCCGCAACGGCATCAGGCGATTTTCTGACCCCTGGCGGACCCTGCAGGCACCGCCATTCCTCGCCCACTAACAAAACACCTGACGCCGCCCTCCATTACATTCCGGCCTCTGCGAGGTGCGGTCCGATCGTCCCCGGTCTTGTCGACAGCCATCGAGGCCGCGGAGGGCGCGGCCCGAAAATCTGGAAAAGGACGAGCACCATGGCGACCATCGGCACCTTCACCTCCACCTCGAACGGCTTAGGTTGCGTGCACGGAAGTGTCCTTTAGCGGGGCGCTTGTGATTTTGGCACG
>QFQD01000051.1 GCA_003241485.1 Ancylobacter novellus
TGAAGGAGGCCGTGGTGGCCAGTGTGCCGCCGGCCATCGTCAGCCCGCCGGCCGCGTTGCCCAGATTGGCGTCGGAGGAGATCTGAAGCGTGCCCGATCTGAGGGCGGTGCCGCCGCTATAGGTGTTGGTTCCCGACAGGATGAGCGTGCCGCCGGAGCCCTTGGCGAGCGATCCCGTCCCCGAGAGGGTGCCGCTGAGGGTGAGCGTGCCAGCCCCTGTGATGGCCACCGTATTGCTGCCCGACAGCGACACCGTGCGGGCGGAGGTGAACGTGCTGTTGCCGGTATTGAGCGTCCCGTTGGCCAGGGTGAGGCTGCCCGCGGCGGCGCCGAGATTGCCGTCGGACGAAATAATGAGCGTCCCGCCCGAAACCGTGGTGCCACCCTGATAGGTGTTGGTGCCCGAGAGGGTGAGCCGCCCCGTACCCGTCAAGGTCAGGCTGCCGGTACCGGAGATCACGCCGGAGAGCGTCAGCCCGGTGTTGTTGGACGGCGTGAGCGTTCCGCTGCCGGTCAGGGTCACGGCGCGGGCGGAGGTGATGTTGGCTGTGGTGGCGAGCGTGCCGCCCGAGAGGGTGAGCCCACCCGAGCTGCCGCCGAGATTGGCGTCGGACGCCACCTGCAGCGTGCCGGCCGAGACGGTGGTGCCGCCCTCATACGTGTTGGTGCCGGAGAGCACGAGCGTGCCGGCGCCGGCCATGGAGAGGGCGTCCCCGGACACGACGCCCGACAGGGTGAGCGTGGTGCCCGTCGCCGGGGCGAAGGTGCCGGTCCCGGTGAGAGTGACCGCACGGGCCGAGGTGAAGGAGGCGGTCGTCGCCAGCGTGCCGCCCGATAGCGTCAGTCCGCCCGAGGCGTCGCCCAGCGCACCGTCTGCGGCCGCCTGCAGCGTGCCGGCGGTGACGAAGGTGCCGCCCCCATACGTGTTGGTGCCGGAGAGCACGAGCGTGCCGGCGCCGGCAATGGAGAGGGCGTCCCCGGACACGACGCCCGACAGGGTGAGGGTGGTGCTCGCCGCCGTGCTGACCGTACCGGTGCCGGAGAGGGTGACCGCGCGGGCCGAGGTGAAGGACGCGCTGGTGGCCAGCGTGCTGCCGGCGAGGGTGAGGCCGCCGGAGGCGTCGCCGAGCGCGCCGTCGGCGCCGACCTGCAGCGTGCCGGCGGTGACGAAGGTGCCGCCAGTATAGGTGTTGCCGGCAAAGCCGAGCGTCAGCGTGCCCGTGCCGGCCTGCGTGACCGAGCCCTGGCCGGACACTTCGCCCGCGAAGGTGAGATCGTCGGACCGGTTGAAGACCAGCGCCGTGTCCACGCTCACATCCCCGGCGAGGCTGCCGGATGTGCCGCCATTGCCGACCTGAAGCGTGCCGCCGGAGATGCTGGTCCCGCCGCTGTGGCTGTCCTCGCCGGTCAGGATGAGCGTGCCGTCGCCGGTCTTGGAATAGGCGCCGCTGCCGGAGATGGCGCCGGACAGGGTCAGGGTGCGGCTCGGATCGACATTGATGGCGCTGCTGCCGGTCACCGAGACCGTGCGGGCGGAGGTGATGTCCGCGATGACGGCCAGCGTGCCGCCGGCGAGGGTGAGGCCGCCCGCCGCATCACCCAGATTGGCATCGGCCGAAATCTGCAGAAGGCCATCCGAAAGGATGGTGCCGCCGGTATAGGTGTTGGTGCCCGAGAGGACGAGCGTGCCCGCGCCCGCCATGGTGAGGCTGCCGGCACCGGAGATCACGCCGGAGAGCGTCAGCCCGGTGTTCGCAGACGGCGTGAGCGTTCCGCTGCCGGACAGGGTCACGGCGCGGGCGGAGGTGATGTTGGCTGTGGTGGCCAGCGTGCCGCCGGAGAGGGTGAGGGTTGCCGTGCCGCCGAGATTGGTGTCGGCGGCAATCTGCAGCGTGCCGGAGGCGACGTTGGTGCCACCGTTATAGGTGTTCGTGCCGGACAGGATGAGGGTGCCCGCACCCCTCACAGTGAGCGCGCCGCTGCCGGAGAGGACGCCGGAGAGGGTCAGCGTCGTGTCGGTGGCCGGGGCCAACGTTCCGTTGGAAGTGAGGGTCATGGACCGGGCGGACGAGAAGGTGGCCGCGCTCGCCAGTGTGCCATTACTGAGGGTGAGGGTGCCCGCGACATCGCCGAGATTGGCGTCGGCGCCGACCTGCAGCGTTCCCCCGGTAACCGTGGTGCCGCCGGTATAGGTGTTGGTGCCGGAGAGAACGAGCGTGCCGGCGCCTGACTTCGTGAGCCGCCCGCTGCCGGAGACGACGCCTGACAAGGTCAGCGTGGTGCTCGCCGCCGTATTGACGGTGCCGTTGCTGTTCAGGGCGAAGTTGCGCGCGGAGCTGAAAGTGCCCGTCGTGGTCAAAGTGCCGCTGGTGAAGGTGAGGCCGCCGGCTGCATCGCCCAGATTGGCGTCGGACGAAATCTGCAACGTGCCGGCGGAGATGGTGGTGCCGCCGGAATAGGTATTGGTGCCGGACAGGATCAGCGTAGCAGTGCCACTCTTGGTCAGCGCTCCGGTACCCGAGATGGTGCCCGAGATTGTGGCCGTGGCGTTGATGGAAAGGGTGGCGTTGCCGTTCAGGGCGATCGTGCGGGCGACCGTCGTGGCGTTCTGCACGTTTAGAGTGGTGCCGCCGGAAAGCGTGACGCCGCCGGTCGTCGCGCCGAGCGAGGCATCGGTCCCTATCATCAGCGTGCCGGCCGTCACGATCGTGCCGCCCGAATAGGTATTGCTTCCCGAAAGGGTGAGCGTGCCGGCGCCGGTCTTGGTGAGACTGCCGGTGCCCGACACGACCCCTGACAGGGTCAGCGAGGTGCTGGTGCTCGGGGTGAAGGTCGCGTTGCCGCTCAGCAGGACCGTCCGGGACGTGTTGATGGTTGCCGTCGTCGCCAGCGCGCCGCCGGTGAAGGTGATCCCGCCCGACGCGTTGCCGAGATTGCCGTTGTTGGCGATCTGCAACGTGCCCGCCGAGATCGTGGTTCCGCCGGTATAGGTGTTGCCGGTGTTTGACAGGACAAGCGTGCCCGCACCGGACTGGGTGAGCCTGCCAGTTCCGGAGATGACACCGGACAGGGTGAGCGTCGTGCCCGTGGCGGGGGCGAGGGTGCCAGCGCCGGTAAGGGCGACGGCGCGCGCGGACGTGAAGGTCGCGGACGTCGCCAGCGTGCCGCCTTTGAAGGTGAGGCCGCCGGTGCCGCCCAGATTGTTATCGGCGCCGACCTGCAGCGTACCGGCGGAAATTGTGGTGCCGCCGGTATAGGTGTTGGTGCCGGAGAGGATCAGCGTGCCGAGATCGCTCTTTTCCAATCCCACCGTGCCGTCAAGGACACTTGAGATGGTCGCGCTCGTGCTCGCGCCGGGCACGGTGCCGTTGCCGACGCGGATGAGGGTGGGCACGGAGCCGGCCAGCGTGAGCGTGCCGCCCGAGACGGTATAGCCGGTGGTCGCGAACTGCATGCCGGTGGCGCTGACGCTGCCGGACGTGCTGTCCACCGTCACTGTGCCGGCGGTGCCCGCAAAGACCGCGAAGCCACTGTTCCAGCTGGATGCCGTGGTGCCGGAACTATCGACCCAGTTTGTGGTGCTGTCTGCCGCCCAGGTGCCGCTGCCGCCCTCGATCGTGCCCGAGGCGGTCGTCGTGCTGCCGTTCCAGAACAGCGTCGACGTGGTTCCGCCGCTGAAGACTAGGTTCACCTGCCCCGCGACAGACGTCTGCACCGCGGCGGTATAGCCACCCGATAGAGCCGTCACATCGAGGCCGTTGTCGGTGAGGCTGCCGGAATAGCTGATGAGGGTGTAGAGGCCGTTGCCGAAGCCCGCGCCCTGCGTCACGTTCACCGTGCCGTCCAGCGTCAGGTCGCCATTCACCGTGAACACGTTGCCGGCATAGGTGTTGCCGAGCGTGACGTCGACATTGGAGCCGGAGCTGAGCTGCAGCCCGCCCATGGTGAGGCCGCTACCCTGTACGCCGACGAGGGTAGCGCCCGAGGCCAACTGCACCGTGCCTGCCACGCTGCCGGTGCCGGAGAGGGTGCCCGCCGAGACCGTCACGCCGCCGGCAATGCTCCCGGTCACCGCCAGCGTGCCGGCGGAAACCGTGGTGCCGCCGGAATAGGTGTTGGCGCCGGAGAGGGTGAGCGTGCCGCTGCTGGTCTTGGCGAGGCTGCCTGTGCCGGAGAGGACGCCGGACAGTGTCAGGGCGGTGCTGGTGGACGTATCGAACGCGTTGGCGCCCGTGAGCGTCACGGCCCGGGCGGAAGTGAAGCTGCCGAACGTGGCCAGCGTGCCACCGGAGAGGGCGAGGCCGCCGGAGGCGTTTCCGAGCGCGCTGTCGGCTGCGACCCTCAGGGTGCCGCCGGAAACAGTGGTGCCGCCGGAATAGCTGTTGCTCCCGGTGAGGGTCAGGGTGCCCGTGCCGGTCTTTACCAGCGCGCCGGCGCCGGACACCACCCCGGAGATGCTGAACGTCGTGTCGCTGTCGTCCGTGTCTTTGGCCGTGTCGATCGTGCCTGTGCTGGTCAGGACCACGCTGCGGGTGCTGCTTATGTTGCGCGCGGTCGTCAGCGTGCCACCGTTGAAGGTGATGCTGCCGCCGCTACCGCCGAGATTGGCGTCGGCGCGGATCAGCACCGTACCCGCTGAAATCGTCGTGCCGTTTGTATAGGTATTGGTGCCGGAGAGGACGAGCGTGCCGGCACCGGTCTTGGTGAGGCTGCGGCTGGTGCCGCTGATAACGTTCGTCAGGGTCAGCGTGGTGCCATCGGCCGTGTCGATGGTGCCGTTGCTGCTCAGCGTGATCGAGCGGGCCGAACTGAAGGTGGCCGTCGTCTCCAGCGAGCCGCCCGCGAAAGTGATCGCGCCCGACACATCGCCCAGATTGGCGTCTGCGGAGATCTGCAGCGGGCCGGCCGAAATCCTGGTGCCGCCAGTATAGGTGTTGGTGCCGGAGAGGATCAGGCGGCCGGAGCCGGATTTGGTGAGGCCACCGGTCCCGGAAATCGTGCCGGACAGGCTCAGCGCGCCGTTGGCCTGGTTGAGGGTGCCGCCTCCGTTCAACGCGATGGAGCGGGCGCTGGTGAAGTTGGTGGCAGAGAGCGTGCCGCCAGAGAGCGTGATGCCGCCGGCTTCATCGCCCAGATTGGCATCGGACGTAACCAGCAGCGTGCCGGCGGAGACCGTGGTGCCGCCGGAATAGGTGTTGGCGCCGGACAGGGTGAGCGTCCCGGTGCCGGTCTTTTCCAGCGCGCCGCTGCCCGACACAACTCCCGCGAGCGTGGCGTTGAAGCCGTTGGTGTTGATCGTCCCGGTCTTTCCCGAGGCGATCGTCATCGCGCTGGAGGTGGTCAGCGCCGAGCCGACCTTCAGCGTGCCGCCGCCGAAGCTGAACGTGCCGGTACCGCGAATGCCGTCGGTGCCGCCGACGGTGAAGGTGCCGCCATCCAGGTTGAAGGTGCCGGCGCCCGAACCGAAGGAGAGATAGCTGCCGCTCGACAGGGTGAGGGCGCCGCCGGTCAGGTTGACCGTGCCGGTCGATCCCGCGACGCTGGCAAGAGTGAGCGAGGCCGCCACAGTGGCGGCGCCGCCAGAGATGTTGAAGGTGCCGGTGCCCCCCGATGCGGCGCCGAAGATCAGCTGGGCCGAGCCACCGACATTCTGCACCGAGAGCGTGCCGGCGGAGAGGTTGTAGGTGCCCGAGCCGCCGGTGCCATAATTGCCGACATCGCTGCCGAACAGGATGGGGTTCGCCGTCCCCAGCGTGACGACGGAGCCCGCGCCAGTCTGATTGATGGTGCCGGTCGACATGCTGTCGCCGACATAGATATTGCTGTCGGCGAAGCTGCCGGACGTGATCTTGAACTGGGCGTTGTCCGAAATGTTGAGCGTGCCGGTCGCCGCCGTGCCGCTCGACGTGTTGTCGGAGGTGTAGGCGCCGAGAGAAAGGCCTACGCCGCCCATGGAGGCATCGAAACTCGAACTCCCCGAGAGCGAATAGGTGCCCGTGCCGCCGCGATTGCCGATTTCGAGGCTGCCCGCGCTGCTGAAGCGCACCACGCCGCCGGACTGGTCGAACACACCCGTCACGCCAGCGCCGCGGCCGATGGCGAGGCCGCCATAGTTCAGGCTGCCGGCATTGGCCGAATAGAGCAGCTGGCCACCTGTCATGTTGACAGTGCCGGAGCCACCGGTCGTGTTGGTGGAGCCCCCGCCGACCCAGATGCGGCCGATCGACGTTCCCGGCGCGGTGCTGGAATCCGCGAGATTTACCTGGAGCGTGCCGCCGGAGATGTTCAGCGTGCCGGTGCCGCCATTGCCGATCTCGATGCGGCCGGCGCTCGTGCCGCTGGTCGTGTTGAGGGTGAGGGTCGAGGCGCTGCTCAGCGTCAGGAGCGAGTCGCCGTCGGCGTTGCCGATGATGAACGGCGAGGTATTGAAGATCAGCTGCAGCGAGGTCGCGTTGCCGGGAAGAGTCCAGTCCGGTTCGGCAACAAAGACGCCGCCCCCCTGGGCGGTGATGGTGTCGGGCTGGCCGGCAGCGATGGCCGCGTTGACCGCCGCGGTGAAATCAGCCTGATTCGTAACGGTAACGCTATCGGCGCTGGCCACGCCCGGGCTGGCGACCTGCGCGAGCACGGACAAAGCGGCAGCTCCCGCATATAGCCGCGCTGCGCGTGCTTTCAATAAGCCAGCCAAACCACTTCCCCGTAACGCTTATCGGCTCCCTGCACAGAACCGAATGTCTCCGGGGCAGCGCTTAGTCAGGTACCGTTTCTATCTATCGGGTTGGTGACGCGCAACGAACCAAGGCGGAATTGGGGTGTCGATTTTTGTGTGTTTCCCGTCTGATCAGCAGATGCAACGGCCCTGCGCTGGCGGCCGGCGCGGTCTCGACGGTAGCTGGGTCTTTTCGCGCCGGGGCGTATGTCCAACAGGCTGCGCCTTGGCGGTGTTCTGGCCGTCGCCCCCCGCTCTTGGCACCTCTCATCTGACGCGGCCGACGGGCGGGATTCTCTCCGGCGCTCCCTGGGTCGCCGACGAACTTGATGGTCAGCGTGTCCGTGCCGGGGATGAGTAAGTCGCTGGCGCGGTACCGGTCGCCGAAGGCGTGACGGCCGACGATGAACGGCCGTCCGGCACGCCGCATCTGCCAAGGCCATGTCCGCCATCCCTGCCAACTGCTGGGATCATGAGAACAGAGACCGCAGGCCAACAAATTCGCGGGATGGGGTGGCTCTGGCTGCCCTGGCTTGGACAGCGAGCTGAGGCTGGAGATAAAATGATCCAGCAAATTCAAGGGTTAGGAGAGTGCTTTGGGGAAGATCGAGCCGCCCCGGAAACGGGGGAGAGTGGCTCCCTGAGCAGGACTCGAACCTGCGACCATTCGATTAACAGTCGAACGCTCTACCAACTGAGCTATCAGGGACCGGAGGCGCCGAAGCACCTCGGCGATATAGCAACGCGTTTCCGGTTTGTGAAGTCAGAACCGCGCGCCATCGACCGGGCATGTGGATATCCTCACGCGCTGAGGCGCTCCTCCTGGCCGGCAAACTGCAGCTGGTGGAAGCTGAAATAGCGGCCGCGGCGGGCGATAAGCTCTTCGTGCCGGCCACTTTCGACCACGCGACCGCGGTCGATGACGCAGATGCTGTCCGCGTTGACGACCGTCTGCAGCCGGTGTGCGATGACGATGGTGGTCCGGTTCATCTGCAGCGAACGCAGCGCCCGCTGCACCTCGGCCTCCGATTCGCTGTCGAGCGCGGCGGTCGCCTCGTCGAGCAGGAGAATCGGCGAGTCCTTCAGGAAGGCGCGGGCGATGGCGATGCGCTGGCGCTGGCCGCCGGAAAGCTGGGCGCCGTGCTCGCCGACCTGGCTGTCATAGCCATCCGCGAAGCCCATGATGAAATCATGCGCATGGGCGGCGCGCGCCGCGTTCTGGATATCCTCGTCGCTCGCGCCGGGGCGTCCGGCGGCGATGTTCTCGCGAATCGAACCCGAGAACAGGAAGACGTCCTGATTCACGAAGCTGATGGCGCTGCGCAGCGAGTGATAGGTCACCTGGTTGATTTTCTGGCCGTCGATGGCGATGACGCCCGAATTCACTTCGTAGAAGCGCTCGATCAGGCTCATCACCGTGCTCTTGCCGCCACCCGACGGGCCGACCAGCGCCGTGGTCTTGCCGGCCTCGGCGACGAAGCTCAGGCCGCGCAGAACCGGCTCGTCCTGCCTGTAGCCGAAGAACACATCGTTGAACTCGATGCGGCCGCCCTCCAGCACCAGTTCGGGCGTGCCGGGCGGGTCCTGCTCGACGGCGGCGCGGTCGAGGATCTCGAACAGCATGCGCGCGCCCAGCAATTGCGGGGTCAGGTCGATATTGAGGCGGGCAAGCCGCTTGGCCGGCTCGTAGCTCAGCAGCAGGGCGGTGATGACCGAGAAGAACTCGCCCGGCGTGCGGCCGCCATGCAGCACGCCCCAGCCGGCATACATGACCACAAGACCGATGGCGACGCCGCCCAGAGCCTCCATGAGCGGCCCCGACTGCGACTGCGCGCGGATCATCCGGTTGGAGGCCTTCTCCATCTTGTCGATGCGGCCATAGATCTTGGTCCGCATCTCCTGTTCCATGGTGAAGGACTTGACGGTGCGGATGCCCTGAAAGGCCTCGATCGACTCCGTCATGATCTGCACGGCCGAGTGGAACTCGCGCTGGAAGATCTTCTGCACCTTGCGGATCAGGCTGCGTACGCCGCCGACGGCGATCGGCATCACGATCAGGCAGATGAGCGCCATGAAGGGATCCTGCGTCACCATGACGGCGGTGAGGCCGATGACGGAGAGCAGGTCGCGGCCCAGGCTGGTGATGATGAGGTTCAGCACGTTGCGCGCGCCCTGTGCGCCGTTGTTGAACCGCAGCATGATCTCGGCGGTATGGCCGCCGGCAAAATAGCTGACGTCCTGTGCCAGAAGGCGGTCGAGCACGCGCTTCTGGTTGTCGGCGACGATGCGATTGCCGACGCGCGACAGCGTCACGGCCTGGCCATAGGTGGCGAAGCCCTTGATCACGCTCAGGGCCAGCACGGCACCGGAGAGGATCCAGATCGCAGCCGAGTTCTGCTGGACGAAGATGCGGTTGATGACGTCGCCCATGAGGAAGGCGAGCCCCGAGGTGGTGGCCGCCATGATGCCCATGAAGACGAAGGAGATGGCATATCCCTTCCAGTGGCGGCGACCATCGGTCAGCATCAACCGCTTGATCGTGTCCCGCGTTTCGGGGCTGATCAGGTTGCGGAAGCGGTCACCCAACTTGTTGACTGCCATCAGTAATTCCTTTGAACCGGGTAGGCCGTCGAGGGAGCGGCGCTTTGCCCGTGCGCTTGCCTGCGTTCACGGCGGCGATTTCATCAACGACGATCGGCCGGAGTTGTCAAACGTCGCCAGGGTCGAGCCGCATCGAAGTGCGCCAGCTGTATCCGAAGCGACACGCGCCGCCGGAGCCGATGATCCGACACTCCGGCGACGCGTGTGTGAACTGGAGGCCACGGAGGGAATCGAACCCCCGTACGCGGATTTGCAGTCCGCTGCGTAACCACTCCGCCACGTGGCCGATCCGGGAGGGAGGCGATGCGCTCCTGCCCGAAGGACCGGGGCGCCTCATAACAGAGCCTTCCGGGATCGGCAACGGAGGTTGCGCGGCCATCCACCGCGGCAGGCGGCCGTTTCCCCACGGAAAGGCCGTATCCGCCGCGTCGCCATGCGGCGATACGGCTTGGGATTATGTCGACGCGCCCCGCATGACGAGGCTTGCATTGCGCGCGCCCGTGCCGCAATTCTGCTGCGGATTTCCGCGCGGCCGCGTCCGGTACTTCTCCGGTACGGCGGCCCCCCGTTTCGAGGTTGCCTCCGAATGATCGATTTCGCCGAGCTGCGTCGCGCCATGGTGGATGCGCAGGTGCGCGCCAATGACGTCACCGACCTTCGCATCGTTGCTGCCATGCTGGAGACGCCCCGTGAGCGCTTCGTACCGGCGGGGCTGCGCAACTTCGCCTATATCGACGACGATCTGGCGGTGAAGGAGGAGGCGCCCGCGCGCTACCTCATGGAGCCGATGGTGCTCGCCAAGCTGCTGCAGGCGGCCGATATCGGCCCGGAGGCGCTCGTGCTCGATGTCGGCGCGGCGACCGGCTATTCGACCGCGATTCTCGCCAAGCTGGCCGGGCAGGTGGTCGCGCTCGAGGACGACGCGGAACTCGCGGCGCAGGGTTCCGCCCTGCTGGTCGAGCTTGGTCTGCTGAATGCCGCCTATGTCCAGGGTCCGCTCACGGCGGGATGGGCAGGCGAGGCACCTTATGACGTCATCCTGCTGAACGGTTCGATCGACGAGGCTCCGCAGGCGCTGCTGGCCCAGCTGAAGCCCGAGGGGCGTCTGGTGGCCGTGGTCGGTCGCGGCAGGGCAGGGCGCGCGACCGTGTATACCAATACCTCGGGCGGGATTGGCTCGCGCGTGGTTTTCGACGCCGCCGTGCCCACGCTTCCGGGGTTCGAGGCGCGTCCCGGCTTTGTATTCTGAGGCGTTGCGGGCGCCCTGTGGCTGATCTGCCGCGCGTCCGATTAAATCGTCCCATGAACCAAACCGACCGGTTCACAGCGTACTGCCCAGCACCTATTCTGATACGGGTGGGGAAGTCAGGAATCGGCCTTTGCGGGCCATTCCGTTGAATTAGTGTGCGCAGGGGTTTGGGCCATGTGGCTTTCCGCTACCGGGGGCAGAGTTGTCGCTTTCGCGGCAATAGCGTTATTTGTTGGCTCCTCGTTGCCGGCGCAATCACAGACCCTGGATCAGGCTCTGGTCGCCGCTTACAAGAATAATCCGACGCTGAATTCGCAGCGCGCGGCAACCCGCGCGACGGACGAATATGTGCCGATCGCGCTTTCCGGCTATCGCCCGCAGATCTTCGGTACCGGCTATGTCGGGACGCAGTGGGCGGAGACCCGGCTCGATTCCGGCTATGCGCTGCAGCAGGGCACAGGGACGACAAGCAACAACCGCACGTCGCCTTCCGGCTTTGGCGTCACCATCAGCCAGACCATCTATAACGGGCTGTCGACCGCCAATTCGGTGCGTGGTGCCGAATCGCAGGTTCGCGGCCAGCGCGAATTGCTGCGCAACACCGAGCAACTGGTGCTGCTCGATGCGGCGACCGCCTATATGAACGTGCTGCAGAACACCGCGCTCCTTGAACTGCAGAAGCAGAACCTCGAAGCGTTGCGCGAGGAACTGCGTGCCGCCCGCGACCGCTTCTCGGTGGGTGAGATCACCCGTACCGACGTCGCCCAGGCCGAGGCCAGCGTCGCCAATGCCGAGAGCCAGCTGGCGCTGGCCCAGTCCAATTTGAACACCGCCAATGCGGTGTTCTTTCAGGTCATCGGGCTCAAGCCGACCAAGCTGTCGCCCGGCCGGCCGATCGACGGCCTGCTGCCGAAGACGCTGCCGCTCGCCATCGACACCGGCCTGAGCCAGCATCCGGCGATCAAGTCGGCGCAGTTCTCGGTGGATGCCGCGATGTCGAACGTGAAGGTGGCCGAGGCGGCGCTGTCGCCCACGCTCACCCTGAACGGGCAGGCTTCGTCGGACTACAACAGCACGCAGAACGTGGAACGCCAGACCACGGCGTCGGCCACGCTGAACCTCTCCGTGCCGATCTATCAGGGCGGCGCCGAGTTCGCGACGATCCGCCAGAACAAGGAACTGCTCAGCCAGTCGCGCATCGAGGTGGATGTGAACAGGGAGCAGGTCCGCGCGAATGTCGTGCAGTACTGGGGCGCCCTGGTTGCCGCCAAGGCCGCCATCGAATCGGCGCAGGCCTCGGTCGCGGCGAACGAGATCGCGCTGCGCGGCGTGCGCGAGGAGTGGCGCGTCGGCCAGCGCACCACGCTTGACGTGCTGAACGCGCAGACGGCGCTGTTCAATGCCCGCGCCAGCCTCGTCATCGCCCAGCGCGACCGCGTTGTTGCGTCCTATGCGGTGCTGTCGGCTTCCGGCGCGCTCAATGCCGGCAAGCTCGGCCTCAAGGTCGCGGCTTACAACCCCAAGGTCCATTACGACCAGGTGCGCGATGCCTGGATCGGCGTGCGCACCCCGGGCGGAGAATGAGGGGCGGCTTCGGCCGCCTCTTCCGCCATCCACAGCGACATGGACGTGCTGCGTAGTGCCAGGCTTGGCGCAGTGTCATATTAATGAAGCGTTAAAAGGTGATTCGCGTGGGTCTCATGCGAAGCACCTCCACCGCGCCGCATTGGTCTAGACAGGCCTGGGTCAAGAAATCGGAATCGAACGCATGTCGGCGAGTGCGAGGGCAAATGAGCCGTCGATGGAGGAGATTCTTGCCTCCATCCGGCGCATCATCTCCGACGAGGTAGCGGCAGAGCCGCAGGCGTCGCGCTCGGAGAATCCGCGCGTCGCAGCCTCGCTTCCGGCGGACGCCATGGCCGATGTTCCTGCGGCTGTGATGGATGCCAACGGCGTGGAAGCCCATGGCGGGGCCGACGCGATTTCCACTGCCGCGACGCCGCCTTCCGGTGCGCCGGTTCGCAGGGCGTCCCCCGCGATACGCGCAGCGGGCGAGCCGCGATCGCCCGCCATCTATTCAAGCTATGCGCCCGCCGGTCGTTCGCCGGCGATCGATCCCTTCGTGTCGTCGCGCCGCCAGTCCGCTGCAGCCGCGGCTCTGGCGCCCCAGGTGGCGGAGCCGGCCTCTGCCCTCCAGAGGCCGCTCGTGGCGGAGGCTTCGCGGCCCGAACGCGCGCCGACCGAGGCGCTTCTCGCCGAGGCAGAGGCGACGGACGATGCCGACCTCGGCGCATCGCTGTCGGCTGCGCTGTTCGATTTGTCGCTGGTTGAGCAGGCCGTGCAGGCCGAGCTTGCGACCATGACCGCGGACGTGGCGCCGCCCGCCCCGGTTGCCGACGACGACACGGTCGTCGCCGACTCTTCCGATGTCGGGTACGAGCCGGCAGGCATGGCCTCTGTGCCGGCCTCCGATACTGACACGGCGGATTCGTCCGCCACTTCACTCCCAGCCACATCCGCGCCGGAGATCGACGACATGCAGGTGCAAGCCAAGGCCGCCCATGTTCCGCAGCGCGCCGCCGGGTCCGAACCGGCCGAGGAGCGCCGCGCTATCGAGGTGCGCGTGAACGAGCCGGCAAGGCCCGCCGAACCCCGCTTCCTGGCCGCCGCCACCCGCGCCACCAGCACCCCGGCGGACGCCGCCCCGTTGCCGGAGGCTCCCTCGCGCCTCGTATCCACCGCGACCAATGCCGCGGTGTCGACGGCGTTCGGTACGCTGGCGCGGACCGTCGCGTCGAATTCGCGCACCGTCGACGACCTCGTCACCGAGGCTCTGCGGCCGATGCTGAAAGCCTGGCTCGACGAGAATCTGCCCACGCTGGTGGAGCGACTCGTGCGCGCCGAGATCGAGCGCGTGGCCCGGCAGGGCCAGTGAGCCGCGGCTAAAACGCCGATTTATGCGGCGGCGCACACGCGTCGCCGTCTCCTGTGTTGACTTGAGGCTAAGGCTCCGCTTTCTCTCGCACCCGTTTCATTCGAGGTGCCGGAGCCAAAATGCTCGACAACAGGTTCGATCCCGCCGCCGTTGAAGACCGCATCTACCAGACATGGCTGGATGCAGGCGCGTTCAAGGCCGGACGTCCCGAGCGCGTAGGCGCCGAGCCCTACTGCATCGTCATTCCCCCGCCGAACGTCACCGGCTCGCTCCATATGGGGCACGCGCTCAACAACACGCTGCAGGACGTGCTCTGCCGCTTCGAGCGCATGCGCGGCAAGGACGTGCTGTGGCAGGTGGGCACCGACCATGCCGGCATCGCCACGCAGATGGTGGTCGAGCGCCAGCTCGCCGAGCGCCAGCTGCCCGGCCGGCGCGATCTCGGCCGCGGCCCCTTCGTCGAGCGCGTCTGGGCGTGGAAGGAAGAATCCGGCGGCACCATCATCAACCAGCTGAAGAAGCTCGGCGCCTCGGCCGACTGGTCGCGCGAGCGCTTCACCATGGATGAAGGGCTGTCGCGCGCGGTCCTGAAGGTGTTCGTCCGCCTCTACAAGGAAGGGCTGATCTACAAGGACAAGCGCCTTGTGAACTGGGATCCCAAGTTCCAGTCCGCCATTTCCGACCTCGAAGTGCTGCAGGTCGAGGTGAAGGGCCATCTCTGGCACTTCCGCTATCCGCTCGCCGATGGCGTGACCTACCAGCACCCCATCGCGTTCGATGAGGAGGGCCAGCCCTTCGAGTTCGAGACGCGCGACTACATCGTCGTCGCCACCACCCGCCCCGAGACCATGCTGGGCGACACCGGCGTCGCCGTGCACCCGGAGGATCCGCGCTATCAGGGGCTGGTGGCGCAGGGCGCGAAGGTGCGCCTGCCGCTGGTCGGCCGGCTCATTCCCATCGTCGCGGACGAATATTCCGACCCGACCAAGGGCACCGGCGCCGTCAAGATCACCCCGGCGCACGATTTCAACGACTTCGAGGTCGGCCGCCGGCAGAAGCTGGCGATGATTAACGTGCTGGACGCCGAGGCGCGCCTGACGCTGGCGGGCAATGCCGACTTCCTCGATGGAACGGAGCCGGGGCCGGATCGCGACATCGTTCTTGCGCTGGATGGCCAGAGCCGCGAGGCGGCCCGCAAGGCCATCGTCGCATTGTTCGAGGAGCGTGGCCTCGTCGACAAGATCGAGCCGCACACCCACATGGTGCCCCATGGCGACCGCTCCAACGTGGTCATCGAGCCGTGGCTGACCGACCAGTGGTATGTCGACGCCCATACGCTCGCCCAGCCGGCGCTTGCCGCGGTGCGCGAGGGGCGCACGAATTTCGTGCCGAAGAACTGGGAGAAGACCTATTTCGAGTGGCTGGAGAACATCCAGCCCTGGTGCGTCTCGCGCCAGCTGTGGTGGGGCCACCAGATCCCGGCCTGGTACGGGCCGGATGGCACCATCTTCGTCGAGGAGACGGAGGAGGCCGCCGTTGCCGCCGCGCTGGCGCATTGCGTGCAGGCCGGCATCATCAGCGATGAGGAAGCGCGCGAACTCGCCGGCGATCCCGAAAAGCGCGCGGCGCTGATTACCCGCGACGAGGACGTGCTCGACACCTGGTTCTCCTCGGCGCTGTGGCCGTTCTCGACGCTCGGCTGGCCGGACGAGACGGCGGAACTCGGCCGGTTCTACCCGACCTCGGTGCTGATCACCGGCTTCGACATCATCTTCTTCTGGGTCGCCCGGATGATGATGATGGGCCTGCACTTCATGCCCGACGTGCCCTTTAAGGACGTCTACATCCACGCCCTCGTCCGCGACGAGAAGGGCGCCAAGATGTCGAAGTCGAAGGGCAATGTCATCGACCCGCTCGACCTCGTGGAGAAGTATGGCGCCGACGCGCTGCGCTTCACCCTGGCCGCCATGGCGGCGCAGGGGCGCGACATCAAGCTGGCGACGTCGCGCGTCGAGGGCTACCGCAACTTCGCGACCAAGCTCTGGAACGCGGCTCGCTTCGCCGAGATGAACGAATGCCGGCGCGACCCGGCCTTCGATCCGCGCAATCTGGAATCGACGCTCAACCGCTGGATCGTCAGCGAGACCCAGAAGGCCGGCGCCGAGATCACCGCGGCACTGGAAGCCTACAAGTTCAACGAGGCGGCCGGCGCGGCCTATCGCTTCGTGTGGAACATCTTCTGCGACTGGTATCTCGAACTCGCCAAGCCGGTGTTCATGAGCGAGGCGGGCGGCTGGAAGGGCGAGACGCGCACCACCACGGCCTTCGTGCTCGACGAGATCCTGAAGCTGCTGCACCCCTTCATGCCGTTCCTCACCGAGGAGCTGTGGGCACGCACCGCAGAGACCGGCGCGCCGCGCGAGGGCCTTCTCGTGCTGGCGCCGTGGCCGAAGCTGGAAGGGCTGGAGGCGCCTGAAGCCGAGGCCGAGATCGGCTGGCTGATCGACATCGTCACCGAGATTCGTTCGGTGCGGGCGGAGATGAACGTGCCGGCCGGCGCGCAGATCCCGCTCGTGCTGGTCGGTGCCGGCGAGGCGGCGCGCGAGCGCGTCATCATCTGGCATGACGTGCTCACCCGTCTGGCGCGACTGTCGGCCATTGCCTTCGAGTTGGAGGCGCCGGCCGGCTCGGTGCAGATCGTGGTGCGCGACCAGACGGTGGCGCTGCCACTGGCCGGCATCATCGACATGGAGGCGGAAGCCGGACGCCTGGCCAAGGAACTGGCCAAGGCGACGGACGACATTGCCAAGGTCGATGCCAAGCTTGGCAATGCGGACTTCATCAAGCGCGCGCCCGAAGAGGTGATCGAGGAGCAGCGCGAGCGCCGCGAGACCGCCGCTGCCCGTGCCGCGAAGATCCGCGAGGCGCTGACGCGGCTCGGCAAGACGGCCTGATCCTTCGGGCGCGGGGACCGGCGGGGAGGGCGCATGCCGTTCATCGAGAGCTTCCAGGCGCACGATTTCCTCTCGACGCTAGTCAGCCTGGTCGTGGCCTTCGCCATGGGCACGCTGATCGGCGCCGAGCGGCAATACCGCCAGCGCACGGCGGGGCTGCGCACCAACGTTCTCGTCGCCATCGGCGCCTGCCAGTTCGTCGACATGGCGATGCATCTGAGCGGCCCGGAGGGGGCGGTCCGCGTGGTCGCCTATGTCGTGTCCGGCATCGGTTTCCTCGGTGCCGGCGTCATCATGAAGGAAGGCGCGAATATTCGCGGCCTGAACACGGCGGCCACGCTGTGGTGCTCGGCGGCGGTCGGCGCCTGCGCCGGGGCGGACCTCGTCGCGCAATCCGTGCTGCTCACGGCCTTCGTGCTGGCCGGCAATACGATGCTGCGCCCGCTCGTCTCTGTGCTGGAGCGGGTGCCGCGCTCGGATGAGGCCACCGAGGCGACCTATGGCGTCAGTGCCGTGGTGAAGGCCGGCGGTGCCAGCGAGCTGCAGGGCAAGCTCTCCGCCCTGCTGGAGGCGGCGCATTTCCCGATCGACGTCATCGAGCCGCAGGACCGGCCGGACGGCTCGGTCGAACTCAAGGCGACGCTGGTCAACACCTCGGTGCGGATTTCCGAGCTGGATGCGGCGGTGCTGCGCATCCGCCACCTGCCCAACGTCGTTTCCGCCACCTGGACACGCAGCGCCGCGGACTGACGCGGTGTCCCCTCAATTGGCGGGCGGCACCGGACAGCTTGTGTCGCCTTCCTGGCAGGTCAGCAGCGATTCCAGCTCGCGCACCCGTGTGCGGGTGACGGCATCGAGGCACAGCGTGACCGTCATCGGGTAGATGCTGCCGCCTTCGACGCCAGAGGCGCGAAAGGCGCACTCCGCATCGCGGAAGCCGATCCACGCCTTCTGCGCCTTCACCAGCTTCGCTTTGGTGTCGGCATCGCCGGCCAGGCGGGCGACGATCTGGCCATAGACCGCGTTCAGCCGGGCGTCGGATTTCTTGTAGCCAGCACCCGCACATTCATCGAGCCCCATCTGGGTAGGGTCCGAACAATTCTGCGCCTTGGCCGGGCCGGTCAGGGGCGCGACCAGGATCAGCGGAAGAAGGCAAAAGAGCGGCCGGATCATTGGCGTATCCTCTTGATGGTTAACGCTTTTCTTGGCTGCCTGCCGCCGGGTTCCGCGTATAGAAACGACACTCGGGTACCGCTGTATCGTGTCAAACACGCAACAGTGTCACGCATTCGCAACCATAACGGAACCCGCCGGCCATGATGCCGTGAAGCCGCCACAAACCGGCACGAAATCCGACGGATAGACGAGGGACATTCGTGTCAGGGTGCAGTTGCCCCAATAACAAACCTCGCGCCGGGATGCTCGACCAGAAATGGACTCCAGGACCATTATCGACAAGCGGAACTTGCCGAGCCGTCATGTGACGGAAGGTCCGGCACGCGCGCCGCATCGGTCCTATCTCTACGCGATGGGCCTCACGCGCGAGCAGATCCACCAGCCGCTGGTGGGTGTCGCGTCCTGCTGGAACGAGGCCGCGCCCTGCAACATCTCGCTGATGCGCCAGGCGCAGGCGGTGAAGAAGGGCGTGTCCGCCGCTGCCGGCACGCCGCGCGAGTTCTGCACCATCACCGTCACCGACGGCATCGCCATGGGTCACGAGGGCATGAAAGCCTCGCTCGCCTCGCGCGAAGTGATCGCCGACTCGGTCGAGCTGACCATTCGCGGCCATGCCTATGATGCGCTGGTCGGCCTCGCCGGCTGCGACAAGTCGCTGCCGGGCATGATGATGGCGATGCTGCGCCTCAATGTGCCGTCGATCTTCATCTATGGCGGCTCCATCCTGCCGGGCTCGTTCCGTGGCCAGCCGGTCACCGTGCAGGACATGTTCGAGGCGGTCGGCAAGCATTCCGTCGGGGCGATGTCCGACGAGGACCTCGACGAGCTGGAGCAGGTGGCGTGCCCCTCGGCCGGTGCCTGCGGCGCGCAGTTCACCGCCAACACCATGGCGACCGTTTCCGAGGCGATCGGCCTTGCGCTGCCCTATTCGGCCGGCGCGCCGGCGCCTTACGAGATTCGCGACCGCTTCTGCATGGCGGCGGGCGAGCAGGTGATGGACCTCATCGCCCGCAACATCCGCCCGCGCGACATCGTCACGCTGAAGGCGCTGGAGAATGCCGCGACCGTGGTCGCCGCCTCGGGTGGCTCCACCAACGCGGCGCTGCACCTGCCGGCCATGGCGCATGAGGCGGGCATCAAGTTCGACCTGTTCGACGTCGCCGCCATCTTCAAGCGCACGCCCTATATCGCCGATCTCAAGCCCGGCGGGCGCTATGTCGCCAAGGACATGTTCGAGGCCGGTGGCATTCCGCTCCTGATGAAGACGCTGCTGGAGCACGGCTTCCTGCATGGCGACTGCCTCACCGTGACGGGCCGCACCGTTGCCGAGAACCTCGCTTCGGTGAAGTGGAATCCGCATCAGGACGTGGTGCGCCCGGCCAACGATCCCATCACCGTCACCGGTGGTGTTGTCGGTCTCAAGGGCAACCTCGCCGAGGACGGCGCCATCGTGAAGGTGGCGGGACTGAAAAACCTGAAATTCTCCGGCCCGGCCCGCTGCTTCGACGGCGAGGAGGCCTGCTTCGAGGCGGTGACCCACCGCGCCTACGAAGACGGCGACGTGCTGGTCATCCGCTATGAGGGCCCCAAGGGTGGCCCCGGCATGCGGGAAATGCTCTCCACCACCGCCGCGCTCTATGGACAGGGCGCGGGCGACAAGGTGGCGCTGATCACCGACGGGCGCTTCTCCGGCGCCACGCGCGGCTTCTGCATCGGCCATGTCGGGCCGGAAGCGGCGGTCGGCGGCCCGATCGCGCTGATCCGCGACGGCGACATCATCACCATCGACGCAGTTGAGGGCACGCTGGACGTGGCGCTCTCGGACGAGGAGCTCGCTGCCCGCAAGGCGCAGTGGAAGCCGCGCCCGTCGCCCGTCGGCTCGGGGGCCATCTGGAAGTTCGCACAGGCCGTGGGGCCCGCCCGTGACGGGGCGGTCACTCACCCCGGCGGTGCGGCAGAGACATCGTGCTATGCAGATATTTGAGCGCTCGGCCCTTTTCGCCCTGATGGGCGCCCTTGCGGCGGCGGTGCTGGCACCGAATGTCGCGCTGGCGTTCGATGGCTCGACCGACGCAGCTGTGGGCGCGCCGTCCGTGCTGCCGAAGGCGAGCGTCCCCTCGGCGGGCGCGCCGCGTCCGCTTGAGGAGGCCGTGCGCTTCGGCACCCAGGCGCTGCGCTCCGGCGATATGGAGAAGGGCATCGATTCGCTGCGCTACGCGGCGGATCAGGGCCATGCCGGCGC
The DNA here is from genome assembly GCA_003241485.1 of Ancylobacter novellus. GTDB lineage: Bacteria > Pseudomonadota > Alphaproteobacteria > Rhizobiales > Xanthobacteraceae > Ancylobacter > Ancylobacter novellum_A. Next base: position 19,867 of record QFQD01000051.1, read on the forward strand.
GCAGTGGAAGCTCGGCCGCATGTATGCCGAGGGCGAGGGCGTCGAGCGCAACGATATCAAGGCGTTCGAGTACTTCACCCAGATCGCCAACATGCATGCCGACGACAACCCGTCGACCCCGCAGGCGCGCTTCGTCGCCGATGCCTTCGTGGCGCTCGGCACTTATTATCTCGTCGGCATTCCCAACACCAAGGTGCGCCGCGACCCGGGCCGCGCCCGCGACATGTTCGCCTATGCCGCCTCCTATTTCGGTGACCCGGACGGGCAGTATCACCTTGCCCGGCTGTATATTGACGGTGAAGGCGTAGGGCGCGACCCGCGTTTTGCCGCGCGCTGGCTCGGCCTTGCCGCTCACAAGGGGCAGTATCAGGCGCAGGCGGCGCTCGGCGGGCTGCTGTTCAAAGGCGACGAGGGCATTCCGCGCCAGGGCGCGCGCGGCCTGATGTGGCTGACGCTGGCGCGCGAATCCGCCGCGAGCCCGGACGACAAGTGGGTGGTGGATCTCTATGAGGACGCCTTCGCCACAGCCTCCGCGGATGAGCGGGCCATGGCGCTCGTCTATCTCGAACAATACATGAAGACCGGGCGCTAAGGCGCTGGCCTAGCGGATATTTCAGCCGATCGTCTTTCGACGTTCCGACCGGGCGGGCCGCCTTCACTCGATGGCGAGGTCCGCCCAGACCGGCACATGGTCGGAGGGCTTCTCCCAGTCGCGCACATGCTTGTCGATGCCGGTCGCCTTCAGCCGGTCCGCCGCTTGTGGCGACAGCAGCAGATGGTCGATGCGGATGCCGTTGTTCCGCTGCCAGGCGCCGGCCTGATAATCCCAGAAGCTGTAAAGGCCCGGCGCTTGCGTCGTCGCGCGTAGCGCGTCGGTCATGCCGAGATTGAGAATCTCGCGGAAGGCGGCCCGCGTCTGCGGCAGGAAGAGCGCGTCGCCGGCCCAGGCTGCCGGGTTGGCGGCATCCTCGGGTTCGGGGATCACATTGTAGTCGCCGCACACCACCAGCGGTTCCTCATAGGCGAGACGGTTGGCGATATGCGCCTTCAGCCGTGCCATCCATTCCAGCTTGTAGGGGTATTTCTCGGTATCGACCGGGTTGCCGTTCGGCAGATAGATGCCGCAGACGCGCACCACGCCCTGAGGCGTCGAGACCACCACCTCGATGAAGCGCGACTGCACGTCGCCATCGCCGCCGGGGAGGCCGGAGGTCACCTCGTCGAAGGGAAGGCGTGAGAGAACCGCTACGCCATTGAAGCCCTTCTGGCCGTGGACGGCGACGTTATAGCCAAGCTGTTCAAACGCCTCGCGCGGGAACTGCTCGTCCTGGCACTTTATCTCCTGCAGGCAGACGATGTCCGGCTGGCGCTCCGCGAGCCAGGCCAGCGTATTGTCGAGCCGGAGCCGGATGGAGTTGACGTTCCAGGTGGCGATACGCATCGGGCGGCTTTCGTGAGGGCGGTGAATCGGAGCGGGAGCTTACAGCACCGGGAGCAGGCGGCGCACGATCATGGCCGAGGAAAGCGCGACCTCGTCGATGAACTCGGCGAAATCGAAATGGGATTCGTGCCCGGCGAGGTCCGACAGCGCGCGGATGACCAGCCAGGGCACGCCGAAGGCGGCACAGGCCTGCGCCATGGCGGCGCCTTCCATCTCCACCGCCGCGCCGCCCAGTTCGCGGAACAGCCGCTCGCGCAGGGCCTCGCTGCCGACAAACTGGTCGCCGGTGAGCACCCGGCCGAAATGCAGCCGCGGCGCGCGGCCCGGATCGCCGGCGGAGAGCGGCGCGAGCGCCAGATCGGCCAGCGCCCCCCGCACGCGCCTGAGCAGAGCGTCCTCCACCGTGTGGCCGAGCGCCTCGTTCGGGCTGAAGAAGGGCAGGTGCCCGGCCTGATAGACGGTGAAACCGTCCTTCAGCGTATAGCCGGCATCGTGCTGCACGACGTGATCGGCGATCACCACGTCGCCGATCGACAGCGCGGGATCGAGACCGCCGGCAATGCCGGAAAACAGCACGATCCGGCAGCCGAAGCGCTCGATCAGCAACGTGGCGGCGATGGCGGCATTGACCTTGCCCATGCCGGCCTGCGCCAGCACCACAGGTTCGCGGTCGAGCGAGCCGACATGAAAGCGCATGCCGGCCGCTTCGGACGTCGTCGCGTCGACGAGATTGTCTGCGAGATAGGCGAGTTCCTGCGGAAGGGCGCAGAGCACGCCTATCGGATGCATCAGAGCGCGAAGCTGGTGCCGCAGCCGCAGGAAGAGACGGCGTGCGGGTTGTTGATGCGGAACGAAGCGCCGACCAGATCATCGACGAAATCGATATGCGAGCCGGACATGTATTCCAGCGACACCGGATCGATGACGACGCGGGCGTCCCCCTCATTAATGAGGATGTCGTCGGCGTCGCGCTCGCGCGTCAGGTCGAATTTGTACTGGAAGCCGGAACAGCCGCCGCCCTCGACGCTGACCCGCAGCATGCTCTCGGGCGACTCGCCCGACAGGATTTCCGCAATGCGGCGGGCGGCGCTGGCGGTGACGCCGACGCCGGAGGGGGCAGGAATCGCTTCCGGCGTATGAACCGGGCTCGACGGGCTGGCGCTCATGTCGCGTGCCTTCGGGTTGAATATGACTTGTCTCAATAGTTAAGTGCTGCCGGTCCCGAGTCCAAGGGGGAACTTGCGGGGCCACGTGCAGGGGAGATCCGCTTATGGCGGTGGCCGGGGCGCAGTCGCGCGTGCCATGGGCGTCAATGGCGGAGGAGAGCCGGGGAAGGCTGCACGCGGAACCCGATACGGGCAGCCGCAGCGCCTTTCGCCGCGATGCAGACCGCATCATCCATTCCTCGGCCTTCCGTCGCCTTGCCTACAAGACGCAGGTGTTCTCCTATCACGAGGGCGACCATTACCGGACCCGGCTAACCCATACGCTGGAGGTGGTGCAGGTCGCCCGCTCCATCGCCCGCGCATTGGGGTTGGACGAGGATCTGAGCGAGGCGCTGGCGCTGGCGCACGATCTTGGCCACCCGCCCTTCGCCCATGCCGGCGAGCGCGTGCTGGACGCCTCCATGGCGGCTTATGGCGGCTTCGACCACAATGCGCAGTCGCTGCGCGTCGTCACACGTCTGGAGAATCGCTACCCGGATTTCGACGGGCTCAACCTCTCCTGGGAGACGCTTGAAGGCATCGTGAAGCACAACGGCCCGCTGGCCGGCCCGTTGCCGCATGCCATCGAGGTGCATGCGGAGAGGCAGGACCTATGGCTGTGGAGTTGGCCCTCGGCGGAGGCGCAGGTGGCCGCCATCGCCGACGACATCGCCTATGACGTGCACGACCTCGACGACGGGCTGCGGGCCGGGCTGTTCGGCATCGAGGAGTTCGCCGGCCTGCCGCTGCTCGGCGCCATCATCGCGGGCATCCACGCGCGCTGGCCCGATCTCGACCGCGCGCGGGTCATTCACGAGATCGGCCGGCAGATGATCACCGTGCTGATCGAGGACGTGGTGGCCGAGACGCGCACCCGCATCGCACAGGCCCGGCCTGACAGCGCCGATGCGGTCCGCCGGCTGGGCGCGGCGATGGTCGGCTTCTCGCCGCGCGTCGCCGAGGCGGAGAGGGCGATCAAGTCCTTTCTGTTCCCGCGCATGTACCGCCATCCCCGCGTGATGGAGGAGATGGACGCCGCGGGCGAGGTGGTGCGCGACCTTTTCCGCCGCTACATGGAAGACACCAACGCGCTGCCCGAGGAGTGGCGTGCCAGCGTCGCCGGACGCGATGAGCACGCGAGGGCGCGTCGCATCGCCGACTTCATCGCCGGCCAGACCGACCGCTATGCGCTGGCCGAACACCAGCGGCTCTTTGACACTACTGCGGAACTGCGGTAGCGCCAGCCGCCCCTGCTTTTTCGGGCCTGACGTGCCGGGAGTTCTCGCCGATGAACCTGTTCGCCATTTTCGCCGACCATCTGCGCGCCGCCGTTGCCGAACTCGCCACGGAGGGCGTGCTGCCGGCCGGGCTCGACGTTGCGCGCGTTGTGGTCGAGCCGCCGCGCGAGGCGAGCCATGGCGACCTTGCCACCAATGCGGCGATGGTGCTCTCGAAGGAGGCGCGCATGAAGCCGCGCGATCTCGCCGAGAAGCTGGCGGAGAAGCTCGGCGCCATCCCCGGCGTCGCCCGCGTGGACGTGGCCGGTCCCGGCTTCATCAATATTGCGCTCGACGGGTCGTATTGGCCGCGTGTCATCGCCGCTGCCCTTGAGGCGGGCGGCGCCTATGGCCGCTCAAGCCTCGGCGCCGGCGCGCCGATCAATGTCGAGTATGTCTCGGCGAATCCGACCGGCCCGATGCATGTCGGCCATTGCCGTGGCGCCGTCTTCGGCGACGCACTGGCCAACCTGCTGGCCTTCGCCGGTTTCGCGGTCACGCGCGAATACGTCATCAACGACGCCGGCGCGCAGGTCGATGTGCTCGCCCGCTCCGCCTATCTGCGCTACCGCGAGGCGCTGGGCGAGACGATCACCATTCCCGAAGGGCTCTACCCCGGCGACTATCTGGTGCCGGTTGGAAAAGCGCTGGTGGTCAAGTTCGGCAACACGCTGGTCGACAAGGACGAGGCCGACTGGCTGCCGGGCGTCCGCCCGGTCGCGATCGACGCGATGATGGCGATGATCCGTGACGATCTCGCCGCGCTTAATATTCATCACGAGGTTTTCTTCTCCGAGCGCACGCTGCATGAGCGGGTGGGCGGGCAGCCCAGCGTCATCGACCGGCTGCTGGCGGACCTGCGGGCGCGCGATCTCGTTTATGAAGGCCGCCTGCCGCCGCCCAAGGGGCAGCCGGTGGAGGACTGGGAAGACCGCGAGCAGACGCTGTTCCGCGCCACCCAGTTCGGTGACGACGTGGATCGCCCGCTGTTGAAGTCGGACGGCGCCTACACCTACTTCGCGGCCGACATCGCCTACCACAAGAACAAGTTCGATCGCGGCTTCAAGCAGATGATCGATGTGTGGGGCGCCGACCACGGCGGCTACATCAAGCGCATGCAGGCCGCCGTCACCGCCGCGACGGCCGGCGAGGGGCATCTCGATGTCGAGATCTGCCAGCTGGTGCGCCTGCTGCGCAATGGCGAGCCGGTGAAGATGTCGAAGCGCGCCGGTACCTTCGTCACCTTGCGCGAGGTGGTCGACGAGGTGGGCCGGGATGCGGTGCGGTTCATGATGATTAACCGCAAGAACGACGCTGTGCTTGATTTCGACCTCGCCAAGGTGATCGAGCAGACGCGCGACAACCCGGTCTTCTATGTGCAGTACGCCCATGCCCGGGCGCGTTCCATCCTGCGCAATGCGAAGGAGGCCTTCCCCGATCTGCCGCTTCAGCCGGGGTCCTTCGCCGACGCCGACCTGTCGCGTCTGGACGACGAAGGGGAAGTCGGGCTCGCCAAGCTGATCGCCAACTATCCGCGCCTCATCGAGCAGGCCGCTGCCGCGCGTGAGCCGCATCGCGTGGCCTTCTACCTCTATGACCTCGCCAGCGCCCTGCATGGACAGTGGAATCGCGGAAAAGACCTGCCTCATTTACGCTTCATTATCGAAGATGATCGAAAGTCCACTTATGCGCGGCTGGCATTGGTTCACGCGGTCGCGCTGATCATCACTTCGGGACTGTCGATCCTCGGAGTCGATGCTCCCGAAGAAATGCGGTGAGCATGTCGCGCGACGGTTCGTCCGACCTGCCGCCGCGATGACGTCGCCTTTGTCGGTGACAGTGTATCGAGACGCAGCGAACAGGTTCGGTGAACATGGCCAACGACACGACGCGTAATCGGCAGGACAGCCCGGCCGAGGACCCGCTTGCCGAACTCGCGCGCCTGATGGGTCAGGAAGACGAATTCGCGGATCTGATGCGCAAGGCTCAGCCGGCGCCGCGCCCTGCCGCGCCGCGTCCGGCGGCACCGGCCCCGGGTGCCGCTTCCGCACCGACCCGCGCTCCGCTGCCACCGCGGCCGGCGCCCGTCCGCCCCGCTGCGCCGCCACCGGCGCGGCCGGCTTCGCCCGCGCCGTCGCACTCTTCCTTCGCGGCTCTCGCCGCGGATGTCTATTCGGAGACGCCGCGTCGCGCCGGCGAGGCGCAGCCGCGTGCCGAACGCCATTCGCTGGAAGACGCTGCCCGAGACCTCAATCGCAATCTGGTGCGTCCCGAGCGTCCTGCGCCCGAGTCCCGCGCTTTCGAGCCGCGGGTTCCCGATTCCCGGCCGGCCGACCCGCGCATGGCGCCCCCGCGTCCGAGCGCGCCGTCGCCTCGTGCGCCCGAGCGGTCCGGCAGCGGTGTTGATGCCGTTGCCCGTGCCCTGTCTCAGCCGCTCGACTTCGGTGATGAGCCTGCGCGCTCCGAGCCGCGCGGCGAGAGCGCGCCGCCTGCCTGGATGAGCCGGGGCGCTTCCCCGCGCGCCGAAATGCCTGCCGCGCGTGATTTCACCGCGGCTGACGATGCTTATGACTATGGCAGCTCCGCCGTTGCCGGTGACAGCTATGGCGAGGATCAGCATTCCGACGCCGATTTCGAGGTCGAGGAAGTGGATCAGGCCACGCGTGGCGGTCGTCGCCGGCTGCTGGTCGTCGGCGGCCTCGTCGCTGCTGCCGTGGTGGTGATCGCGGGCGGCTACACGCTGCTCTCGCGGTCGGGCGGGGTACGTTCGTCTTCGGGTGAACCTCCGGTCATCCGTGCCGAGCAGGGGCCCAACAAGGTCGTCCCGAGCCAGCAGGCGCAGGAGCCCAGCAGCGACGGGCAGAAGCTGATCTATGATCGCGTCGGCGGCAGCGCGCCGACCGGCAACGAGAAGGTCGTCTCCAGCGAGGAGCAGCCCGTCGATGTGTCGCAGGCGGCCCAGCCACAGCAGCCGCGCGTGATCCAGACCGCGCCGAGCCAGACGGTCACCGCAACGTCCGGCCAGTCCGGCACGGAGCCCAAGCGCGTGCGCACCCTGACGGTGCGCGCGGACGGCACCATCGTCGAGGATGGCGGGCCGACGCCGGTTCCCGCGGGCAGCCAGCAGGCCGCCGTGACTCAGCCTACCGCCTCCACGCCGATCCCGCTCAGCTCCGGCTCGGGTGCGCCGGTGTCGACCAATCCGAAGCCGCTGGCCTCCACCCCCTCGATCGTGCCGAATGTGCCGGCCCCCGCGCCGCGTGTTGCCGCAGCGCCCGCACCTGCCGCCCAGCCGGCCGCCGCGGCGCCCTCTGCGGCCGCTCCGGCCGGCGCCTATGTGGTGCAGGTCGCCTCGGTTCGTACCGAAGCGGAAGCGCAGGCGACCATCAAGTCGATGCAGACGAAGTTCCCGTCCGTGCTCAACGGGCAGCGTTCGTCGGTTCGCCGCGCCGATCTCGGAGACCGCGGCATCTATTACCGGGCGCAGATCGGCTCGTTCAGCTCGCGTGATGATGCGGTTAAGCTGTGCGAGGCATTGCGTGCGGCGGGCGGTGACTGCATGGTCCAGCGCAACTGACCTCCTGTGACCGGCGTGCCCATGTCCCGACCTCTGCCTCGTGCCTTCATCACCGGCTGTGCCGGCACTACCCTCAGCGCCGAGGAAGAGGATTTCTTCCTCGACGCTTCTCCCTGGGGCCTCATCCTGTTCCGCCGCAATGTCGAGACGCCGGCGCAGGTCGCCGATCTCGTGCGTGCCTTCCGCGCGCTGGTCGGCCGACCGGATGCGCCGGTGCTGATCGACCAGGAGGGCGGGCGCGTGCAGCGGCTCGGCCCGCCGCATTGGCCGAAATACCCGCCGGCCGAGGTGTTCGCCCACCTCGCCGAACGCGACGGGCAGGCGCGCGGCGCGCAGGCGGCGCGGCTCGGCGCGCGGCTGATGGCGGAAGACCTCGCCGCGCTCGGCATCAATGTGGACTGCGTGCCCTGCGCCGATCTGCGTCTGCCGGAAGGCCATGGCATTATCGGCGACCGCGCCTATGGCGACACGCCGGCCCAGGTGGCGGCGCTGGCCCGCGCGGCGTCCGAGGGGCTGATCGAGGGCGGCGTGCTGCCGGTTCTCAAGCACATTCCCGGCCATGGCCGTGCCAATGCCGACAGCCATGAGAGCCTGCCGGTGGTGGAAACCTCCCGCGCCGAGCTGGAGGCCACCGATTTCGAGCCCTTCCGGCTGCTCGCGGACCTGCCCTTCGCCATGACGGCCCATGTGGTCTATACCGCGATCGATCCCGATCATCCGGCGACGACCTCGAAGCGGGTGATTGACGAAATCATTCGCGGCCATATCGGCTTCGACGGCGCGCTGATGAGCGATGACCTGTCCATGGGCGCGTTGGCGGGCACGCTTTCGAGCCGGGCGGAAGCCTCCTTCGCCGCTGGCTGCGACCTTGCGCTGCACTGCAATGGGCAGCTTGAGGAAATGCGCGAGGTGGCCTCGTCCTCGCCCCGGCTGGAAGGCGAAGCCGCCCGGCGCTGCGCGGCGGCGCTGGCCCGGCTGAAGCCGGTGACCAAGATCGAACAAACGCAGGCGCGCGCTCAATTTTCGGATATGATCGCGACGTCCTGAACGTCTGCTGCGGTCTTTGATGGAACAGAGCCAGTTCGCTTTCGAGGCGGATGATGTCCGCCAGGCGGGAGAGCCTGCTCTCGTCGTCGATGTCGACGGCTTCGAGGGCCCGCTCGACCTGCTGCTGGCGCTTGCGCGGACGCAGAAGGTCGACCTCTCGCGTATTTCCATCCTCGAACTCGCCGAGCAGTACCTGACCTTCGTCGAGGAGGCCCGGCGCATTCGGCTTGAACTTGCCGCGGACTATCTGGTGATGGCGGCGTGGCTGGCTTTCCTCAAGTCGCGCCTGTTGTTGCCCGAGCCGGCCAAGGAAGACGGTCCGAGCGGCGCTGAACTCGCCGCCGACCTCGCCGAGCGGCTGCGGCGGCTGGAGCGCATCCGCGCCGCGGCCGCCCATCTCGCCACGCGCGACCGCATCGGCCACGAGGTGTTCGCGCGCGGCGCGCCCGAGCCGCTGACACCCGGCGGACCACAGCTCTATGAGGCGACGCTCTATGACCTGCTCGCGGCCTATGGTGCCCAGCGGCAGAAAATGGCGCTTTCGCATGTGAGTTTCGCCCCGCGCCACGTCGTCTCGCTCGCCGAGGCGCGCCAGCGGCTGGAACGGCTGATCGGCCGTCTGGCCTCCGCCGGCGAATGGGCCCGTCTCGACGGTTTCCTGCTGAACTGGATCGCCGACCCGAAGATGCGCGCCACTGCGCTTGCATCGGGCTTTTCCGCAAGTCTCGAAATGGTGCGCGAAGGTCTGATCGACGTGCAGCAGGAGACGGCCTTCGCGCCGATCTGGATCCGCAGCCGCGTTGTCGGCGACGGGGAGGGCGCATGAACGCCGAAGCGGCGCGCGCGCCGCATCCTGTCCCGCACGACGCTGATGAGGTGGGGCGCTCGCTCTCGCTCCGGCTGCTGGAGGCCATGCTGTTCGCGGCTGGCGAACCGCTTGATGAGGCGACGCTGGCGGCCCGCCTGCCGGAAGGAGCGGATCTTGGGGCGCTTCTGGCCGAACTCGCGCAGGACTATGCTCCGCGCGGGGTCAATCTGGTGCGTGTCGCCGGAAAATGGATGCTGCGCACCGCGCCGGACCTGGGCTTCCTGCTGGCACGCGACAAGCCCGAGCCCCGCCGGCTCTCCCGCGCGGCGCTGGAGACGCTGGCGATCATCGCCTATCACCAGCCGGCGACGCGGGCCGAGATCGAGGAGATTCGCGGCGTCTCCACCAATAAGGGCACGCTCGACGTGCTGCTCGCTTCGGGTTGGGTGCGCATGCGCGGGCGCCGGCGCAGTCCCGGCCGCCCGGTGACTTATGGCACCAGCGAACTGTTCCTCGTGCATTTCGGCCTCGACAGCATCCGCGACCTGCCGGGTCTCGACGAACTGCGCGGTACCGGATTGATTGACGCGCGCGTCTCGGCGGGCTTAACCGTGCCGCTGCCCAATGACGACACGGGCCTGAAGGACGACGAGGATCCGCTCGAGCCCGAGCTGGATCTGTCCTATGCGCCCGAGCCCGACACCGACGAGGACGAGCAGGACTGAGCACCCGCCTCCGGAGCTGCCTGCCGCATCATCAGGAGACGCATTGCATGTATCAGGCGCTTGCCCGCACGCCGGTCTCTCTCGCCAGCCGGCTCACGCTGGAGAATGTGCGCCATGCCTATGACGGCAAGGAATCGGTGCGGGGCATCTCCATTACCGTCCAGCCCGGCGAGATCTTGTGCCTGCTCGGCCAGTCCGGCTGCGGCAAGACGACCCTGCTGCGCCTCATCGCCGGCATCGAGCGCCCGAGCGCGGGGCGCATTCTGCTCGATAACAAGGTGGTCGCGGGTCCGGTCGATTTCGTGCCGCCGGAGAAGCGCAATATCGGCCTCGTCTTCCAAGATTATGCGCTGTTCCCGCATCTGACGAATCTGCAGAACGTCGCTTTCGGCCTGCGTGCCCTTGGGGCGGAGGAGGGGCGTTCGGAGGCGATGCGGGCGCTGGAGCGGGTGCGTCTGGAGGCACATGCGCAGGACTTCCCTCACGCGCTTTCCGGCGGCGAGCAGCAGCGCGTGGCGCTGGCCCGCGCGCTGGTGCCGCGCCCCGGCATCCTGCTCATGGACGAGCCCTTCTCCGGGCTGGACAGCCGGCTGCGCAGCAGCGTGCGCACCGAAACGCTCAACGTGCTGCGCGACGCGCGCGCGACCTGCATTATCGTCACCCATGACCCTGAAGAGGCCATGCGGCTGGGCGACCGCATCGCGCTCATGCGCAAGGGCCAGATCGTCCAGATCGGCACGCCGGAGGAACTCTACCGCCGTCCGGGCGACCTCGCGGTCGCGCGTTTCTTCAGCGAAATCAACGAAGTGGAAGGCGACGTTAAACAGGGACGTGTGCAAACCCCCGTTGGCACCTTCGCGGCACCCGATTTGCCCGAGGGGACACCGGCCGTCGTGGCGATCCGGCCGCAGGGGGTGGAACTGCGAGCGCCCGGTTCCGGCGCGCGGGGGCGGGTGGTGATGCACCGATTCCTCGGTGAACTCGATCTCTACGAGGTCGCCGTGGAGGGGCTCGACCGACCGCTGGTAGCGCGGCGCCGTACCACCGCCGGCCTGCTGCGTGGACATGACGTAGGCGTGCACATAGATCCGGCGGAAGTCCTTGTCTTCGCCGCGACCGGGCCCTAGTGTCCGCTCACAATTGCGATGCGCGGCCGCGAGGGGCCGGCGGCGCCTCGGACATGGAGTTGTAGAATGGGTTCGTTGAGCATCTGGCATTGGATCATTGTGCTGGTGGTCGTGCTCCTCCTTTTCGGTCGCGGCAAGCTGTCCGAGCTGATGGGCGATGCCGCCAAGGGCATCAAGGCGTTCAAGAAGGGCATGGCTGACGACGAGGAGACGCCCGCCAAGCCGGCCGAGCCCACGCGCTCGCTCGATCACCAGTCCACCGTGGAAGGCGAGCGCACCAAGGTCGGCTGATTCCGCTGGCGCGCTGCAAACGATCGGGGAGGGCCGCCCTGCGCGGCCCCGCGTAACCTATGTTTGATATCGGCTGGTCCGAGCTTCTGGTGATCGGCATCGTCGCGCTTGTCGTGATCGGCCCGAAGGAATTGCCGACTGTCCTGCGCAAGGTCGGGCAGGGCGTCGGCAAGCTGCGCCGCATGGCCGGCGAGTTCCAGGGGCAGTTCAACGAGGCGCTGCGCGAGGCGGAACTGTCCGATTTCAAGGACAACATCACCGGCCTCAAGAACGACCTCGGCAACCTTGCCAGCGATGCGCGCACGAGCCTCGCCAACGCGATGCCGACCAACCCGCTGCACGACATCGAGGATTCGATGAAGGCACCCACCGGTGCCGTCGAGAGCAAGGCGCTGCCTGCCGCCGACATCGAAGCGCAGCTGCCGCCGCCGAGCGAGCTGGACGTGCATCCTTTCGAGACGATCGAGGAAGAGGTGCGGGCGGCCTCGGCGAATCTCCCCCCCGCCGCACCGGGTGCCGGCAAGCCGGCCGACGCGAAACCTGCCGAGCCCAAGCCGACGGTCGACGCAGCGCCGGCGAAGCCCGCAGAAGCCGCGTCCGACAAGCCCAGGAGGGCGCCACGGCGCAAGGCGACGCCGGCCGCCGAGCCGGAAGTCGCTTCGGCGGTTGCCGCGCTTGATGGGCCCCCCGCCGCGTCCAAGCCTGCCGCCAAGCCACGCGTGCGCGCCAAGGTCGAATCCGGCACGGCGAAGACCACTCGACCCCGCATCACCCGCAAGCCGGGCGGATCGACGAGCGGCAATGAAGGGCCGCAGGCATGAGTCAGGACGATATCGAAGCCTCGAAGGCGCCGTTGATCGAGCACCTGATCGAGCTGCGCTCGCGGCTGATCAAGTCGCTGATCGCGTTCTTCATCGCCTTCTTCGCCTGCTTCATGCTGGGCAAGTTCATCTACAACATCCTGCTCTGGCCCTATGAGTTCGCGGCCGGCGGCACGGAGCATGTGAAGCTCATCTACACGGCGCCGCAGGAATTCCTGTTCACCCAGATCAAGCTCGGCATGTTCGGGGCGGCGTTCATCTCCTTCCCCGTGGTGGCGACGCAGATCTACATGTTCGTCGCGCCGGGCCTCTACAGCCACGAGAAGAACGCCTTCCGCCCCTATCTGGTGGCGACGCCGGTGTGTTTCCTGATCGGCGCGGCCTTCGTCTATTTCGTCGCCATGCCGATGGCGATGACCTACTTCCTCTCCATGCAGCAGGCGGCCGGGCCGGGTTCGGCGGAAATCTCCATGCTGCCGCAGGTCAGCGAATATCTCTCGCTGATCATGACGCTGATCTTCGCCTTCGGCATCTGCTTCCAGCTGCCCGTCATCCTCACGCTTCTGGCGCAGATCGGCGTGGTCGGTTCTGAGCAGCTGAAGAAATTCCGCCGCTACGCCATTGTCGGCGTGTTCGTGCTGGCGGCGGTGCTGACCCCGCCGGACGTGGTGAGCCAGCTCGGCCTCGCCATCCCCACGCTGCTGCTCTACGAGGTGTCGGTCGTGTTGGTCCGCATGATCGAGAAGAAGCGCGCGGCGGCCGAAGCGGCGGCGAATTCCGCGACCTGACCTGCACGGGACGCGCCATTCTGGCCGCGCCGGGCTTGTCCCGGCGTCGCCGATTGGGTAGGTCCGTGCCACCTTCGGCAGGTCGGTGAAAAGGCCGGGGGCGAAAGCGAGACGTCCATGCACGACATCAAATGGATCCGCGAGGAGCCGCAGGGCCTCATTCGTGCGCTGATGCGCCGTGGCAATGCGGAGGCGGAGGCCTCGGCGCTGGTGGCCGAACTGCTGGCGCTGGACGAGCGCCGCCGCTCCGGCATCGCGAAGCTTGAAGAGCTTCAGGCCCGCCGCAACGCCGCCTCCAAGGAGATCGGCGCGGCGAAGAAGGCCGGCGATGACGCGCTCGCCGAGACGCTGATGGCCGAGGTCGGTGCGCTCAAGACCGAAGATTCCCGCGCTGGACGAGAAAGTGAAGGCGACCGAGGCGGCGCTGAACAACAAGCTCGCCGCCATCCCCAACGTGCCGCTCGACATCGTGCCGGATGGCGCGGACGAGCACGACAATGTCGAGATCGTCCGGGCTGGCGAGAAGCCGTCCATGGCCTTCGTGCCGAAGCAGCATTTCGAGCTCGGCGAGGCGCTCGGCC
>QFQD01000114.1 GCA_003241485.1 Ancylobacter novellus
CTGGCGGAGCGGTTGCTGGAATAGCGTCGCCTTCGGCGGCTTTTTGCGCTGGACCCCGGATCGGCGCGGCGCTCACGCGCCGCTTGTCCGGGGAACAAGCACATGCTTCCCGCGTCCCCTCTCGTTCCCCGGACAAGTGACGCCGAAGGCGGAACGCTGATCCGGGGTCCAGCGCGGGACTCCGCTCGCACCGCGAGCGCTTCCTGATACCTTCCTTTAGGAGGGATCGCATGGAGCGCTATGCAGTCTACATTCTCGCCAGCACGCGCAACGGCACGCTCTATCTCGGCGTCACCAACGACCTCGCGCGTCGCATCGCCGAGCATCGCGCAGGGGTCGTTCCCGGCTTCACCCAGCGCTATGGCATCCATCGCCTCGTGCATGTCGCGTTTTTCGGCTCGATCGACGAGGCCCGCGCCTGCGAGGCGCGCCTCAAGCGCTGGCGGCGTGCGTGGAAGCTGCGGCTGATCGAGGCCGGCAATCCGGAATGGGATGATCTGGCGGAGCGGTTGCTGGAATAGCGTCGCCTTCGGCGGCTTTTTGCGCTGGACCCCGGATCGGCGCGGCGCTTACGCGCCGCTTGTCCGGGGAACAAAGGCCCGTTTCGCGGATAGGCGGCCTACGAATCCTATCTCCAGCCGCCCTCTCGTTCCCCGGACAAGTGACGCCGAAGGCGGAGCGCTGATCCGGGGGCCAGCGCGAGACTCCGCTCGCACCGCGAGCGCTTCCATGCCGCCTTCACGCGTCCACTTTCGCCCGCCCCCCCGCCGGCGCCTCAGCGCTTCGGCGGCACTGCTTCGGCCGGTGCGGGCTTCGCCACCCGGCGCACCGCGCCGCGTGGCAGGCGGAGCGGCCAGCGCACCATGTGCTCGATGAAATCCTCCAGCGGCAGCTCGTCTTCCAGCGCCGCCACCTTGCCGCGCACCGAGACGCCGGCGGCGTGCACGCTGTCGCGGTCGCCCGAGACGAGGTGGTGCCACCAGTAGAGGTCGCGCCCCTCCTCGACGAGGCGATAGGCGCAGGACGGCGGCAGCCAGTCGAGCGCGCGCACCGTCTCCGGCGTCAGGCGCACGCAATCCGGCACCTGCGCCTGCCGGTTGGGATAGTCGCGGCAGCGGCAGCCATCGTCGTCGAGCAGCTTGCAACCAATATCGGTATAGGCGATCGCCTCGGTGTCCTCGTCCTGCAGCTTGACGAGGCAGCACCGCCCGCAGCCGTCGCACAGGCTCTCCCATTCGGCGGCGTCCATCTCTTCCAGCGACTTGGTACGCCAGAAGGGTTCAGCGGGGTCGGAGTTCATCGGTTCTTCACTGTGAGAGCGCAAGGCGGCCGGAGGCTTCACGATCCGGCAATCAAACCTTAGATAGCGTCGCGCCTGCGCCATAGCGAGCCCCGATGCGGCCCTCGTGCAATGGCGAGGGCTCGGTTATAAGGACCGGGCACGCGCATGTAGGCCGGGTGCAAGCTGCCGCCCCAGGAGTATCGGGCTTGAACGACACGCCGCATGATTCCTCCCCCGACGCGCCGCGCCAGACGCCGCAGCCGGAGGATTCCCCCCCGCCGCGTCGCGGTGGCCGGCGGCTGAAGAACTTCCTGCTCGCCCTCGATTCGTGGATCGATTCCTCGATCTATTCCGGCGGCGTCGCCCTGCGTGCGGTGTGGGACAGCTTCGTCGCCTTCACCGAACGCTTCAATGTGCAGGGCCCGGCGCGGGTCGCCATCTCGCTCGCCTCCATCGCCATGAGCTGGGGCGCCATCGGCGCCGTGCTGATGCTGGCGCTGGCCGTGCCGGCGTTTCAGGAAACCTCGGACGACTGGCTGAAACGCTCCGAACTGTCGGTCACCTTCCAGGACCGCTATGGCAATGTCATCGGCGAGCGCGGCATCCGGCACAATGACACGGTGCCGCTGGAGGAATTTCCCGATCACCTCATCAAGGCCGTGCTGGCGACCGAGGACCGGCGCTTCTACGACCATTTCGGCATCGACATTCCCGGCACGTTCCGCGCCGTGCTGTCCAATGCGCGGGCCGGCGGCGTGGTGCAGGGCGGTTCCTCGCTCACCCAGCAGCTGGCCAAGAACCTGTTCCTGTCCAACGAGCGCACGCTGGAGCGCAAGATCAAGGAAGCGTTCCTGGCGCTGTGGCTGGAGTTCCACCTCACCAAGAACCAGATCCTCAAGCTCTATCTCGACCGCGCCTATATGGGCGGCGGCGCCTTCGGCGTGGACGCGGCGGCGCAGTATTATTTCGGCAAGTCCGCGCGCGACGTGAACCTCGCCGAGGCGGCCATGCTCGCCGGCCTGTTCAAGGCGCCGTCGAAATTCGCGCCCCACGTCAACCTGCCGGCGGCGCGCGGGCGCGCCTCGGTGGTGCTCGACAACCTCGTCGATGCCGGCTTCATGACCGAGGGCCAGGTGTTCGGCGCCCGCCGCAACCCGGCCACCCCGGTCGACCGCAAGCAGGACGACGTTCCCGAATATTATCTCGACTACGCCTTCGACCAGGTGAAGAAGATCGTCGAGACCCTGCCGCGCGACTATGCCGAGCGCTCCTTCATGGTGCGCACCGCGCTCGATCCGAACATCCAGAAGGCCGCCGACACCGCCGTGAGCGACAGCCTCAAGCAGTTCGGCAAGGACTATGGCGCCAAGCAGGCCGCCATGGTGGTGATGGAGCCGAACGGGGCGGTGCGCGCGCTGGTCGGCGGGCGCGACTATGGCGAGAGCCAGTTCAACCGCGCCACCGACGCGCTACGCCAGCCGGGCTCGTCCTTCAAGCCCTATGTCTACACCGCCGCGCTGATGACCGGGAAATACACCCCGCAGACCATCGTGGTGGACGGGCCGATCTGCATCGGCAACTGGTGCCCGCAGAATTACGGCCGCTCCTATGCCGGGCGCATTCCGCTCATCACCGCGCTGACCCGCTCGCTGAACACCGTGGCGGTCAAGCTGGCGGAGGCGATCGGGCGCGGGCGCATCGTCGACCTCGCCCACGCCATGGGCGTGAAGAGCGAACTCAAGATCACCCGCGCCCTGCCGCTCGGCGCCGCCGAAGTGACCGTGCTCGACCAGGCGACGGGCTACGCCGTCTTCGCCAATGACGGCATGTCGGTCGACCCGCACGCGGTCATCGAGATGCGCACCCCCAACGGCGATCCCGTCTGGAGCTTCGCGAAGAACGGGCCCAAGCCCAAGCGGATCATCCCGGAGAACATCATCGCCATGATCAACCCGATGCTGAACAGCGTGGTGGAAAACGGCACCGGCCGCCGCGCGATGATCCCCGGCACCAAGGTTTCCGGCAAGACCGGCACCACCAACGCCTACCGCGACGCCTGGTTCGTCGGCTTCACTGGTAATTACGTAGGGGCTATCTGGTTCGGCAATGACGACTATGCCCCGACTCGCAAGATGACCGGCGGCACGCTGCCGGCGATGACGTGGCAGAAGGTGATGGCCTTTGCCCATCAGGGCATCGAGCTCAAGCCGACGCCCGGCCTCGGCGCCCAGCCCGCGCCTGCTCTGGACGGTGCGGCAGCGCAAGCGACGCCGCTGGAGATCGATGGCGTCAAGCGCCCGGTCACCCTCTCTCCGGCGGCAGCGGAGCGGCTGATTGGCCTTTCGGGCCGGATGCTGGACGCCGCCAGCCAGCCGATCCGCCGCCCGACTGCCGCCGCCGGGCAACTGCCCGGCGCTGTTGTCGGCAGCAATTAAGCGGGTGGCACCACCCAGTCCGCGACCGCAACTTTCCGCCCCGGATGTTCTGCCCGGTTGACCTTCCCCGCCCGCGCCCTCATCCATGAGGCGCCCCGTTCCATCGGATTGCCCATCCCGTGCGTGCCCTACTCTTCTTCCTGACGCTCGCCATCGGCGCCGCCGTCGGCCTCGGCCTCACCTGGGTCACCACGGTGAACGGCTACGGCCCGGCGGACATTCGCGCCGGCGCCTGGCAGTCCTGGCCCAAGGCTGGTACCGAGGAAGCTGACCCCTATGCCCGCGCGGCCCTGGCCCGCGCGGGCGAGCTGCCGCTGGAGCTGGCGGACGGTCTCGCTTTTGTGGCCACGACGGATGACGCCGGCCGCCCACTGGACGGGCGCTGCGACATCCGCCTGACAGGCACGGTGCCGCAGGCTCGCTTCTGGACCTTGACTGCGACCGACGGGCGCGGGCGGCTGATCGCTAATTCCGCCCAGCGCAGCGGCTTCACTAGCCCCGAGGTGGTTTGGAATCGCGACGGCACGCTCGATGTTCTCCTCGGCCCGCGCGCCCGGCCCGGCAACTGGCTCCCCACCGGCGCACGTGAACGCATCGTCCTCACGCTGCGTCTTTACGACACCCCGGTCGGCCTTGCGTCCTCGACAAGCGATGCTCCGGAAATGCCGCGGCTGGTGACGGAGCGCTGCCCATGAAACGGCTGATCCTGCCGATTCTCGCCGGTCTGGTGCTCGGGGTGATCGTGCATTTGGTGGCGGTACTGCTGGTGCCTTATCTGGCCGAACGAGACGCTTATGCCCGGCTCGAGGCCATCACCGACATCAATACGGTGGCGCCGATCGATGACCCCTCGCCGGAAGGTGCCGTGCTGCCGGCCTCCGATCCCGCCTTCGTTTCGGCGGTCTGCCTGTACGACCTTGGCGACGGGCCTATGAAGATCCGCATGCCGTCGACGGAGGACTACACCTCAATTTCCTTCTACACGCGCCACGGCCTGCCCTTCTATGCCATCAATGACCGATCTGCCGGCCGCAGCGTGATTGAGCTGGACCTGATGAACGCGAAGCAACGCGCGGCGCTGCCGGAGAATGACGAGGTCACCGTCGCCGACCGGCTTGTGGTCGAATCGCCCTCCGACGAGGGTGTCGTAATCATCCGCGCGCTGGTACGCGAGCGCAGCGCGCGTGACGAGGTTCGGGCGCTCGTTAATGCCGCCGGCTGCGACAGCCCATCATAGGCCGTCGCTCACAGGAACATTGATCGTCAGCGGGGCTTCCGGCGCAGGCCGAACCCGCTGCACGACGGGGAGGATCAACACCTCACCGGTGCACGCCGGATGGAGAGAGGCGTCCCTCGCCACTCTCGGCTGTGGACCGACATATACGCGAGGCACGGGAAACGGCACGACCGAGCCCATATCACCCTCCGCAGTGCGCACGCATTCAGGCGACCGAATGGATCGGACAGCGTGCAGAAGTCGCTGTGCGCGCACAATCCTTGCCACCGCATCGGCCCGGTTCGGCAACATTGCGCCCTTACGTCACCTGCGACATGCACATAACAATCCGTCATGGTTAACGGCTTGCTAACGATCCCCGCCTAGCTTGGTTTTGGCGGAGCTCTCTGCTTCGCAGGACATGATCCTCAAGCCCCATTTTGTGATGCCTTCCACTTCAGGCTCAGGCCTCAAAGTTCTGATCGAGGAAGCGCGTCGCCGGCACGAGGACACCCGGCCGGACATGCTGCGCACCCTCGTGAGCCTGTATGTCCGGGAGCCGCAGCACAGCCCGGCCGAGCAGACCCGGTTCGCCACCCTCGCGCAGCGGCTGATCGATGCGGTGGAGGTTCCCGTCGCCGCCAAATGGGTACGCGAGATCGCCCCCCGTGCCGACATGCCGCGCGAACTGGTGCTGCATCTGGCGCAAGGCCCGCTCGCCATTGCCGGCCCCTTGCTACGCCAGTCGCCCGTGCTGACGGACGACGACCTCGTGACGATCGCCCGCACCGCTTCGCAGGAACACTTCGCCGCCGTCAGCACCCGTCGCGAAGTCTCCCCAGCACTTGCCAAGCGGCTTGCCCAACTCATCCACCAGACGAGCGAAGGAACTGGCGAGACTGCCCCTGCCCCCGCGCTGGCATCGGAACAGCAAGCCCCAACACCGGAATCGGAGGCTTCGCCGGCACCTCCCGCAACAGAACACGCCGCCGAGCCAGCGCTTGAGCGGTTCGAGACGGCGCTGGCCGCTTTGGCCGAGTTGCAGGCAGAGGCCCCGCGACATCAGCCAGCCAATGCCGAGTTCCACGCCGCCACCTTGGTTGTGGCTGCGCAGGAAGCTCCGATCGAGCCTGCCACACAATCGGCGACGGGCACGACGGCTGTGCCTGATGTACCTCCCGTTAGTGGCGAGGCGCCGGAGCTCTCAAGCGAGCTCGCGCTGCCCCCCGTCCCCGACTATTTCACCGCCAGCCCGGAGGAGCGCACGACGATGGTCACGCGCCTTCTCACCCTGCCGCCCCTGCCGCTGGCGGAACGGCCAGCAGCGGCCGGAGACGGCTTCACCGATACGCTGCTGGAAGCCGCCCGCAACGGCGAACCGGCGGCTATCGCCGCTCTGCTGGAGCCGGCTCTCGGCATCTCGACGGAGAACGCGGCGCGCGTGGTCACAGACAGCACAGGGCAGGCCTTTGCCGTGGCGGCCCGCGCGCTGGGGCTCTCCTTCGCCGTGCTGTCGCGTGTGCTGTTCCGGCTGCACCCGGCGACCGGC
>QFQD01000052.1 GCA_003241485.1 Ancylobacter novellus
GGCCTCGATCAGCGGCAATTGCGCCGCGCGGGCATGGTCGTGGATCTGCCGCAGCGCCGCGTCGCCGAGCCCGCGCTTGGGCACGTTGACGATGCGCTCGAAGGCGAGATCATCGGAGGGCGAGGCGATGACACGCAGATAGGCCAGCGCATCGCGGATTTCCGCCCGCTCATAGAAGCGCGGGCCGCCAATGACGCGGTAGTTCAGCCCCAGCGTGACAAAACGGTCCTCAAATTCGCGCATCTGGAACGAGGCGCGCACGAGAATGGCGACCTGCGAGAGACCGTGGCCCTCGCGCTGCAGCGCCTCGATCTCCTCGCCGATGGCGCGCGCTTCCTCCTGGCTGTCCCAGGCGCCCGTGACGGTGACCTTCTCGCCAAGCTCGTCCTCGGAGAACAGCGTCTTGCCGAGACGACCGGCATTATGGGTGATGAGATGCGCCGCAGCGCCAAGGATGTGGCCGGTGGAGCGGTAATTGCGCTCCAGCCGGATCACCGTGGCGCCGGGAAAATCGCTCTCGAAGCGCAGGATGTTGTCGACCTCGGCGCCGCGCCAGCCATAGATCGACTGGTCGTCATCGCCGACGCAGCAGACATTGTGCGAGCCCTGCGCGAGCAGCCGCAACCAGAGATACTGCGCGACATTGGTGTCCTGATACTCATCGACCAATATGTAGCGAAAGCGGCGGTGATAATCCGCCAGCACATCCGAATTCTCGCGCAGCAGGCGGATGCTCTCGAGCAGCAGGTCGCCGAAGTCGACCGCGTTGAGCGCCTTCAGCCGCGCCTGATAGGCGGCATAGAGCTTCTGGCCGCGGCCATTGGCAAAGGCGGCGCCCTCGCCAGCGGAGACCTGATCCGGCGAGAGCCCGCGATTCTTCCAGCCGTCGATCGTGTTGGCGAGCAGGCGCGCCGGCCAGCGCTTTTCGTCGATATTCTCCGCCTGCAGCAGCTGCTTCAGCAGGCGGATCTGGTCGTCGGTGTCGAGAATGGTGAAGCCGGATTTCAACCCCACCAGCTCGGCATGGCGGCGCAGCATGCGCACGCCGATGGAGTGGAAGGTGCCGAGCCACGGCATGCCCTCCACCTGTTCGCCGACGATGGAGCCGATGCGCTCCTTCATCTCGCGCGCGGCCTTGTTGGTGAAGGTGACGGCGAGGATCTGCGAAGGCCAGGCGAGGCCGAGCGACAGGATATGGGCGATGCGGGTAGTGAGGACGCGCGTCTTGCCGGTACCGGCGCCGGCGAGCACCAGCACGGGACCTTCCGTCGCCTCCACCGCGGCGCGCTGCTCCGGGTTCAGCCCGCCGAGATAGCCACTGGCCGCAGCCGGAGCGCGGCCGGGATTGGCAAGCGCCGCCGCGCGCGCGGCAATGCCCCCGGGACGGGGCGCGGGAACGGAAATATCGGCATATGGGTCGCTCGACGAGGTGGACGGCAGCTTCGAGGGAAGATCGAAGGGAATGTCGAACGCATCGTCGCGCGGCGGTTTCCGGTGATCGGACAAGGGGCCGCTCGCAGTCATTGCAGCATCAGGACGTCTGATTCTTGCAGGAACAAAATGGCATCGGCAGGCCCGTTTGGCGAGGGCGGGCCGGTTATGCCCAGAATTCAGGGCTTCAGGGGCGCGGCAGCAGCGTCGTCACCGGCGAACCGGGGGGCGGCGCGGCGCCGAACCAGCGCCGGTGGATAGTGGCGAGCGTGCCGTCCGCCTTGAGCGCGGCGAGCGCGGCATCGACCCGCTGCGTCAGCGACGAGCCGAGCGGCAGCGCGATCGCGTAACGCTCATCCACTTTCAACCGCTCGACCACTGCGAGATCGGGCCGTTCCAGCAGGCTGTACAGCAGCGCCGGAAGATCGCCGAAATAAGCATCCGCCCCGTGGGTCTGCAGCAGCGCCAGGCCCTGATCGAGCCCTTCCACCGGCACGATCGCGCCCAGCCCGTAGCGCGCGCTGTTGGCGTGCAGCCAGTCCTCGTTCGTCGTCCCCGCTGCGGTACTGACGCGCCGGCCACTGAGGTCCGACAGCGAGCGGAAGCGCGAGCCCTTCAACACCACCACGCCTTGCGAGGTCTCGTAATAGGGCTGGGTAAAGTCGAACGCCTTGATGCGCTCGGCCGTCACCGTGATTGAGCAGAGGGCGATGTCGATCTGGCCCGCCGCCAGCGCTGGAAAAAGGTCGCGAAACGGCATGGTCTGAAAATCAATGCCGGTGCCGAGCCGGGTAGCCACAGCGCGGGCGAGATCGACGTCAAACCCGGTGAGACGGCCGTCCGCGCCGCGGAAGGCCCATGGCCGGTTGTCTGCGAAGGTGCCGGCCTTGAGCACCAGCGGCGCGGCAGCGGACACAGCGGACGCCGCGCTCATCGGCAAGGCAATCGCGAGCGCCAGAAACGCGACGCAGAATCTGGTCAGGATCGGCAATGCCCGATTCACGATTCGCCCCTGCCGTGGCGGCGATTGACGCCGTTCGTGTTCGCCCCGATGCTGGGCCAATATCGCTCCCCCGTCCAGACGGTCCCCATCCATGTCCTATGGTCTTTATCTCATGACCGCCCTTGCCGGGGCGCTTTACGTGCTGTCCCCCGGCCCGGCATTCCTCGCGCTGTTCTCGCTCTCGGCGACGCAAGGCCGCCCGGCGGGCGCGCGTTTCGTCAGCGGCCACCTGATCGGCGACCTGTTCTGGACCGCGCTCGCCTTCGCCGCCATTATCGGGGTCAACCAACTCGGCCCCACTTTGTTCGATCTGCTGGGCGTCGGCTGCGGTCTCTATCTCTGCTATCTCGGCGTCAAGTCGATCATGGCGCGCGAAGGCGCCGTCGCGCCGGTCGGCGCCAGCCGTCCACTGATGACCGGCGTGCTGTTCGGGCTGACCAACCCGAAGGCCTATCCGGTCTCGGTGGCGATGTTCACCGCCCTCACCGCCAGCTATGCGTCCGCCCTGTCCTGGGATGCGGCGCCTTACCTGCTGGTCGCCGCGCTAGTCGGCTTCGTTATCGCCGACATCTTCCTGGTTTGGGCCGCCGGGCTTGCGCCGGTCCGCCGCTTCTTCCTGCGGCACGGTCTCGCCATCACACGCCTCGTCGGCGTGATGTTCGTCGCCTTCGGCGCCAAGTCGCTCATCGATGCCGGACGCGGCTTCGCCTCGCGCGCCTGAGCCGCCCCCTCCTCTTCTGCCGCGCCCGCCGGCGCGCCTGCCGAGTGCCGTCATGTTTGAAGCCAAGTTCCAGACCTTCGCCGATTCCGCCGCCCCTACCCTGGGTACGCATCACCTGAAGCTGCTGCGCGCCGAACTGGAACGGCGCGGGCTCGACGGTTTCATCGTGCCACGTGCCGATGCGCACCAGAACGAATATGTCCCGCCCTGCGACGAGCGGCTCGCCTGGCTCACCGGATTCACCGGCTCGGCCGGCGTCACCCTCGTCCTGCGCGAGCGCGCCGCCATTGTGGTGGACGGGCGCTACACGCTGCAGGCAGCTGTCCAGACCGACCCTGCCTCCTATGAAGTTGTACCGCTGGCCGAGACAACGGCCGAACGCTGGCTGGAGAAGAACCTGCCGGCGGGGGCGCATTTCGGCTACGATCCTTGGCTGACCACGATAGATGGTCTCGCCAAGCTGCGCCGCGCGGTCGCCGCCGCTGAGGGCACGCTGGTTGCGGTCGACAGCAATCCGATCGACGCGGTATGGCAGGATCGCCCGCCGGCACCCATCGCGCCCATCGTGCTGCGCGATCCGGCGCTGGCCGGCGAGACGACCGAGGAAAAGCTCGCGCGCATCAGCGCCGCGCTCGTCGAGGAAAAGCTCGACGCGCTCGTGCTCTCCGATCCGCACGCCGTGGCCTGGACTTTCAACATTCGCGGCGGCGACGTCTCCTTCACCCCGCTGCCGCTGTCCTGGGCCATCGTGCCACGCGAAGGGCGGCCCACGCTGTTCGTCGACGGGCGCAAGCTCTCCAACACGACGCGCGACGCGCTGGCCCGCCACGCGGAAATCCTCGAGCCGGTGCTGCTGGAGCGCGCGGTCGATCTCCTGGCCGGCAATGGCGCGACCATCCGGCTTGACCAGGCCACCGCGCCCGCTTTGCTCGCCTCGCGCATCGAAGCCGCGGGCGGCAAGGTTTCCGCCGGCGCCAGCCCGGTGGCGCTCATGCAGGCCGCGAAGAACGCGGCCGAGCTGGAAGGCATGCGCGCCGCGCACCGGCGCGACGGCGCGGCGCTCGCCCGCTTCCTCGCCTGGCTCGACATAGAGGCGCCCAAAGGCACGCTGACCGAGATCGACGCGGTCTGCGCGCTGGAGAGCTTCCGCCGCGAAACCGGGGCGCTGAAGGATGTCTCGTTCCCCTCCATCGCCGGCGCCGGCCCCAATGCGGCCCTGCCGCATTACCGCGTGAGCGAGACCACGAATCGCCGCATCAATATCGGTGAGCTGTTCCTCATCGATTCCGGTGGCCAGTACGAGGACGGCACCACGGACGTCACCCGCACTATCGCGGTGGGCGAGGTGGACGCCGAGCGGCGCGACCGCTTCACCCGCGTGCTGAAGGGCCACATCGCCATTGCCCGCGCGGTGTTCCCGCTCGGCACCTCCGGCGCGCAGCTCGACCCGTTCGCACGGCAGTTCCTCTGGTCGGCCGGGCTCGACTTCGACCACGGCACCGGGCACGGCGTCGGCGCATATCTGTCCGTGCATGAGGGGCCCGCGCGCATCTCAAAGGTCGGCACCGTCCCGCTCGCGCGCGGCATGGTGCTCTCCAACGAGCCTGGCTACTACAAGACCGGGCATTTCGGCGTGCGGCTGGAGAACCTCGAAATCGTCACGCAGGCACCGGCTGTCGACGGCGCCGAGCGCACGCTTCTCGGCTTTGAAACGCTCACCCTCGCGCCGTTCGATCGGCGGGCGCTCGAACTGTCGCTGCTGACGGCGGACGAGATCGCCTGGCTGGATCGCTACCACGCCCGCGTCCTGGCGGAGATCGGCCCTCTGGTCGACGAGGAGACCCGCACCTGGCTCATCGCGGCGACCGCGCCCCTGCCGGCCTGACCACTCAAGGTGCATAAAGGGGCAAAGGTGGAGGTTCGATGGAACCTTCGCCGTACACCCGGCGTTGCTCCCTCGACCAATGTAACGGGGCCGATGGAGACACTATAATGACCACCATCCTGATCGTGATTCTTATCCTGATACTGGTCGGCGCGCTGCCGAACTGGGGCTACAGCCGCAGTTGGGGCTATGGCCCGAGCGGTATCGTCACCGTTCTCCTCATCGTGCTCATCGTGATGATGCTCACCGGCCGAATCTGACGAAGCGTCCGGCCGGCCCTTCCCCGGGGCCGGCCGGACGAACCTCATTTGAGAAACACTGAAGCCGGCTAAACGACGTCAGTCGCCTTTCTCGGGTTCACCCCTGCGACGCCCAGTCGCCTGAAATCTCCGCCGCCGGCCGGAGTGTCGCGCCCGCAAATTCAAGCGCCGCCATCATCGCCGCCTGCACGCTTGCCGCCGGCACATCAACGCCGCCGAAGCTAAGATCCAGCGTCGCAGCCGCATCATGGGCGAGCGTTACCCCATAGCCGAGATCGAGCGCCGCACGGGTCGCCGCGTCCACGCACATGTGGCTCATCGCGCCGACGATGACGAGATCGCTTGCGCCTGCCTGCTTGAGCAGCGCGTCCAGTTCCGTCCCGAGAAACGCATTGACGTTGTTCTTGACGATGACCGGCTCGCCGGCGGCCGGCGCCATCAGCGGATGTATCTGCGCGCCCTCAGTACCTGCCACGAAGAACGGCGCCTCCGTGGAGGCTTCCTCATGGCGCACATGCACCACGGGTAACCCTTTCGCGCGCGCAGCTTTCAGCAGCCCGGCCGCCTGCACTGCCGCCGCCTCTATGCCGACAAGCGGAAACCGGCCGTCGGGAAAGTAATCATTCTGCAGGTCGATGATGAGCAGTGCAGTTCCGGCCATATGTGGCTCCCGTGCTGGCGTACAACGATGCCGGCCGGCATGCAGCCGACCGGGAAAAGAGCGGCCTGAACTCAGCCCGCCGCCGCGAGGGCAAGCCATTCGTCCTCGCTCAGCACGGCGACACCGAGCTCGCGCGCCTTGGCAAGCTTGGAGCCCGCATCCGCTCCGGCGACGACATAATCGGTCTTCTTCGACACCGAGCCGGCGACCTTCGCTCCCAACCGCTCCGCCATCGCCTTGGCCTCGTCTCGCGTCATCTTCTCCAGCGCCCCGGTGAAGGCCACGGTCTTGCCGGCCACCGCAGTGGCGGCGGCGACGGCCTCCATCGGCTCGGGCGTCACCTCGCGCAGCAGCGCGTCCAGCACGGCCTCGTTATTCGGCTCCTGGAAGAAGTCGACCACCGCCTCGGCCACCACCGCGCCAATGCCCTCGATGCCGGTCAGTTCCGCCCAGGCCTCGTTGCCCTTGGGATGCTCCTCACCCGGCATCGCCGCCGCCAGCGCCGCCTCGCGCAGCGCCTCGATGGTGAGGAAATGCCGCATCAGCCGCTTGGCATTGGTCTCCCCGACATGGCGTATGCCGAGCGCATAAAGGAAACGGTTCACCGGCACCTGCCGGCGTTCGTCAATGGCGGCGAACAGGTTCTTCGCCGAGGTTTCGCCCCAGCCGTCGCGGTTCTTCAGCCGGGTGAGCGAGGAAGGATCGCTGTCGCGCGCCGCCAAGGTGAAGATGTCGGCCGGCTGCTTCACCAGCCCCCAGTCGTGGAAGGCCTGCACCTGCTTCTCGCCCAGTCCTTCGATGTCGAAGGCGTCGCGCGAGACGAAGTGGCGGATGCGCTCCACCGCCTGCGCCGGGCAGATCAGCCCGCCGGTGCAGCGGCGCACCACCTCGCCATCCTCGCGCACGGCGTGCGAACCGCAGGCGGGGCAGAGTGTGGGGAAGGAATAGGGCTTGGCCTCCGCCGGGCGCTTCTCCAGCACCACGTCGACCACTTGCGGAATGACGTCGCCGGCGCGCTGGATCGTGACCCAGTCGCCCTCGCGCATGTCGACACCCCCGCGGATGGGCTCGCCGCTGCCGCCAATGCCCTTGATGTAGTCCTCATTGTGCAGCGAGGCGTTGGATACAACGACGCCGCCGACGGTGATCGGCGTGAGCTTGGCCACCGGGGTCAGCGCGCCGGTGCGGCCGACCTGGATCTCGATGCGCTCCAGCTGGGTGATCGCCCGCTGCGCCGGGAATTTATGCGCGATGGCCCAGCGCGGGCTCCGCGAGACGAAGCCGAGCCGCCCCTGGAGCGCGAGGCTGTCCACCTTGTAGACCACGCCATCGATGTCGTAGCCGAGGCTGGCACGTCCATCACCGATGCGGTGGTAATGCGCCAGTAGTTCAGCTGCCGAGTGGCACCGCACCGTCAGCGGGTTGGTCGGCAGGCCCCAGCGGGCGAAGGCCTCGATCACACCGAACTGGGTGTCGGCCGGCAGGCCATCCTCGCTTACCTCGCCCCAGGCATAGGCGAAGAAGCGGAGCGGCCGGCTGGCGGTGATCTTCGGGTCAAGCTGGCGCAGGCTGCCCGCCGCCGCATTGCGCGGATTGGCGAAGAGCGGCTTGCCCGCCGCTGCCTGCCGCTCATTGATCGCGGCAAAGTCGGCATGGCCCATATAGACCTCGCCGCGCACCTCGAAGACCTCGGGCACGTTCGCGCCCTTCAGGCGGGCCGGAATTTCGGCGATGGTGCGCACATTGGCAGTGACGTCCTCGCCCTCGAAGCCGTCGCCGCGCGTCGCCGCCTGTTTGAACTCCCCGCCCTCATAGCGCAGCGAACAAGACAGGCCGTCAATCTTCGGCTCGGCAGTGAAGGTGATGTCGGTGTCGGCCGGCAGACCAAGGAAGCGGCGGATGCGGGCGACGAACTCCTCGACATCCTCGTCGGCGAAGGCGTTGCCCAGCGAGAGCATCGGCACCCTGTGGCGCACCTTGGCGAATTTCGCTGCGGGCGCGGCACCCACCTTGTCGGAAAGACTGTCGACGCCGCGCAGCTCGGGATATTCGGCCTCGATCGCCTCATAGCGCCGGCGCAGCGCGTCATAATCCGCGTCGGAGACGGTCGGCGCATCGTCCTGATAGTAGCGGCGGTCATGGCCGGCGATCTCCTCGCCGAGCCGGGCATGTTCCCTGGCCGCCTCGTCGGCGGTCAGCTTCTCGACGTCAGTCTGGGGAGGATGCGCGCTCATGCCGCCTCATCTAGCGGATTCGGCGCTCTTGAGCAGCCGGTCGGCCGCCGCGCGCGCTTCGGAAGTGACTTCGGCGCCCGAGAGCATGCGGGCGATCTCCTCGCGGCGATGGTCGGCGGCGAGCGGGGCGACGCGGGTCGCCACCCGGTCGTTATCGGCCACCATCTCCTTGGCGATGCGGAAATGATTGCCGGCGCGGGCCGCCACCTGCGGGGCGTGCGTCACCGCCACCACCTGCACACGTTCGCCGAGCCGCGCGAGCCGACCGCCAATGGCGTCTGCCACCGCGCCACCGACACCGGTGTCGATCTCATCAAAAACCAGCGTCGGCGCCGAGCCCTTGTCGGCCAGCACCACCTTGAGCGCCAGCAGGAAGCGGGCAAGCTCGCCGCCCGAGGCAACCTTCATCATCGGGCCGGGCCGCGTGCCGGGGTTGGTCTGCACCCAGAATTCGATGCGGTCATACCCATCCGCCTGCGCCTCGGCCTCATCGGACTGGCAGTCGGTAATGAAGCGCGCCCGCTCCAGCTTCAGCGGCGGCAGTTCGGCGTTCACCGCCTCGTCCAGCGCGGCGGCAGCCACGTGCCGGCGGGCGGAGAGGTCGCGGGCGACACGACGATATTCCGCCTCGGCCTCAGTGGCACGCGCCTCCAGTGCCCGCAGCGTTTCCGCGCCATGGTCAAGCGCGTCGAGCTTGTCGGCAAAGCGCGTCGCCACGGCCGGCAGGTCGTCCACCCTGCAGGCATATTTGCGCCCGGCAGCGCGCAGGGCGAACAGTCGCTCCTCGATGCGCTCCAGCTCGCGCGGGTCGAAATCCGCCTCGCGCAGCGCGGCCTCCAGAAGCGTGCTGGCCAGTTCCAGCGCGTTCAGCGCCGTGTCGATCGCCTCCACCGCCGGACGCACCAGCGCCTCCACCTCGCCCGCCCGGCGCTCCAGCCGCCGCACGGCGGCGGCAAGACCGGGAACCGGGGAGTTGGAACCACCCACCGCGTCCTGCGCATCGGAAAGGTCGGTGGCGATCTTCTCGAAGCGCATCATCTCGGTGCGGCGCGTGGCGAGGCGCTCCTCCTCGCCCGGCTCCGGGCCGAGCGCGGTGAGTTCGTCCACCGCGTGGCGGATGAAATCCGCCTCCTTCGCCGCCTCCTCCAGCCGCGCCTTCTCACTGGCGGCCTCGGTGCGCGCGGCGCGCCAGCGCCGCCACAGCACACCGGCTTCCTCGGCGAGACCGGCGAGCCCGCCATAGGCGTCAAGCAAAGCGCGGTGCGAGGCGGGATCGACCAGCGCGCGGTCGTCATGCTGGCCATGAATTTCGACGAGACGCTTGCCCAGCGTGCGCAGCATCTGCGCGCTCACCGACTGGTCGTTGACGAAGGCGCGCGTGCGCCCGTCCGCATGCTGCACGCGACGCAACACCAGCGCGCCGTCATCGTCGATGCCGGCCTCGGCGAGCAGCGCGCGCACGGGATGATCGGCAGGCAGGTCGAACTCGGCCGTGACCTGGCCCTGCGCGAGGCCCTGCCGCACCAGCGAGCCATCGCCGCGCCCGCCAAGCGCGAGGGTGAAGGCGTCGAGCAGGATCGACTTGCCCGCGCCGGTCTCGCCGGTCAGCACGGTGAGGCCGGGCAGGAAGGAAAGATCGAGCCGCTCGATGAGGACGATATCCCTGATCGACAGGGCGGCCAGCATGCGTGACGCTCCAGAACGAATCCGCGAGGGCAGACGGGTCAACCCTGGCGTTCTAGCAGGTCAGGGGCGAGCGCGCATCTTTGTTCTTATTCTGTTCGCACAGCTTCGCGCGAAAACGGCGCGGCGCGCGACAGGAGGGCGCTAGGCCTTCCCGCCGAGGTTGAAGCCCTTGAACGCCTTGGTGATCCACGAACCCTCGTTCATCTGCGGGCTCACGCCGCGCGATTCGACGAGCTTGTAGGCGTCCTTGTACCAGCTGCTGTCAGGGAAATTGTAGCCGAGCACGGCCGCGGAGGTCTGCGCCTCACCGACGATGCCCAGCGACATGTAGGCTTCCGTCAGCCGGTACAGCGCTTCCTCGACGTGACGGGTGGTCTGGTACTTCGTGACGACCACCTTGAACCGATTGATCGCGCCGGCATAGTTGCGCTGTTCGAGATAATAGCGCCCGACCATCATTTCCTTGCCGGCCAGCTGGTCGCGCGCGACCTCGATCTTCTTCTTCGCACTGACCGCGTACTCGGTTTCCGGGTACTTGCGGACGATCTCTTCAAGCGAATCGATGGCGCGCTGGGTGCGCTGCTGGTCGCGTGAGATGTCCGGGATCTGGTCGTAGTAGGAAGAGGCGATCAGATACTGCGCATAGGCGGCGTCGGCCGAACCCGGGTGCAGCGTGAGGTAGCGGCGGGCGGCGCCGATGCACTCGTCGTACTGGCCCTGGGTGTAATTGATGTAGGCGATCATCAGCATCGCCTTACGTGCCCAGTCGGAATAGGGGTGCTGGCGGTCGACATCCTCGAAGCGACGGATCGCCTCGGCATAGTCTTCCTTCTGCATGAGGGTCAGGCCCTCATTGTACCGCTGTTCCGCCGGAACGTCGGGATAGATGACCTCTTCCTTATTGGTATCGAAGATGCCGCCGGAGCAGGCGCCGAGCGTGGCACCGATGAGCAGCAGCCCGGCCAGCCGCACCGCAAGCCTTCCATGGCTCGGCGCGAAGATTGCAGCCTCGGCGCGCTGGCCGGAACGGACGTGGTTGAGAAGACGCGTCACAAACTCAATCCCGATCTGGTCGCAGGTCAGCCAAAAGGCGAGGACTGTTGCGCTATAGGCGCTTTCCGACCGGATTATGGCGACCGGCCCGATGCGCGGCAAGCGACCCGCCGAATAGGGCGCTGCGTTGCCGTCCAGCCGCAGCGGGAAGACGCTGCAGACGGGGCGTGTGTCAGAATTCCGGCGCGAAGGCCGGCACCGCGACCGCGATCATACCGGCGTCGCTGCGCACGCTGCGGCGCGCCGGCACGCGGGCCTCGACGATCTCATAGGCAGAGCGGTCGGAGAGAAGGGCGTCGACCACCGCGAAGTTCAGCTTGTGGCCGCCCTTGTAGGAGCGGTAGCGCGCCAGCATCGGCAGGCCGCCGAGCGAGAGATCGCCCACCGCGTCCAACGCCTTGTGGCGGACGAATTCGTCAGAGAAGCGCAGGCCGGTCTCGTTCACGATACCGTCCTCGCCGAGGCAGATCGTGTTGTCGAGCGAGGCGCCGAGCGCGAAGCCAGCCTGCCAGAGGCGCTCCACATCGGAGACGAAGCCGAAGGTACGGGCCGGCGCCAGCTCCTTGCGGAACACGCCCGGCGAAAGGGTCGCGGCATAACGCTGGCGACCGATGGCGGCGTGGGCGAAGTCGATCTCGACCTCAAGCCGGAAGCCGGCATCATAGGGAGAAAGCTCACCAAAACCCTGCTCGGTCTCGATGCGGATGGTCTTGAGCACGCGCAGATAGCGGCGGGCGGCGTCAGTCTCGACAATGCCGGCCTCGTCGACCGCGGAAACGAACATGCCGGCGCTGCCGTCGAGGATCGGTACTTCCGGCCCGTCGATTTCGACATGGGCGTTGTCGATGCCGAGACCGGAGAAGCAGGCGAGGAGATGCTCGACAGTGGAGACGGCCGGGCCGCTCTCGTCGCGAAGGACGGTGGCGAGGTCACTGCCGCGCACCGCACGGCGGCCGACGCGGACGGACTGGGAGGAGTCGGAGCGGCGGAAGACAATCCCCGTATCGGCTTCGGCGGGAGCGATGCTCAGCCGCGCTTCCTTGCCGGAATGAACGCCGACGCCCGAAAGCGCCACGACGTCGCCGATGGTGGTCTGTCTTACTGCATTCATTCCAGACCCAGCGAGCGGACCAAAAGGTGCCGCCCTCCCCATTACCCCAAAACCAACAAAGTTAACCGTCAGTTACTAGGACCGGGAACCGAATCCGTGCCGACGGCTTATCGTTGGCTGGCAAGATATCGGTGCGTCCGGAGCGTGCCAAATCACGCTTGCTTACCGTCTGTTACCGTCGCACCGCAGACGCAGCAAATCAGATAATCCTTTACAATCAATGAATTACGCCCGAGCCGTGAGGCCCGGGCGCTGCGATGCGTTATCATCGATGTAACAGAGGCGGCGAATGGGTCCGCCGCCCCGTCCCGATCAGCCCTGACGGCGCAGGAAAGCGGGGATGTCGAGGTGGTCGTCCTCGGCCGGACGGGCCGCGACGGGGCGCCCATGGGCGTCCGTGCGGGCGGCCGGGCGCTTGGCGAACTCGGACTGCTCCGGGCGACGCTCGGCGAGCGGACGGGCCTCAGGCTGGGGCGCGCGACGCACGACGGGGCGCATCTCGGCCGGCGGATCGACCTCGTCCTCGTCGCTGTGACGGCCGAGGCCGACATTGGCGAGGCGCTGCAGCAGCGTCATGCGCTTCTTCTCGGCATGGTGCTGCTCGGTCGGCTCGCCGCGGGCGGCGCGGATCTGGTTCTGCGCCGGCATGGGCAGCTCGTCCACGCGCGGCATGCGCGGGGAAGGACGCTCGGCCTGCGGCGGGATGAAGGGCTCGAAGGGCTCGTCATCATAGTCCGCCTCGTTCATCGGCGCCGGCTCCGGCTCGGCGTAGAGCGCGGGCTTGGGCGCCAGCTGGCGGATGGTGACATCGTCGATCGCGGTCGGCGCGTGATCGGCGTAGTCCGGCTCGTGGCCATAGCTGTGGTCGCTCGCCGCCGGGGCCGCGAAGGTCGGCTCATAGGCATGGGCCGGCTCGTTGCCGTAGCTCAGCGTGTCCTCGCTCAGCGCGCTCGCCACCGAACGCAGGGCGGCATCGCGGCGCGCCTCGACCGCCGCGCGGCCAGCGTTGGAAACGCGGCGCCCGCCAATGTCGGCGAGGTTGGCGAACTGGTGCGGGATCTGCTCGGGAATGACCGCCGGGTCGATCCCCGTGGCAACCACCGACACGCGGATGAGGCCTTCCAGCGTCTCGTCGAAGGTGGCGCCGAGGATGATGTTGGCGTCCGGGTCGACTTCCTCGCGGATGCGGGTCGCCGCCTCGTCCACCTCGAACAGGGTAAGGTCCTTGCCGCCGGTGATCGAGATCAGCAGGCCGCGGGCCCCACGCATCGACACCTCGTCGAGCAGCGGATTGGCGATCGCCGCCTCGGCCGCGTGCAGCGCGCGCTTCTCGCCGGAAGCCTCGCCCGTGCCCATCATCGCCTTGCCCATCTCGCGCATCACGGCGCGGACGTCGGCGAAGTCGAGGTTGATGAGGCCTTCCTTCACCATCAGGTCGGTGATGCAGGCGACGCCCGAATAGAGCACCTGGTCCGCCATCGCGAAGGCGTCGGCGAAGGTGGTGCGCTCGTTGGCAACCCGGAACAGGTTCTGGTTCGGGATGACGATGAGGGTGTCGACGCCCTTCTGCAGCTCGCCAATGCCCATCTCGCCGATGCGCATGCGACGCTGGCCTTCAAAGTGGAAGGGCTTGGTCACCACGCCGACGGTGAGGATGCCCAGCTCGCGGGCCGCCCGGGCGATGACCGGAGCCGCGCCGGTGCCGGTGCCGCCGCCCATGCCGGCGGTGATGAACACCATGTGCGCGCCAGCGAGGTGGTCGCGGATCTCGTCCAGCGCTTCCTCGGCGGCCGCGCGGCCGACTTCCGGCTGCGAGCCGGCGCCCAGGCCCTCGGTAACGGCCACGCCCATCTGCACGATGCGCTCGGCCTTGGAGAGGCTCAGGGCCTGCGCGTCGGTGTTGGCGACGACGAAGTCGACCCCCGACAGGCCAGCCGTGATCATGTTGTTGACGGCATTGCCGCCAGCGCCGCCGACACCGAACACAGTGATGCGGGGACGCAGTTCGCGAATGTCAGGTACCTGGAGGTTGATGGTCATGGCTGTTGTCCCCAAACGCCGGCGGGCTCACGTCCCTGCTCGATCACGATAGTGCCGGTTCCGCCGGCGCGGATTGAATGAAACACGTCAGAAGGCCTCCCTCAGCCAATGCCCGACGCGCGAGAAATATCCGTCTGCCTCCGCTTGGGAGAGCCGACGGCGGCGTGCCTCGAAATGCTCCAGGCCCGCGACCTGCGGATAGACGAGAAGTCC
Organism: Ancylobacter novellus; assembly: GCA_003241485.1. Classification (GTDB taxonomy): domain Bacteria; phylum Pseudomonadota; class Alphaproteobacteria; order Rhizobiales; family Xanthobacteraceae; genus Ancylobacter; species Ancylobacter novellum_A. The sequence goes on from QFQD01000052.1 coordinate 14,299, forward strand.
GGTGGCAACGGCAAAGGGGGCTCCCCGCGCCGCTTCCGGAAGGCGGGAAATGCCGAGCGGGCGCCCGATGCGCACCTGTCCGCCCAGCACGTGCCCGACCAGTTCGGCATGACCGGTAAGCTGCGCCGCGCCGCCCGTGAGCACGATGCGCCGGCCGGCGCCGGCCGCATGCCCCGAGGCGACCAGCCGGTCGCGTACCAGTTCGATGATCTCTTCCACCCGCGGACGGATGATCTTGAGCAGCCGCGACTTCGGGATCGCCCGCGGCAGGTCGTGATGATCGTCCGCGATCGGCGGCACGGTCAGCATCTCGCGGTCGTCCGCGCCCACCACCGTCACGCCGCCATGCAGGCTTTTCAGCCGCTCGGCGTCGGCAAGGCGGGTGGAAAGGCCGCGCGCCACGTCGTTGGTCACATGCTGGCCGCCGATGGCGACGCCATCGACATGCACGCAATGGCCGTTCTCAACCACCGCGACCGTGGTCGTGCCGGCGCCGAAGTCGATCAGCGTCACGCCGAGCTCGGCCTCGTCATCGGCCAGCGTGGCGAGCGAGGCGGCATAGGGAGCGGCCACCATCGCCTCGACGCCGAGATGGCAGCGCTCGATGCACAGCAGCAGGTTGCGCACGGCGGCCGCCTCTGCGGTGATGACGTGGAGGTCCACGCCGAGCCGGCGCCCCAGCATGCCGCGCGGCTCGCCAATGCCGGACACGCCGTCGATCGCGTAGCCGACGGGCAGCGCGTGCAGGATGGTGCGGCCCTCGCCGATGGCGAAGGTCGAGGCGGCGTCAAGCACCCGGCGAATGTCGCCCTCGGCCACCGCCGGCTCGGGCAGGTCGACCTCGGCAGCGAAGTGGTCGGACGACAGCCGGCCGCCCGCCATGGAGACGACGACCGAGGCGATCTGCGCGCCGGCCATGCGCTCGGCGGCATCGACCGCGCGGCGGATGGCGTGCTCGGCGCGCTCCATGTCGATCACCGCGCCACCCTTGATGCCGTGAGCACTGGTGTGACCGATGCCGAGCACGTCCACCGAGTGAGTGCGGCGGCGCAGGCTGTTGGACGAATCGCGCGGCTTCAGCCGGGCGATCATGCAGACGATCTTGGAGGTGCCGACCTCCAGCACGCCAACCACACCGCTGCGGCGCGGCGCGATGGGACGCATTTTCGGGGCGATCTCGAACGGAGCGCGGGGCCTCATGTGTTGCCGCCCTTTTTCTTTGACTGGGCCTTGAGGTCCGCCTGGCGCGCCTCGTAAGCGGCATCCGACAGGCGCACCGACACGCGGTCGGCGATGCGCAGGTCGATGATGGTGACGTCGCGGGTGAGCAGCTGCTTGTCGCGGTCGAGCACCGCCAGTTCCTGCAGCGCCTCGATGAGGCCGTGCTCGGGAAGGCGCACGTCGATGCCGTTGCGCATCTTCAGCGTCCAGCGCCGGTCGGCAACCCGGATGGCGGCCCGCACCTGGTCACGAACGCCCGGCACGAGGCTCAGCGCCTCGACGATCTCGGTGACGCTCTTGTCGGCACCGTCGCCGACCACGATCGGCAGGCGGATGAAGCGCGGATCGTCGGAATAGGGCGCGATGACCGTGCCGTCGCGGGCGATGACGTTGATCTTGCCGTCCTTCTGCCAGAGCGCGAAGCCCTCGCGCTCGACCAGCTGGATGTCGAGCCGGTCGGGATAGAGCTTCTGCACCGTGGCGCGCTTGATCCAGGGCAGTTCCTCAAGCCGCGTGCGGGCGGCCTCGGCGTCGAGGAAGACGAGCGAGGAGGTCGGCTTCACGCCGGCGGTGGCGAGGATATCGCCGGGAGTGACGTGATTCTGGCCGGACAGGTTCACATTGGCGATGCGGAAGCCGGCGAGGTTGGCCGCCGCATCCGCCATGTCGCGAGCGGTCTCGATGGCGACCGGCATGTGCCCGCCGCGCTGGAGGCCATAGGCACCCGTGGCGGCAAACAGCAGTGCGACCAGCCAGGTGCCGGCGCCGCAGGTGGCGGCACGGGAGGCAGAGAGGCCGACGAAGAAGCGCCGGCCGCCAATGATCGCCCGGTCCAGGACGCGGACGCGTCCGCCATCGGCGTTCGCGGCTGATTCGCGACGTCCGGGCGTGCGGCGCTGGATCTCTCCGCGCCGCGAATCACTTGCCGCGCCTTCGCGCCCGCCCCGCGCCTTGGGCGTCGGGGTCAGCGGTCGAGCGAAGCGTCCTCCACCATCCATCGTACAAGCTCACCGAACGAATGGCCCGCATGGGCAGCCAGTTCGGGCACAAGCGACGTCTCGGTCATTCCGGGCTGCGTGTTGACCTCCAGACAGACCAGACCGGATTCGTCCCCGGTCGTGTCGTCGTAGCGGAAATCCGACCTGCTGATGCCCCGACAGCCAAGCGCGTCATGCGCCTTGACCGCTAGCATCCGTACCTTTTGGTAAACATTCGGTAAAATTCGGGCCGGAAGAATGTGAACAGAACCGCCCGGGGCGTATTTTGCCTCGAAATCATAGAACCTTACGGCGGATTGAATTTCGATGACGTCGAGCGCGTTTCCGCCCATCACGGCGCAGGTGAGCTCCAGTCCGGGGATATATTTCTCCGCCAGAAGCAAATCACCATGCGCCCAGTCGGGGCGATTCAGTTCCTGCGGCGGGTGCTCGTGCTCTTCCGTCACGATGAAGACGCCCACTGACGAGCCGTCGGCTACCGGCTTCAGCACATAGGGGCGCGGCAGCACATGCGCGCGTGCCGCCTCCGCCCGCGTCACCACGCGGCCCTCGGGCACGGGAATGCCGTGGGCGGCAAGAACGATCTTGGCCTGCGCCTTGTCCATGGCAAGCGCCGAGGCCAGGACGCCGGAATGGGTGTAGGGGATGCCCAGCACTTCGAGGATGCCCTGAATGGTGCCATCCTCACCCGGCCGCCCATGCAGCGCGTTGAGCACCACGTCGGGCTTGAGGCGCGTCAGCACCTCGGCGATGTCCCGGCCCACATCGACGCGGGAAACCCGGTAGCCGACGCTCTCAGCGGCCTTGGCGCAGGCTTCGCCCGATCTCAGCGAGACCTCGCGCTCGGACGACCAGCCGCCCATGAGGACGGCGACATGCCTTGACATGGTCTTCTCCTCGCGCCCGGCGGGCGCCTGTCTGCGGCCACCCGTGGTTCAGGCGGGGAAGCCGATGCGCTTGATCTCCCATTCCAGCTCGACGCCGGAATGGGCCTTCACGCGACGGCGGACCTCCTCGCCCAGCCCTTCGATGTCCGCCGCGCGGGCACCGCCCGTATTGATCAGGAAATTGCAGTGCATCGGCGAAACCTGCGCCGGGCCGACCATCAGCCCGCGGCAGCCGGCGGCGTCGACCAGCTGCCAGGCCTTGTGGCCCGGCGGGTTCTTGAAGGTGGAGCCACCAGTCTTCTCGCGGATCGGCTGCGCGGCCTCGCGCGCCTGCGTGATGCGGTCCATCTCGGCCAGGATCGCCGCCGGCTCGCCGGGGCGCCCCTGATAGAGCGCGCTGGTGAAGATGACGTCGGCCGGCGCGCCGGAGTGGCGGTAGCTGAAGGCGAAATCCGCGTTTGAGAACAAGCGGATATTTCCCGCCCGGTCGACGCCCCTCGCCTCGATCAGCACGTCCTTCGTCTCGCCGCCATGAGCGCCGGCGTTCATCCGCAAGGCGCCGCCGAGGCCGCCGGGGATGCCGCGATAGAAGGCGAGCCCGTCAATGCCCGCATCCGCCGCGGCGCGGGCGAGCTTCACGTCCGGCACGGCGGTGCCGGCGCGCAGTCGATGGCCCTCTTCGACGACGATATCCGCAAAGCCGCGTCCGAGCCGGATGACCACGCCCGGCACCCCGCCATCGCGCACGATGAGGTTCGAGCCGAGGCCGATCACGGTGACCGGAATGTCGGCGGGCAGGCCCTTCAGGAAATAGGCGAGGTCCGCCTCGTCCGCCGGCGTGAACAGCACCTGCGCCGGCCCGCCGACGCGGAACCAGGTGAGGTCGGCCAGCGGCTGGTTGGCAATCAGCCGCCCGCGCAGCTCCGGCAGGCGGGCCGTCAGCGCGGGCACAAGGTCGGGAAAGCTCACGCCGCCGCCCCCGCAGCCAGCTGCCCCGGCAGGGCATAGGCCCACTGGGTGATGTTGCCGGCGCCGAGGCAGATGACGTAGTCGCCGGGCTTGGCCAGACCCTTCACGATGCCGGCCAGCGCATCCGGCGCCGGCAGCGGCTGCACCGAGCGGTGGCCGCGCGCGCGCAGCGCCTCGACGAGATGGTCGCGGTCGATGCCGGGGATGGGCGCCTCGCCAGCGGCATAGACGTCGGCCACGATGACGTGGTCGGCGTCATTGAAGCAGGTGGCGAACTGGTCGAACAGCGACTGCAGCCGCGTGTAGCGGTGCGGCTGCACGATGGCGATCACCTGCCCTTCGGTGGAGGCGCGCGCCGCGCGCAGCACGGCAGCGATCTCCACGGGGTGGTGGCCGTAATCGTCGAAGATGGTCACGCCGCCGACCTCGCCAGTCAGGGTGAAGCGCCGCTTCACCCCGCCAAAGCCAGCCAGCGCGGCGCGGATCTGCTCGTCGGTGGCGCCCAGCTCATGCGCCACGGCGATGGCGGCGGTGGCGTTCAGCGCATTGTGCTTGCCCGGCATGGGCAGCACGAGGTCGCGCAATTCGTGCACCACGTCGCCGGCGCGGTTGCGCAGCAGCACGGAGAAGCGCGAGCGTCCGCCACGCAGGTCAAGATCGACGAGACGCGCATCCGCCTGCGGGTTCTCGCCATAGGTGATGACGCGGCGGTCTTCCACATGGCCGACCAGATCCTGCACCACGGGATGATCGGTGCACATCACCGCGAAACCGTAGAAGGGCAGGTTATCGACGAAGGAGCGGAACGCCGCCTGCACCGCCTCGAAGGTCTTGAAGTGGTCGAGATGCTCGGGGTCGATATTGGTGACGATGGCCACCTCGACCGGCAGCTTCAGGAAGGTGCCGTCGCTCTCATCCGCCTCGACCACCATCCACTCGCCATCGCCGAGGCGGGCATTGGTGCCATAGGCGTTGATGATGCCGCCGTTAATCACCGTCGGGTCGAAGCCGCCGGCATCGAGCAGGGTGGCGACCAGCGAGGTCGTGGTGGTCTTGCCATGGGTACCGGCAATGGCGACGCAGCTCTTCAGCCGCATCAGCTCGGCCAGCATCTCGGCGCGGCGCACCACCGGCAGGCGGCCCGCGCGCGCGGCGACCAGCTCGGGATTGTCGCGCTTGATGGCGGACGAGACGACCAGCACCTCGGCGCCGACGATGTTCTCCGCCGCGTGGCCGATGAGCACCTTGATGCCCTTCTCGACGAGGCGCTTCACATTCGCGCTCTCGGCAACGTCCGAGCCCTGCACCGTGTAACCGAGATTGTGCAGCACCTCGGCAATGCCGCTCATGCCGATGCCGCCGATGCCGACGAAATGGATGGGACCGAGTGAGAGCGGAAGTTTCATACCTTGTTCCCTAGGCCTGCACGCACAGCGGGTGCAGGCGCAACTTGCCGGCGCGCAGGAATAGTCGAGGCGCCGCGCCGCGTCATCCCGCCTATGGTACCGGGGTTACACATCGATCTTGGCAATTCGAATGACGAGGTCGGCCAGTCGCTCGGCAGCGTCGGCCCGGCCCATGCGGTGCGCGGCCTCCGCCATGGCCGCAAGGCGGCCCGGCTCAGCCGCGTGAAGCGCGACCAGTGCAGCGAAGCGCTCCGGAGTGAACTGGTCCTGCGGCATCAGCACCGCTCCGCCGCCATCGGCGAGCGCGGTGGCGTTGGCCAGCTGGTCCTGGTCGAGCGCGCCCGGCAGCGGTACCAGCACCGAGGGCCGGCCGATCACGCCCAGCTCCGCCACGGTCGAGGCGCCCGAGCGGGCAATGACCAGATGCGCATCCGCCATGCGGGCCGGCAGGTCGCTGAAGAACGGCGCCAGCTCCGCTGCCACGCCCAGCCGGTCATACACTGCGCGCACCGCGTCGATATCCTCGGGCCGGGCCTGTTGCACGATGTGGAGGCGCGCACGGATCGCCGGGTCGAGCCTCTCGACCAGATGCGCGATCCCCGGCGGGACGATCTCGCTCATCACCCGCGCGCCCTGGCTGCCGCCGAACACCAGCAGGTTCAGCCGCCCGCCAGCGCTCGGCGGCTCATAGGGCGCCACCGCCGCAATCACCGCCGGGCGGACGGGATTGCCGGTGTGGTGCGCCTTGGCCGCCAGTTCCGGGCGGTCTTTGAAGATGTCGGGATAGCCGGTGGCGATGGCGGTGACGCGTTTGGCGAGCAGCGCATTGGCCCGCCCCATCACCGCGTTCGCCTCATGGATCAACGTCGGCCGCCCGGCGAGATGGGCGGCGAGCAGCGGCGGCACGGTGGGATAGCCGCCGAACCCGACCACAGCCGCCGGCCGCAACGTGCGCATCAGCCGGTAGCCGCGGAAAATGCCCGAGCCCAGCGCAAGCGCGGTCTTGCCCAGCGCCAGCGGCGAGCGCCCGCGCACCGTGTCCGCCGGCAGCACGTGCAGCTTGCGCGCCGGGAAATGACCGGCATAACGCGCGGCGCGCGCATCGGTCGCGAGATCGACGACGACGCCGCGCCGGGTCAGCGCCCCGGCCAATGCCTCGGCGGGAAACAGATGGCCGCCGGTTCCCCCGGCGGCGAGCAGGACCAGCGGCTTGTCGGCAGCAGTCATGATGCGTCCTCAGGCCGGGCGCGGCGACGGCACGCCGGGGGTGCGGGCGGCCGGGCTGCCGATCCGCGTGCCCAGCCGCTCCAGTTCGGCGAGCGTCGCCGTGCGCGGGCGGCGTCGCGTCAGCGCCAGCAGCATGCCCATGCCATAGGCCAGCGACAGCAGCGAGGAACCGCCATAGGAGACGAAGGGCAGCGTCATGCCCTTGGCCGGCATCATGTGCAGGTTCACCATCATGTTGATGCAGGACTGCAGCCCGAACAGCATGGTGAGCCCCGCTATGGCGAAGCGCACGAACGGATCCTCGTCGTTCATCGCGCGGTTGAGCGAGCGCAGCACGATGAAGGCGAACAGCCCGGCGATAATCATGCACAGGATGGCGCCGAACTCCTCGCCGGCGACGGCGAAGATGAAGTCGGTGTGCCCGTCCGGCAGCACCTTCTTGAAGGTGCCCTCGCCCGGTCCCTGGCCGAGCCAGCCGCCATTGAGGAATGAGTCGATGGCGAGGTCGATCTGGTAGGTGTCGCCCGATTCGGGGTTGAGGAAGCGGTCGATGCGCTTGGTGACATGCGGCACCAGAGCATAGGCGATGAACACGCCCGTCGCGCCGACCCCGCCGAGACCGATCACCCAGATCATCCGCAGTCCGGCGAGGAAGAACAGGCCGCCCCACACCAGCGAGACCAGCATGGTCTGGCCGAAATCCGGCTGCAGCACCAGCGGCGTCACCACCATGCCGAGCAGCCCGATGGCGAGGAACTGCCCGGGCATTTCCGGCCGCCTCACGCTCTCGGAGAACAGCCAGGCGGCAATGATGACGAAGCTGGGCTTGAGGAATTCCGAGGGCTGCACGGTGATGCCGGCGACGGTGAGCCAGCGCCGCGCGCCCTTCACCTCCGGTCCGATCACCAGCGTGGCGCAGACGAGGCCGAGGAACAGGAGGAACAGCACCAGCGACAGCCGGCGGATGTTGCGGGGCGACAGCAGCGAGGTTGCGATCAGCACGATCAGCGCAGGGATAAGGAACATCACCTGCCGGTTCACGAAGTGAAACGGATCGGCGATACCCAGCCGCGCCGCCACCGGCGGGCTCGCCGCCAGCGCCAGCACGATGCCGATGATCATCAGGGCGGCCAGCGCTCCGAGCAGCAGGCGATCAATGGTCCACCACCATTCGCCGACCACGGTCCGTTCGGCACGCGAAATCATGAGACGCCACTCCGGGAAGATACTCCCCGCAGTATCGGATGGTTAAGGTTGACGCGGGCTTAATGCGGAAGCGCCCGGCACGCAGTCCGACCGCTCCCGCGAGGCGCGTGCCTCAGTGCGACTTGTACTCGCTGGTGCCCTTGGAAAGCGCGAACTCCTCCTCCGGCGACAGCACCAGCTTGTGGCGGCCGGCAATGGCGAAATACACCACGCCAAGCGCGAACCAGATGGCGACGCCGATCACGCCGGCACGGTAGACCGGGTCGGAGAGCTGGTAGAACAGCGTCACCACGGCGATGACCACGGTGAGCGCGGCGCCCACAACCCCGAACGGGCTGCGATAAGGCCGCTCGATATGCGGGGCGTTCCGGCGCAGCAGGATGAACGACAGCGCCTGCATCACATAGGACAGCATAGCGCCGAACACCGCCATGTTCAGCAGCGTGCCGCCAATGACCAGCGCGCCCTCGTCCGCGCCGACGCCGAACCAGATCGCCAGCATCAGCACAAGCGCCACCACCGCGCCGACCAGCATGGCGAGGTGCGGGGTCTTGCGGGTGCCGTGGGTGATCGACATCCAGCGCGGGAAATAGCCGGCGCGCGACAGCGAATAGATCTGCCGGCCCTGCGCATAGATGATGGTGTGGAACGAGGCGATGAGCCCGATCACCGCCACAAGCGCCAGCACCTTGGCGAGCCCGTCGCCATAGATGGCGCGGAAACCGTCGAGCAGCGGCTCGCCCGACTTGCCGAGGGCGAAAGCGCCGTTGGCGACGGACGAGTTCAGCCACAGGATCATGAAGGCGGACACAATCAGCGTCGAAATGCCGAGAATGATGCCGCGCGGCAGGTCGCGCTTGGGGTCGACCGATTCCTCCGCCGCCAGCGGCAACTGCTCGATGGCGAGAAACAGCCACACCGCGAAAGGCAGCGAGGCAAGCACGCCATGGATGCCGAAGGGCAGGAAGGGCCCGCCGCCTTCCGGCAGCTCGGCGCCATCGGCACCGATGTTCAGCGCCCAGCGGGTGAAATCGATATTGGGCAGGGCGCTGACCCAGAAAGCCACCAGGCAGGCGAGCGCCGCCAGCGTGACGATCAGCGTCACCTTGAAGGACAGCTCCACGCCGACGACGTTGAGCCCGACGAAGACGATGTAGCCGAACACCCAGTAGACCGGCTGGAACTCCGTCGGCGTGCCGAAGATCGAGCCGAGATAGGAGCCGATGAAGAACACCACCACCGCGGGGGTGATGACATATTCCACGTTCTCGCAAAGGCCGGTGATGAAGCCGCCCCACGGGCCCATGGCGGTGCGCGCGAAGGAATAGGCCGCGCCCGTATGCGGCAGGGCGGAGGACATCTCCGCAATCGACAGGGTGAGACCGAGATACATGATGGCGATGATGATGGCGGCGATGAACATCCCGCCCCAGCCACCGGTGGAAAGTCCGAGGTTCCAGCCGGAGAAATGGCCGGAAATCACCGCGCCGACACCCAGTGCCCACAGCGAGGCGACACCGGCATAGCGCTTGAGGCCGCGCGCTTCAAAATAGGCGATGTCAACCGTCGTGTAGGTGACGCCGCCACCGCTGGCGGGTGGCGCACTCTCATTTTCTCGAATGCTCATGACGCAAGTCCCCGAAAAAGGGATCGGTGCCGCCCGCGCCCGCCCGCCGGTCGAACCCGCCACCTTGGTTGCTGAACGCCGCGGGCCTCGCCTCGCGGATGGGCAGTACGCTCTCAGCGGATCACGGAAACGTCAACTCAATTGTTGCGCCGCAACAGCGCCGCGCACACCGGCGCACACTCACCGCACCGCACGGCCAGCATCGGCATGCACGCGGTTGCGGCCCCCCTGCTTGGCGGCGTAGAGCGCCTGATCGGCCCGCGCCAGAAGCGCGTCAATGTCGAACGGCGCCGATGCGGTGGCGACGCCGATGCTGCAGGTCAGCACCAGTTGCCCGCCTGGGATCGCCAGCGGTTCCGCGGTGGTCCGGGCGTGGACGTCCCACGCGCATTGCAAGGCACGCGCCCCGTCATAGCCCGGGAGCAGCGCGACGAATTCCTCGCCGCCCAGCCGGGCGAGAATACCCTCGCCAAGCGCCTTCCGGCAGCGCTCCGCAAACTCGCGCAGCACCGCGTCCCCCACGGCGTGGCCATGACGATCGTTGATCACCTTGAAATGGTCGACATCGATCATCAGCACAGACGCCGGGCCGTCACCTGCCTGCGCGAACGCGGCCTCGGCGTCGGCAAAGAAGCGACGGCGGTTGGACAGGCCGGTGAGTTCGTCCGTATCCGCCGCGCGGCGCAGTTCCGCCTGCTTCTGCCGCTCTTCCGAGACATCCCAGTAGACCACCACCTGATGATCGGCGATGGAGCGGAACAGGAAATGCACGAAACGGTGCGAGCCGTCCTTGCAGGTCACCTTCCAGTCAGCGAGCGGCACCGCCACGCCTTCCCTGCGCGACACCGCGAAAGCCCGCTCCCAGGCGGCCATGGCCAACGCCCGATACTCGGGATCGGGATAGGCATGGGGCCACCACAGATCGAGGTCGGTGAGTTCATCGCGCCCCCAGCCGAACAGCCGCGCGCCATGGCTGTTGGCGAACACGCCCCGACCGCTCTCGTCATAGATCTCGATGCCGACCGGGAGCCACTCCAGGAAGGACTGCAGGTCCTCGAAGACGGAGGAAATGGCGTTGCCGGCTTCGCGCTCGGTCACGCGGTCCTGCACCGTCACCAACCAGTGCCCTTCCGGCGCATCCATCGCGGAGACCTCGACCGCCAGCCGGTGCGGCTGCCCGCCGATGCGCGCTTCCACCGTGGTGCACGTACCCTCGGGCGCCCCCAGCGCCGCCACGAACAGGGCCGCGGCCTCGGGTCCAATCATCAGTTCGAGCGGCACCGGCAAGGCCAGAGGCGCGATGCCGGCGAAAAGGCGCCGCGCGGCGCCGTTCATCGTGACGATGGTGGTCAGGTCCGGCGCCAGCAGCCATTCCATCCATGCCGGAGACTTCGTGTCTGGCATCAAGCGTTCCGAGGACGGCGCGCGTGGGAAGGGCTCCCCACCGCCGCAATGCACGCACCATAATAGGCCGCGCCCCGGCTACGATGTCGAGGGGCTATTCCGGAAGGATCTTCACGCGCTCACGGAACGCGTCGCCCCGCACCTCGAAATTACGGAACTGGTCGAAGCTCGCGCAGGCCGGCGACAGCAGCACCACGGGATGGGCGAGCCCGGATGCCGCCGCGTCACGCGCCGCGCTCGCGACCGCGACATCGAGCGTGCCGGATCTCTCGAAGGCCACCGCCTCGCCGAGTGTCGCGGCGAACTCC
>QFQD01000115.1 GCA_003241485.1 Ancylobacter novellus
CATCCGTCTCGCCATGCTGCGCGACAAGCTGCTGGCGGTGCGCGCCACGCGCGTGCCGCCGGGCCGCGACGACAAGGTGCTGGCGGACTGGAACGGGCTAATGATCGCCGCTCTTGCCAACGTCGCCCCGCGCTTCGGCCGTCCGGAATGGGTGGAGCTGGCGGCAGGTGCCTTCCGTTTCATCGCCGAATCGATGACCCGCGAAGGGCGGCTCGGCCATAGCTGGCGCGAGGGCCGGCTTGTGTTCCCCAGCCTCGCCTCCGACTATGCGGCGATGATCGGCGCCGCGCTCGCTCTGCATCAGGCGACCGGCGAGGCGCAGTATCTCGAACGCGCCCGCGCCTGGCAGACCGCACTGGAGACGCATCACGCAGCGGAGGATGGCGGCTACTACCTCACCGCCGACGATGCCGAAGGGCTGATCCTGCGCCCCGATGCGACCGCCGATGACGCCGTCACCAATCCGAACGCGCTGATCGCCCGCAACCTGGTGCGGCTCGCCACGCTCACCGGGGATGAGAGCTATCGCGCCCGCGCCGACCGGCTGTTCGAGGGATTGATGCCGCGCGCCGCGCCGCAGCTCTACAGCCATGCCGGGCTGCTGAATGCGCTGGACACTAGATTGCGCGCGCCGGAGATCGTCGTGGTGGGTGCGGGCGATCTGGCGGAGGCTCTGGTCGACACCGCCGCTCGCCTGCCGCGCGTCGACATGACGATCCAGCGCGTGGGTGACGCAACCGCCCTCCCCGTCGATCATCCAGCAAAAGCCAAAGCCCTCACGGTTGAAGGCGATGCTGCCTTCGTCTGCGCCGGCGCGGTTTGCTCGCTTCCCGTTACGGATACGAATCGACTGGCCGAGACGGTGCTCGCGCGGGCTGAATCCAGCGTGTGAGGCCGCGCCGTGCCCGCTGGGGATAAGGCTGTGGATAAGTTGGGGACAAAAGACGTCACAGCCCCGCAGAGCCTCAGAAATCGCCGCTGGCGGGCATTTCGTGTTTTGTGATGGATGGATCGGACGAGAGGACGATCGCCCGTCCTGAGTCACTTGTGAGGCTCATCATTTCGGAGCCGAATCATTACCGGAGGTTGCGATTTGCGCATGCCTGCCCGGTAAGCGTGCGCAGCGTTAGTCGTCGCGGCTGAAGCGCATATTGGCGAACATCAGCGGCACCACCAGCACCAGCGCGCCAGCGAGATCAGCCTGGAAGATATAGGAGAGCCCAAGCTCGTTGCGCACGGCCGGGCCCAGCACGGGGTCGGCGAAGTCAGCGACGAGGGAGGAGATGAACAGCGCCGACGGCACCCAGATCGCCAGCGGCAGCCACCAGCGGCGACAGGCCATCACCCAGCTCAGGGCCACCACGCCGAGAACGAACAGCCACAGCACCGGCGAGGGCGGCTCGCGCTCCGCCATGCGCGCGAGGTCCACGGCATGGGCGGAGCCCGCCGCGATGAAGGGGACGGACGCGGCCGCGAGAAGGGAAAGAAGCTTCTGCGCCACCATGTCCGTGCCCGTCCCGCGTCAGGTATTCATGGAATCGAAGAAATCGCCGTTGGTCTTGGTCTGGCGCAGCTTGTCGAGCAGGAACTCGATGGCATCGACCGTGCCCATCGGGTTCAGGATGCGCCTGAGGACGTACATTTTCTTCAAAACGTCGCTCGGCACAAGCAGCTCTTCCTTGCGGGTGCCCGAGCGGGTGATGTCGATCGCCGGGAAGACGCGCTTGTCGGAGACCTTGCGGTCGAGGATGACCTCGGAATTGCCGGTGCCCTTGAACTCTTCAAAGATCACCTCGTCCATGCGCGAGCCGGTCTCGATGAGCGCGGTCGCGATGATGGTGAGCGAGCCGCCTTCCTCGATATTGCGCGCCGCGCCGAAGAAGCGCTTGGGGCGCTGCAGGGCATTGGCGTCGACACCGCCGGTCAGCACCTTGCCGGACGACGGCACGACGGTGTTGTAGGCGCGGCCGAGACGGGTGATCGAATCCAGAAGGATGACGACGTCGCGCTTGTGCTCGACAAGGCGCTTGGCCTTCTCGATCACCATTTCCGCGACCTGCACATGGCGCTGGGCCGGTTCGTCGAAGGTGGAGGACACCACCTCGCCCTTCACCGAGCGCTGCATGTCGGTGACTTCCTCGGGCCGCTCGTCGATGAGCAGCACGATGAGGTAGCACTCGGGATGGTTGGTGGTGATGGACTGCGCGATGTTCTGCAGCAGCACGGTCTTGCCGGTGCGCGGCGGCGCGACGATGAGGGCGCGCTGGCCTTTGCCGATCGGCGCCACGACATCGATGATGCGGGCGGAGAAATCCTTGCGGGTCGGATCCTCGATCTCGAGCTTGAAGCGCTCATCGGGATAGAGCGGCGTCAGATTGTCGAAATTGATCTTGTGCCGGATCTTCTCGGGGTCTTCAAAATTGATCGTGTTGACCTTGAGAAGGGCGAAATAGCGCTCGCCATCCTTGGGCGAGCGGATCTGCCCCTCGACCGTGTCGCCGGTGCGCAGGCCGAACCGGCGGATCTGCGAGGGCGACACATAGATGTCGTCGGGACCGGGCAGATAATTGGCGTCCGGCGAGCGCAGGAAGCCGAAACCGTCGGAGAGAATCTCGACGACGCCCTCACCGATGATGTCGGTGTCCTTGGCGGCGAGCTGCTTGAGGATGGCGAACATCAGCTCCTGCTTGCGCAGCGTGCTGGCGTTCTCAACCTCCAGCTCCTCCGCGAAGACGAGGAGTTCAGCCGGATTTTTGGACTTGAGGTCCTGGAGCTTCATTTCCCCCATGGGAAAAGGCCTCGGTCATTGGATTGGTCCCGGTCGAGCGCGAAGAACCCGCCGGAACGAATAGGAAAGGGAAGCGCTGGTCTGAGGACACAGCCGGCGTGAAAACCGGCCCTCTGTCCGACACACCCGCCGACACCGGGGAAGATGTCGGTCAAAGCGGAGCGTCAGCCAGCTTCGTGGAAGTGACGGCACCATAGGCAAAGCGACGATTCGGCGCAAGCCTGCCGTCACCGCTCTTGAAACAGCTCAAAAAGGCTTAACGATGACCAGAATGACGATGCCGATCATCAAAAGCGTCGGCACCTCATTGGCCACGCGGTAGAAACGCGTCGCCCGCCGGTTCGCATCCGCCGCGAAATCCTTCACCCAGCGCGATAGCGCGCCGTGAAAGCCGCTCATGGCAAGCACCAGCGCGAATTTGGCGTGAAACCAGCCGGCAAGATACCAGCCGCCATCCCAGGCGAGCCACAACCCGGCAAGCCAGGTCACGATCATCGCCGGGTTCATGATCGCCTTGAGCAGGCGCCGTTCCATCACCTTGAAGGTTTCCGACTGCGCCGATCCCGCCGGCGCGTCGCAGTGATAGACCATGAGCCGCGGCAGATAGAGCAGGCCCGCCATCCAGGAGATGACGGCGATCACATGCAGCGCCTTGATCCAGTCATAGAACATGGCGCGTCCCGCCTCCTCAGCCCCGCACCCGGGCGATCATCTGCTCGACATGGGCGATCGGCGTTTCCGGCCGGATGCCATGGCCGAGATTGAAGATATGCGCGGCGCCATGGAAATCCTGCATCAAGGCGTCGATGGCGCGGTCGAGCGCCGCGCCGCCGGCGATCAGGGTCAGCGGGTCGAGATTGCCCTGCAGGGCCACCTTGCCGCCCAGCGCCAGCCGCGTTGCCGGCCGTTCCGCCGTCCAGTCCAGCCCCACCGCGTTCACGCCGCTTGCCTGCACCAGCTCCCGCAAGCCCGCCAGCGTCGCGCCCTTCGGGAAGGCGATGATGCGCGCGCCCGGCACTTCGGCCCGCACCAGCCGCACGATGCGGGTGATTGGCTCGACGCTCCAGAGCCGGAAGGCTTCCGGGTCCAGCACGCCGGCCCAGCTGTCGAAAATCTGCACCGCGTCGGCGCCGGCCTTCAGCTGGCCGATGAGATAGCGCGCCGAGGTTTCCACCAGACGGTCGATCAGCGCGGAAAAAAAGGCGGGGTCACGCAGCGAGGCGAGCCGGGCGGGCGCCTGGTCCGGCGTGCCGCGCCCGGCGACCATATAGGTCGCGACCGTCCACGGCGCACCGCAGAAGCCGAGCAGCGTGGTTTCCGCCGGCAATTCCTCACGGATTCGTCCCACCGCTTCCAGCACGCGGTCGATCTTCAACGCGTCCAGCTCGTCACGCAGCCCGTTCAGCTCGGCAAGGTTGGTCACGGTGCTGAGGCGCGGCCCCTCGCCGGCCTCAAAAGACAGATCGCAGCCCAGCGCATGCGGCACGACGAGGATGTCGGAAAACAGGATCGCCGCGTCGAAGCCGAAGCGACGGATCGGCTGGAGCGTGACCTCGACGGCGTGGTCGGGCGTGTAGCAGAGGGTGAGGAAGTCGCCGGCCTGCTCGCGCACGGCGCGATATTCCGGGAGGTAGCGCCCCGCCTGGCGCATCATCCAGATCGGCGTGCGATCGGGCACATGGCCGTCCAGCGCCTGGCTTACGATCCGCTGGCTGTCCATCCCGTCCCCAAGCCTCTTCATACTTAATTAATCTCTTTTGAATCTAGTTGTCTGTGTTTAGGCATGGGCATTAGCCCTGTTCACGGCCGTTCACAACCAAACCCCAGCTCGACGCACGCTGGCGGTTTCGGTGTGCTTTTGAAAAACTTGCTTTATCAAGCACCTGCGCATGTGCGGCGGATTATCCACGTAGTTCGCCGCCTGTGCGTTGATCTTGCTCACAGCGGGCAGACCTGTGGAGGGCCAGCCGACATTTCCCCAGCGCGGACTTGCTAACGCCGTTGGCCCGTGGCTTGTTCCCATCCTATGCACAGCCCTGTGGATGACCGGCGTGACTGATGCCACCCGCCCGGCGGAAAGCTACTACCACCTGCATCTCGTGTCGGATTCGACCGGCGAGACGCTCATCAGCGTCGGCCGTGCCGCGGCCGCGCAGTACAGCGGCGTGCGGCCGATCGAGCATGTGTATCCGCTGGTGCGCACGCACAAGCAGCTCGACAAGGTCATCAGCGACATCGAGGAATATCCCGGCATCGTGCTCTACACGCTCACCGAGCCCGAGCTGCGCAACCGGCTGAAGACCTATTGCAGCGAGAACAGCGTGCCCGTGCTGTCGGTGCTCGCGCCCGTGGTGCGCCTGTTCCAGGCCTATCTCGGCGGCGCGCCGACCCCGCGCGTGGGTGGCCAGCATCAGCTCGATGGCGAATATTTCCGCCGCATCGACGCGATGAACTTCACCGTCACCCACGATGACGGCCAGCATACGGACGGTCTGGAAGCCGCCGATGTGGTGCTGCTCGGCATTTCGCGTTCCTCCAAGACGCCGACGAGCATCTATCTCGCCAATCGCGGCATCAAGACCGCCAACATCCCGCTGGTGCCGAGCATTCCCGTGCCGGCCGGTCTTTCCGAGCTGCGCCGCCCGCTGGTCGTCGGTCTCGTCGCCTCGGCCGAGCGCGTGGTGGAAATCCGTCGCAACCGGCTGCTCGGGCTCAATGCCGCCCAGCCGCACGACGCCTATGTCGACCGCGAGGCGGTGGCGGAGGAGATCGCCTTCTCCCGCCGTCTCTGCGCGAAGAACGGCTGGCCGGTCATCGATGTCACAAGGCGGTCGATCGAGGAAACCGCGGCGGCGATCATCGCGCTGCTGAAGGAACATCGCCGCAAGATTTCCGAGGGCGACGGTGGCTGACCTGCACGGCGACAACCCGCTCTGGCGCGGTGGCGCACCGCTTGTCCTCGCCTCGAAAAGCGCGGCACGGCGGGCCCTGCTCGAGGTCGCGCGCCTGCCCTATGAGGCGATCTCCGTCGAGGTGGACGAGCGGGCGCTGGAAGCGGCGGAAGTGGAAAAAGGCGCCGATCCCGCCGGTGTCGCCACCGTGCTCGCCCGCGCCAAGGCGCTGGCGGGCAGTGCGGTGCGTTCCGGCCGTCTGGTCATCGGCGCCGACCAGACGCTGGCTCTGGGATCTGAGGCCTTCCACAAGCCGGCCGACCGCGCTGCCGCCCGGCTGCAGCTCGAAC
>QFQD01000116.1 GCA_003241485.1 Ancylobacter novellus
TCCGGAACATGGAGCGAGCGGGCGTAGCTCAGGGGTAGAGCACAACCTTGCCAAGGTTGGGGTCGTGGGTTCGAATCCCATCGCCCGCTCCAAATTTTCCCAATAAAATCAGATGGTTAGCAAACGCCCTTCGGGGCGTTTTCTGCTTAGATTCGCCCTCGAACGCGACATTCTGAGCAGAATCTATGCTCCCGGAAGAAAATTCCCGGATGCCATGGCGTGCGTTCGGCAGCTTTCTAAGCGGCGGCGCTGCACCGATGCGCTGCGCGTGGCGGCGCCCGGAACGGCCGCGATGCAAAGCCCGTCTGCAACTCTCGACGTAGCCGCAACTTTGAGTATCAATATCCAGAAGCTACTCAACACGCCGGAGCCCGAATGGCTGCGCCGTTTTCCACCTCGGTCGAGTTGCGCCACCTGCGCTATTTCGTGGCGGCCGCCGAGCACGGAAGCTTCCGCAAGGCCGGGGTAGCTCTTGAGGTCAAGGAATCGTCGATCAGCCGGAGCGTGCGTGACCTGGAGGACGAGATTGGCGTCTCGCTGTTCATCCGGCACTCAAGTGGGGTGAACCTTACTCTGGCGGGGCAGCGCTTTCTGAACCGCACGCGCCAGGCGCTCGATCAAATCCGCGAGGCAACGGTGGAAGCGGCTGCGCTGGGGCGGTCCGAGGAAGGCCACCTGAAAGTTGGCCTGTTCTCCAACCTGTCCTCCGGCTTTCTGCGCGACCTGTTCCAGACCT
This sequence comes from Ancylobacter novellus, assembly GCA_003241485.1. GTDB lineage: Bacteria > Pseudomonadota > Alphaproteobacteria > Rhizobiales > Xanthobacteraceae > Ancylobacter > Ancylobacter novellum_A. The sequence continues at coordinate 737 of QFQD01000116.1, forward strand.
ATGACAGCCGTTATGCGGGCGTTCACATCGACTTTGTCGAAGCGCCTGCGGAAAATCACGCGGCCGCGATACGGCGCTTTGATCTCGACGCCGCATTCGTGCTGGGCCGGCAAAGCTGGCCGGACTGTGATGCGATTTCCTCGTGGAGCGAACCACTCCTGTTCGCGTTGCCGCGGCTTCATCCTCTGGTCCAAAGGGATGTGCTGTCCTGGCGAGATCTCGTGGATGAGACCTTTCTTGTCCGCACCGAAGGCTCCGGCAATGAGGTGCGCAGATTTCTGGAACGCAAATTCCGGGAGCTTGCCATCTCGCCGCGCATCAGCACGCAGCAGGTCGCGCGCTATAGCCTTCTCGGTCTGGTCGCCACGGGACGCGGAATCGTGCCGGTGCTTGAGTCGGAAACGGTCATCGGTCTGCCGGAGGTGGTGTTCCGCCCTCTCGCCGGCGAGGTGATCCCGTTCTCCGTCATCTATTCGCCGAAGAACGACAACCCGGCGGTGCGCACCTTGCTCAGCCTCACACGGAAGATGGCCCGGGAGCGGGCAGCGACGCGCTGATGCTCGCAGCGCCGCCAGCCTCGCGCCGCGCCTTGGCGAATTCGCGATCCGTGGCGATGAAACGCTCCAGCATGGGTACGACGAGCTTCACGGGATCATCGACCGGCTGGCCGGTTTGCCGTGCGAGCACCTCCGCATAGGCGACAAGATCTCGGTGCAACGCCCCGGGCAATGACAGCGCCACCTTCACCGGCTTGTCGTTGGGGATGGGACCGAGCTTCAGCTTCGCCATGGTCAGTACCTGTAGGGTTCGAGGACGAGGTCACGGGTGACCATGACCCGCACCGGGAAGCCGGGCCGGATGGTCAGGGTCGGGGCGACCCGCAACTGCCGGCGGATGATCTCCTGCCCGGCATCGTTGATGGTGTCCTGCGCGCCGCTCTGCAGCGCCTGGATCAGTTCGTCCTCATCATCCATGGCGAGCTCGGCGCTGACGGAGAGCAGCGTCGAGAGGCCGACCGCCTTGGCAAGATCCCACCCGTGCATGTCGACGCCGTCCTCGAGGCCGGCATAGCCCTGCGCATCGGTGCCTGGCTGACGCTCCAGCACGATGGAGCGGCCATTGGGGAAGATCAGCCGGCTCCAGACCAGCAGGATCCGGCGCTGACCGAAGCCGACACCATTGTCGTACTGACCGAGCAGCCGGGTCCCTTGCGGGATTATCAGAATTCGGCCGGTCGGGCTGTCATAGACGTTCTCGGTCACCTGGGCGGTGATCTGGCCGGGCAGGTCTGAGCGGATGCCGGTGATCAGCGCGGCCGGGATGACGGCGCCCGCCTGCAGCACATAAGGCGACGCCGGCGCCATGACGCGATCGGATGCGACCACGCGTCGATCGACGGCGGCATTGAGGAAGGCAAGCTGGCGATCCTGGGGTGAGGACGTGCCGCCCGTTCCTGCCGAGCCAGGGCCGCTGAAGCCGGAAGCACCCGCCACTGACGACGCCGGCGCGCGGGCCTGCGCCGCCTGGAAGAATACGCGACTGGTCCGCGCGGCTTCCTGTTCCGCAAGACGCCGCTGCTGCTCGGGATCAACCTGTGGCGCCGTCATTGTTGGCGGCACGACGGGCTGGCCGCGGTTCTGTGCATCAAGGATCGGCCGGCCGAGATCGCCGGGCAGCGGCGGTCCAAGGATCGGGCCTGTGTAATCGCGCGGCAGGCCGGCAAGGCCATCGGCGGTGGAGCGGTTCTGGGTGGAGTAGAGCTCCTCGCCGCCGGTGTCCTTGTCGCGACCCTGCAGCCCATAGATCAGGGCGCCGCCTATGCCGAGGCTAACGACCAGCCCGGCGCCGGCCAGCACCTTGCGGGAGAGACGCGTGACGCGCGGCGGCTCGGGACGCAGCCGCATGGCGGCGGCGTGATCGGTGGCCGGAGCGCCAAGATCCGCCTCGAGGTCATGATTGTCGACGCTGCTCATGATGCCGGCCTCCCGTCGGTGCGCTCGATCCGCACCTTCTGCGGACGCTCGCCGCCGCCGAGGCGAAGCTCGGCCGCACCGAACAGGCGGTCGACGATCAGGATGTTCTGGTAGATGCGGCTGTTGACGATCTGCGCTTCCCCGTCCGCCCCAATGACGAAGAGCGGCGGCATCTCGCCCTGAACGATGCCGCGCGGGAACTCGACATAGACTTTGCGCCCATCGTCATAGACGGCCATCGGCCGCCAGGGCGGCGTGTCGCCGGTGAGCGCGTAGCGATAGTTTCGGGCCGTGAAGGCCGGGATGATTGGCGTTGCCGGAACACTGGGGCGCAGCGCTCCCGGAACCTGCGGATAGGCCCAGGCGACAGCCGGCATATAGGGCTTTTCCCCGGCGCGCAGCTCGATCATGTAACTGCGTCGGTCGGTGGTGATGACGAGGTTGGTGGACATGTCCGCCCGCGTCGGCTTCACCAGCACATGCACGCGCCGGTTCGCCCCTTCGCCGCTCTCCGTGTCGCCGATGATCCAGCGCGCGGTGTCGCCCGCGGCGATCGGCCCGCTGCCGGTCAGGCTCTCGCCCGGCTCCAACGCGATGTTGGTGATCTGGCCGGGCGCCGCATAGATCTGATAGAGCGCACCCTCGCTCCAGGGATAGATCTGGATGGCGTTGTAATAGCCCTCGCGGCGCGGCTCGACCCGCGCGGCGGCATTGGCATTCTCCACACGGGCGACGGGCGTTTTGGCGTCCGTGCCGCCCTTGGCCGGCGTCCAGGCGGGCGGCGTGTGGAGCGGACGAGGCCGCTCATCGGTGACGACGGCTGGCACCGCAGGCATGGCCGGCACGTCACTGTCATAGCTGATCTGCGGCGGCTTCGGAGCCGAGGCGCAGCCGCCCAACATCGTCGCCGAGAGCAGGAGAACCGCAAAGGCGGATCGGCGCAGAGCCGGAGATGCAGGTTTAAGGAAATACGTGTTCACTGGCTCATCTCCCGCGACCAGCTGATGGCGTTGACATAGATGCCGAGGGGATTGGTGCGCAGGCGCTCGGCATCGCGCGGCGGCTGGATCACCAGGGTCAGGATCGCGCTCCAGCGCTCGGTGGCGGCGAGTTGGCCGTTCTCATAGCGCCGCTCGACCCAGGCGAGGCGGAAGGAATCCGGCGAGGCGCGGATGACGCTGGAGACCTCGACGGCGATCTGCTGCTTGCCGACCCGCGTGAAGGGATCGTTGGCGCGGGCGTAGTCGTTGAGCGCGGCGGCGCCCCGATCGGTGGTGAATTCATAGGCCCTGAGCCAGTTCTGCCGCACAATGACCGGATCCACCGGCAGGCTGCGCACCTGCTCGATGAAGCGGGCAAGATGCCAGGCGATCTGCGGATCGGTCGGGCGATAGTCTCCAGTTGCGGCCCCCACGGCCTGCGTCTGACCAAGACGATCGACCTCGACCACCCAGGGCACGACGGTGCCCCTCGTCGACTGCCAGATCAGCGCCGAGGCAAAGCCAGCCGAGAGGAACAGGCTGCCAAAGGCCATTAGCCGCCAGTTCTTGGCCTGCACACGGGCCGAGCCGATGCGCTCGTCCCAGACCTGTGCTGCCTTCTGATAGGGCGTGACGGGCTCGGGCGAGGTGCCGTAATGGGTCGCGGGTCGCTTGAACAGGCTCATGAGCGGTCGCTCTCAGACAGGGAGACGGAAGAGCCGCCGGCATGGCTGTCACCGGAGCGCACAGCATGGGCGGCGGCGGAGACGCCATGGCGAAGCGACTGGCCGCGCTTCATGCGCTTTGCCCAGTCGGGCACGTCACCGGCCGAGGAGGCTGAGGCCGTGCCACTGACGGCGTTCGCGAGCGGTGACACGGCGGCGGAGCCCGCGGCGCGTGCGACGCCACCGAGACCGGAGGCGACAGCCGCCATGCCGGACTGTCCGGCCGCACCGATGCTATAGGCCGTTGCGCCACCCCGCGCCGCGGCCGCCGTCGCCGAGAGCGCGGCCCCGCCGCCGCGGACGGCGAGGCTGGCGGCACCGCCGGCCGCCATCAGGGTGCCACCGGCGGCGAGGCCGGTGCCGACAGCGGCCCCCGCGCTCAGCTGCGGCCCGCCAGAAACGAGGCCGGCGGCAATGCCGGGGCCGAAGATCCCGAGGCCAAGCAGCGAAAGGGCGGCCAGCACGATGGCCATGGCGTCGTCGATGGTCGGCGTCTGTCCACCGAAGCCCGCGGTGAACTGGCCGAACAGGGTGGAGCCGATGCCGATGATGACCGCGAGCACCATCACCTTGATGCCGGAGGACACGACATTGCCGAGTACCCGTTCGGCCATGAAGGCGGTCTTGCCGAACAGGCCGAAGGGGATCAGCACGAAGCCGGCGAGCGTCGTGAGCTTGAACTCGATCAGGGTGACAAAGAGCTGGACGGCGAGGATGAAGAAGGAGAGCAGCACCAGCGCCCAGGCAAAGAGAAGGCAGGCGATCTGGATGAAGTTCTCGAAGAAGGCGACCCAGCCCATCAAATCGGAGATGGAGTCGAGCAAGGGACGGCCGGCATCGAGCCCGGTCTGCGCTACCTTGCCCGGACGCATGAGGTCGCTGACGGAAAAAGCCGTGCCTGAGCCCTTCAGCCCCAGCCCGGCAAAGCTCTCGAAGACGATGCGGGCGAGGTTGTTCCAGTTGCCGATGATGTAGGCGAAGACGCCGACGAACAGGGTCTTCTTGATGAGCCGGGCGATGATGTCGTCATCCGCACCCCAGGACCAGAACAGCGCCGCCAGCGTCACGTCGATGACGATGAGCGTGGTGGCGATGAAGGCGACCTCGCCGCCAAGCAGGCCGAAGCCGTTGTCGATATAGGAGGTGAAGACCCCCAGGAAAGTGTCGATGACGCCCGTGCCGCCCATCTCAGCGCCCTCCGGTCGGCGCGGGACGCCCGAGGAACCGGTCCCGCGTCTGCGCCCAGACCTTCAGGCACGCGGCGTCCTGCGCGGCGGATTCTCCAAGCTGCTGACACCGCCGCTGCTCATCGCGCAGCGGATCGCGCGCGGCCTCGACCGTCCGACTGGGTGAAGGCTCCGGCGCCTTCTCCTCCCGGCTCATCTCCAGAACCGCCGCCGTGCCGGCGATGGCCACGAAGATCACCGCGCCGAGCCGGGCCAGCATGGCTCCGTCCATGTCGGCCTCCCTCAGTTGCTAAACATACGGGCATTGCCGGCCTGATAGCCGGCGCCCGGGGTGAGGAAGCGCCGG
>QFQD01000053.1 GCA_003241485.1 Ancylobacter novellus
CCAGCGGAACACGGGCGGCACCGGCAGCCCGGTGAGGTCGATGCGCCCGACCGTGTGCTTGGGCAGCACGCGCGGCAGGTTCTCGGTCAGCCCGCCGCCGGTGATGTGGGCGAGCGCCTTGACCTTGCCGGTGCCGCGGATGGCGGCGAGCGACGATTTTACATAGAGCCGCGTCGGGGTGAGCAGCGCCTCACCCAGCGCCTTGCCCGGCGCGAAGGGGGCGGGCGCGTCCCAGGCGAGGCCGGAAACCTCGACGATGCGGCGGACCAGCGAATAGCCATTGGAATGCACGCCGGACGAGGCGAGGCCGAGCAGCACGTCGCCCGGCCGCACATTCGGCGAGGGCAGCAATTCGCCGCGTTCCACCGCGCCGACCGAGAAGCCGGCGAGATCATAGTCGCCCTCGGCATACATGCCGGGCATTTCGGCAGTCTCGCCGCCGATCAGCGCGCAGCCCGATTCCTGGCAGCCCTTGGCGATACCGGCGACGATCTTGGCGCCGACCTCGGGGGCGAGCTTGCCGGTGGCGAAATAGTCGAGGAAGAACAGCGGCTCGGCGCCCTGCACCACGAGATCGTTCACGCACATCGCCACGAGGTCGATGCCGATCGTGTCGTGCCGGCCGGTCTCGATGGCGATCTTCAGCTTGGTGCCGACACCGTCCGTGGTGGCGACGATCAGCGGGTCCTTGAAGCCGGCCGCCTTGGGGTCGAACACGCCGCCAAAGCCGCCGATTTCCGCGTCGGCGCCGGGCCGGCGCGTGGCCTTGACCAGCGGCTTGATGAGATCGACCAGCCGGTTGCCGGCGTCGATGTCGACACCCGCGTCGCGATAGCTGAGGCCTTTTTCCGTACCGGTCATCTCGTCACCCTTCAAGAACGCTCGCGGATTAGCCGCTTATCGGCGCCCTCGCAAGCCGGAGCGGCTCACCCTGTGGGTCAGCGGCGCCCCGCATGGTCGATGCCGAGCGCGATCAGCCCGGCGATGAGGCCCCAGAAGGCCGAACCAATGCCCAGCAGCGAGACGCCCGATGCCGTCACTGCCAGCGTCAGCACCGCCGGAAAACGCCGTCCCGCATCCCCCATGGCGGTGGCCAGCGCGTTCACCAGCGGCCCCAGCAGCGCGAGGCCGGCGAAGGTGGCCACGAGGCCCGGCGGCAAGGCGCCGATCAGCGCGACGACGGAGGCTCCGCCGGCGGCGAGCACAAGATAGGACAGCGCGTAGAAGGAGGTCGCCATCCAGCGCTTGTTGGGATCGGGATGGGCATCCGGCCCGGTGCAGATGGACGCGGTGATGGCCGCGAGGTTCGAGGTGAGCGAGCCGATGGGGGCGGTCAGCAGCGAGGCGAGGCCGGTGACGGCGAGGATGGACGGCGTCGGCGGCTTGTAGCCGGCGGCCTGGAGCACGGCGAGGCCGGGCAGGTTCTGCGAGGCCATGGTGACGACATAGAGCGGCAGGCCGATGCCGATCAGCGCCTGCACCTCGAAACGTGGCCACACGAATTCCACCGACGGCGGCAGCAATCCGCCCTCCGGCAGGTGCCCGACGCGCCCGAGGAAGAAGGCGAGCGCGATGCCGATGACCAGCACGGCGAGCACTGCCCCGAAAGGGTTGATGCGGCGCGCGACGAGGAAGATCAGCACCAGCGGCAGCACGAGCAGCGGGTCTGCCTGTCCCGCAGTGAACACCGCGGTGCAGAAACGGAACAGCACGCCGGCCAGCATGGCGGCGGCGATGGCGACCGGCAGGCGCTGCACCAGCGCGCCGAGCGGCTTGACCGCTGCCGTGACAAGAATGAGCGCGCCCGCCAGCAGGAAGGCGCCGACCGCGGTCTCGATCACCAGCCCGTGCGAGCCGGCGATGAGCGCGGCGCCGGGCGTCGACCAGGCGGTGATGATCGGCATGCGGTGGCGCCAGCCAAGAAAGGCGCTGCTGGCGGCCATGGACAGGCAGAGGCCGATGACCGCCGAGGAGGTCTGCGCCGGGGTGGCGCCGACGGCCTGCGACGCCGCGACGATGAGGGCGAGAGTGCCTCCGAAACCGACAAGGGCGGCGACAACGGCGGAGGTGACGATCGAGGAGCGCATCGCAAACTTCACGGCAGGCAGGGCGGGGGATCGTCTTGTGCCACGCCTCGGCGGGCGCGTCACGCGAGGTGGCCGATGGGGATGATCTCTGGCGCGTCGTGGTGGAAGGGGCCGCCGTTCCAGTCGCCGAGACAGCGTTCGACCGCCAGCCCCGCTTCCGCCATCCGCCGGGTGAGGACGTCGTGCGGGGTGAAACGGATACGGCTCGTCGCGCTCAGTTCCCGCCCGTTGCCGAGGCGATAGAAGGTCTCGTAGGTGACGATGCCGGTGGCCGGCTCGTGCGCTGCCGTATTCCACGCCTCGACGGCGCCATGCTGGGGATGCTCGACCGTGCGGCGGGAATTGTGCGCCTGCCACTCCTCCCATTCGCGGCCGGCCGGGTTGCGGCTGTCGAAGATGAAGCGGCCGCCCGGCGCGAGGTGCCGGGCGATGACGGCGAGCGCGGCGCGCTGGTCCTCATCTGTGAGGAAGACCTGGAAGGCGTGGCCGGTCATCACCACGAGGTCGAAACGGCGGCCGAGATCGAGCGTGCGGGCATCCGCCTCGATCCATTCCACCTTGCTGCCGCCCGGCCGCGCGCGTGCCACGTCGAGCATGGCGGAGGCGGGATCGACACCGACCCGCACCGGGGACTCGATGCCGACAAGGAAGGCGCCGGTGCCGCAGCCCAGATCAAGCACCGATCCCGCCGTCCGCGCGAGGCCGGCGCAATAGGCGAGGTCCGCGCTCCATTCGTTCTCGGTGTCGTAGAACGCCACCAGCGACGCATCGGTATAAAGCGGGTCATCCTGGGTCATGGCGGTGTCCTCCCGGTAGCGCCGCGCGAAGCGGGCACGGCTTTGTGCCGCAAGCCGTGGTGCCGGGGCAAGGTTCCTCAGCCCTCGCGCAGGCCGCCGCGCGGCCTGTGAATGGCGGGGGCGGCGTCGCATGTGCATCGCAACGCCCGCATTTTTCTGTATTGATGGTGGGCGCAGCGTAATGCGCGGGATGGAGTTCGAATGGCCTGGCATAAACAGGTGACGTTCTGGGTATCGGTGCTGGCGCTCTTCGTGGCGGCGGCATGGCTGTTGAGCAGCGTTCTGCTGCCCTTTGTCGCCGGCCTCGCGCTCGCCTATTTCCTCAACCCGGTGACCACCCGACTGGAGCACTGGGGGGTGAACCGCCTCGTGGCCTCGCTGGTGACCATCGGCCTGACGCTGCTGCTGGCGATCCTGCTGATGCTGATGGTCGTGCCGATCTTCGGCGCGCAGCTTTCCGCCTTCATCCAGCGGCTGCCGGAATACATCGTCAAGCTGCAGAACCTGATGGCCGGCGAGGGCCAGAAGACGGTGTGGCTGCGCGACTTCATCGGCGACCGCATGCCGAGCATCCAGCAGGGGCTGAGCGAACTCGTGTCGCAGGGCGCGACCTATATGCTCACCCTGATCCAGGGGCTGTGGACCGGCGGGGCGGCGTTGATTTCGCTGTTCTCGCTGCTGGTCATCACCCCGGTGGTGGCGTTCTACATCCTGAACGACTGGAACCACATGGTGGAGAAGGTCGATTCCTGGCTGCCGGTGAAGCACCGCGAGGTCATTCGCGACCTCGCCCGGCAGATGGACCGTGCCATTGCCGGCTTCGTGCGCGGCCAGTCGCTGGTGTGCCTCATCCTCGGCAGTTTCTACGCCATCAGCCTGACCATGACGGGCCTGAACTTCGGATTCGTCATCGGCTTCATCTCGGGCATCATCACCTTCATCCCCTATGTCGGCTCGCTGACCGGGCTGGTGCTGGCGGCCGGCGTCGCCATCGTGCAGTTCTTCCCGGAATATTCGATGATCGGGCTGGTGATCGGCATCTTCGTCTTCGGCCAGTTCGTCGAAGGCTACATCCTCTCGCCCAAGCTGGTGGGCGACAGCGTCGGGCTCCACCCGGTGTGGCTGATGTTCGCCTTGCTGGCTTTCGGCTACATGCTCGGCTTCCTCGGCCTGCTGCTGGCGGTACCGCTGGCGGCGGCGGCCGGCGTGCTGGTGCGCTTTGCCATCGGGCAATATCTCGAAAGTCCGCTCTATACCGGTGAGGAGGAGCACGCGGCGATCGCGCCGCCCGCCGCCCGCCCAGCCGTCACAGCGAAGCAGGTGCGCTGAGCGATGCCGGCATCGACGCCCGCTCCCTCGGCCACACGCCAGCTGCCTCTGGACCTGCCGCATCAGGACAGCCGGGCGCGGGATGATTTCCTGGCCGGCCCAGCCAACCGCGCGGCGCTGGCGCTGATCGACGGCTGGCCGGACTGGCCGGCGCGGGCGGTGGCGCTGGTCGGGCCGGAAGGGTCGGGAAAGTCGCATCTCGCCGCGCTTTTCGCCGAGGCGACCGGCGCGCCCGTCATCGCCGCGCGTGATCTCGCTGTCGCGGCGTTGCCGGAGCTTCTCGCCGGCGGAGCGCTGGTGGTGGAGGATCTCGGGGAGGGCGCGGTTCCCGAAGCCGCGCTGTTCCACCTTTTGAACCTCGTTGGCGAGCAGGCGGCGAGCCTGCTCGTGACCGCGCGCCGGGCCCCGGCCACGCTGGCCGGCGAGGTCGTCACACGCGATCTCGCCTCGCGCCTGCGCGCCATGCCCGTGGTGGAACTCGGCGCGCCGGACGATGCGTTGCTGGGGGCGGTGGCGGTCAAGCTGTTTGCCGACAGGCAGATCGCGCCGGACGAGGCGCTGCTGAGCTATCTGCTGCCGCGCGTGGAGCGTTCCATCGCCGGGCTGCGCGACATCATCGCCACGCTCGACCGGGAGGCGCTGGCCCGCAAGCGTCCGCTGACCCGCGCGCTTGCCGCCGAAATCCTGCGCGCGCGCGACGATGCCGCCGAAATGCCGGCGGAGTCGTCGGACGACCTCACTTTGGGTTAAGGTATCTCATGTCATCCAGCCGTCACGAAGCCCGGCGACCTTCCCGCCGAACGAAGCGCGCAAGCCGCGAAAAGGATGGAGTGCCGACGGTGCCCGAGAACGAAACCCAGATTGTTGCGGATGTCGAACTCGGCCCTGCGCCGGTGCACGAGCCCATCGTTCCCCACACGCTGGAGGAGGAGCTGATGGCCTCTCCCGAGCGTTTCATCAACCGTGAGCTCTCCTGGTTGCAGTTCAACCGCCGGGTTTTGGAGGAAGCCTCCAACCGCGAGCATCCGCTGCTGGAGCAGCTGCGCTTCCTCTCGATCTCGGCGAACAATCTCGACGAGTTCTTCATGGTCCGCGTCGCCGGCCTGAAGGAGCAGGTGCGCGAAGGCTATACGGCCAAGAGCCCGGACGGCCTGAAGCCGGCCGAGCAGCTGCCGCTGATCTCCGCCGCGGTGGCGGAACTCGCGGAGGACCAGCAGGCGCGCTGGCGCGAGCTGCGCACCGAGCTGGTCACCGTCGGCATCGTGCTGGTGGACGGCGCCGACGTCGACAGGGCCGACCGCTCGCTGCTGGACGACTTCTTCCTCAGCCACGTCTTCCCGGTGCTGACGCCGCTCGCCATCGACCCGGCGCACCCTTTCCCGTTCATCCCCAATCTCGGCTTCTCGCTGGCGCTGCAGCTCGCGCGCATCAGCGACGGACGCACCATGAACGCGCTCATCCGCGTTCCCGCCAAGATCGACCGTTTCATCCGCCTGCCCGACGGCGAGAACGGCGCCCAGCGCTACATCACGCTGGAGCAGATGATCGGCCTGTTCATCGGCCGGCTGTTTCCGGGCTATCAGGTGCGCGGGCAGGGCGGCTTCCGCGTGATCCGCGACAGCGATCTCGAAGTTGAGGAAGAGGCCGAGGACCTGATGCGCCAGTTCGAGCGCGCGCTGAAGCGCAGGCGCCTCGGCCAGGTGATCCGGCTTGAGATCGAAGGCTCCATGCCGGAGGAGCTGCGCGCCTTCGTGGCGCGCGAGTTGGGCGTGGCCGATGACGAGATTTTCCTCGTCGACGGGCTGCTGGCGCTGAACGAGTTCAGCCAACTGGTCGGCGTCGACCGTCCGGGCCTCAAGTTCAAATCGTATAATCCGCGCTTTCCCGAGCGCATCCGCGACCATGCCGGCGACTGCTTCGCGGCGATCCGCGAGAAGGACCTCGTGGTCCACCACCCCTACGAGACCTTCGACGTGGTGGTGCAGTTCCTGCGGCAGGCGGCGCGCGACCCGAACGTCGTCGCCATCAAGCAGACGCTCTACCGCACCTCGTCCGACAGCCCGATCATCAAGGCGCTGGCCGAGGCGGCGGAAGCCGGCAAGTCGGTGACCGCGCTGGTGGAGCTGAAGGCGCGCTTCGACGAAGAGGCCAATATTCGCTGGGCGCGCGACCTGGAGCGCGCCGGCGTGCAGGTGGTGTTCGGCTTCCTGGAGCTGAAGACCCACGCCAAGCTCTCGCTGGTGGTGCGCCGCGAGGGTGGCGCGCTGGCGAGCTACTGCCATGTCGGCACGGGCAATTATCACCCGATCACCGCGCGCATCTACACCGACCTGTCCTTCTTCACCGCCGACCCGGCGATCGGCCGCGACGTGGCGCGCATCTTCAACTTCATCACCGGCTATGCCGAGCCGGCGGAGCTGGAGGCGCTGGCCATCGCCCCGCTGACCCTCAAGAAGAAGATCCTCGACCATATCGATGCCGAGATCGCCTTCGCCAAGGCGGGCAGGCCCGGCGCCATCTGGCTGAAGATGAACTCGCTGGTCGACCCGATGATTATCGACGCGCTCTACCGCGCGAGCCAGAGCGGCGTTGCCATCGATATCGTCGTGCGCGGCATCTGCTGCCTGCGTCCGGGCGTGCCGGGGCTGTCGGACAATATCCGGGTGAAGTCCATCGTCGGCCGCTTCCTGGAGCACGGGCGCATCTACGCCTTCGGTAACGGCAAGAGCCTGCCCAATACCGGCGCGGCGCTCTATATCTCGTCGGCCGACCTCATGCCGCGCAATCTCGACCGGCGCGTCGAAACGCTGTGCCCCATCACCAACCCGACGGTGCACATGCAGATCCTCGACCAGATCATGGTCGCCAACCTGCAGGACAACCAGCAGAGCTGGCGCGTGTTGCCCGATGGCTCCTCGCAACGCATAGTGCCGGCCGAGGGCGAGGAAAAGTTCAACGCCCAACAGTATTTCATGACAAATCCGAGCCTGTCTGGACGTGGGAAGTCGCTCAAAGAATCGTCGCCGCGAAACCTCGTCCGCCGCCGTGAGCGCACGTGACCGCATGAATGAACATCTGCGCGAGGCGTCCTCCCGCCTCGTTTCTGGCGCGCCGATCGCGGTCATCGACATCGGCTCGAACTCGGTTCGTCTCGTCGTCTACGAGCACCTGTCGCGAAGCCCCACGCCGATCTTCAACGAGAAGGCGGCGTGCGGCCTCGGCCGTGAGGTGCTGACCACCGGCCGGCTGAACGCCGAGGCGGTGGCGAAGGCGCTGGTGACGCTCACGCGCTTTCGCGTGCTGTGCGATCGCATGGGGGTCGGCCGGCTGTTCGTGCTGGCCACCGCCGCCGCGCGCGACGCCTCCAACGGCCCGGAATTCATCGCCGCCTGCACCGAAATCTGCCGGACCGAGGTCGAGCTGCTCTCGGGAAAGCGCGAGGCCCAGCTTTCCGCGGTCGGCGTGCTCTCGGGCGTGCACCATGCCAATGGCGTGGTCGGCGATCTCGGCGGCGGTTCGCTGGAACTGGCCGACCTGCAGGGACACCGGATCGGCAGCGGCGTGACCTTTCCGCTTGGCGGGCTCGCCTTGCAGGACACGTCCGGCCGCTCGTTGAAGAAGGCGGCCAAGATCGTCAAGGAAACGCTCACCAAGGAGAGCCACCTTGAGCATCTGAAGGGGCGCACCTTTTATGCCGTCGGTGGCACCTGGCGCGCGCTGGCGCGGCTGCACATGTTCCAGCGCGGCTATCCCCTGCATGTGATGCACGGCTACGTCATTCCCGCGCGCGAGGCGCTGGAGTTCGTCCGGCTGGTGCTGCGCGTGCCGGTCGACACGCTCTCGCGCATCGAGACAGTTGCGGAAGGGCGCCGCCAGCTTCTCGCCTATGGCGCGCTGGTGCTGGAGGCGGTCATCCGCATCGGCAAGCCGGCCAATATCTACATCTCGGCACAGGGCGTGCGCGAGGGCCTGCTGTTCGAGATGCTGGGCGACGAGGAGAAGAAGGTCGACCCGCTCATCGCCGCGACGGCGGAGCTGAACGAGGTGCGTTCGCGCTCCCCCGCCCATGGCTGGGAACTGGTGGAGTGGACCGACCGCTTCATGGCCTCGACCGGCATCGAGGAAAGTGTCGAGGAGAAGCGCCTGCGCCATGCGGCGTGCCTGCTGGCGGATATCAGCTGGCGCGCGCATCCCGATTATCGCGGCGAGCAGAGCCTCAATCTGATCGCCCACGCCGCCTTCATCGGCGTCGACCATCCCGGCCGCGCCTTTCTCGGGCTCGCCATCTATTACCGGCATGTCGGGCTGGTGGACGAGGACCTGTCGCCGCGCATCCGCGAGCTGGTCTCGGCGCGTCTGCTCGACCGCGCCCGCATCCTCGGGGCGGCGCTGCGCGTCGCCTACATCCTGTCGGCGGCGATGCCCGGCACGCTGAAGGATGCGCCGCTGCTGGTGGATCGCGGCAAGCTGATGCTCCAGCTGCGCGGCGACCTTGCCCCGCTGGGCGGCGAGCGCGTCGGCAATCGCCTGCGTACGCTCGCCCGGCTGATCGGCCGGGAGCCGCTGATCGTGACCTGACCGGGGGCGCGAGCCCCCGCGTCCTCACTCGCCGGGACGGTCCAGAGCGATGACGCGCCCGCGCTGCATCGCCAGCGCCAGCCGGCCGGACTTCAGCGCCAGCGCCTTCTCCCCGAACAATTCGCGCCGCCAGCCGCGCAGCGCCTGCACGTCCGGTTCCTCATCGGCGGCGATCTGTTCGAGGTCGTCCACCGTGGCGATGACCTTGGCGGCGACGCCATGCTGCTCCGAGGTCATGCGCAGCAGCACCTTCAGCAGTTCCACGGTGGCCGAGGCGCCGTTGGAGAGCGGCTTGTCGCGCTCGATGCGCGGCAGCGTCTTGGGATCGCGCGCCAGCCCCGCCTTCACCGCCTCGACGATCTGCTCGCCGGCGCGCGAGCGCTCGAACCCCTTGGGCACCGAGCGCAGCTGGCCGAGCCGTTCCACCGAATTGGGGTGCTGCGAGATGATCTCGGCGATCACGTCGTCCTTCAGGATGCGCGAACGCGGAATGTCGCGGGACTGCGCCTCGCGCTCGCGCCAGGCGGCGACTTCCATCAGCACGGCGAGGTCCTTGGGCTTGCGCGCGCGCGAGCGCAGCCGCTCCCAGGCCCGCTCGGGCTCCTGCCGATAGGTATCGGGCGAGGTGAGGACGGCCATTTCCTCGCCCACCCAGTCGGCGCGGCCGCGCTTCTGCAGATCGGCGTCGAGCTTGAGGAAAACGTCGCGCAGATGTGTGACGTCGGCTTCCGCGTAGGCGATCTGCGCGGACGAAAGCGGGCGGCGCGACCAGTCTGTGAAGCGCAGCGACTTGTCGAGTATCTGCCCGGTGATGCGCTGGACCAGCTGGTCGTAGGAGATGGAATCGCCATGTCCCAGCACCATGGCCGCGACCTGGGTGTCGAACACCGGATGCGGGATGATGTTGCCGAGATGCCAGACGATTTCGATGTCCTGCCGGCCGGCGTGGAAGACCTTCAGCACCTTCTCGTTCGCCATCAGCGCGAAGAAGGGGGCGAGGTCTATCTCCTCGGCCACCGCGTCGATCACCACCGCCTCATCGGGACTGGCAATCTGGATGACGCAGAGCTTCGGCCAGAAGGTCGTCTCGCGCAGGAATTCGGTGTCGACGGTGACGAAGCGGTGGCTCGCCAGCCGCTCGCACGCCGCGGTGAGGGCGTCGGTTGTGGTGATCATATCCATGCCCGCCTCTCATAACGGAGTCGCGCGCCGTAGACGACACTGAATCGTGCCGCAATTTGCGGCAAGCGTTAACCATGCGGGCGTAAGCTGCTGTAACGATTCGCCACCCCGTCTCGGGCGGAGCGCTTCCGTTCTGCCGGCGCGTACCGGCTCATTTTGGGGGATTTCATGAAGAACACGCTTCTTGCTCTCGCCACCGCCGCGCTGATCGGCTCGGTGTCCCAGGCCGGCGCGGCCGACAAGGTCAATATCGGCGTGCTGGTGTGCAATGCCGGCTCCAGCATCGGCATGATCGTCGAATCCAAGCAGGAACTGTCCTGCACCTACACGCCGGCGGATAACTCCCCGACGCAGCGCTATGCCGGCACCATCCAGACCATCGGCGTCGATCTCGGCGTGACCGGCGGCGGCGTGATGACCTGGGGCGTGCTGGCGGTCAGCAAGGATCCCATCCCCGCCGGCGCTCTGGCCGGTCCCTATGGCGGCGTCACCGGCAATGTCGCGGTGGGCGTCGGCGTCGGCGCCAATGTGCTGGTCGGCAATTCCAACTCCTTCGCGCTCAACCCGATCTCGGTCGAGGGCAATGTCGGTGCCTCGCTCGCGCTGGGTGTCGCCGGGCTGACGCTCCGCTACGTGCCGTGAGGCTGCGCGGGCTACGCGCCGGTGCGCGGAACCCGCCTGAAACTTGACAAAGCCGAGCCTGACATGCACCCCTCCGCGCGCCCCGCGAGAGGGGTGTTGTCCTTTGACGGCCTTGAGGGCCGGAAGCAGCCTCGGGAATAAACCATGCACCGCTATCGCACGCACACCTGCGGAGCCCTTCGCGCGAGCGAAATCGGCGAGACCGCCCGTCTTTCGGGCTGGTGCCACCGCATCCGTGACCATGGCGGCGTGCTGTTCATCGATCTGCGCGACCATTACGGCCTGACGCAGGTCGTCGTCGATCCGGACAGCCCGGCCTTCAAGCTGGCGGAAACCGTGCGCTCGGAATGGGTGATCCGCGTCGATGGCCGCGTGCGCAACCGTCCCGCCGGCACCGAGAATCCGGACCTGCCGACCGGGCAGGTGGAGATGTACGCCACCGAGATCGAGGTGCTGGGCCCGGCCGCCGAGCTGCCGCTCCCGGTCTTCGGCGATGTGGAATACCCGGAAGAGACGCGCCTGCGCTATCGCTTCCTCGATCTGCGCCGCGAGAAACTGCACAAGAACATCATGACGCGCGGCGCCATCATCGACGCCATGCGCGCGAAGATGAAGGCGCAGGGCTTCTTCGAGTTCCAGACGCCGATCCTCACGGCCTCCTCGCCGGAAGGCGCGCGCGACTTCCTCGTGCCGTCCCGCCTGCATCCCGGCAAGTTCTACGCCCTGCCGCAGGCGCCGCAGCAGTACAAGCAGCTGATCATGATGAGCGGCTTCGATCGCTACTTCCAGATCGCACCCTGCTTCCGCGACGAGGACCCGCGCGCCGACCGCCTGCCGGGTGAGTTCTACCAGCTCGACCTTGAGATGAGCTTCGTCGAGCAGGAAGACGTGTTCGCCGCCGTCGAGCCGGTCATATCAGGCGTGTTCGAGGCTTTCGCCGACGGCAAGCCGGTGACAAAGAACTGGCCGCGCATTCCCTATGCGGTGTCGATGCAGAAATACGGCACCGACAAGCCGGACCTGCGCAACCCGATCGAGATGCAGGATGTCTCCGAGCATTTCCGCGGCAGCGGCTTCAAGGTGTTCGCGCGCCTGCTGGAAGACGAGAAGAACCGCGTCTGGGCGATCCCCGGCCCGACCGGCGGCTCGCGCGCCTTCTGCGACCGCATGAACTCGTGGGCGCAGGGCGAAGGCCAGCCGGGCCTCGGCTACATCATGTGGCGTGAACTCGCAGCGGATACTGCTGCGGACAGCGAGAAGCTGATCAAGGACGTTCTTGAAAAGTCGCGCGGTGCAGGTGCGGGCGAAGGCCCTCATGTGGAGCCGGGTATCGTGGGCGCCGGCCCGCTCGCCAACAATATCGGCCCGGAGCGCACCGAGGCGATCCGCGCGCAGCTCGGCCTTGGTGCCGGCGATGCCGCCTTCTTCGTCGCCGGCAACCCGGAAAAGTTCGTCAAGTTCGCCGGCGCTGCGCGCACCAAGGTGGGCGAGGAGCTGAAGCTGGTCGATTTCGACCGCTTCGAGCTGGCCTGGATCGTCGACTTCCCCTTCTATGAGTGGAACGAGGACGAGAAGAAGGTCGATTTCTCGCACAACCCCTTCTCGATGCCGCAGGGCGGGCTCGACGCGCTGAACGGGCAGGACCCGCTCACCATCAAGGCGTTCCAGTACGATATCGCCTGCAATGGCTACGAGATTGCCTCCGGCGGCATCCGCAACCACCGTCCCGAGGCGATGGTGAAGGCGTTCGAGCTGGCCGGTTATGACGAGGCGACGGTGCAGGAGCGCTTCGGCGGCATGTACCGCGCCTTCCAGTACGGCGCGCCGCCCCATGGCGGCATGGCGGCGGGCGTGGATCGCATCGTCATGCTGCTCTGCGGCGTGACCAACCTGCGCGAAATCTCGATCTTCCCGATGAACCAGCAGGCGCAGGACATCCTGATGGGCGCGCCGAACGAGGCCAGCCCCCGCCAGCTGCGTGAGCTGCACATCCGCACCAACATCCAGGAGAAGTGAGGCTCGCCTCACTTCGCAAATGAGAACTCAGGAAGTGAGGCTCGCCTCACTTCGCAAATGAGAACTCAGGAAGTGAGGCTCGCCTCATTTCTCAAACGAGAACTCAGGAAGTGAGGCTCGCCTCGCTTCTCAGGCTGACCGAAGAGACGTGAGGGGCGGGGCGGCGACGTTCCGCCCTTCTTCGTCATCCCGGACGGCCAAAGGCCGATCCGGGATCGCGTGCCGACGCGGAGGGCGATCCCGGCTCGGCGGCTTCGCCTCCGCCGGGATGACGTTGATGTTCCGCGCTCGGCTCAGGGCTTGCTCGGCGATGTCGGCGGTTCGGCGGCCTCGATCACCTGCACGTTCAGTTCGTCGACGAGGGTGAGCGGCTCCTCGCCCTGCAGCGTCTCGGCGATGGTGCCGAGCGGCAGGCTGTCACCGCGCGGGGTGATCCTCAACGCCAGCGTGCCGAGCGGCTTCTGCAGGAAGCTGACAAAGGCCTGCGTCGCCGGCTCCAGCTCCGGCCGGTCCGCGACGGTCGAGGACAGCAGCAGTTCGGCAAAGCCCGCGAGAAGCTGGCGGATCGCCTCCGGCTCCATGCCCTGTTCCTTCGCGGCTTCCTCCAGCTTGCGCTCATAGATGCCGGCATCGGAAACGGTGAGTTCGACGCTGTCGAGGCTCGTCATCATCGCGCCCGCCATCGCTTCGTCCGGCTGGGTGGAGAACACGGATTCGTCGACATCCCTGAGCTTGATCTTGAGCGACAGCGCGAAGGCGTCCGACACCTCGGCATAGAGCGGGGCGAGGGTGAGCGTGCCCTTGCTCTCGTTCCATTCGCCGCCGACATCGAGCGCGACGCTGGCGCGCGACATGCCGTCCGGCACGAGGGCGAACAGCGAATTGTCGCGCGGGAAGGCCGAGGTCGGGCCGCTGACGCGCAGCGTGGCCGCGATGCGGGTGGGGAAGGCGTCCTGTTCGCCCTGCCAGGCGAGAGCGAGCTTGTCGACCACCACGGCATCGCCGCCCTCGGGCGCGGGAGCCTCGGCGCCAGCCAGCTCGAAGCTGCCGACCACGCCGAAGAGCCGCATGAACCACGCGATGTTCTGGGTGCTGTGGGGGTCTTCGGTGGCGTCCGCGCTGAGTTCCATCAGCGTGCCGGGGCGAAGGCCGCCGATCTTCAGCTGGTCGATGCGGAACACCTTGCCGTCGGCGTCGGTGCCCTTCAGCCGGTCGATGACGAAGCTGTCCAGACGACCATCGTTCAGCGGGCCGAGGGTCAGCGTCGCGAGTTCGGCGTGGCTGCCGTCCTCCTCACGCACCGCCATGTCCTTGAGCACGACGGAGCCGAGCCGGATGCCGTCATAGGCGGCGGCAAGGCCCCGCAGGCTCTGGGCGATCAGCTCCGGCGGGGGTTTCTGCCCCTTCGCGGCGGCCTCGCGCAACTCTGTGCCCAGCGTCAGCAGGTCCTCGGCGGGAATGATGGAGGGGCGGATGGCGATGTCGCGAATGTCGATCGCGCCCCAGCGCTGCTGCAGCCCCTTGTCGGACTTCGCCTCATAGCCATCGACGCGAATGGAGCCGTAAACGGTGCGGAACTGGTCGTCCGCCTGCCGGCGCTCGGGATCGAGCAGCGTCAGCATGGCCGCGACGTCGATCGTCTCGATGTTGACGCGGCCCACCTTGCCCGAGGCGGCATTAGCCGGTGCGCCGCCGATGGTGAAGCGCGAGGGCTCGATGGTCGCCTTGGCGAAGCGGCCGGCCAGCAGCTTCTCCAGCCGCGTGGCGCCGTGGGTGACGTCCGTCTCGATACGGGAATCGCCAGTGCCGGCGCGGGTGATGACAAGTGATTCCGGAATGCTGATTCGGTCGGCGCTGGTCTGTTCGAGTACGTCGAGCGCGATCTGCCACGGGCGGGTGCCGGCCGGCGGGGTGGAGGGAATTTCCAGCGCGTCGATGGTGATGTGCGGCGCGCGGTAGGTCGCCTCGATCGCCGGGGCGAGCGGGAGAGGCCCCTCATAGGACAGGTCGCTGATCTCGACCTGCCTGGCGAAGAGCCGGCGGGGCGAGGGGCGCTCCGTGCCCGTGGCGAGGAAGGAGACGATCTTCAGCTTCCCCTGGCCGGGCGCGGCGAAGGAGAGGTCGTGTATTTCAAAGCGGCCGGAGAAAACGTCATAGGTGGCGTCGCGGCCCTGCGCCTCGATCCCCTGCGCGCGCAGATCCGCGAACAGGGCTTCGACCTGACGGCGCGCGAGATGGTCGACCACGAGGTTGAAGCTGAAATAACCTCCGACCCCGACGACGAGAAGCACGATGAGCGCGATGATGAGGCGTTTGCGCATGCGGAGGAGACCTGACATGGAGACGGTAGCGGCTTCTGGATCCGCGTCCTGCTTTGCAGAACAATAACGAACCGTCGAAAGGCGGGCATTACAAATTCGGAAAGACGTTGTACGGCGGCGAGGAATGCCTATTGTCCGCCGGCCAATCCGGGGAAGGAACTGCCATGGCCTCGTACATCTCCGACGATCTGCGTTCGGGAGCGATGATCTATCACCGGCTGCCGCGGCCGGGTAAGCTGGAAATTCAGCCGACCAAGCCGCTGGCCAACCAGCGCGATCTGGCGCTGGCCTATACGCCCGGCGTTGCCGCCGTCTGCGAGGCGATTGCCGCGGATGTGTCGCTGGCCGCCGAGCTCACCACGAAGCAGAATCTCGTTGCGGTCGTCTCCAACGGCACCGCCGTGCTCGGCCTGGGCAATATCGGCCCTGAGGCCTCGAAGCCGGTGATGGAGGGCAAGGCCGTCCTCTTCAAGAAATTCGCCGGCATCGATGTGTTCGACATCGAGATCCGCGCGCTTGAGGTCGACCATGTGGTCACCGTGGTCGCCGCGCTGGAGCCGACCTTCGGCGGCATCAACCTTGAGGACATCAAGGCGCCGGAGTGCTTCGAGATCGAGGCCCAGCTGCGCGAGAAGATGAACATCCCGGTGTTCCACGACGACCAGCACGGCACCGCGATCATCGTCGCCGCCGCGATCGTCAACGCGCTGCACATCGGCGGCAAGAAGATCGAGGAGGTGAAGATCGTCACCTCCGGTGCCGGCGCCGCGGCCATCGCGACGCTGAACCTGCTGGTCTCGATGGGCGCCCGCCGCGAGAACATCTGGGTCACCGACATCGAGGGCGTGGTCTATGAGGGCCGCGAGAAGCTGATGGACCCCTATAAGGGGGTGTTTGCTCAGAAGACCGAGCTGCGCACGCTTGCCGAAGCGATCGACGGCGCCGACATCTTCATCGGCCTCTCGGCCGGCGGCGTGCTGAAGCCGGAGATGCTGAAGGCGATGGCCGACCGTCCGCTCATCATGGCGCTGGCCAATCCCACGCCCGAGATCATGCCGGACCTCGCCCGCGACGCGCGGCCCGACGCGATGATCTGCACCGGCCGCTCGGACTTCCCGAACCAGGTCAACAACGTCCTGTGTTTCCCCTTCATCTTCCGTGGCGCGCTCGACGTGGCGGCGACCACCATCAATGAAGAGATGAAGATCGCGGCGGTGAACGCCATCGCCGAACTCGCCCGCGACACGCCGTCGGACGTCGTGGCGCGCGCCTATGGCGGCGAGACGCCGGTGTTCGGCCCGACCTCGCTCATTCCCTCGCCCTTCGACCCGCGCCTCATCCTGCGTGTGGCGCCGGCGGTGGCGAAGGCGGCGATGGAAACCGGCGTCGCCAAACGCCCGATCGCCGATTTCGACGCCTATCAGGAGCAGCTGGACCGTTTCGTGTTCCGCTCCGGCCTGGTGATGAAGCCCATCTTCACCCTCGCCAAGCAGGAGCCCAAGCGCGTGATCTACGCCGAGGGCGAGGACGAGCGCATTCTGCGCGCCGTGCAGGTGGTGGTGGAGGAGGGGATCGCCCGCCCGATCCTGATCGGTCGACCCTCGGTCATCGATACCCGCCTGCAGCGCTTCGGCCTGTCGATCCGCCCCGGGCAGGATTTCGACCTCATCGATCCCGAGGACGATCCGCGCTACCGCGACTATGTGCAGACCTATGTCGAGCGCGCCGGCCGGCGCGGCGTGACGCCCGAACTCGCCCGCACCCTGGTGCGCACCACGCCGACCGTCATCGCCGCCCTGGCGGTGGTGCGCGGCGATGCGGACACCATGGTCTGCGGCGTCGAAGGGCGGTTCATCCGCCATCTGCGCCACATCCGCACCATCATCGGCATCGCGCCGGGTGTGCGCGACGTGTCCGCGCTCTCCATGCTGCTGACGCCCAAGGGCGCGTTCTTCCTGTGCGACACGCAGGTGACGCTGGATCCCGCCGCCGAGGATCTCGCCGAGATGGCGCTGCTCGCCAGCGCCCATGTGCGCCGCTTCGGCATCGAGCCCAAGGTGGCGCTGCTCTCGCATTCCGACTTCGGCAGCCGTGACGACGAGGCGGCGACCAAGATGCGCCGGACGCTCGCCCTCATCCGCGAGAAGGCGCCCGACCTGATGGTCGATGGCGAGATGGAAGGCGACAGTGCGCTGGTGCCCGAGATGCGCGAGCGCGTGCTGCCGGGCAGCCGGCTGCAGGGCGTGGCCAACATCCTCGTCATGCCGAATCTCGACGCCGCCAATATCGGCTACCAGATGGTGAAGGTGTTCGGCGACGCGCT
Organism: Ancylobacter novellus; assembly: GCA_003241485.1. Classification (GTDB taxonomy): domain Bacteria; phylum Pseudomonadota; class Alphaproteobacteria; order Rhizobiales; family Xanthobacteraceae; genus Ancylobacter; species Ancylobacter novellum_A. The sequence goes on from QFQD01000053.1 coordinate 17,276, forward strand.
CCCCGTGGGGCCGATCCTGCTCGGCGCGGCGCAGCCGGCGCACATCCTCACGCCGTCGGTCACCGCGCGCGGCGTGGTCAACATGACCGCCATCGCCGTCGTCGAAGCGCAGGGTCTCTGATCGACGGGCAATGACCGGCTCGGCACCCGGTGTCGGACAAAGATGACGTTGCGTCATTAGAGCGCGCCCCCTTTTGGCTTGTGGCTGAAATGGGGCGCGCTTTGCCGTGAAAAAGTCACAATCTTGACCAAGCTGGACCCGGCTTGGATTGGAACGACGGGTGGTGGCGCCGCGTTGCGCACCGGCTTGTTTGGGAGAATCGCTGGCTAGCGGCGGATGTCGCAGGGCATCCGTTATTGCACTTTCCTGTACCTAAGGTTTGCATCGATGGCTGATACCGGCACCGTTAAGTGGTTCAACGAGCAGAAGGGCTACGGCTTCATCCAGCCGGATGGCTCGGGCAAGGACGTGTTCGTCCATATCAGCGCTGTGCAGCGCTCGGGCCTGCAGGGGCTGCGCGAGGGCGAGAAGGTTTCCTTCGAGCTGCAGACCGACCAGCGTTCCGGAAAGACCTCCGCGGTGAACCTGCGCCCGCTCTGAACCGACCCGCAGCCGTGTTCCAGACCGGAAAGTCCGTTCATAGGCAGTAAAATTTGTCGTCGTTCCTTGGCTGGAATGGCGACAAATCTCGACTCTGCGCGGAAAGTGGTGCGCTAGGCACTTGCATTGACAGCCATTCGCGTTAGTCTTTCGCGCAGACTTTGGCTGGACTCTGGGCCGTTTCACCTGGCAATGCCGGTGCACGTTCAGCTTTTCTACCAAATTCGACCCGGCTGTCAGGGGTATCCCCCCTGTTGAATGTGCAACCTTGATACGTGAGACTACCTATGGCGCAGACTGGCACCGTTAAATGGTTCAATGAGCAGAAGGGCTATGGATTCATCCAGCCCGATGGCGCGGGCAAGGATGTGTTCGTCCACATCAGCGCCGTGCAGCGTTCCGGCCTGCAGGGCCTGCGCGATGGCGAGAAGGTTTCCTTCGAGTTGCAGACCGACCAGCGTTCGGGCAAGGAATCGGCTGTCAACCTCCGGGTTGGCTGATCGTTTTTCCAGCGGAGCGGTGGCGGTCGAAAGACCGGGTTGTTCCGTGCAATGAACAGTCCTTACGGGCCGGCGGTTTTTTGTTATCGGCTGGCGCAGGCCCTCCCGCGCGGGAGGCTGTCAGGCCGCGGAGGCGGCTCGGCGCGGGCGCTCCAGCAGCACCACGGGCTGGCCGTTATAGCTGCCGCGGGTGAACTCGGCGAAGCCGAGCTTGCGCGCCACATGCAGCGAGGCGCTGTGGTCGGGCTGGATCATGCAGGTGAAGCGTTCGCCCGTGCCATGGGCGTCGCCCCAGTCAAGCGCCGCGCGCATGGCCTCTTCCGCCAGCCCCTTGCCCTGTGCCGCACCGACCAGCGCCCAGCCGGCCTCCATCGTACCCTCGATGGAGGGGATGAGCGTGCGCTTCATGTCGTGAAAGCCGGCCTCGCCGATGAAAGCACCGGTCGCGCGGTCCTCGACGGCGAAGAAGCCGAAGCCGAGATGGTGCCAGAGGCCGATCTGCCGCAGGAAGCGCCCCCATGCCGCCTCACGCGAGAGCGGCTGGCCGCCGATGAAGCGCGTCACGGAGACCTCGGCCCACATCGCCGCATAGGCATCGAATTCCTCGAGCCTATAGGCACGCAGGACAAGGCGCGGGGTGGTCAGTGTGGGAATGAGCGGCATGGATACCTCGAACCGGCAACGCTGGCGCCGCCACGCCTGGCGCAGGGACGGCGCGGTCCGGTGGCGCGTCGCAGATCAGGCGGCCCGCCCGTCATAGGCAGTGGGAGTGAGGCTGTCGAGGTCGACGTCTTTCAGGGTTCGGACATTGACCCCGATCATCGGCGTGCCATCCGGCAGCGCGCCGCGAGCGAAGGGCTCGATGCCGCAGACAGAGCAGAATTGGTGCGCGATCACATGCTTGTTGAATCGGTATTCGCGCATGCCGTGCTCGCCGTTCAGCACGGTGAAGCCATCGGCCGGGGTGAAGGCGAGGATGGAGCCGCGCGCCGAGCAATAGGAGCAGTTGCAGGTCATCGTCTGCGAGAGGTCGAGGCTGGCCTCGAACTGCACGGCGCCGCAGTGGCAGGCGCCGAAATAGCGGCTTCGGCCGCTCGTCACGCCATTTTCCGTCGTCATGCGATCCTCCCCGGTAGCCCGATAGTCGGCATCGACCCTAGCGACTGAGGCGGGCGGCGCAACCTCTCATCCCCGATCGGAAAACAGCCGCTTGCTCAGAATGGCGTGGACACCCCAGTTTCCATCGACAACCTGAGTAATGCCGAAATCGACCGCCGCCGACATCAAGGCGATCGCCTCGTCCTCGCTCAGTCCCTTCGTGGTCATGAGGAAGCGGCGCACCTTGCGGAAAGCATCGCGCATGGCGAGATCGAGGGAGGACTTGGCATAGACCTCGCTCTGGCCGTCGGCGCCGAACTCGGCGAGATAGTTGGGATGGCTGAAGCCGGTCAGAATCCAGTCATCCGGCGTTTCGATCAGCGGATAGGTCAGGTCGGCGAGCAGCGTGCCGGCAACATCGGCCTTTTTGTGCAGCACCACGCGGAAGGTGCCGGTCATCGAGCACTCGATCGCCGTGCCGGACAGTTCGCCGTCGCCCTGCGCGGCATGCGGATCGCCCACCGAGAGCAGTGCGCCCGGCACCGACACCGGCAGATACACCGTCGCCCCCTTGCCGAGCCGCCAATTGTCGAGGTTGCCGCCGAAATAGGCGGGCGGTACGGAATCGACGAGTTCCGCCTCGCGCGGCGCCACAGCAATCACACCGAAATGAGGCCGCAGCGGAATGCGGATGCCCTCAAGCACACCCGGCTGCAGGGTCACCGTCCCGGGACGGACAGGGACACCGGGATAGTCGTAGAGCGCATGCCGGACGCCATAAGGGTCGGTCTGCGCTTCCCACCGATAGGCATGCACCGCTTGCGCATAGGGCTGCTCGGTGACGGTGATGATCTCGTAGATGGTCACCGTCTCGCGCGGGTGCGGCTCGCTGAGGAATTCCGAATAGTGAAATCCCCACCAGGCGGCCACGCTGCTGCCGAAGACCCGCCCGGCATGGTCGGGATGGCGCGAGGGGCGGGGCTCGATATCGAGTATATGCACCTCCAGCACGTCGCCCGGCTGGGCGCCGCGCACCGCGATGGGGCCGGTGCAGATGTGAACGCCGAACCCTTCGCCGGCCCCGCGCCCGAACACCGAGGCATCGAGCGGGCCGGCGCCGCGCCGGTCCACCGCCTTCGCCGTACGCGTCCAGTGAAACACGCTTTCCGCCCCGGCATCGCCGTCGATCATGCGCTCGGGATCGTCGGAGGCATGCTGGGTCAGCGTCTCGATGGTGACGATGTCGCCAGAGGCGATTTCCAGCAAGGGTTTGAGCGAGCGGCTGAAATAGCCCCAATGCACATGCTGGGCATGCACCGGCAGATAATGGCGCGCGGGTGCTTCCGGCGGTTCGTCGGGCGCGTCGGCGTCGAGCACGACGCTGCGGCGGGTGTCTGGCTCGGACCGGGTCTGGCGCGCGCGCAGCTGCACCAGCGCCTCCTGCGGCCAGCCGCGCTGGCCGTTCGACAGTGCGCCCTGGCTCTGGCGGTCGGCTTCCCGCCGGCGCAGCTCGCGCGGCGGTAGGCCGAAGCGTTCGCGGAACAGGCGGCTGAAATGGGCGGAATCGGAAAAGCCGTAGCGATAGGCCACCTCCGAGATCGGCACTGCCGCCTCGGCGGGATTGGCGAGGTCGTGCCAGGCGCGCTGCAGGCGTCGCTCCCGCACATAATGGCTGAAGCTCTCCCCGGTGCTCTCGAACAGCTTCTGCAGGTAGCGCTCGGATATGCCTTCAGCCTGCGCCACTTCGGCGATGGAAGTGTCCTCGCTGCCGATGCTCCGCTCGATGGTCGCGTAGATGCGTTGGAGCAGTGCGGCGCGGCTCGATGACGAATCGGTCCGGTTCGCGGTCAGCTCCGCCGACAGGACGAGGAGAAGATCGGCCGCGCTCTGCGCGACGGCTTCCCATTCGGGTTCCGACAGCCGCTCGAGAGCGGTGGCGGCCGCCTGCACGGTCCTGGCAAGGACATCGGCCAGCCCGTCGGCATCGAAGACGCGCGGCGTGCAATCGGCCAGCGGGGGCAGCTTGCGCCCGCGAAAGGCATCGGCCGGCACCGCGAGGATGACCGCGCGCAGGCCGCGCTGGAACTGCATCTGCCAGTCCGCCGCCCGCGGCGCGAGGATGAGCTGGCCCGCCGGAACGATTTCAGGCTCGCCGCCCGTGGTGAGGACGGCGCTGTTTTCCAGCGGCAGCAGCAGGAGCGGGAGACCGCTGCGCGCGGGCAGCGGCCGCAGGATCTGCGTGTCTGCCGTCAGGTGGCCGATCCGTACCCCGAGCGAGGAGAGGCGGGAGATCGCCGTCGCATGGGTGGGCGAGCCGTTGCGCACGCCGAGCGATTGCAGGCCGAAGCCGGCGAGCACATCCTGCCAGGCGCGCTCGCGCGCGTCCCCGGCATAGGACTCGCTGGTGAACGGCTGGGCGGTCATGGTTTGAACCTCGGCATGGAGGTCCATCCAAGCAAGGATTATGCCTCGCAAACCGCCACAGCGGCCCCGGACATGCCCTCAGCGGCCGGCGAAGAGGCTCTTCCGGATCGAGCCGGTGACACCCCAATTGGCGTCGACCACCTGGGTGACGGCGAAATCGGCCGCGACCGACATCAGCGAGATCGCCTCGTCCTCGGACAGTCCATGCACCGTCATGAGGAAGCGGCGCAGCTTGCGGAAGGCGTCGCGCATCGCGTTGTCGAGGCTGCCGCGCTTCAGGATCTCCTGCTGATGGTCCGGGCCCAGCTCGGCCAGATAGTTGGCGACGCTGAAGCCATAGACCGACCAGACCTCGTCATTTTCCAGCAGGGGATGGGTCAGCCCTTCCAGCACCGTTCCCGGCAGGTCCGCCTTCTTGTGCAGGATGAACTCGAACTCGCCGGTGAGCGAAATCTCGATGGCAGTGCCGGAGAGTTCGCTGTCCCCCTGCGAGGCATGCGCGTCGCCGCAGGAGAACAGCCCGCCCGGCACGGCGACCGGGTAGTACATGCGGGCACCCTTGGCGATGCGCCAGTCATCCATGTTGCCGCCGGTGTAGTTCGGGGGAATGGTGCTGACGAAATCGGCCTCCGCCGGTGCAAGACCCATCGTGCCGAAATGCAGGCGCGCCGGCACCTTGATGCCCGACAGGATGCCTTCCTTCTTGGTGACGGTCGAATGGTCGACGCGCACGCCGGGATAGTCGATGGTGGGGTGGACGACGCCATCCGGGTCGGTCTGCGGGGTCCAGAGATAGGAATAGAGCGCTGTCACCGCCGCCTCGACCATGTCGAGCTCGTAGATCGTCACCACCTCCCGCGGCTTGGGCTCCTCGACGAGGTCGTTGTACTGGAAGCCCCAGTTCGCCGAAGGGTTGGAGCCGAAGAAGCGCCCGGCATAGGCGGGATTGGCGCTCGGGCGCGGATAGGTGTCGAGGATGCGCACCTCCAGCACGTCTCCCGGCTCCGCCCCCTCGACGGCGATGGGACCTGTCAGCAGATGGACGCCCAATCCTTCGCCGGAGCCATAGGTGAAGGGACCGTCGGTGGCACCGGCACCGCGCCGGCGCAGGGTCTTCTGGTCCTTGGTCCAGAGGAAGATCTCTTCCGCCGCCTTATCGCCCGCGATCATGCGCTCATAATCGTCATTGGCGTGGTGAGTGATGCTCTCCACCGTGACGCTGTCACCCGACTTGATGGTGAGGGCCGGTTCCAGCGTCTTGCTGAAATAGCCCCAGTGAACGGTGGACGGCGTGGCGGGCAGGTGATGCTTGGTCATGTCGGACCTCGGTGGGGAGAGGGTGGCGGGGCGGCACGGGCCGCCCTATTCGGCGTTCATGTTGCGCAGGAAACGCGCCGTCAGCGGATGGCGGGGATGGTCGAGCACCTGGTCGGCTGGCCCCTCCTCGACGATCGAGCCGCCTGCGAGGAAGACGATCCGGTCGGCCACATCGCCGGCGAAGCGCAGCTGGTGGGTGGAGATAATCATGGCGAGACCTTCCTCCACCGCGAGGCGCTGGATGACCTCCAGCACCTCGCCGACCAGCTCGGGATCGAGCGCAGAGGTCGGCTCGTCGAGAAGCAGCACGGACGGATTGGGCGCGACCGCGCGGGCGATGGCGACGCGCTGCTGCTGGCCGCCGGAGAGATGGCGCGGCAGGGCATCGGCGCGGTGGGCGAGGCCCACCCGCTCCAGCAGTTCCTGCGCCCGGCGATCGGCATCGAGCCGCGACAGCCCCTGCACCCAGCGCAGCGGGCCGGCGATGTTCTCCTTCGCCGTGAGGTGCGCGAACAGGTTGAACTGCTGGAAAACCATGCCGACGCCGACGCTGGCGCGCATCTGGGCGATCGCCCGCGGAGCAAGGGCGTGGCCGTCCGCCGTGGTGCCGAGAAACTGGCCGCCGACGCGGATTGTGCCGTCTTCCCAGCTCTCCAGACGGTTGATGCAGCGCAGCAGCGTGCTCTTGCCCGAACCGCTGGGCCCCAGCAGGGCCACGACCTCGCCGGTGCGGACCGTCAGGTCGATGCCGTTCAGCACTGTCTGCGTGCCATAGCGCTTGTGCAGATTGACCGCCTCCACCGCCACGGCGTTGCCGGCAAGACGGCGCGCACGCGCCGCGCGATCGAGACGGCCGAGCTCGGCACTCGCCACCTTGGCCGAGGCCGGGGGCAGGGGATCAATAGCGATCTCTTCCAGAATTTCCTGCGCAACGTCGGGCGGAGTTGCCGCGGCAGCAATCGCCGGCGGCGCGGCCCGTCCGGGCAGCAGGGCACGGAAGAAGCGGGCGAGCTGCTCGCGCGGCGGCGGGCGGTCGAGATCGAGCAGCATCTCGACGATGATCTGGATGAGCGCGATGGCGCCGGTGAGGATCAGATAGATCAGCCCCGAGGCGAAGAAGATGGAGAAGAAGTCGAAGGTCGCTGAGGCGAGCTGGGTCGAGCGCAGGGTCAGTTCCTGCACGGCGACCACGGAGGCGAGGGAGGAATTCTTGAGGGCGCTCACCGTCTCGTTGCCCAGCGCGGGCACCATGGAGCGGATCGCCTGCGGTGCGATGACCCGGCGCATGATTGCGGCCGGCGTCATGCCCAACGCCTGACCCGCGCTGACCTGGCCGCGATCGACCCCGATCACGTTGGAACGCAGGATTTCCGCGATGAACGGCGCCTCGTTGAGCGCCAGCGCGAGGCCCGCCGCGGCAATCGCGGTGAGCTTGATGCCGATCAGCGGCAGCGCGTTGTAGCAGAACACCATCTGCAGGATCAGCGGCGTGCCGCGGAAGATGATCGAATAGGTCCGCGCCACGATGGCGAGCGCGCGGAAGCGGCTGAGCTGCATCCAGGCGAGCACCAGCCCCATGGCCAGCCCTCCCAGCAGGCCGAGGCCGGTGATGAGCAGCGTGTAGCCGACGCCGTCGATCAGGTACGGCATGCTGAGATAATGAAGGAAGAGATCCATCGGCCTGCTTCGCAATGGCGGGGAAACGGCGGCCGCAGGGGAGCCCGCGGCCGCCGGACGTCATCGGGCGATAGGGCTCAGTCGGCGAGCACCAGCTTGGGCGCTTCCAGCTGGTCGGCCGGCAGGTTCCACTTCTTCATCAGCTCGGCCTGCACGCCGGCCTTCTGAAGCTCGGTCAGCGCCGACATCACCGCGTCGCGGAAGGCAAGGTTGTTACGCGGCACGGCGATGCCGACCGAATAGGGCAGCGTCACCGCCGTCGCCTTCGCCAGCTTGTCGGGATAGGCCTTCACCGCGCCATCGACGGTGTTGACGTCGTTGATGTAGGTGTCGGCGCGCCCGGCCAGGATCGCCTGGATGCAGTTGGCGTTGTTGTCGAACAGCAGGATTTCCGGGGCTGGCTTGCCGGCGGCCTTGCATTCGGCTTCCAGAGCCTGGATGAGCGGCACCTCGACATAGCCGGTATTCTCGGCCGCGACCGCGCCGCACAGCGAGGTGTCGATGCCGGTGATCTTCTTCGGGTTGCCCTTGGCGACCAGCACGCCGTCATACACCTTCAGATAGGTGATGAAATCGGCGGCCTTGGCGCGGTCCTTGGTGGCGTAGATGTCGGAGATGACGATGTCCGCCTGCCCGGCCTGCAGGGTGGTGAGCAGCGAGGCGAACGTCACCGCCTTATAGGTCAGCTTGAAACCCAGGCACTCGCCGATGGCTTCGCCGAGATCGATGTCGAAGCCGATATATTTGGTCGGGTCGCTGGGGTCGATCGTCTCATAACCCGGCGTGTGCGGGTTGATGGCGTTGACCAGCGTCTTGCCCTTGAGGGCGGGATACTTCGCCTGCAACGCGGCGCACGCGGCCGGTGCGGCGGCTTCGGCCTTCTGCGGCAGGCCGGTGGTCATGCCGCCGGCGGCGACGGCAAGGCCGAGAACGCCCAAGAGTGCGGAACGCAGACGTGCGGCGGCCGGCATGCGGCGCCCGCCGAAATAGGTATCGAGATTGAGTGCCACTGGACCTTCTCCTCAGCTGCCGCGTGCCGGTGGGCACGCTGACGGGACCGGAGAGGAGTCTTACGCAGGGGGTGGTCGGGAGACTTGTCTCTGGACGCACCGATTGTTGGATGGGGCGCTTCCAACTTTCAGGCAGGTGCTGCTCATTCGATAGGCGGCACGTCCCGCCAGGCCGCCTGATCCGGCGTGACGCGCCCGCGCAGCTAGCCTTCGACGCCGAACACGCTCTGGCCGCCATAGCGCGTCGACAGGCGCCTCTCGTCCGCGACGATCGCGTCCCAGTCGCGCCCGCCGGCGAAGCGCTCCAGCTGGCGCGCCTGATCGTCGAGCCGGCGGATCGCGGCCAGCTCTTCAGACTGGCCGAGCTTTGCCTTGCGCACCGCCGATTTCATCACGTCGATGGTGTGGTCATAGACCTTCAGCGGCACCGGGAAGGGGTGGCGGTCCTTGCCGCCATGGGCATAGGAAAAGCGGGCGGGATCGGAGAAGCGGCACGGCGCCCCGTGCACCACTTCCGCCACCATGGCGAGCGCCTCGACCGTGCGGGCACCGACGCCCGGCACCAGCAGCAGTTCGGCGAAGTCCGCCGGTCCGCGATCCGTCGCCGCCGCGAGCGCTGCCTGCAGCCGGGGCAGCACCACGTCCTTGGGACGTACGTCATGGTGGTCCGGCATGATGAGGTGGGGCAGTTCGAGCTGGGCGGTGGCCGGCGGCGCCGCGCTCGCCATGACACCGCTCAGTCCCGCGAATTCGCGGGCGATCGCGTCCGGTCCGAGGTTCTGCAGCAGGTCCAGCTGGCCGCTGCGCGAAGGCGCCGCGCGGGCGTCGGCGAGGTTGACGATGTCCCCCTGATGCGGGCCGTCGACCGCCGCGTGCGGGTCGTCGAGAAAGCTCTTCAGCCCTTCCGAGAGCCAATGATAGCGCCGGGCCTGCCCGCGGGCATCGTTCATTCCCTGCTGCACCACCACCCAGTGCCCGTCATCCGTGACGATGAAGCCGTGCAGATAAAGGTCGAACCCGTCCTGCACGGCGGCGCTGTCGATCTTGGCGACGAGGCGGCTCGCCCGGCCCAGCGCCTCGCCGTCGCAGCCGGTGCGTTCGCCCACCGCCATCAGCTCCTGCGGCGTCTTGCGCGAATGCCGGCCGCGCCCGCCGCAGACATGGATGCCAAGCTCGCCTTCGAGCGGCTGCAGGCCGCGCTTGAGCGCGCCGATGACGCTGGTGGTGATGCCGGAGGAGTGCCAGTCCATGCCCATGACGGCGCCGAAGGACTGGAACCAGAACGGATGCGCCAGCCGGCGCAGCAGCTCGTCGCGGCCATAGTGATGAACGATGGCCTCGCTGATGACCGCGCCGAGCCTGGTCATGCGGTCCGCCAGCCAGGGCGGAACGCGACCCGTGTGAAGGGGCAGGTCGGCGCTTCCAGTGCGGCGGGACATGGCTCTCTCGATACTCCAGCCGCCACTATAGCCGGAAGCGACGGCTGCGGACGAGACCCGCCGTTAGGCGGTGCCAAGCCCGCGCGTCATCAGCCGGAACAGCCGTTCGGAGAACGCGGTGGCGTCGCCCGGCCGCTCGCCGTCCAGTACGCGCGCCGTGTCGAGCAGCAGATGGGCGACATCCGCGCGCGTGGCGTCGTCCGTGGTCCCTGCGAGACCCACAATCATCGCGTGGCTGGGATTCACCTCAAGGATCGGCTTCGCCGCGCTGCCGAGGCGACCGGAAGCCGCGAGGAAGCGCTCATATTGCCGGTCCGGCCCGCTTTCGGAGGCCACCAGGCACACGGCGCTGTCGGTGAGGCGACCGGAGGCCCGCACATCGGCTACGTCCTCGCCGAGCAGATCCTTCATCTGCGCGATGAGCGCGCTCACTTCCGCGCTGGCCTCGATCGCGGGACGGGCGTCCTTGTCGATGAGCGGGATCAGGTCGAGATCGGCACTGCCCTGGGTGATCGACTTGAACGGCTTGCCTTCATAGTCCAGCCCACTCGCCACCCAGAAGGCATCGACCGGATCGGCCAGCAGCAGCACCTCGATGCCGCGGGCGCGGAAACCCTCGAGATGGGGGGAGACGGCGATGCGCGCGGCGTCGTCGCCGGCGATGTAATAGATCGCGGTCTGGTTCTCCTTCAGGCTCGCCGCATAGTCCTTGAGGCTGCGCGTGCCCTCGCCGGAGGCCGTCGTCCTGAAGCGCGCGAGGTTCAAAAGCTGCTCGCGGCGCTCGAAGTCCTCATAGAGGCCTTCCTTGATAACCGCGCCGAAGTTCTCCCACACCTTGCCGAACGCCTCGGCGTCGGAGTCGGCGAGCTTGGCCAGCTCGGAGACGATGCGGTTGGTGACGCCCTTCCTGATCGCGCCGAGCAGCGGGCTGTCCTGGATCATCTCGCGCGAGACGTTGAGCGGCAGGTCGGCGCTGTCGACCACGCCGCGCACGAAGCGCAGATAGCGGGGCAGGAGTTCGGCATCGTCGGTGATGAAGACGCGCTTCACATACAGCTTGATGCGGCCCTTGCGGTCGGCGTCGAACAGGTCAAACGGCCGCGCGCCCGGCACGAAGGCGAGCGCCGTATATTCATGCCGGCCCTCGGCGCGGAAATGCACGGTGAGCGCCGGATCGTCATACTGTCCGGCCACGCTGCGGTAGAAGTCGGTGTATTCCTGCGGGGTGATCTCGGACTTGGCGCGCGTCCACAGCGCCGCACCGTCGGAGAGCGAGGTGACCTCGGCGCCGGGCTTCTCGACGAAGCTGATCGGCACCGGCACATGGCCGGACTGTTCCTTGACGATGCGCTCCAGCGTCCAGCGCTCGGCATAGGTCTTGGCATCGTCGGTCAGGTGCAGCACCACGCGTGTGCCGCGTGCCGGAGCCGCCTCCAGCGCAACCGGCGCGACCGAGAACGCGCCCTTGCCATCGGAGGACCAGAGCCACGCCTCGTCGCTGCCGGCGCGGCGGCTGGTCACTTCGACTTTCGAGGCCACCATGAATGCCGAGTAGAAGCCGACGCCGAACTGCCCGATGAGCTGCGCCCCTTCCTTGCCTTCGGCATCGGCGATGCGATCCATAAAGTTGCGCGTACCCGAGCGGGCTATCGTGCCCAACGCCTCGATCATCTCGTCGCGGCTCATGCCGATGCCGTTATCGGCGATGGTGAGCGTGCCCACCTCCGGATCGGCCGAGACGGTGATCGCGAGCTTGGCGTCGTCGCCGAGCAGCGCCGGACTTGTCAGCGCCTCGTAGCGCAGCTTCTCGCAGGCATCGGCGGCGTTGGAGATAAGTTCGCGCAGGAACACGTCCCGGTCGGAATAGACTGAGTGCACCATCATGTGCAGCAGGCGGGAAACGTCGGCTTCGAAAGGACGGCTCTCAAAGGTCTCGGCGGTCATGGCTCGCGATACGTCATGTGGGTGAAACGGGCCCTTGAGATGGCAAGGCCAGTCCGGGAGATCAAGACGCGAAATGACCTAAGCGCGCGTCCGTGCGCGACGGCTCTTCCGGGGCGTGCCCGCTCTGCCCGTGCAGTGTCACCTGCGAAAGAAAGGCCCGCCGGGTTTCCCCGGCAGGCCTCGCTCTGTCTCTCGCCTGCACGTTCCGCCTTTTGGCGGACGCCTCAGCTGCAGCCCGTCGTCGAGCCGCAGGTCTCGCACTTCAGGCAGGTGCCGTTGCGCACCATGGTGAAGTTCTGGCACTCGGGGCAGGCCTCGCCCTCATAGCCCTTGGCGCGGGCAATGGCGCGGGCTTCCGCCTTGGTCGGCCCGGCCGCAGCGGCGGCCGGCGTCGGCGCGGCCCAGGGGAGGGCGGCGGTCTCGCCCACCGCGTCTTCCTCGGCCTCCGGCTCCGCCTTGAGCGCGGTGGCGCCCTGGATGGAGCCGCGCAGCGCCGTGACGTTGGAGGCGGCGGCGGTCGTCACCGTGGCGCCGGCCGGCACCACCATCAGACCCACCGACTTGCCGCGCGTCAGGCCCTTGGAGACCATGCGCGAAGCGGAAGTGGGCACGGCCTTGCCTTCCTCGACACCCTTGCCGAGCGCATCGAACGCCGATTCCGACGCCTCGACATGGCCCAGATCGTTGCGGCCGAGATAGGACACGGCAAGCTCGCGGAAGATGTAGTCGAGGATCGACGTCGCGTACTTGATCGTGTCGTTGCCCTGCACCGGGCCGGCGGGCTCGAAACGGGTGAAGGTGAAGGCGTCGACATACTCCTCCAGCGGCACGCCGTACTGGAGGCCCAGCGACACCGAGATGGCGAAGTTGTTGATGAAGGAGCGCAGCGCCGCGCCTTCCTTGTGCATGTCGATGAAGATCTCGCCGAGGCGGCCATCATCATATTCGCCGGTGCGCAGATAGACCTTGTGGCCACCGACCACCGCCTTCTGGGTGTAGCCCTTGCGGCGGTCCGGCATCTTCTCGCGGTCGTGCACGGCGACGATGCGCTCGACGATCTTCTCCACCACCTTCTCGACGATCTGGGTGGTGCGGGCGGCGGCGGGCTTGTCCAGCAGCGCCTCGACCGCGTCCTCCTCGTCGTCCTCATCGGAGATGAGCTGGGAGTTGAGCGGCTGCGACAGCTTGGAGCCGTCGCGGTAGAGCGCGTTGGCCTTCAGGGCGAGGCGCCAGGAGAGCAGGTACGCCTCCTTGCAGTCCTCGACGGTCGCGTCGTTCGGCATGTTGATGGTCTTGGAGATCGCGCCCGACAGGAAGGGCTGCGCCGCCGCCATCATCAGGATGTGCGAGGTGACCGAGAGGTAGCGCTTGCCGATGCGCCCGCAGGGGTTGGCGCAGTCGAACACCGGGTAGTGCTCGGTCTTGAGGAAGGGGGCGCCTTCCAGCGTCATCGCACCGCAGACATGCACGTTCGCCGCCTCGACGTCCTTCTTCGAGAAGCCGAGGAAGGAGAGCAGGTCGAAGGCTGGGTCGGCGAGCTTGTCGGCGGGAACGCCGAGCTTGGCCAGCGTCTCGTCGCCCAGCGTCCAGCGGTTGAACACGAACTTGATGTCGAAGGCGGCCTTCACGCTGCCGTCGATCTTCGACAGCATGGCGTCGTCGAAGCCCTTGGCGCGCAGCGAGCCATGATTGATCGCCGGAGCCTGGGTGATCGAGCCGTGGCCGACCGCATAGGCCTCGATCTCGGCGATCTGGCTTTCGGAATAGCCGAGCGTGCGCAGCGCCTCCGGCACGGCGCGGTTGATGATCTTGAAGTAGCCGCCGCCGGCCAGCTTCTTGAACTTCACCAGCGCGAAATCGGGCTCGATGCCGGTGGTGTCGCAGTCCATGACGAGGCCGATCGTGCCGGTGGGCGCGAGCAGCGTGGTCTGGGCGTTGCGGTAGCCGTGCTCCTCGCCCAGCGCCAGCGCCAGGTCCCAGGTGGCCTTGGCGCGTGCGACGAGGCGCTGCTCCGGCACCTTGGCATGGTCGAGCGGGACGGGATTGGTGCTCAGCCCCTCATAGCCGCCACGCTCGCCATAGGCCGCGCGGCGGTGGTTGCGGATGACGCGCAGCATGTGCGCGGCATTGGGCTTGTACTCGGGGAACGGGCCGAGCTCCTTCGCCATCTCCGCCGAGGTGGCATAGGAGACGCCGGTCATGATGGCGGTCAGCGCGCCGCAATAGGCACGGCCTTCCTCGGAATCGTAGGGAATGCCGGAGGTCATCAGCAGGCCGCCAATATTGGCATAGCCGAGGCCGAGCGTGCGGTAGTCGTAGGAGAGCTTGGCGATCTCCTTCGAGGGGAACTGCGCCATCAGGATCGAGATTTCGAGCACGACGGTCCACAGTCGGCAGGCATGCTCATAGCTCTCGACGTCGAACGTGCCGTCCGCGTTGCGGAACTGCAGCAGGTTCAGCGAGGCGAGGTTGCACGCCGTGTCGTCGAGGAACATGTACTCCGAGCACGGGTTGGAGGCGCGGATCGGGCCGCCGGCCGGGCTGGTGTGCCAGTCATTGATGGTGGTGTGGAACTGGATGCCGGGGTCGGCGCAGGCCCAGGCGGCATGGCCGATCTTTTCCCACAGCTCGGCGGCCTTGAGCGTCTTGGTGACCTTGCCGGTGGTGCGCGAGGTCAGGTTCCAGTCCGCATCGGCCTCGACCGCGGTCAGGAAGGCGTCGTCGACGCGCACGGAATTGTTCGAGTTCTGGCCGGCGACGGTGAGATACGCCTCCGAATCCCAGTCCGTGTCGTAGATCGGGAAGTCGATGTCAGTGTAGCCCTGGCGGGCGAACTGCACCACGCGCAGGATGTAGTTGTCCGGCACCAGCGCCTTGCGGGCGGCGCGGATCTCGCGCTTGAGGGCGGGGTTCTTCTCCGGGTCGTAGCAGTCCTCGCCTTCGCCTTCGCAGTTCACGCAGGCCTTCATCACCGCCTTCATGTGCTTGGCGACGATCTTCGAGCCGGTGACGAGCGCGGCGACCTTCTGCTCTTCCTTCACCTTCCAGTCGACATAGGTCTCGATGTCGGGATGGTCGGCGTCGACCACCACCATCTTGGCGGCGCGGCGGGTGGTGCCGCCCGACTTGATGGCGCCGGCGGCGCGGTCGCCGATCTTCAGGAAGGACATCAGGCCGGAGGAGCGGCCGCCGCCGGACAGGCGCTCGCCCTCGCCGCGCAGCGCGGAGAAGTTGGAGCCGGTGCCCGAGCCATATTTGAACAGGCGCGCCTCGCGCACCCACAGGTCCATGATGCCGCCCTCGTTCACCAGGTCGTCGGAGACGGACTGGATGAAGCAGGCATGCGGCTGGGGATGCTCGTAGGAGGTCTTGGAGCGGGTCAGCTTGCCGGTGGCATAGTCGACATAGAAGTGGCCCTGGCTGGGGCCGTCAATGCCATAGGCCCAGTGCAGGCCGGTGTTGAACCACTGCGGCGAGTTCGGCGCGGCCATCTGCATGGCGAGCATGTAGCGGTGCTCGTCGAAGAAGGCCTGCGCGTCGTCCTCGCTGTCGAAATAGCCGCCCTTCCAGCCCCAGTAGGTCCAGGTGCCGGCCAGACGGTCGAACACCTGGCGGGCGTCGCTCTCGCCGGTGAAGCGTTCCTTCTCGGGAAGCGCGCCGAGCGCCTTCTCGTCGGCGGCGCCGCGCCACAGGAAGGAGGGGACGGTCTCTTCCTCGACCTTCTTCAGCCGCGCGGGGACGCCGGCCTTGCGGAAGTACTTCTGCGCGAGAATGTCGCTCGCCACCTGCGAGAAGTGCTCGGGCACATCGATGCCTTCGAGGCGGAACACCACCGATCCGTCCGGATTGCGGATTTCGCTCGTCACCTTGCGGAACGCGATGTCCGCATAGGGAGAACGGCCTGCCTTGGTATAGCGGCGCTCGATGCGCATGATCTTCGTCCCCTTGGCGCCCTGTCGGCCGGACGCCCTATCCAAAGGTCAAAACTGTTCGCGCCGCACGCGAACCGAGCGTCGGCGGATTATGGTCTATTTGTCCGAAAATCCGGCCCCAGCCGGCTCCGTAAACGGACCATAAAACTGCCGTGATTCCGCCCGGAAAGCAACCCGCGAGATCCATGGCTTGTGGATGGCGCGGTCAGCGTCATCTAGATGTAGTGTCGCGCTGGAAAACTTAAAGCCAGTTTAACGTGAGGTCGAGGTGGACGTGACGATTGAATGAAGGCGTTCAAATTCCCCGGTTGAAAGTCGAAAAAGCGGGGACGGTCTGCCGGGAGGCTCTGGTGCGCAGCTCACTTTTGTGACGCGGCCAACGAGAATCGATCACTCTGGGGAAAAGCATGGATGCGTGTCGCGCGATGCGCAACCGCACCCGCGTAGCGAAGTGCGTTTCGCGACCGCCGGCCGCCGCCTTCGTGCCCGGCAACTCCCCGGCAAAAGCCTCCCTTGCGTCATCTGGACAGGCGGCTCGTTAGAGCACAGATGAAGCTGAGGCTTCCCCACGCCGGACGTTCCCATGAGTTCCGATACCGCGCTGCGCCCTCTGCCGGCGCCTTCACCTTCTTTCTGCTGGCGCTCGCCGCGGGGCTCGGGGCGGCGAACCTGTATTACGCGCAGCCGCTGATCGCGCTGATCGCGGACGACATCGGGCTGGACGAGACGCTGGCCAGCCTCGTCGTCACCGTCGGGCAGATAGGCTACATATTGGGCCTGCTCCTGCTCGTGCCGCTCGGCGATATCGTGGAGAACCGCCGGCTCATCGGCGCCATCCTGCTCTGCGCGGCGGTGGGGCTTGGTCTTGCGGCCCTTGCCCCCGTGCCCTCGCTGTTTCTCCTCGCCGCCCTCGTGTTCGGCGTCGGCTCGGTGGTGGCTCAGGTCGCCGTGCCCTTTGCCGCCCATCTCGCCCGGCCGGAGGAGCGCGGGCGCAAGGTGGGCAGCGTGGTCAGCGGGCTGATGACCGGTATCCTGCTTGCCCGGCCCGTCGCCAGCATCGTGGCGCATTTCTTCGGCTGGCGGGCCGTCTTCGCGCTCGCGGCGATGATGATTCTCGCCCTCGCGGTGGGGCTGCGGCTGGCCTTGCCGGTGCGTCGGCCGGCGGTGGCGAGCGGCGGGGGTGGGGCCTATGGCGCCCTGGTGGGCTCGCTCTGGCCGCTGATGCGCGCGCAGCCGGTCCTGCGCCGGCGCGCGGCCTATCAGGCGGCGATGTTCGGCATCTTCACGCTGTTCTGGACCGCCGTGCCGCTGCAGCTCAGCGCGCCGGCCTTCGGCTTCGGGCAGGAGGGCATCGCCGTCTTCGCGCTGGCGGGTGCGGCCAGCGTGGTGGTCTCGCCCCTCGCCGGGTGGGTGGCCGATCGCGGCTGGTCGCGCGCGGCCACCGGCATGGCGCTCCTCGTGGCGGCGGGCGGGTTCGCGCTCACCCAGATCGGCGTCGCCTCGGGTTCCGTCATCGTGCTCGGCATCGGCGCCATCGTGCTCGACTGCGCGGCGACGGCGAACCTCGTCTTCGGCCAGCGCGCCATCTTCATGCTGGCGCCCGCGATTCGCGCGCGGCTCAACGCGCTCTACATCGCCACCTTCTTCTTCGGCGGGGTGCTGGGCTCGGCCGTGGCAAGCCCGCTCTATGAGCACGGCGGATGGGCCTATGTCACGGCGGGCGCGCTCGCCGTGATGGCGGTGGCGCTCGCCTATTATGCCACGGAGTTTCATCGCCGTGGTTAAGCACGCCTGCGCGGCGCGCGCGGCTGGACACCGGGCGGCGCGGGTGGCATGTTCCGCCCCGGTTCTGGCCGCGCAGGGACGACTTCCGTGAAGCTTTCCGACTTCCTCATCGAGACCTTCACCTGGTGGAATGGTCAGACCATGGGCACCCGCTTCCATACGTGGCGCCATGGTGAGTTTGTCGGCGCGGATGAGTTCGGCAATCGCTACTACCGTGCCAAAGGCGGCAAGATCGACCCGACGCTCGGCTTCCAGCGCCGCTGGGTGATCTTCAACGGCTATGCCGAGGCGACCGCGATCCCGCCGGGCTGGCACGCCTGGATGCACCAGCGCTCCGACGTGCCGCCGAGCGAGGAAACCTACGTGCCGCGCGAATGGCAGAAGCCGCACCGGCCGAACCCGACCGGCACGGCCGCCGCCTATCGCCCGCCGGGCTCCACCGTGGGCTTCGGCCACCGCCCGACCGTGACCGGCGACTACAAGGCCTGGACGCCGGAGTGAGCCTCGCCACCCCGCCGGACGCCGGCTGTTTCCAGCGTTCGCCCCGACATCGCCGCATTGCCCCGCAACTTGGCCGGAGACGTGCGTCGCCACCGGCGTGCGGTTTCAAAGGCTTCGCGATGCTCGCCCGTTCGCTACGTTCCGCCGCTCCTGCTTTTGTCGCGCTGCTGGTGCTGGCCGCTCCCGTGGCGGCGCAGCAGTCGTGGCAGGGTGGTGTGGAGAGCCAGCCGCTCGCCCCGCCGCCCGGCGCGGTCGAAAACCCCGATTCGCCGCCCGGCGGCCCCGGCGTGCCCTCCATCATGACGCCGCCGGAAGGTGGCGAGGTGCGTGCCCCCGCGCCCGCCCAGCCCGAAGTGCCGGGTCAGGCCACCGTCGGCCCCAGCGGCGACATCGAGGTGGTGCAGCCGCCCGCCGAGAAGATCGCCAACAAGACCGCGGTTTTTTCCGGCCTCGACAAGATCACCGGCCGAATCATCTCCTTCGACGTCGCCGTCAACGAGACGGTGCAGTTCGGTGCGCTGCGCATCACCCCGCGCGCCTGCTATACCCGGCCGCCGACCGAGACGCAGAACACCACCGGCTTCATCGAGGTCCACGAGATCACGCTGGACGGCAAGGTGCAGCCGCTGTTCAGCGGCTGGATGTTCGCCTCCAGTCCCGGCCTGCACGGCGTCGAGCACCCGATCTATGATGTGTGGCTGACCGACTGCAAGCAGACCGCGCCGGTGATCGCCTCGCCCGGCGGCCAGCAGTAGAAATCGCCGTCGCCTTCCAGCGCCTGGCTCAGCAGGCGGTGGTAATGGCGCCGCGAGACTTCGAGCGCGCCGAAGCTGCGCAGATGGTCGGTCACGAACTGCGTGTCGAGCAAGGTGAAGCCGCCGCGCTTCAGCCGCCCCACCAGATGCACCAGCGCGACCTTGGACGCATCGCGCGCGCGGTGGAACATGCTCTCGCCGAAGAAGGCGCGCCCGAGCCGCACGCCATAGAGCCCGCCGGCCAGTTCGCCGTTCTCCCATGCCTCGACCGAATGGCAGAAGCCGCGCGCGTGCAGGTCGCAATAGAGCTTGCGGATGCGCGCATTGATCCAGGTCGAGCCGCGCCCCTCGGCCGGCGCCGCGCAGCCGTCCATCACCGCCTCGAAATCATGGTCGATGCGGATCTCGAACCGGTCGGAACGCACCGTACGGGCGAGCCGGCTGGAGATGGCGAACTCGTTGAGCGGGATGATGCCGCGCCGCTCCGGCTCGATCCAGTAGAGGCCGGGATCATCGGCGCTCTCGGCCATGGGAAAGATACCGCAGGCATAGGCCTTCAGCAGGACTTCCGGCGTGATCTCGACCTGATGTTCGCGTGGGCGTGACATGAGGGCAGCATGACGAAGATCGGCGGCACTGTGAAGGCGCCGCGCGGGCGCGCCGGCGGCGAAAGCCGTGAAAAGCGTGCGGCGGCCGCCAAAAGCAAATGCCCGGAACGGGTCCGGGCATTGCGATCGTCTGTGTCAGCGGTGCGGGAGAGAGGGCCGCCTCAGCTGCCCGGCTCGCCCTCGGCCAGGAAATGCTCCAGCCAGTGGATGTCATAGGCGCCGCGCTTGATGTCGTCGTTGTTCACCAGTTCGCGGAACAGCGGCAGCGTCGTCTCGATGCCCTCGACCACGAACTCGTCCAGCGCGCGGGCGAGGCGCTTCAGGCATTCCTCGCGCGTTCCGGCCGTGACGATCAGCTTGCCGACGAGGCTGTCGTAATAGGGCGGGATCGAATAGCCCTGATAGACCGCTGAATCGATGCGCACGCCCGGGCCGCCCGGCACATGCCAGTTGGTGATCCGGCCCGGCGAGGGGCGGAAGGTGCGCGGGTGTTCGGCATTCACGCGGCATTCGATGGCGTGGCCCTTCAGCACGATGTCCGCCTGCGTCACGCTCATCGGCAGGCCGGCGGCGACGCGGATCTGCTCCTCGATCAGGTCGACGCCGGTGATCGCCTCCGTCACCGGATGCTCCACCTGGATGCGGGTGTTCATCTCGATGAAGTAGAACTCGCCGTTCTCGTACAGGAACTCGATGGTGCCCGCGCCGAGATACTTCATGTCGCGCATGGCCTGGGCGCAGGTCTCGCCGATCCGCTCACGCTGCTCGGGCGTGATGATCGGGGAGGGGGCCTCTTCCAGAACCTTCTGGTGCCGGCGCTGCAGCGAGCAGTCGCGCTCGCCGAGGTGGATGGCGTTGCCCTTGCCGTCGCCGAGCACCTGCACTTCGATGTGGCGCGGCGTGCCGAGATATTTCTCGATATAGACCGCGTCGTCACCGAAGGCGGCGCGCGCCTCGGAACGGGCGGTGGACAGCGCCGAGGACAGTTCCTGCTCGGAGCGGGCGACCTTCATGCCGCGTCCGCCACCGCCGGCGGCGGCCTTGATGAGCACGGGGTAGCCGATGTCCTTGGCGACGCGGGCCGCCTCCTCGTCATCGGTCACGCCGCCGTCCGAGCCGGGCACGCAGGGAATGCCGAGCTTCTTGGCGGTGCGCTTGGCCTCGATCTTGTCGCCCATGATGCGGATGTGCTCGGGCTTGGGCCCGATGAACTGCACGCCATGATCGATGAGGATTTCCGCGAAACGCGCGTTCTCGGCGAGGAAGCCGTAGCCGGGATGCACCGCCTCGGCGCCGGTGATCTCGCAGGCGGCGAGCAGGGCCGGAACGTTGAGATAGCTGTCCTTGGCCTGCGGCGGGCCGATGCAGACGCTTTCGTCGGCGAGCTTCACATGCATCGCGTCGGCGTCGGCGGTGGAATGCACCGCCACGGTCGCGATGCCCATTTCCTTGCAGGCGCGCAGCACCCGCAGCGCGATCTCGCCGCGATTGGCAATCAGGATCTTGCCGAACATCAGGCGGTCCTCACTCGATGATCACGAGCGGCTCGCCATATTCGACCGGCTGCGCGTTTTCCACCAGGATGCGGGTGACGGTGCCCGCGCGCGGCGCGGGAATGGCGTTCATGGTCTTCATCGCCTCGACGATGAGGAGGGTCTGGCCTTCCTTCACCACGGAGCCGATATCGATGAAGGCGCGCGCGCCGGGCTCCGGCGACAGATAGGCCGTGCCGACCATGGGCGAGGGAACGGCACCGGGATGCTTGGAGGCATCCTCGATGGGCGCGCTGGCCGGCGCGGCGGGCGCGGCAGCGGCCGGGGCGGGCGCGGGGGCTGCTGCGACGGCGACCGGCGCGGCATAGACCGTCGGGGCGGCCCGCACGACGCGGATGCGCAGATCCTCGTGCTGCACCTCGATCTCGGTGAGGTCGCTCTCGGAGAGCAGGTTGGCGATCTCGCGCACCAGCGCGGGGTCGATGTTCGGCTTGTTGGTTTTCATCATGATCCCGTGACGGCGCTTGCCCGTCTCTCCTTCAGCTGACCCGGCTCGCGGCGAGCGCGTCGATGGCGAGCCGATATCCCTCGATCCCCAGTCCGCAGATCACCCCACGGGCGACCGGCGAAATATAGGAATGATGGCGGAAGGCTTCGCGCGCGAAGACGTTGGACAGGTGCACTTCGACGACATTGAGGCCGACCGCCTTGATGGCGTCGGCGATGGCGACGGAGGTGTGGGTGTAGGCGGCGGCGTTGAGCACGACGCCGAGCGAACCGCCGGCCTGCTGCAGCAGGGTGACGAGCTCGCCCTCATGGTTGGTCTGGTGGAACACCAGATCCAGCCCATGGCGTTCGCAGGCGGAGCGGCATGTCGCCTCGACATCGGCAAGTGTTGCACGGCCGTAAATCCCCGGCTCGCGCGTGCCGAGCAGGTTCAGGTTCGGTCCGTTGAGAACATGCACGGTGTCGGGCATCGCGCCTCAAATAGCCAGCGACTGCCCGGCATCTGCCGGGACAGCCGCGGGGTTATAGGCAATGCCTCGGCAAACGCCAAGCCCCACCGGGGCTGGGCACCGATTAACCCCCAGAGAACGCAACCCGGGAGGCGTCATGCTCAGCACTGGGCCTTGCCGCATTTGCGCATGGAATCGAGCGCGCCGCGGATCTGGTCGTGGCCGACCGCGCCGACGATGACGGAATCGCCCACCACATAGCTCGGCGTGCCGTCAATGCCGAGCTGGTCGGCGATCTGCAGGCTTTCCTGCAGCGTGGCGTTGATTTCCGGATCGGCGAGCTTCTTCTCCAGCGCCGCCGTGTCGACGCCGACCTCGGCCGCGGCCGCGAGCGCCTTGGCCTTGTTGGCCTGGCCGCGGTCGCCGAGCAGCTTCTGGTGGAAGGCGTAGTACTTGTCCGGGGCGACGAGGCGCACCGCGACGGCGACCTGCGCGGCTTCCACCGAGCCCGGCCCGAGCACCGGGAATTCCTTCAGCACGACCTTGAGCTTGGGGTCGTTCTTGATGAGCTCCTGCATGTCGGCCAGCGCCCGCTTGCAGTAGCCGCAATTGTAATCGAAGAACTCGACCAGCGTGACGTCGCCCTGCGGGTTGCCGATCACCACGCCATGGGGCGAATCGAAGATCTTCGGCTTGAGCGCGGTGAGCGCCTGCTGGCGCTGGCTCGCCTCCGCCGCGGCCTGCCGCTTCTGCAGTTCGGCGATGGCCTCCTGGATGACCTCGGGATTCTTGATGAGGTAATCGCGGATGACGGTCTCAAATTCCTTGCGCTGGGCGTCGTCGAGCGCGGAGGCCGGGGAGGCGCCGAATCCGGCGGCGAGGCCGACGCCGATGCCGAGCGCGAGGCCGGCGGCGAGGGCGCTGCGGCCGGCGCGGCGAAGAAGGGTCAGCGGCGGCATGGTGCGGTCTCCAGGGGGCTGAACGGATAGGCGTTATGCTTGAGTATCACGGCGTCGGCTTGCGCCGCAGCGCTTCCGGCGGCGGCTTGGAATTTAGAATGTCGTCCGCCTTCAGCCAGCCGGGCGAGCCGAGCGGGAATTTGGACTGGGCGCGGGTGGCCAGTTCCCGCGCAAGCCGGTAGTCGCCGCCGAGCAAAGCGGACTGCGCGGAGGCGAGATCGGCATTGGGATAGTCACCGCGCTGGCCATAGGCCATGGCGAGATAGCGCCAGCCGATCGGCGAGGCGGGCTCGCGCTGCAGGCCGAAATTCAGCTCGCGCACCGCCTCGTCCATCGTCGCCTTGTCGTTGGTCGCCACCATCGCCTGCCCGAGCAGCATGCGGATCAGCGGCGCGCCGTTCGACAGTTCGACCGCCCGGCGCAGCGGCGGCACCGCCTCGCGCGCCCGGCCCGCTTCCAGCAGCGCCTGTCCCTTGATCTCGTAGAAATAGGGGTTGCGCGGCTGCTCGGCGATGAGGGCGTCGATCTGGCGCAGCGCGTCGGGAACGCTGCCGAAGCGATAGGCCGAGATCGCGCGCGCATAGCGGGCCGGCAGGCCGGCGTTGGAGGGCGGGTAGAGGCGTGCCACCCCATCCGGCGGCTGGGTGAAGCCGACCAGCTTGGCGCGCATCATGTCGTGCCGCGCCTGCAGCTCCGGGGAATCCTTGACGTCGAAATACGGGCTCTTGTGCGCGATGTCGTTCAGCGCGGCAACGCGCTCGCTGGCCAGCGGGTGGCTCAGCACATAGGGGTCGATGCGCTGGCTGATGAACATCTGGTCGTTCTGCAGCCGCTGCATGGTGGAGAGCATGCCGCTCGCCGACTGCTTGGTCGCATTGAGGTAGGAAACGGCGGAGCGGTCGGCGGCCTGTTCCTCGCTGCGCTGATAGGCGAGCAGCGTGCGGCGGGTGATTTCCTGCGGCAGCAGCATCGCCCCGGCGGCGGCATTGCCCATATTGGTGCCGGACGACGCCCCGGCCGCCACTCCGCCCATCGCCAGCAGCATGGCGACGATGGTGGCGGTCTGCGCGGTTTCCATCTGCTGGCGCATGCGCGCGAGATGGCCGCCGGCGATGTGGCCGGTTTCGTGCGCGAGAACGCCGATCACCTCGTTCGGCGTCTGCGATTTCTTGAGCGTGCCGGTGTTGATGAAGATGCGCTTGCCGTCGGCGACGAAGGCGTTGAACGAATCGTCGCCGATCAGCACGACCTGGATGTTCTGCTGCTGCAGGCCCGCCGCCTTGAAGATCGGCCGGGTGTAGTCGCGCATCAGCGATTCGATCTCGGCATCGCGGATGATGGTGGGCTGCTGGCGCGTCTGCGCCCATCCCGTCCCGGCGCTGCCGGTCAGGCCGGCAAAGCAGGCCAGTCCCGCTGTCGCGCCACGCAGCACCCGTCGCAGCCGTGAGGAGCCGGGCGCGGGTGTACACCGAACCGAGGGGTTGTCATTGCGGGCCAGAAGCATCATCCATCGACTGCACGAAGCTGCGCGGACCTGACGCTGTCGCGACGTCAGCGTCAAGTCGCGCGCACATCATCTTCCCTTGAGCGCGGGCCGTGAGACCAGCCTTAGATTGCGGCGGGGATGCGGCGGTTCCGTAAGGTTGAGCAATATGACTGTCAGTTCTGCGATAACGCCGGAAACCGTCGGCAATATTCTGGCGACGGCGTCCCGGCGCAGCGAGATCGCGCCGTTCATCGTCATGGATGTGATGGAGCGCGCCGCGCGCATCGAGGCGGAGGGTGGGCATGTCATCCACATGGAGGTGGGCCAGCCCGCCGCGCCGGCGCCGCAGGTGGCACGCGAGGCGGCCCGGCGCGCGCTGGACCATGGGCGCATCGGCTATACCACGGCGCTGGGGATCGCCTCGCTGCGCGCCCGCATCGCGCGCCATTATGGCGAGACCTATAATGTCGACCTCGATCCCGCGCGCGTTGTGGTGACGACGGGTTCTTCCGCCGGCTTCCTGCTCGCCTTCCTCGCCATGTTCGAGCCGGGCGACCGGGTGGCGATCGCCAATCCCGGCTATCCGCCCTACCGCCACATCCTCACCGCGCTCGGCTGCGAGCCGGTGCTGATCGAGACCGATGCCGCCTCGCGCTGGGTGATTACGCCGGAAGCGCTGGCGCAGGCGCACGCGAAAGCGCCGCTCAAGGGTGTTCTGGTCGCCAGCCCCGCCAACCCGACCGGCACGATGATGCGCCCGGAGGCGCTGGCCGAGCTGATCCGCACCGCCGAGGGGCTCGGCATCCGCTTCCTCTCGGACGAGATCTATCACGGCCTCGACTACGCCTTCCCGGCCACCACGGCGGCGGCGATCAGCCCGAACGCCACCATCATTCATTCCTTCTCGAAGTTCTTCTGCATGACCGGCTGGCGCGTCGGCTGGATGGTGATGCCGGCGCCTCTGGTCCGCGCGGTCGAGCGGCTCCAGCAGAACCTGATGATCTCGGTGCCGACGCTGTCGCAGGTCGCCGCCGAGGCGGCGTTCGAGGGCATGGCCGAGATGGAGGCGGTGAAGCATGGCTATGAGGAGAACCGGCTGATCCTCAGTGAGGGGCTGCCCAGGGTGGGGCTGCCGGAGTTCCTCCCGGTCGACGGCGCCTTCTATCTCTATGCCGACGTCTCGCGCTTCACCGACGATTCCGCCGCTTTCGCCCGCCGGCTGCTGGACGAGGCACATGTGGCGGCGACGCCGGGCGTCGATTTCGACCCGCATCGCGGCCACCATTATCTGCGGCTGTCCTATGCCGGTGCGGCGGCGGAGATGCGCGAGGCGGTGACCCGCATCGGCGACTTCCTGCGGCGCGGCTGAGCTTGCCCTGCAAAAAGAAAACGGCGCCCGAGGGCGCCGTTTACATTTCAGGAGCGTGGTCGACGGCTCACTCGCCGAAGATCTTGCGCTGCCACCAGCCGGTGCGGCGCGGACGATCCGGCTCGGGCGCAGGCGCGGGCTGCGCCGGGGCGGCCTCCGCCGGCGTCTCGACCGGAACGGCTTCCTCGGCCGGCGCGGATGCGGCGGCCTCGGGAGCGGGGGTCTCGATGGCCGGCTCCACGGCAACCGGCTCGGCCGGCGTCGCGGGGGCAGGCTCCGCCTCAACCGCCACGACCGGCGCGCTCTCACGCACGGTCGAGCGGCGGCGGCGCGGCTTGGGCTCGGGCTTCGGCGCCTCTGCCGCCACTTCGGCATCAGCGGGCGCAGCCTCGGTAGCCACTTCCGCGACAGCCTCGGCGGGAGCCGCTGCCTCGACGGCCTCCGCCTCACCCTTGCGGGTGCGGCGGCCACCGCGACGACCGCGACGCGGCTTCTCGTCCTCGGCCGGGGCCTCGGCAGCGGGCGCCGCCTCGGTCGCCGGCGCTTCCACCGGCTCAGCGGCGGTCTCGGCGAGCACGGCGACCTGTTCGGCAGCCTCGCCGGCGACCGGCGCCTCGGCGGTCACGTCGGCCGCGTTGTCGTCGCCGTCCTCACCATCGTCCTCGAACTCGGCACCGCCATTGTCCTGGCCATTCTCGCCCGAAGCGCTGCCGTTCTCGCCATTCTCCGCGTTCTGGCCACCGCCACGCCGACGGCGCCGCCGGCGACGGCGGCGACGGCCATCGCCCTGCGGCTGCTCGCCCGCGGCGGGGGCTTCCTGCGGCCGGCTTTCGCGCGGCGCCTCTTCTTCCTCGACCTCAAGCTCCTCGGCCTCGACGGGCTCAAGATCTTCCGGTTCGACCACCAGTTCGGGCGGACGCGGCAGCGGGATCGGGTTCGGCACCGGCTCCCCGCGATCGATCGCGAAGGGCACGAGGCCCGTCAGGCTCGCATCGGCGGCGATGGTGATGACGACGCCGAAGCGCTCTTCCAGCTCGTGCAGATGGGCGCGCTTGTGGTTGAGCACATAGAGCGCGTTCTCGGCCCGCGTGCGGATGACGAGATTATAGGCGTTGGAGCGCTGCAGCGTGTCCTCGGCCGCGCGCAGCACCTGCAGCGCGACGGAAGGCGAGGAGCGCACATGGCCGGTGCCGCCGCAGTGCGGGCAGACCTCGGTGGAGGATTCCAGCACGCCGGTGCGGATGCGCTGGCGGCTCATCTCCATCAGGCCGAAATGCGAGATGCGGCCGAGCTGGATGCGCGCGCGGTCGTTCTTCAGGCATTCCTTGAGCTTGCGCTCGACCGAACGGTTGTTGCGCTTCTCGTCCATGTCGATGAAGTCGATCACGACGAGGCCCGCAAGGTCGCGCAGGCGCAGCTGGCGGGCGACTTCCTCGGCCGCCTCCATATTGGTCTTGAGCGCGGTGTCCTCGATATTGTGCTCGCGGGTCGAGCGACCCGAGTTCACGTCGATGGAGACCAGCGCCTCGGTCGGGTTGATGACGAGATAGCCGCCGGACTTGAGCTGAACCTGCGGCAGGAACATCGCGTCGAGCTGGCTCTCCACCCCGAAGCGGGTGAACACCGGCTGCAGGTCCTTGTAGATCTTCACGTTCTTCGCATGGCTCGGCATGAGCATGCGCATGAAGTCCTTGGCCTCGCGATAGCCCTCGTCGCCCTGGACGAGAACTTCGTCGATGTCCTTGTTGTAGAGGTCGCGGATGGAGCGCTTGATCAGCGAGCCTTCCTCATAGACCAGCGAGGGCGCGGTCGAGCCGAGGGTGAGCTCGCGCACATTCTCCCAAAGGCGCAGGAGATATTCGAAGTCGCGCTTGATCTCCGGCTTGGTGCGGCTGGCGCCGGCGGTGCGCAGGATGACGCCCATGCCCTCCGGCACTTCGAGGTCGGAGGCGACCTCCTTCAGGCGCTTGCGGTCCTCGGCCGAGGTGATCTTGCGGGAGATGCCGCCGCCGCGCGCGGTGTTGGGCATCAGCACCGAATAGCGGCCGGCGAGCGAGAGATAGGTGGTGAGCGCCGCGCCCTTGTTGCCGCGCTCTTCCTTGACGACCTGCACCAGCATGATCTGCCGGCGCTTGATGACTTCCTGGATCTTGTAGGAGCGGGCGCGGGTGCGCGGGGCCGCGCGCTCGGGCACTTCCTCCAGCGCGTCGTCCGAGCCGACTTCGTCGACGATGTCTTCCTCGCCGGCGATTTCCTCGACCTCGCCGGTGGCTTCCTCGTCGTCGTTGCGGCGGCGGGAGCGGCGGGGGGCGGGAGCGGCGGTCTCGCCGTCCTCGGACGTCGCCTCGGAGACCGTCTCGTCACCCTCGGCGCCCTTGGCGGCGCCGCGGCGACGGGAGCGGCCGCGCGGCTTGTCCTCGTTCTCGGCCTCGGCTTCCTTACGCTGGTGGCGCTCTTCCTCGGCCAGCAGGGCCTGCCGGTCCGCGACCGGGATCTGGTAATAGTCCGGGTGGATCTCGCTGAAGGCGAGGAAGCCGTGCCGGTTGCCGCCATACTCGATGAAGGCGGCCTGCAGCGACGGCTCGACGCGCGTTACCTTGGCGAGATAGATGTTGCCGCGCAGCGGCTTGCGGTTGGCGGCCTCGAAGTCGAATTCCTCGACTCGGTTGCCGCGCACCACCACGACCCGGGTCTCCTCCGGGTGGGTGGCGTCGATAAGCATCTTGTTGGCCATAGAACTCTCATATGCGGCTGCGGCGGCGTCGACGTCGCGAAGGACGCCGGACGGCTGTGGCCGAGCCTGTAAGCATTGACCGGGAATGGGTCAGGGAGGAGGGAATAAGGAAGAAACGCCTCGCGTGCGGGGCGCGGACGGGATTGGCGCGACGCGGAGGCCCGGCGGTCACAAGCACAGCGGTTGAAACCGCTCCGCTGCTGATCCGCACTTGCCGGCTGACGCGTCATCGTATGGTGCCGTCCATTCCTCGACCGAACAGGGCAAGCCGCGACCGCGGGCGGCCCGACTCGAGGCATATGGCGGCGAAGCCCGCGGGCGCGCTCGATGCGAAGCAATCGACCGGAAAACCGGCCGGTTGGCGAAGCGTGCGCTGATGCCGCGTCCGAGGGCCCGGAAACGACGTCGGCCGATGCGCGGTCATGGCAGTGTTCGCGGCTGTGCCGCTTGCGGCAGGACGGCACGCCCGAAAAGGACGCTGGCGCCGTGTCTGCCGGGTATCCCCATTTCTGGATCGCCCAACATTGCCGGACCGCGATAGCCGGACGTCAAGCGAGCGACCCGGAATGCGAACCATATGCATGCCCTTAATAGCGGCACGCGTGCCGATTTGGCAAGGATCGCGTCCGATCGCCTCGCGCAGGGCCGTTGCCGTCACGCCACGCTCGCACCTCCCTCGTCGGCGGACGGTCAACCAATGGTTAACTGTAGGTTCCTAATTCGTTAGAAGTGGCCTCAAGGGGGACCACTTCACCGCTCATGTTCCTCGCTCACGCCGAGGGCCGATGCCGGAGTTCAGACGCTGACGATGACATGGCGCGCGATCAGCTGGCGCAGGGCGCTGTCGGGGCTGCTGCTCGCGGCGGCGCTGCTGGCGCTGCCGGGCACCGCACCTGTGGCCGCCGAGGAGCCGGCCGTGGCCACCGATGCGCGTCTGGCGGGCGATGGCGAACGTACGCGCCTGGTGGTTGATCTGTCCCGCGCCGTGCCGCTCGGCGCCTTCACGCTCGCCGATCCCTACCGCGTCGTCGTCGATATTCCCGATGTCGTGTTCAGCCTGCCGGCCTCGGCCGGGCAGGAGGGCAGGGGGCTGGTCAGCGCCTATCGTTTCGGCCTGTTCGCGCCGGGCAAGGCGCGCATCGTGCTCGACCTGTCGGCGCCGGTCACCATCGACAAGGCCTTCGTGCTGGAGCCGATGGATGGCCAGCCCGCGCGTCTGGTGATCGATCTCGCCAAGACCGACCGCGTCAGCTTCCTGAAGGCGGTCGCCGCCCCGGTGCGCCGGGCCGAGGAGGCGTCGATGCCCAAGCGCGAGGCGGCCAGCGTCGGCGACACGAGGCCGGTGATCGTCATCGATCCCGGCCATGGCGGCATCGATTCGGGGGCGGTGAACTCCGCCTTCAACGTCACCGAGAAGGATCTCGTCCTCTCCATCGCCAAGCAGCTGCACCGCAAGCTGGAGAAGACGGGCCGCTATCGCACGCTGTTGACCCGCAGCCAGGATACCTATGTCGCGCTCGGCCAGCGGGTGCGCTTCGCCCGCGAGAGCGGCGCGCGGCTGTTCATCTCGCTGCACGCCGATTCGCTGTCGGCCCGCGATGGCGACGTGCGCGGGGCGACCATCTACACGCTTTCGGACCGCGCCTCGGACGCGGAAGCCCAGCGCCTCGCCGATTCGGAAAACAAGGCGGACATGATTGCCGGCCTCGACCTTTCCGAGGAGCCCGCGGACGTCGCGGGCATCCTTTTCGACCTCGCCCAGCGCGAGACGCGCAATTTCTCCGCGCAGTTCGCGCGCACGCTGGTCGGCAATGTCGGCGACGCCGCGCGGATGCACAAATCGCCGCTGAAATCGGCTGGATTCAAGGTGCTGAAGGCACCGGACGTGCCATCCGTTCTGTTCGAGCTCGGCTATCTCTCCAGCGCGAAAGACCTTGAGCTGATGATGTCCTCGGACTGGCAATCGAACGTGACCGATGCCATGGTGACGGCGATCAACGCCTATTTCGCGGCACAGAAGCCGGGCGACGCGGTGCCGGTGGCGATGCCCGCCAGCATGGACGGTCCCGCCGGCCAACCGGTGGCCGGCGCAAAGCCTGCCCCGGCCGCGATTAGGCCATAGTTCACCCGCACACGGAGCCTCAGGGCGACGTAGGATTTAGGACACGTGGGGCAATGGCGCCACGCTGTCGCAGATTGTGAAGGACAAGGCCGCATGCGGCTGCTTCTGCGGTTCTTGGGTTTCCTGTTCGCCCTGGGCACCATCCTCTTCGTCGTCGGCGGCGCGGTGGCGGGCTATTTCGTCTGGAAGTTCTCGCAGGACCTGCCGGACTACACCCAGCTGCAGAACTACGAGCCCCCGGTGATGACGCGCATCCACGCGGGCGATGGCTCGCTGATCGCCGAATATGCCAAGGAGCGCCGCCTCTATCTGCCGATCCAGAACATTCCCGATCTGGTGAAAGAGGCGTTCCTCTCCGCCGAGGACAAGAATTTCTATTCGCATGGCGGCATCGACCTGACCGGCATCGGCCGCGCCGGCTATGCCTTCCTGCAGAATTACGGCTCGGGCCGCCGCCCGCAGGGCGCCTCGACCATCACCCAGCAGGTGGCGAAGAACTTCCTTCTCACGAACGAGGTGTCGTTCGACCGCAAGATCAAGGAAGCGCTGCTGTCGCTGCGCATCGAGCGCGCCTATTCCAAGGACAAGATCCTCGAGCTGTATCTCAACGAGATCTATCTCGGCATCGGCTCCTATGGCGTGGCCGCCGCCTCGCTGCTGTATTTCGACAAGTCGGTCTCCGAGCTCACCATCGCCGAGGCCGCCTATCTCGCCGCCCTGCCGAAGGGCCCGAACAATTATCACCCGTTCCGCCGCCACGAAGCAGCCGTCGACCGCCGCAACTGGGTGATCGATCGCATGGCCGAGAACGGCTACATCACCCAGGAAGAGGCCGACAAGGCCAAGGCGACGGATCTCTCCGTCACCGTGCGCCCGACCGGCGCGCACATCTTCTCGGCCGAATATTTCGCCGAGGAAGTGCGCCGCGAGATCTTCGAGCGCTATGGCGAGGACAAGCTGTATGGCGGCGGCCTCTCGGTCCGCACCACGCTGAACCCCAAGCTGCAGCTTGCCGCCAAGAAGGCGCTGCTGGACGGCCTCACCCGCTATGACGAGCAGCGCGGCTGGCACGGTGTGGTGAGCCGCATCGACACCGGCGGCGACTGGGGCGCGCGCCTCGCCGATGTGCGCACCTTCACCGACATTCCCTGGCGTCTGGCGGTGGTGCTGGATTCCGACGCGCAGAGCGCGCGCATCGGCCTGCAGCCGCAGCGCGACCGTTCCGGCGTGCTGTCCTCCCAGCGCGATGTCGGGGTCATCACCGCCGATGGCGCCAAATGGGCGGTGCGCGGCAGCAAGCAGGGCGTCGCCAGCGTGCTCAAGCCCGGCGATGTGGTCTATGTCGAGCAGGTCGACGGCAAGCCGGACCAGTGGCGTCTGCGCCAGCAGCCGCGCATCGAGGGCGCGCTGATCGCCATGGACCCGTGGACCGGCCGCGTGCTCGCCATGGCCGGCGGCTTCTCCTTCGACGAAAGCCAGTTCAACCGCGCCACGCAGGCGCAGCGCCAGCCCGGCTCCTCCTTCAAGCCCTTCGTCTATGCCTCGGCGATCGACAATGGCTACACGCCGTCCAGCATCGTGCTCGACGCCCCGTTCGAGCTGAACCAGGCCGGGCAGGCGACGTGGCGGCCGGAAAACTATTCCGGCAAGTTCTATGGCCCGCAAACGCTGCGCTTCGGCCTCGAACAGTCGCGAAACGTGATGACGGTGCGCCTCGCCAACGATCTCGGCATGCCGATTATCGTCGACTATGCCAAGCGCTTCGGCGTGGTCGATAATCTGCTGCCGGTGCTGTCCATGTCGCTCGGCGCGGGCGAGACCACGGTGCTGCGGATGGCGGGCGGGTACTCGATCTTCGCCAATGGCGGCAAGAAGGTGAAGCCGACGCTGATCGACCGTATCCAGGACCGCTACGGCAAGACCATCTACAAGCATGACGAGCGCGAATGCCGCGGCTGCGACGCCGCGCAGTGGCAGGATCAGCCCGAGCCGACGCTGATCGACCGCCGCGAGCAGGTGCTCGATCCGATGACCGCCTATCAGATGGTCGGCATGATGGAAGGCGTCGTCCAGCGCGGCACCGGCACGGCGCTGAAGGCCCTCGGCAAGCCCGTAGCCGGCAAGAGCGGCACGACCAACGAAGAAAAAGACGCCTGGTTCGTAGGCTTCACCCCGGACATGGTGGTGGCGGTCTATCTCGGCTTCGATACCCCCAAGCCGATGGGCAAGGGCTCGACCGGCGGCCTGCTCGCCGCGCCGGTGGTGCGCGATTTCATGCAGGTGGCGCTGGCCGATCGACCCGCGGTTCCGTTCCGCGTGCCGCCGGGCATCAAGCTGATTCGCATCAACCCGAAGACCGGGTTGCGTGCCGGACCGGGTGAAAACTCGATCCTTGAGGCGTTCAAGCCGGGAACGGCGCCGCCGGACAGCTATTCGGTCATTGGCGCGACGGACGCCAACGGGCAGCCCGTTGGCGTCTCCCCGGAGGCCGACCGCGTGATCGGTGGCAGCGGCACAGGTGGCCTTTACTGAACCTCACGACCTCCGGCGTCACCCGTCATGCGGCGTGGCGCGGAAGGCTTGCAGATCTTCCGCGCGCGACGCGAAGGCCGCGAGAGCAGGGAAGTCGCTGCCGCGGATGAGGTCCGGCAGGAGGTTGCGTGAGAAGGTCCACGCGACCGCCGTACTGACGTCCGCCTGAAGCGGCCTTTCTGCGAGCAGCCAGCCTTCGCGTGCCGCAATCTCGGCCTCCAACAGACCATAGGCTGCGAGCAACTGGCCGCGTACGCGGTCGATCCAGGGCTGGTGACGCTTCTCGGCCGGGCGCAATTCGTGCTCATAGACGATCTGCACCGTCTTCTCGCAGGCCGCCAGCGCGAGTCCGATCATGCGCTGGGCGCGAGCATGCGTCGCGAGCTCGGTCGGGACGAGGCTGAGCTGCGGATCGGCGAGGCGCTCGGCATGTTCGAGGATCAGGGTCGAGTCCATCAGCACGATGCCCTCGTCAGTGACCAAGGTCGGCGCCTTCACCACCGGATTGACGGCCGCGAAGGCGCCGTAGTGGCGGAACACTGACAACGGCTCATGCACATAGGGCAGGTCCAGCAGCGTCAGCGAAATCGCGACGCGGCGGACATAGGGCGAATCCAGCATGCCGATCAGGCGCATTTTGTTCTCCAATGCGGAAGCGGGTGAGAACATGGCAGGGACGCAGGCGTGCGGACATGCTAATCCATCGGCCAAGTGAGGAATCTGCCGATGGATTCAAGGTCATTTCCGCCGCTCGCCCGGCATCTGCGCGAAGCGGGGCTGGACGACAAGGATATCGAGATCCTGGAAGCGCTGCAGCAGGACGGCCGGATGCCGGTGTCCGAACTCGGCCGGCGGATCGGCCTGTCGCAGCCGGCGACGTCCGAGCGGCTGAAGCGGCTTGAAGAGCGCGGCATCATTGCCGGCTACGGAGCCCGACTCAACCTGCCCGCGCTCGGGCTCAACATGACGGCGATCATCCGGCTGAAGACCACGCATGAACATATCCGCGCCTGCCTGAAGCAGTTCGACGAACTGCCGCACATCGTGGAGGTGCATCGCGTGACCGGAGATGACTGCTTCGTGCTCAAGGCCATCGTCCCGGCTCCCGAATATCTGGCGACCATCGTCGACGCGATCGGACGCTACGGCGCTGTCACCACGTCGGTCGTGCTGCGCAGCGAGCCCCCTAAACCGGTGGGGCGCGCACTGATGACAAGTCCACGCTTCGGTGCGTGACGTCTCATAGCGTCGGGCGGGGCGTTTACAGTGCGGGCCAACGCCTCTATTTTCCGCCGCCTTCCGCGCCTCGGGCGCGTCTTTCTGAGAGTGAGTGAACATGCGCGCCGAGCTCGCCACGAGCGTCGACGAAATCCGCGAAGCCGCCGGCCTGCTGCGGCAGCACATCGATTTCGACCGTTCCAAGGCCCGACTCGCCGAGCTGAATGCGCTCGCCGAGGACCCCAACCTCTGGAACGACCCGGAGCGCGCGCAGAAGCTGATGCAGGAGCGCGGCACGCTGGAGGACGGGCTCAATTCGCTGGAGCGTATCGAGCGCGAGCTCAACGACAATGTCGAGCTCATCGAGCTGGGCGAGATGGAAGGCGATGACGGCATCGTCTCTGAAGCCGCGGCGGCGCTCGCCAAGCTGAAGGCCGAAGTTGCCCGCCGTCAGCTGGAAGCCCTGCTTTCGGGCGAGGCGGATGCCAATGACAGCTATCTCGAAGTCCATGCCGGCGCCGGCGGCACTGACAGCCAGGACTGGGCCTTGATGCTGCTGCGCATGTATACGCGCTGGGCCGAACGGCGCGGCTTCAAGGTGGAGCTGATCGACGAATCGGGCGGTGAAACCGCCGGCATCAAGTCCGCGACCATCCTGGTGAAGGGCCACAATGCCTATGGCTGGCTGAAGACCGAGGCTGGCGTGCACCGGCTGGTGCGAATCTCGCCCTTCGATTCGAACGCGCGGAGGCAGACCTCGTTCTCGTCGGTGGATGTCTATCCTGTCATCGACGACCGCATCGTGGTGGACATCAAGGAAAGCGACCTGCGTATCGACACCATGCGTTCGGGCGGCGCCGGTGGCCAGCACGTCAACAAGACCGAATCCGCGGTGCGCTTCACCCATATCCCCACCGGCATCGCCGTGGTGGCGCAGGGCGATCGCTCGCAGCACAAGAACCGCGCCACCGCGTGGGAGATGCTGCGTGCGAAGCTCTACGAGATGGAACTGAAGAAGCGCGAGGCACAGGCCGCCGCCGATCAGGCCGCCAAGACTGATATCGGCTGGGGTCACCAGATCCGCTCTTATGTGCTGCAGCCCTATCAGCTGGTGAAGGACCTGCGCACCGGCGTCACGTCCGGCACCCCGCAAGAGGTGCTGGACGGTGATCTCGATCCGTTCATGGAGGCTGCGCTCGCGCAGCGCGCCTATGGCGGCGGGCCGGCGAGCGTCGACGACGTGGACTGAGGGCGGGTGCCGGCTGCCGGTCCTGCCTGTGCGTGGTGCGATGTCGCGCTGAAAGCGTTGGGGCGCCTAGCGCAGGGGCCCCATATTGTAGCTGTCGACCAGCTCATTGTAGTCGCGCGTCAG